>NZ_CAURDT010000001.1:0-593909 GCF_963524015.1 uncultured Parvimonas sp. | reverse complement strand
ATATGACAAAACCATTTCCATTTGAAGATGAAACTTTTGATATTATTTTTAATCCGGTTTCAAATGTATATATAGAAGATTTAGAAAACATGTATAAAGAAGCCTCTCGAGTATTGAAAAAGGGTGGATTGTTAATGGTCGGATTTATGAATCCTTGGATATACATGTATGATGCTGACATTGTATGGGACAAACCCGATGAGGAATTACTTTTAAAGTTTTCAATACCTTTTAATTCAAAAGAGCTTGAAGAGGAAGGCAAGATAACCATAAATCCAGAATATGGATATGAATTTAGCCATACCTTAGAAACTCAGATTAGAGGACAACTTAAAAATGGTCTAGCTATGATAGATTTTTATGAATCATGTGATAAAAGAAATAGATTATCACATTATGGAAATGACTATATAGCTACACTCTGCATTAAACTATAATATTATAGAACATACTTCAGGAGAATAGCACGTTTCATTTTCAATAAGGGTTAAAATCTAAATCTAAGTTTGTCGAAGTAAAACTATTAAATAAGAACTACAAAAGTTCTTTTAGTAAAATAAAAGAAGTAGAATTTTTGGGTAAATCAGAAAATTTTATAAAATTGTTATCAGAAAAACAAAAACATAATGGATTTTTTATAATAAAATTTGTAAAAGAGAGCTAAAGGATTGAGGACTAGTCTTCAATCTTTTTTCTTTTAATTTTATATAAAATTTTAGAAATATATTTTCTGCTTTTTGATGTTTTATAAGAAAGTCATCTAGACCAAAATTAGCAACTTGAAAGAAAATGAGTCAAGATTATGTACTACTTAGGGATAAAACAAGAGAAGAGAGAAAAAGATTTAAAACGCTTGTACTATTTTATAGTGAATTAAAAAAGTATAGTTATAAGAATGAATATTCAGCTTGATTAAAT
Source organism: uncultured Parvimonas sp. (assembly GCF_963524015.1). Taxonomy (NCBI): domain Bacteria; kingdom Bacillati; phylum Bacillota; class Tissierellia; order Tissierellales; family Peptoniphilaceae; genus Parvimonas; species uncultured Parvimonas sp. The sequence continues at coordinate 592,991 of NZ_CAURDT010000001.1, read as the reverse complement.
GACAAAAAATGAGAAATGTGATATTATTAAATAAACAGCAATTTACAAATTTGAAATCATAGGAGGTAAATATGAACAAGATTACTTGTATTTGTTTAGGTGTTAAAGATATGGAAAGGTCAATCAAGTTTTATAGAGATGGTTTAGGATATAAAACTGATTGCAGAGAAAACAATCCGCCGGTATGCTTTTTTGATACTCCGGGAACAAAGTTCGAACTATTTCCTTTTGAACAATTAGCAAAGGATATTGATGAAAATAATCCACCAAAAGGAAATGGATTTTCAGGAATTACATTAGCTTACAATGTTGAACATAAAGAAGATGTAGATAATGTAATTGAATTAGTAAGGGAAGCAGGAGGAAAGATTGTAAAAGAACCACAGGAAGTTTTCTGGGGTGGATATCACGCATATTTTTCGGATTTAGATGGATACTATTGGGAAGTTTCATGGGGACCAAATTTTCAATTTGATGAAAATGGATTGCTGAAATTTTAAGGATAAATAGGGAAAGAGTATGATTAATCAGATTAAAGGAAATAATATCATATTGCGTAAGCAAAAAATTGAAGATGCAAAATTCTTTACCTATTGGTACAATCAGCCACAGATAATGTTTCAATGTGGATTTACACAACATACTGATGAAGAAGCTGAAAAAGAGAGAATTATGACTGGTTGCAAAAAGAGAGACTCAGTATGGTACACAATTACAGATTTAAAAGGAAATATAATAGGTGAAACGGGATTGTTGCGAATGTGGCCAACCTGGAAATGTACTGATCTTTCTATTATTATTCCTGATTCCAAAATGCAACAAAGAGGATATGGGACAGATGCGATTAGCCTTATGTTGAACCTTGCTTTCGATTACTATGAAATGAACAGAGTTGCAATTGGTGTGGTAGGGCTAAATTCCAATGCACTGAATTTCTATAGAAAAATCGGATTTAAACAAGAAGGTATTCAAGAGCAAGGATACTACCACAATAACGAGTACAGTGATTTTATCATGATGAGGATTCTTCGTCATGAATGGCGATAAATTACTAATTTCAGTTTGTTGTAATAAAACAATTAAATAAGATCACTAAAGATGAAGTAAAAGCAAATAGCCGATACTTCAACAAAAATGCAACTGAAACAATATAATATAAACTGACAAGAATAATGCTTAGGAAGTTACATAGAAAATTGGACAAAAAAGATAATTTTGATTAAAAGTACGTAACAAGTAGAAATAGGAGTGATAAATTGAAAATTTTCCTGTTTTTATATTTGGAACAGTTAGTTGCCAATATTTCTAAGATGTAAGATTTACTATAATTACAGTATTTAATAAATTGTTTTGGAGGGTATTTATGGAGTTTAATAAGGATAAATGGATAAAAGATGGTATGATTGTAAATATTCCAAAAAAACAGAAAGATAAATATGAACTTTTTGCTTATTTAGCTTCTATTTGTTTTGATGAGAGAAAATATACGGAAAAAGAAATTAATGAAATTTTAAAGAAATATTATGCAGATTATTGTTATTTGAGAAGATCTATGGTTGACTTTCGACTTTTAAAAAGGACTGATGATGGAAGCGAGTATTTCTTTGATAAGTCGGTATTGGATTTAATTTAGTAGGATGGTTATGATAGATATTAGAGAAATTTCTGTTAATGAAATAAATGTGTTTTGGGATAAACATATCAAGTATTTAATAGAAGATGAAATTGTTACAGATAAGGACGATATAGAATACTTTTTAAGTAGCGAGTATAGAGATTTTTTAGAAAATCGTATGATTGTTGATAAAGATAGACATTATATTGCCTATTTTTTTGAAAATGATGTAGAAATAGGAGCAGTTCAATTTACAATTTATAATAACAAAGATGGAAAATATTTTGGAGAATGTTTTATAATGGATTTTTGGATATATCCTGAATTTAGAAATAAATCCAAAGGCTCAGAATGTTTTAAGAAATTAGAAAAATATACAAAACCACTTGGAGCAACACATTATGTTTTAAATTCAATGAAAGATAATTCAATTCGATTTTGGAAAAATTTAGGATTTGTAGAAAATGGAGTTGATGAATGGGGTATGAAATTGTTTAGACTACATTAGAATTAATAATATAATTTTAATTTAATTTATGATATAATGATTATAATAAATAAAAAGGAGAGATAGAATGTAGAGATTATTAAATTTTTTAGGCTAAAATTTAATATATGTGAGGTAAAGGATGAAAAATTTTAGAGCTAAACTATTATGCTTAAAAGGTTATTACTTTTTTTCAGCTTTAGTTTTTTATGCTCCTGTAGCTCTTTTTATTAGAACTTCAAGAGGAGTAAGCATATCAGAATTTTTTATTTTACAAGCAATTTTATCCTTTTTTATTTTCATTTTTGAAATTCCTTTTGGAATGATTACGGATAAAATAGGCTATAAAAATTCTATCGTTATTTCACATTTCTCTATGTTGTTAGCAAGAATTATACTTTTGTTTTCTTTTTGCTTTGAGTTTTTTGTGCTTGAATCCGTACTTGAAGCAGTTAGTATAGCGTTGGAATCCGGAACAATATCAGGTTATGAGTATGAAATCATAGGAGAAGAAAATTTTGCAGAAAAAACTTCTGTGCTTGGAAATTATTCAACTATTGGTTTTATAATTTCTACAATTAGTTTTTATTTTATTAATAACTATTTTGAGCAGAATTTTTTAATAATTTTTACAATTATTTCTACTTTTATTTCTTTTTTGTTCGCATTGTTTTTTGAAAAGGAAAAAATTATAGAAAAAAGCGATAATAATAAATTTAGATTTAAAAGCATTTTAAATACCAAGCTGATTGTATTTATGATATTTAATGGAATAATAAGCATAACTTTTATTTTGATAAATTTCTTTTATGTCGTTATTTTGCAGAATATAAAATTAAGTGAAAATTATATGACTTTTATTATTTTACTATATTCAGCAGTTGGACTTTTAAGTCCAAAGATTATAAAAATTTTTGGAGAAACTAAACTAAAGAGGAATTTGTTTATATTTTTAAGTGCAAGTTCTATTTTATTTATATCGTTGATTTCAATTAAAAACATTTTTGTAATAATACCAATGTGTTGTTTGCCAATGTTAATAGGGGTTATTGAAGCGTACTTTTTAAAAGTGGAAAATCAATATGTTGATAAATTAAACGAGAAAAATCGTGCTACGATTTTGTCTACATTCAGTATGGGTGCAAATTTTGTTGATGTAGGGTTTTTGTTAGTATCTTCAAAATTATCTGAAACAAGTTTGGATTATAGCTTTATTTTTATAAGTATATTACTTTTAATATTTAGTCTATTTTTTATTACGACTAAATTTATAAAAGAAAATTAATAGAGAAATGTTAAAGGAGCTTTTTATAAAGCTCCTTTGTCCTTTTTGCAGTTTATTCCTTGGTATGAATTTCTTTGTTTTAGAATTTTACTAATTTCTCCAATAGTTTTAATTTTATTTTTTGACCAAAGGGGAGCAACGAGTTTTTCTTTATCGCCATCTCCTGTGAGCCTATGAATAATTATGTCCTTGTCTAAATTTTCTATTGCCATAATTAAAGCATTTATATATTCATCCCAAGTTATAATTTTGAAGCTATTTTTTAGATATTCTTCATATAGTTCACAATCGTTTTGAATATAAAGGCTGTGAATTTTAATGCCCCAAGGTTTTTTGTTATTCACATAATCAATGGTATTTTTATAATCTTTTTCTGTTTCATTTGGAAGGCCAAAAATTATATGAAAAATAGTTTTTATATTTAATTCCTTTAATCTTTTCACACAATTTTCAAATGTTTTTGTACTGTATCCAATATTCATATTATTTCGAGTATTTTCGTTTGAAGTTTGTAGTCCAAGTTCAATCCAGACTTCAATTTTTTTGTTAAGTTCTGAAAGTAAATTATAAATTTCTTCATTAAAACAATCAGCTCTTGTGGCTATGGATAGCACTTTGACATTTGGAAAATTTATTGCCTCATAGTACATTTTCCTTAGTTCTTCTACAGGTAAAAATGTATTTGTATAGCTTTGAAAGTAGGCAATATAACCGTTGCTTTTATCTTTTTCTTTTAAAAAATTAATTTGAGCATTTAATTGTTCAGTTATTGATTTTCTTTTAGTTGTAAATTCTCCACTTCCAGTTTCTGAGCAGAATTTACAACCGCTTTTTCCATTTTTTCTATTTGGACAAGAAAACCCTCCATCGATGGAGAGTTTTAAAAGTCTTGAGCCGAATTTTTTCTTTAGATAAGAACTTAAATCATTATATCTTTGCATATTATCTCTTTCTTAATTGTTCTTTTTGTTCTAAAACATGTCGTTTTAATTCGTCTAAATATTCTATTTCATCATTTGAAAAATCAACATTCTTCAAAAATCTTCCTGCACCTTTTATTACCATTAATTCAGGATTTTCTGGGTTTAAAACTTCTAAACGAGTTCTATCTGTTATCAATTCAACAAGACCAGGAATTTGAGATGTACCTCCAGTAAGAATTAATCCTTTTTCAGAAATATCTGCAATTAATTCAGGAGGAGTTTTTTCCAAAGTTTCTGTTATAGCATTTAAAATTTTATTTAATGTCATTCCAATCGCATGTGCAATATCTGAATCATTTACAAAAATATGCATTGGAAGACCATTCATAACATTTCTTCCTTTAATTTCATACATTGAACCATCATTTGTAGGATAAGCTCTTGCAGCTGATAATTTGATAATTTCTGCAGTATTTTCTCCTATTAACATATTATATCTTGTACGAATGAAGTCTGCGATTGCTTGGTCAATTGTATTTCCACCTACATTTAAACTTTTTGCAATGATTATTTCACCATTAGAAATAATAGAAATATCTGTTTTTCCTGCTCCGATATCAACAACCATAGTACCTGATGGATCGTTTATATTTACACCACAACCTATTGCGGCAGTTATTGTTTCTTCTAAAAGTACAACATTATTAGCACCTGCAAGTTTTACAGCTTGAGTTATTGCTCTTTTTTGTACTTGAGTCAATTCACTAGCAATACAGACTAAAACATTAGGTCTAAAAAAGTTTTTTCCAACAGATTTTTTTATTGCTCTTTTTATAATAGCTTCTGTTGCATTAAAATCTACAATATTTCCTGCAATTACTGGCCTTTTTGCAACTACATTTCCTGGAATACGTCCTAATAATTTTTTTGCAGTTTCTCCATAATTTAAAATTTTATTTTTATAAGTATCCATAGTAACCACAGATGGCTCATTCACTACGATACCTTTATTTTCAACGAAAGTTACTACCTTTGATGTTCCAAAATCAATGGCAAGAGTTTTTCTAAAATACTTCATAAAAATCCCCTAAAAATCTCCTATCTATTTTACTTTATATATTATCAGAATAATTTCTAGATAATTATATTTTTTAAATTTATTTTAAACCAAAATACACTACTATAATTTTACACTAAAATTAGCTTATAGTAAAGGGCATTTTTCATATAAAAAAATTTGATAAAATTTATATGTTGTAGTAAAATAAGAATGATAAAATTAATATTGATATGGAGGACTTTATGTTTAGAATGAAAAACAAACTTAACAATTTATATAATGCAAATAAAGAAGTTAAGTTTGCGCTTATTGGAGCTGGGAAAATGGGGAAAGGACTTGTTAATCAACTTTCTAGAATTAAAGGTCTTACAAGTTCTGTTGTAATAGATGAAAAACCAGAAAAAGCTATGGAAGCTCTTATTTCTTCCGGCGTTAGAAAGTCAGATATTACTACAAGTGATAATATAAAAATAATTGAAAATTCTATAAAAAATGGTATGTATGTCGTTTCTGATGATTATACTATTGCTTGCAAATTACAAGATATAAAAGGAGTTGTTGATGCAACTGGGAATCCTCCTTTTGGTGCGATTTTAGCAATGGATGCAATTGAAAATAGAAAACATACAATTATGTTGAATGTTGAATGTGATGCAGTTATTGGACCGTATTTATTCAATTTAGCAAAAAAGAAAAATGTTATTTATACTGGATCTGCTGGAGATGAACCAGGTGCAATAATGGAACTTGCAGATTTTGCTTTAGGTGCAGGGTTTAAACTTCTTGCAGTTGGAAAGGGAAAGAATAATCCGCTTAATCATTATATTACAGAAGATGAAGTCAGAGAAGAGGCGATTTCAAAGGGACTTTACCCAAAAATGCTTGCAGGCTTTATTGATGGGACTAATACTATGATTGAACTTACAAGTGCTGCGAACGCTTTAGGATTTATCCCTGATGTTATCGGCTGTCATGGACCAAATGCTACACCTGCAGAGCTAGCTAAAATTTTTTCTCTTAAAGAGCAAGGAGGAATTTTAAATAATTATAAGACTGTGGATTTTGCTTTTGGAGTAGCGCCAGGAGTTTATGCTATCGTAACAAGTGATAGTGATGAGGTTCATGATTTAATGAAATATTTAAAAATGGGAGATGGCCCAAATTATGCTATATACAGACCTTATCATTTAACAAGTCTCGAAACTCCAATTACTATATATAATGCAATTGTTGAAAAAGAATCAACTATTGTCCCAGCTTGTGGACAAGTTTCAGATACAATTACAGTTGCGAAAAGAGATTTGAAAGCAGGAGAAATTTTAGAGGGGATTGGTGGGAAATCCGTTTTTGGTAAAATAACAAGCCATGCAGATCAAAAAAATAGAAATCTTTTGCCAATTGCTATGATTACTAAAAAAACTAAGTTAAAAGTTGATGTTAAGAAAGATGAGCTTATTACTCTTGATATGGTTGAATTGGATGAAGACCATATTATAACTAAACTTAGAAGAAAGCAAGATAAATTAGGACTTTAGGAGAAAGTATGGAAATTATTTCAAAATATAAGAATAAAATTGCAATGGGAATTTTTACCATTGCAGTAATTATATTTATTATATTTTTAAGTTTAAAATTCTCAGGTAATTCTAATAAAGAAGTAGCTTATGATTTTTCAAAACCATATAGTAAAATTGAATTTATTAAAGATGAAATGTATATCTTCGAAAAAAATAAATTTTCAAGATTTAATAAAAATGGAAAACTTAAATTAGAAAAAGATATTGAGAATAATGGTAAAATTAGAGTTTCTAATGATGTTATCTATTCATTGATGAGTAATGAAATAATTATGTATAGTAAGAACTTTGATGAGATTAAACGTGTTTCATTGGATAATGAAATTGAGGACTTTTTTATTGAAAATAATAAAATTATTCTAATCAATAATACGAGTTTTAAAATTTATGATGAGAATTTAAGTGAATTGTATACAAATGATGATGTGCAAAATCCTGGATATATAAAATTTTCAAAAAGTAAAAATAATTTTGCATATACAGATTATGTAAAATCGGAAAATTCAATTAAATCTAGATTTCATATTTTAAATTCAAAAGATAAGTCAACTGTTTGCGATTTTACATTTTTTAATGAATTTATAATAGAATTTGGATTTGTAAATGATTCAGATGATAAACTTTTTGTTGCTACAAATGAAAAATTATACCTTTTTGAAAAAAATATTATAAAGAGTCAATACTATATAAAAAATTTAAAAAATGTTATCTATCATTCTGGAAAGATTTATTTATTTTCTGATGATTTAAAAGTTTTTAATGCTAAGGATTTGACACTAGAAAAAACTGTTGAAATTGGTAATGACTATGTAAAATCTTATATTTTAAGTAAAGAAATTCTTTTAGTCAAAAATAATGGGTATGTATTAGTTGATAAGTCTAGTTTAAAAAAGAAAGAATTTTCAGCTGAGATAATAGATTCTATTCAAAGTGAAGATTCAGTATATTTGATTCAAAAAGATAAATACAAAAAAATAAAATAGGAGGGATTTTTTTGGACGAAAAATATTTATTATTGACTTTTAATTCAGTTAATCATACAATGCAATTAGAAAAAGAACTTAAAAATTTAGATAAAAAATTTAAAACTATTCCAACACCTAGGGAAGTAAGTCGTTCTTGTGGTCTTGCAATTTTACTTGATCCAAGCGAACTTGAAACAGTGAAATCATTAAAAGAAACTGGTAAAAACGTTGATTACCTTTGGCTTTTTGAAAAGACACAAGATAGAGGAAATGTTGTAACGGAGATAAATATTAATGAATAATTTTTTTGAGAATTTGATTTATTCAGATTCGCTTAGAAGTTTAATTATAAAAATAATTTTATCAGTAATAGTTTTTTTGATTGCTAAAATTATAATTTATATTTTTACAAAAGCTTTGACAAATTTAGTTAAAACATATAAATCAAATGATTTCAGAAATTCTAAAAAAGTTAATTCTATAGTTTCTATTTTGTCAAGTGTTTTGAAATATATTATTTATTTTATCGCTGTGGTTATAATACTTAGTATTTTTGATGTAAATACTTTATCTTTAATAGCAACTGCTGGAGTTGGCGGTATTATAATTGCTTTTGGAGTTCAAAGTATTATTAAAGATTTATTCAGTGGAGTTTTTATTCTACTAGATGATCAGTATAATATTGGAGATGATGTTAATATTAATGGAATTTCTGGTAATATTATGGCTATAAATATGAGAAATACACAGATTCAAGGTTATGACGGAAGTATAAATATAATATCAAATGGCAGTATAACAACTGTTACGAACTTTAGTAAAAATAATCAAAGATCTGTTGTTACTTTTTGTTTTCCAACTGATGTAGATGTTGAAAAAGTTAAGAAAATCATAAATGATTTTTCACCAGAATTTTCAAAAAAATATAAAAGTGTAATTAAAGATCCAGTATTTTTTGGAGTTACTGAAACTGAAAAATATTATGTAAAGATTGCTATTGCAATTTGGAGTAAACACTCTACGCAGTGGCAAAACGAAAAAAATTTAAGAGAAGAATTGTATAAAAAATTTAAAGAAAAAAATATTGAATTTTTGAAACTTGAAAAGGGTGATAAAATTGTATAAATACAAAGTATCGGACATTGTAGTTTTAAAAAAAGAACATCCTTGTGGAACAAATAGATGGGAGATTTTAAAAACGGGAATTGAAATAAAATTGAAATGTCTAGGTTGTGAAAGGGAAGTTTGGATTAAAAGAATTGATTTTGAAAAAAGACTTAGAAAAGTTGAAATAGATGGGAAACTTTTCAAAGTTGCAAATCTATAAAGGAGGTAGTTATGGATTTTTTAGAATTGGCAAAAAAGAGATATTCAGTAAGAGATTTTTCAAGCAAAAAGGTTGAAAAAGAAAAGATTTTAAAAATTTTAGAAGCTGGAAAAATTGCACCAACTGCAAAAAATAGCCAACCGATAAAAATATACTATTGTACTGATGATGAAAAATTAAAACTTTTAAATGAGTCATCTCCTTGTGAATATAATTCACAACTTATGTTTGTTATAACATATAATTCGGATGAATGTTGGAAATATGAAGACGGAATTCCAAGTGGAGTTGTTGATTCTGCAATTGTTGCAACACATATGGTTCTTGAATCTGAAGATTTAGGATTAGGTTCAGTTATTATCAAAGCATTTAAATCTGAAATAGTTAAGGAAAAATTTGATATTCCGGAACAAAACAAAGTAGAGTTACTTTTATTCATGGGATATAAATCTGAAAATGCCATGCCTTCACCAATGCACGAAACTTATAAATCAGACGAAGAGTTATTTGAGGAATTAAAAATAAAATAAATTTAAAGGAAAATATATGGATAAAATATTAAATGATTTATTTTCTTTTCAAGATATTGAATATAAAAATTTTAATGCAAAACTTATTCCAACAGTAGATAAAGACTTAATAATCGGAGTTAGAACGCCAGATTTAAGAAATTATGCAAAAAAATTATTTAAAGAAGATGAAAAACGAACTTTTAAATTTTTAAATAATCTTCCGCATAAATACTATGAAGAAAACAATTTACATGGATGTTTGATTGAGCAAATAAAAGATTTTGATTTAGCTATGGAATATACAGAAAAATTTATTCCATTCATTGACAATTGGGCAACTTGTGACTTGTTTTCTCCGAAAGTTTTTAAAAAATATCCAAATGAAACATATAAATATATTTTAGATTGGATAAAAGATGAAAACACTTATGTTATAAGATATGGGATAGGTCTTTTGCTTTCAAATTATTTGGATGAAAATTTTAAAGAAGAACATTTGGAAATTGTTTCAAAAGTTAGTTCTGAAGAATATTATGTGAATATGATGATTGCTTGGTATTTTGCAACTGCCCTTGCTAAACAACAAAAGTATGCTATAAAGTTTATAGAAAATAAAAAACTTGATGATTGGACTCATAATAAATCCATTCAAAAGGCAATAGAAAGCAGAAGAATTACCGAAGAAGAAAAATCATATTTAAGAAGTTTAAAAGTAAAAATAGTAAAATAGAATGAAAAGAGCGAACAGCTCTTTTTCATTTAAATAAAAAATATCCTTTAAAATTTGTACCTACATTATAGGGTAGTACAATCTAAAAGTTGTTAAACTATATCTAGAAAGGGGAAATCAAATGAGTATAATAAAATCTTTTAATAGTACGATAGATTATATAGAAACTGTTTTAGAAGATGAAATTGATGAAAAGAAAATAACTCATTTATCCGGATATTCATATGCGATGTTTAGTCGATTGTTTTCTATTTTAACTGAAACAACACTTTCAGAATATTTGAGAGGAAGAAAATTAACAGAGGCAGCGATTGCTTTAAGAGATACGGACGAAAAAGTAATTGACATTGCATTTAGATTTGGATATGAGTCATCAGACTCTTTTGGAACAGCTTTCAAGAATTTTCATGGATTTACTCCTTCTGAAGTAAGAAATGGGAAACCATTCAAATTGATTTCTAGAATTCAATTAGCATTAACAGTTAAAGGAGGAAGAAGTATGAATGTTACAATTCAAAAGAAAGGTTCATTTACAGTTGCAGGTTTCAATGAAGAAAATATTAATTCATCATTATGTCCAAAAGTTTGGAATAAATTATATGAAAAATATAGCCAAGAAGAACTTGCAAGTCTAGGAGATGGAGAAAGTGTAGGCATTTGTCATGACGTGGAAAGTCCAAATGTAATAAATTACATGGCAGGATATATTGTTACGGATGTAGATAAAGCAAAAAGTATGGGACTTGATATCCTAGAAGTAGAAGAGGCTGAATATGCTATTGTTGAGCTAAAAGGAGTAGTTCCTGAATGTATTCACAATGGTTGGAAGTATGTAATGGAAGTATTCTTTCCAGAACATGGATATGTTCATTCTGGAACTCCTGACTTTGAATATTACTATGAAGGGGATATGGATAGTAAAGATTATAAAATGGAATTATGGATTCCAATTGTAAAAGCGTAATATATTAAAAATGAATTAGAGCCATTGGCTCTTTTTTGTTGGACTTGACGAAAATATCTTAATAGTATAAAATTAACTGTAATTATATTTTCATTATTGAAAGTGTAATTAGCTCTATTTTTAAATGAAAAGATTGTATTTTATTGTTGTCGTTGGAGGAGAGATGGAAAATTTAAGTACAGTAATTGAAAGGTTAAAAAAACTGCAACAAAATTTATCAGAAATTGGTGATTCACTTTGACATTTCCAAGTTAGAGGATGAATATAGGAGTCTTGAAGCTCAGAGCTTTAAGGAAGATTTTTGGAATGATTCTAAAAGTGCAAAGTCAATTTTAGATAATATGAAAAATTTAAAATTTAAGATTGAAACTTTTACTTGTCTAAGTCAAAAAATTGTAGATTCTGTAGAATTTTTAGAAATTCTATCTGATGAAGAATTTATGGAATATGAAAAAGAAGCATTAAAGAATATTCACAATATTGAAAAGGAATATTTATCATTGAAATTAAATACCTTAATGGTTGGAGAATATGACTCAAATAATGCCATTTTAGAAATTCATGCTGGTGCAGGTGGTACAGATGCACAAGGCTGGACTGAAATGTTACAACGTCTTTATACAAGATGGATTAGCAGCAAGGGTTTTTCTTTTTCAATTTTGGATTACAATTCTGATACTGAAGGAGGAATTAAGTCTGTTACTTTAAAAGTTGAGGGGAAAAATGCCTATGGATTTTTAAAAGGGGAAAAAGGAGTTCATAGACTTGTTAGAATTTCTCCTTATGATTCTTCAAATAAGAGACATACAAGTTTTGCAAGTGTAGATGTTTTTCCAGAAATTGAAGAAATTACTGATATTGAAATAAATCCTAAAGATTTACGAATTGATACTTATAGATCTGGTGGAGCAGGTGGGCAACATGTTAATAAAACAGATTCTGCAGTTAGAATAACTCATATTCCAACGGGAGTAACTGTTTCCTGCCAATCTGAAAGAAGCCAAATGTTTAATAGAGATACAGCGATGAGACAACTTGTTGCAAAGCTTTTGATTATAAAGCAGGAAGAAAATAGAGAAAAAATAGAAGATATTCAAGGTAAATATTCTCAGATTGCATGGGGTTCACAGATAAGGTCTTATGTTTTTCAACCTTATACACTTGTAAAAGATCATAGGACAGGTTATGAGACTGGAAATGTGGAGTCCGTTATGAATGGGAATATTGATGAATTTATAAATCAATATTTATGTGAGTTAGTAAAAAAAAGCAGGTGATTTTATGAAAAGAGAAACAGCAACTAGAATTATTGCACTTATATTAGCTTTAATGATGGTAGTAGGAGTATTACCAACTGTTATAGGATTATTTAAGTAATGCAGGTTACAAGTATAAATTATAGTAAATCTAAAGAAGTTTTTGAAGTAATTTTTGAGGATGAAACAAAACTTCTTTTGAATTACAATATTTTTGAAAAGTATAAAGTTTCTGTTGATATGGATTTTTCAGAAGATGAAATTTTAGAAATGAAGTATTTTTCAGATATTGAAAGAGCAAAGTCAAGAGCAATTAATTATATTTCTGGAAAATTGAAAACAAAATATGAAGTGAGATTAAAACTTAAAGAGAATGGCTTTGCAGAAGAGATCATAGATGAAGTTTTAAATATTTTAGAAAAAGAGGAATATCTAAACGATAAAATCTATTGTGAAATATTTATTGAAGATAAGAGAAAACTAAATGGATATGGAAAAAATAAAATCAAATCTTTATTAATTCAAAAAGGAATTTCTAAGAATATTTTTGAAGACTTTTTAGATGAATTTGAATATGATGAAGAATTTGATAATGCCCTTAAAATGGGTATAAAAAAGTTGAACCTATTGTCTAATGAAGAGGATAAATTCAAGAAAAAGCAAAAAATTATAAACTATTTAGCTTATAGAGGTTTTGGCTTTGATGTGATAAATGATGTTTTAAAGGAAATATTATGATGACTTTTGTTTATATGTTGGAGTGTAAAGATGGAAGTTTTTATACTGGCTATACAACTGATTTAAAAGCTAGATTTGAAAAGCACAATTCAGGCAGTGGAGCAAAATATACTAGAGGAAGGACTCCTGTAAAACTCGTTTATTTTGAAATTTTTGAAACAAAGTCTGAAGCACTTAAGAGAGAAATTAAGATAAAAAAGATGAATAGGTTAAAAAAAGAAAAATTAGTATTAAATTTTGATAAAAGCAAATTTTCTACTTATATGGAAGGTGATGTTTAATGATTAATGAAAATTTATATAATCAATATAATGATTTAAGAGAAAATTTAGCGGAATTATTACTTTTAAAAGAGGAAATTATTTCAATTAGGAATGACTTAGTTTTAGAAGATGATGAAAAGTTTAAACTTTTATATAAAAAAAATATTGAAAGTCTTATGAAAATTCAAAAGTCTCTTGAAAGAGATGTTATGAATCTTTTTAGGGCAGGAGAAATTTTAAAAACTCTTGAATTTGCAGATAATTTTGTAGATGTAAGTCAAGTTTATACAATTATAGACTCAGAAAATAAAAATAGCAAAAGATTTAATTCAAATGAAGTTAAAAATTTTGTAGGACTATTTGACGAACTTGATATAGAAGAAAAAAATACTTGTGATGATGTCTTTAAGGCGATTGCAAAAGAAATTTCTCCTCAAACAAATAGTAAAAATTGGGATAAAGAACTTTGGAAAAAGACGCTAAAAGCAAAAGCTGATGACAGCAAAAGAACAATGAATAAAATTTTTAAAGCTATTGAAGAAGAAAGATTGATAAAAAATCCGATAGATTTTGATATTGATGAGTATTCGGAAAATATTCGAACTTTAGAGAATAATTTGAAATTTTTGCAAAGAGAAGTAAAAAATCTTGGGGAATCCTGTAAAGATACCCTTGATGAGAAAAAGGTTGAAAGAATGCAAAAGTTATTGAAAAAAGTTGAGAATAGAAAGGCAGATATAAATCATTCAATTGAAATTTTAACAAAAATAAAAAATGGGTTAATGGATGGATTTATAGCTTCTTTGCCTACAAATAAAAATGGAATGTTAAATTAGGAGGAGAAAATGGAATTAAAATTCGAAATTGCAGAGGAATTAGGAATTCTTTCTGAAAATGAAAAAGGTTGGAGAAAAGAGTTAAATTTAGTTAGTTGGAATGAAAGAGAACCAAAATACGATATAAGGGATTGGAATCCAAGTCATGAAAGAATGTCTAAAGGGATAACTCTTACAAAGGAAGAAGCACAAGCGCTTTATGAAATTTTAAAGGAAGAATTTGGAGAATAGTGTGAAAAAACTTTTTGGAAAATTTATTTTAGGACTTTCAAAAGTCTTGGATGTAGTTTTAGGGGCAATAGTAACAGGCTTATCTTATATTGTAAATTTACTAAGCAGTATTTCCGTATTTTTAGTATTAGTTGGAATAGCTTTTTTAACTTTGGGTTCATTTTTACTTCCTTTAGTGCTTATATTTTTACTTTCAAATCCAGTTTTTTGGCTAATTATATTTGTCTTTTTCATAGTTCCATTCTTGGGAAAGAAATTTATTTCTTTTCTAAGATATATTAATTATTCTTTATGTGAATATTTGAATGATTATGGAAATTTCTTGTTGGGAAATAACAAGGGTTATTCATCTTTTAAAGAATATAAAAGAAAATATGAAAGAGCTCAAGAAGAACAATATGAAAGAGAAAGAGAAGAAAGACAAAGACGAGAACAAGAAGAATGGGAAAGAAGATTTAATGCTTTTAATGAATATTTTTCAAATCAAAGCGGATACTATGGAGGATATCAAGGTTATCAAGGATATTATCAAAATGCTGGTGCAAGTTATGACCCATATAGTGATTTTAAGAATAAATTCGAAAATGCTTGCAGAGTTTTAGAGTTTAACACTTTTGATATAGATTACTATCAAGTTAAGTTGCAATATAGAAAACTTGCAAAAAAATATCATCCGGATTTGAATAGAGATACAGATACCACTGAAAAATTTCAAGAGATTAATTCAGCCTTTGAATTTTTAACAGAAGAAAATATAAAAAGATATAATCAAATGAAAAGATAGCAGAAGAGGATTGCTATCTTTTTTTAATTTTAAAATTGTGGTAAAATAGATATGAAATAAATTATTTGGAGGTAGTTATGAATATAGTAGATCGTTTTGTGGAATATGCAAAAATGGACACTCAATCAAATCCTAAGTCTGAAACAGTTCCTTCTTCAGAGAAACAAAAGAACTTGGGAAATTTACTTGTAAAGCAATTAAAAGAAATGGGAATTGAAAATGCTCATATTGATGAAAAGGGTTATGTTTATGCTCATTTGAAATCAAATGTAGAAAACAATCTAAAAAAAGTTGGTTTTATTGCACATATGGATACTGCAACAGAACTTACCGGAGCAAATGTAAATCCTCAATTTGTTGATTACAAAGGCGGAGATATTAAGTTAAATGATGAAGTGACGATGTCTGTAAAAGAGTTTCCTTGCTTAAAAGAAGTTGTTGGAGAAAGATTAATAACAACTGATGGAAATACTTTATTGGGGGCAGATGATAAGTCAGGAATTGCAATTATTATGGATGCAATTCAAAAAATTACATCAAATAATTTACCACATGGTGATATTTCAATAGGCTTTACTCCTGATGAAGAAATAGGACGTGGAGCAGACCATTTTGATGTTAAAAAATTTGGTGCAGACTTTGCTTATACAATTGACGGTGGACCTATTGGAGAACTTGAATATGAAAGTTTCAATGCTTGCAGTGCAATTGTGGATATTAAAGGTAAAAATGTTCATCCGGGTTCAGCAAAAGATATTATGAGAAATTCACTTATGGTTGCTCATAATCTTTTATCAATGTTACCTGCAAATGAAAGACCAGAACATACAGAAGGATATGACGGTTTTTATCATCTATTGGAAATGAAAGGTGATACTGAAAATACTCATATGGAATTTATTATAAGAGATTTTGATAGAGCAAAATTTGAAAATAAAAAAGAATATATGAAAAAAATAGTTGAAGTTTTAAATTTCAGATATGATAATTCAATTACTTTAGAACTTAAAGATTCATATTACAATATGAGAGAAAAATTAGAAGATAGAAAAGATATAATTGATCTAGCATATAATTCAATGGTTGAAATTGGAATTACTCCAAAAATTCAAGCAATTAGAGGTGGTACTGACGGATCAAGACTTTCTTTCATGGGACTACCTTGTCCAAATATTTTTGCTGGTGGATTTAACTTCCATGGTAGATATGAATTTGTTCCTATTTCATATATGGAAAAAGGTTCAGAATTACTTGTAAAAATTGTAGAAAACATTGTAAAAGGAGAATAATATGAATTTAAAGCCAGAAAGAGTTTTTCACTATTTTAGAGAACTTTCAGATATTCCTCGTGAATCACATAATGAAAAGGCAGTATCTGATTACATCTATAATTTTGGAAAAAAACTAGGACTTGAAACAAAACAAGATGATATTCTTAATGTTTATATAAGAAAGCCTGCAACTAAGGGATATGAAAATAAACCTGGAATAATCTTACAAGGACATATGGATATGGTTTGTGAAAAAGCTACAAGCTCAAAACATAATTTTGCAACAGATAAAATTGAATGGGTAATTAAAGATGATTTACTTTTTGCAAATAACACTACACTTGGAGCAGATGACGGAATTGCAGTTGCAATGGCAATGGCGATTTTGGAAGATGAAACTCTAGTTCATCCTGAACTTGAAGTTCTTATTACAGTTACTGAAGAAACTACAATGGCAGGAGCTTTGGGACTTGAAAAAGGACTATTAAAAGGAAAGTACTTTTTTAATATCGATTCTGAAGAAGAAGGTATTTTAACTCTTGGCTCAGCTGGTGGTACTTTATTTAAAACAAATTTAGAATTAAAATTTGAAAATAAGGAAGTAGAACTTGTTAAACTTCATTTTGACGGATTTTTGGGTGGACATTCAGGAATGGAAATCGGCAAGAATAGAAGAAATATGATTAAAACAATTGCTGAATTTATAAAAGAGAGCGGACTTTCAATCTCAAGTGTAAACTGTGGAAATAAAGACAATGCAATTCCTAGAGTTGGAGAAATTGTAATTGAAAATTCACCAAAATTAGATGAATTAATTGCTAAATTTACAGAAAAATACAACGGTGAAGAACAACTTACAATAGATAAAAAAGAAACATTCAAAGGAAAAGTTTTAACAAATGCATTGAAAAATACTTTAGTTGATATTTTAGAAGAATTGCCTACAGGAGTTAATTCTAAAGATGAAACTGGAATCATAAGTTCATCAAATCTTGCAATAGTTCAAACTACTGAAAATGAAATTATAATTCGTGATTCTATTCGTTCATCTTCATTGAGTATTTTAGCAGATATGAAGTCATCTTTTAGTAAAATTGGAGAAAAATTTGGTTTGAATTACGAATTTTCAGGTGGTTATCCTTCATGGGAAAAGAAAGAAAATTCAACACTACAAAAATATGCAAACAAAGTTTATAAAGAGTTAACTGGAAACGAATTTGAAAATATTATAGTTCATGCAGGACTTGAGTGTGGAGCAATTTATGAAAAATATCCAAATCTTGAATTGATTTCATTTGGGCCTGACATAAGAGGAGCACATACTCCGCAAGAAAATCTTTCAATTTCATCAACTGAGAGAGTTTATGACTTTACACTAAAATTAATTGAAGAAATTGCAAAAAATTAATTTTAAAATTTTATTGAAAATCAGCTAAGCGATTAGCTGATTTTTTATGTTGATATTTTAAGTTTTATTTAATATAATAAATATATAATAATTAAAAATTATTTTATATGGGGGTCTTTATGAGTAATATTGAATTTAAGTTTGGGAGCAAGTCAATCAGAAATGGAGAAAGTACAAAGTTATGTTCAATTTTGAATGTGACACCAGATTCTTTTTCAGATGGTGGAAAATACTTTGATATTGATAGAGCTGTAAAAAGAGCAAAAGAGCTTGTTTCAAAAGGAGCTTATATGATTGATATAGGTGGAGAGTCCACAAGACCTGGAAGTAAATTAATTTCCGTAGAAGAAGAGATTGAAAGAATTGTTCCAATTATCAAGGCAATTAAGTCTGAAATGGATGTTGTAATTTCAGTAGATACTTGGAAATCTGAGGTTGCTAAGTCAGCAATTGATGCAGGAGCGGATATTATTAATGATATTACAGGATTACTAGGCGATGAAAAAATGGTTGATGTCATTGCAAATTCAAATGTCGGATATATTATGATGTTTAATCCCGTGATTATAAGACCTGAACATGAAGGCTCTAAAATTTTTCCAAAGTTTGGAAAAAATGCCTTTATGACAGATAAAGATTTGGAATATTTTCAAAGTTTGGATATTTTAGATATGATGGAAGAGTGTTTTAATAAAACTATAAATATTGCCATTTCAAAGGGAATAGAAAAGTCTAGAATTTGTTTAGACCCCGGTATTGGTTTTGCTCTTACAAAAAGAGAAAATCTTGAATTGATTAAGGGAATAGACAGAATTCATAATATGGGATATTTATCTTTTTTAGGAGTTTCCAGAAAGAGATTTGTAGTAAATATTTTAACTGAAAATAATATTGACTCAGATATAAAAACAGAAGAGGGACTTTCTAATGTAGATTTGGCATCTGCATATTTAAGTGCGATTGCATCTTTTAAAGGTGTAAATATATTAAGAGTTCATAATTTTGATAAACATTTTTCAGCAATTTTAATTGGAGATGCAATTAGAATGGCAGATAAAAGCGAAAATATTAATTTTGGAGCATATAAAAAATAGGAGGACTTATGAGTAAAGTTTGGATTGCTTTAGGTAGTAATATGGGAGAAGGTTGGAAAAATCTTGATTTAGCAATTAAGATGATGAACGAAAGAGGAGTTTCAGTTGAAAAAGTTTCAACTTATATAGAAACTGAGCCTTATGGTTATACAGAACAGGATAACTTTGTAAATGCAGTTTGTATAGCTGAGACAAAGCTTAGTCCTAGAGAGCTTTTAGAAGTTCTTTTGAAAATAGAGCTTGATATGGGACGAGTTAGAATAATCAAATGGGGGCCAAGAATTATTGACTTAGATATTTTATTCTATGAAGATTTAATAATTGATGAAGAAGATTTAAAAGTTCCACATATTGAAATACAAAAAAGGTCTTTTGTTTTAGAGCCTATGAATGAGATAAGTCCGGATAAAATTCATCCTGTATTTAAAAAGACTGTTCATCAATTATTGTTGGATTTAAACTCTTGTGATATTTAGAATTTAGGCTATTATTCTTGAAAAAATAGAGTTTTTATGTTAATATTATGTAAGATAAAAGATAATTAAGGAGGTTTTTTATGACACCACATAATAGAGCGATAGAAGGAGAAATTGCAGAAACTGTCTTAATGCCAGGAGATCCTTTAAGAGCTAAGTTTATTGCAGAAAATTTTTTAGAAGATGTTACATTATTTAATGATGTAAGAGGAATGTTAGGTTATACAGGAACTTACAAAGGAAAAAAAGTTTCAGTTATGGGAAGTGGAATGGGCGTTCCATCAATTGGAATTTACTCTTATGAGTTAATTCATTTTTATGGAGTTAAGAATTTAATCAGAATCGGTTCTTGTGGAGCTTATAGTGATAAACTTAAATTATATGATGTAGTTGTAGGAATGGCTGCTTCAACAGATTCAAATTTTGCTCATCAATATAAATTAGATGGAACATATTCAGCAAACTGTTCTTGGGAACTTTTAAGAAAAACTTATGAAGCATCAAAAAAACAAAATATTGATATCAATGTAGGTAATATTTTCTGTTCTGATATTTTCTATAATGCTTCATCTGAAGATTGGAAAAAATGGGCACAAATGGGAGTTTTAGCAGTAGATATGGAAAGTTATGCTCTTTATTGTAATGCTAATTATGCAGGAGTTAATGCAATTACAATTTTAACTGTTTCAGACTCATTCCATTTTAAAGAAATTACAACTCCTGAAGAAAGACAAAATAGTTTTACAACTATGATGAAATTAGCATTGGAGATAGCATAATGGAATTAAATAGATATATGGATCATACTGCATTAAAGGCAGATACTACTTATGAAATGATAGACAAACTTTGTGAAGAGGCTAAAAAATATGACTTTTTCTCTGTTTGTGTAAATGGTTGTCATGTAAAAAGATGTGCTGAAAACTTAAAGGGTTCAAATACTAAAGTTTGTACTGTTGTAGGATTTCCACTAGGAGCAATGACAACAGAAAGTAAAGTTTTTGAAACTGAAAATGCAATCAAAAATGGTGCAAATGAAATTGATATGGTAATCAATATAGGTGCATTAAAATCAAATGATTTAGATTTTGTATTTAATGATATAAAGGCACTTGTAGATGCCACAAGAGGAAAAGCACTTTTAAAAGTTATTATAGAAACTTGTCTTTTAACTGATGAAGAAATTGTAAAAGTTTCTGAACTTTGTGTTAAGGCGGGAGCAGAATTTGTAAAAACTTCAACAGGATTTAGCACTTCAGGCGCAAATGAACATGTTGTTTCACTTATGAAAAAAACTGTAGGAGACAAAGCAAAAGTTAAAGCTAGTGGAGGAATAAGAGATAAGGCTACTGCTTTAAAAATGATTGAATTAGGTGCTGACAGATTAGGCGTAAGTGCAAGTGTAAAAATAATTTCAGAATAATTTATGGAAGTTGGAAACAACTTCCTTTTTTTATAATTACGATTTTTTAAATACATTTGATTGTTATTATCTTTTGGAGGGTATATTTTTTATAAAATCAGGAAGGGGATGATTTTTATGAAAAAATTTTTAATACCTTTTATTTTATGTGTTTTTATAATAGGATTTGTAGTAACATATAAAATAAAAACTAGAAAAGGAGAGCGAGTTATGGAAAAGCCAAAAGTTGATTTAAGTTCAATTAAGAACAAAGGGGAAATCTATTTAGCAGGAGGTTGTTTCTGGGGTGTTGAAGGATATTTTTCAAAAATAGAAGGTATTGCAGATACAACTGTTGGATATGCAAATGGAAATGGCTCAGAAACAAGTTATGAAAAAATCAAGAGTACTGATCACGCAGAAACTGTGCATATAGTTTATGATAAAGATAAAATTTCTCTTGAAGAAATTTTACAACATTATTTTAGGATAATTGAACCTACAAGTGTTAATAAACAAGGCAATGACAGTGGAAGACAATATAGAACAGGAGTTTACTATGTTGATGAAAATGATAAAACTGTTATAGAAAAATTTATCAATGATCAAAGACCAAATTTTGATAAGCCTATAACTGTTGAAGTCGAAAAACTTAAGAATTTTGTTGTAGCTGAAGAGTATCATCAAGACTATTTGAAGAAACATCCAAATGGATATTGTCATATTGACTTAGGTCTTGCGGATAAACCTCTTGAAAGAAGAGATGGAAAATATAAAAAGCCAAGCAAAGAAGAACTAAAAAATAAATTGAGCGAATTGGAATATAATGTTACACAAAATGGAGCAACTGAAAGAGCATTTTCAAGTAAATATGATAAATTTGATGAAAAAGGAATTTATGTTGATATAGTAACAGGAGAACCACTTTTTTCTTCAAAAGATAAATATGATGCTGGTTGTGGATGGCCAAGTTTTACCAAACCAATAGATGAAAATATTAATTATAAAAAAGATAGTAGTCATGGACTTGAAAGAATTGAAGTAAAAAGCAAAGGCGGAGATTCACATTTGGGACATGTTTTTGACGATGGCCCTAAGGATAAGGGTGGAAAGAGATATTGTATCAATGGAGCTTCTTTGAGATTTATTCCTTTGGAGGATATGGAAAAAGAAGGCTATGGAAAATATATTGATAAAGTTAAGTAAAAATATTTTTTATATTTAAATGGGAAAAGGTATATAATTATAATTATTTAATTGTATACCTTTTTTGTCGTGAAAAAATAATGCTATTAAGTACTCGGTTTGTGGAAAATGTTAAAAATAGTCAAATTTTTAAACTGAATTTTTATAAGTAATATCCTATAAAATCTCAAAAGTTTTCCCGAAAACATATTGACTTATACCCTAATAAAGTGTATAATACAATTAATAAATTTTATAGGAGGTATTATATGAACTTATTATCTAATTTAGTATTACTAAGCGGTTCAGGACTTGTTGATACTATCAACAAAATAAACGATTTTATCGCTGGTAATATATTAATGTACGGTTTGCTATTTGCGGGATTATTCCTTTCATTTATTTTGGGCTTCCCACAAATCACAAAAATGGGAAAGGCTTTTAAATTAGTTTTTGGAGGACTTTTCAAAAAACAAGAAGGACCTAAAGAAGAAGGTTCTATGTCTTCATTCCAAGCATTAGCAACAGCAGTTGCTGCACAAGTAGGAACAGGTAACGTAGCAGGGGTTGCAACTGCTATTACAGCAGGTGGACCTGGAGCAATTTTCTGGATGTGGTTATCAGCATTCTTTGGAATGGGAACAATTTTTGTAGAAGCAGTTTTAGCTCAAAAATATAGATCTAAAATTGACGGAGAATTTGTTGGTGGACCTGCATATTACATATCAAAAGGTATGAAGAAAACTGGAGCATTTGCTAAAATTCTTGCAGGATTTTTCTCAATTGCAATAGTATTGGCTTTAGGATTTATGGGTAATGCTGTTCAATCAAACTCAATAGCATCAGGTATTAAAGGTATTCAAGGACTTGAAAATATTAACCCAGCTATTATTGGTGTTGTTATTGCTATTTTAGCAGCTTTAATTTTCATCGGTGGTATTGACAGAATTGCAAAATTTGCTGAACTTGTAGTTCCTGTTATGGCTGCAGTTTATATCTTAGGAAGTTTAGTAATTTTAGTTATGTTTGCTAATAAGATTGGACCTACTTTCGCATGGATTTTCAAGAGTGCATTTAACGGTACAGCAGTAGCCGGTGGTATCGCTGGGGCAGCAGTTAAAGCGGCTGTTCAAAAAGGGGTTGCAAGAGGATTATTCTCTAATGAAGCTGGTATGGGTTCAACACCTCATGCTCATGCTGTAGCACACGTAAAACACCCTGCTGAACAAGGTTTAACAGCTATAATCGGTGTATTCATTGATACAGTTTTAGTATGTTCTGCAACAGCACTTTCTATTTTAGTAACAGGTGCTTATGAAGTTAAGGGAGCTGATGGAAAATTCTTAGCCGGAGCACAATTAACTCAACAAGCTTTCAGAACTGCATTTGGATCAGGCGGAGCTATTTTCTTAGCCGTTTGTTTATCATTCTTCGCATTTACAACTATAGTTGGTTGGTACTATTTCGGAGAATCAAATATTAAATACTTATTTGGTAAAGCTGGACTTTTACCTTATAGAGCTATAGTTCTTATTTGTATCATAGCTGGTTCTCTTGGAGAAGTTGCTATTGTTTGGTCATTAGCAGATATCTTCAACAGTTTAATGGTATTACCAAACTTAGTTGCTATCCTTTGGTTATCATTTGAAGCTAGAGATATTATGAAAGACTACAATCAATGTTTATTAAACAATGATGTACATTATGATTACGAAGTAAAATAGTAATTAATTATATAAATTTAGGAGAGATGAGATCTCTCCTTTTTTTATATTCAATTTTCTATTTAAAAATTTTTTGTTAAAAATATGCTTTTAATAATTTTGTAACACTTTTGTAATAATTTTGTAATTTTTAGTGCTTATTTTTAGCTATTTGTTGATGTTATAGAAAAAATATGTTAAAATTAATTACATTAGATGATTATTAAAAAATAATTATTAGGAGGTATTTATGAGAATAAACAAAAAAGTTTTAGTATTTTCTCTAGTAATGTTGAGTGGATTAGGACTTAAGAGTACATTTGAAAGTGATAAATTAATAGAAGCAAAAGAGTATAGAAATAAAATATTTTATGGAGATGATGGAAAACCTGCAAACTGGTGGTACAATGACGGTGAAGCATGGTACTTTTTCCGTAATGGTAAAAAACATACTGGTTATGGCAATGATGCAAATGGGAAAAGATATTTTTCTGGTGGAAAATATTTAAACTGGTGGGCTAATGATGGTGATGGTTGGTACTTTTTCCAAGATGGTAAAAAACATACTGGCTATGGCAATGATGCAAGTGGAGAAAAATTCTTTTCTAAAGGAAAATATGCAAACTGGTGGGCTAATGATGGTAAAGCTTGGTATTTTTTCCAAGATGGTAAAAAACATACTGGCTACGGAAAAGATGCTAATGGAAAAAAATTCTTTTCTGAAGGAAAATATGCAAACTGGTGGGCTGATGATGGTAAAGAATGGTACTTTTTCCAAGATGGAGTAAAATTTACAGGTACAGCAGAAGATGCATCTGGGAAAAGGGATTTTAAAAATGGAAAATACTCAAAAGATACAAAAAGCAAATATAAATATGGTTTATTCTTTGATAGTGAAGGAGATTTAGCTAATTGGTGGTGTGAAGTTGGAAAAGAGTGGTACTTTTTCCAAAACGGAAAGAAACATAGCGGTTATGGAAAAGATGCCAACGGAAAGAAATATTTTTATAATGGAAAATATACAAATGGCTGGTACGACGATGGTAAAGCTTGGTACTTTTTCCAAAATGGAGCTAAACATAGTGGCTATGGAGAAGATGGCAATGGAATGAAATATTTTGATAACGGAAAATATGCAAACTGGTGGCATAAAGATGGCGAAAAATGGTATTATTTCAATGACGGAGATAAACATAGTGGATATGGCAATGATGCAAATGGAAGAAAATTCTTCTACAATGGAAAATATGCCGATGGTTGGTATGATGATGGTAAAGATTGGTACTTCTTCAAAGATGGAGAAAAGTTTACTGGTAGAGCTAAGGATGCGTCAGGATATAGAAATTTTGTAAATGGAAAATATGGAACAAAATCTTATAATAATGCTTTTATAGATAAAATAGTTCCAGGAGTTTTAAAGGCTGTTAAAGGTAAAGGACTATTCCCATCAATTGCAGTTGCACAAGCTTGTTTGGAAACTGGTTTTGGAAGTGATAGTTTATCACCAGCTCCAATTTATAATTTATTTGGAATAAAAGCTGCTAAAGATACTCCACCTTCAAGATATTATGAAATAAGAACAGCTGAGTATAAAAACGGTGTAAAATATTATATTACAGCAAAGTTTATGAAGTTCTCAGGTTATGATGAAGCATTTGAATATTATGCTAATTTATTTACAAAAAGTAAATGGCTTAGAAGATATTATGCAGGAGTTTTATCTGCAAAATCTCCAGAAGAAGCTGCTAGAGCTTTAACTGGAACTTATGCGACAGATCCTAATTATGGTAAAAAACTTCTTAATATAATTGATAAATATGGCTTAAGAGAATTAGATAAATAAATTTTTCCGAATGGAGTATAACTTTAGATGAAAAAATTTAAGAACGAATTTGTAGGACTTTCCTCAGGGTTTTTGTGGGCAGTCAATGGTATGGTATTGTCTTTGCTTATGGAAAGTGGATTGATGAAAAACTATAATGCAGAAATTATATTCTTTCTACCTTTAGTTTTTGCAGGATTCAATGATCTATTTGCAGGATTATTTGTTCTTGGATATAATGGATTTTTAGGAAAATTGAAGATGATATTACCCGCATTGAAAACAAAGACTGGTAAATGGGTCTGCTTTGCGGGTTTAATAGGAGGGCCTGTTGGACAATGCTCATATATAATGGGGATTTCTCTAGCGGGTCCTGCTTATGCAATACCAATTTCCGCATTATGTCCAATGTTTGGAACTATTTTATCTTTTATATTTTTAAAAGAAAAAATTAATTTTAAAACTTTTATTTGTATAGTTGGTTGTATCGTAGGAACATTTGTTCTTTCTTATACAAAACCTACAGGAAATTACCCATATTTTTATCTTGGAATTTTGTTTTCTTTGCTTGCAGGTTTTAGTTGGGGTCTTGAAGCAACAATTGTAAGTTTTGCAACAAAAGAGGAGCTTGAAGAGGAAATAATACTAAATATAAGGGAAATGATATCTGGAATTAGTATATTATTTTTAGTTTTACCTTGTTTGAGTTTGTTTGGTAGTTTTGTTACAACAATACAAAGTTTTGGTACAATAGGATATTTGGTTTTTGCTGGATTTTTTGCCGCATTAAGTTATTTGCTTTATTATAAAGGAATGAATTTAAATGGAGTTCCAAAGGGAATGGCTTTAAATAGTACCTTTAGTTTATGGAGTGTTGTTTTGTCAGTTATATTTTTATCTACTCCACTAACTTTAACTTTATTGATTGGTGTTGTTATTGTAACTATATCAATAATAGGTTTATCATTTAGTGGTTAGGTATTACACAAAAATAGATAAATTATTTTAATAATTTTGTTTTAAAGTATTTATTTAAAATTGAAAATGTAGTATAATAAATATATATGAAAAATAGAAGGAGGAAATTTGTATGCATCCAATGTTACAAAAACATGTAGACACAGGTTATATGAAAGAAGAACATGGTCTATATATCGAAGAAGCTATTGCTAAAGGAGAAACTTTAATTATTTCAGGACATAGATCTGCTGGAATTAGACCATTCATGGCAGCTATTATGGCTGTTGCTAAAGGTTCACATAAGACTGTTCAAGTTAAAGACGAAGCTGGAATCGAAGCTGCAAGTGATGTAGATTATATTTTAATTCCTGCACTTACAGAAGAAAACTGTGAATCAATGGTTCAAGCTGCTTTCAATAAAAAAGGAATGTCAACTATTACTTTCAAAGAAACTGAACTTAAATATTCAATGATGAAAATCATGAAAACTCAAGCTAAAGAAGTTGGAGATTTAAGCAAAGTTGTTCACTTAATTGAATGTAGAAAATTAGATGGTATTCCACATTTAATTAACTTTAGTAAAATGACTTATGACGAAAAAGGAAAAGTTAAGAGAGAAGATTTACTAAGTTGTGAAGATTACGAATAAGATTAAGAGCAAGAATTTAATTCTTGCTTTTTTTTGTGCATAAAATTCCTTTATGATAAAATCCTAAAATAATCTTAATTGAAAAAAATTGTTTTTTATGTTATGATATTTGATAGTATTGGAGGATTTTTTGTGATTATTTTTGGATTAGATCCCGGAATTGCAATTGTTGGTTATGGAATTATAGAGGCTATCGGGAATAGAGTAAGACTTATAGATTATGGAGTAATTGAAACAAAAGCAGGAATTCCACTTCCTGATAGGCTTAAAATTATTGATGAAGAATTGAACAAATTAATAGAACTACATAATGTTGATGAACTTGCAATTGAAGAGTTATTCTTTAATAAAAATGTAAAAACTGTAATCAATGTTGCACAGGCAAGAGGGGTTGAGATTTTATCCTTTATAAAGAAGAATATCTTGGCTTATGAATATACTCCTTTACAAGTTAAACAAGCCATTACAGGATATGGTAGAGCGGACAAAAAGCAAATGCAAGAGAGTGTTAAGATGATTTTTAAACTTAAATCCGTTCCTAAACCCGATGATGCTGCAGATGCTTTGGCTATTGCACTTTGCCATTTTTTTAGCTTAAAATTTAAAGAACAATTTAGAATGAAATAGGTGTTTTATGTACGAATATATTAGTGGAGAACTTAAATTTATTTATAATGATTATATTGTTATAGATAATGGTGGAATAGGTTATAAGATTTTTACTTCTAACAATACATTATTTAATGTAATTGTTGGTGATTATTATACAATTTATACAGATTACATAGTTAAAGAAGATTATGTCGCTCTTTTTGGTTTTAAAGCAATGGATGAACTTTCAATGTTTAAATTACTTGTAAGTGTGAATAGTATTGGTCCAAAGGTGGCATGTGGAATTTTATCCTCAATGTCTGTTGATAGTTTGAAATTGACAATTGTAAATGGAGATGCAGTTGCTCTTGCTACAGCCAAAGGTGTGGGCAAGAAAACCGCACAGAAAATCATCTTGGAATTAAAGGACAAAATTTCAATTGACAGTATAAGTAGTAAAGAAATTTCTGGAATTGAACCAACTTTAGATAGCGGAAAAGACTTGGAAAAGAGAGAGCTTGTTTCAGATGCTTTAATTAATTTAGGATTTATGAAAAATGATATTGAGAGATTTCTTTCAAGTATAAATATTGATGAAATGGAAATAGAAGATATAATTAAACTTAGTATGAAAAAATTATAGGTGTTAGTATGTTTGAAGATTATGAAGATAGAATTATCGGTACAGGTTTTTCAAGAGAAGATATTGAAATAGAGACCAGTTTAAGACCGAAATGGATTGATGAATATATTGGTCAAGAAAAAGCAAAAGAAAGACTTAAAATTTTTATTGAGGCTGCAAAAACAAGAAATGAGCCTCTTGACCATAGTTTGCTTTATGGTCCTCCAGGACTTGGAAAAACAACTCTTGCAAATATCATTGCAAATGAAATGGGCGTTAATATCAGAGTTACTTCAGGTCCAGCCATAGAAAAGCCAAGTGACCTTGCAAGTATTTTGACAAATTTAAGTAAAGATGATGTTTTGTTTATAGATGAAATTCACAGAATAAATAGAAGTGTTGAAGAAATTTTATATCCTGCAATGGAAGACTATGCACTTGATATAATAATAGGAAAGGGTCCAAGTGCCAGAAGCCTTAGAATTGACCTTGAAAAATTTACTTTGATAGGGGCAACGACAAGAACAGGACAACTTACAGGACCACTTCGTGATAGATTTGGAATTATGTTGAGTCTTGAATTATACAGTATTGAAAACTTACAAAAGATAATTACAAGATCTGCAGGAATTTTGGGAATTGAAATTGAACCTGAGGGAGCGCTAGAAATTGCAAGACGTTCCAGAGGAACACCTAGAATTGCAAACAGACTTTTAAAAAGAGTTAGAGACTTTGCTCAGGTTAAGAGAAATGGAAAAATTGATTTACAAACTAGTAAAGACGGACTTGATATTTTAGAAGTGGATTCTCTTGGACTTGATACAATAGACAGAAAAATAATAACTACAATAATAGATAATTTCTCAGGAGGACCTGTTGGAATTGATACAATTGCTGCATCCACAGGTGAGGAGAGAATTACAATCGAAGATGTCTATGAACCTTATTTACTACAAATAGGATTTCTAAGTAGAACAAGCAGAGGAAGAATTGTAACTGAAAAAGCATATAAGCATTTTGGCAGAATAAAAAAGTAACGATTATTTAACCGTTACTTTTTTACTTTAAGAATTTATAAAGAATGTATTTTAAAAGATTGTTTTAATTAAAAAAATTTGAAAAATATTGAAAAACAAGATATAATATAAGCTTGTAGATGTATTTTATATTTTAATAGAAGGAAGAGAGTTAATGAATAGTTTAAAAACTGATGATTTTGATTTTGAGCTTGATGAGTCTTTGATTGCTCAGTTTCCACTTAAGGATAGATCAAGTTCAAAACTTTTAGTTGTAAATAGAGAAAATTTTGATTTAGAACATAAAAATTTTAAAAATATTGTTGATTATATAAAAAAGGATGATGTTTTGGTAATTAATGATACCAAAGTTATTCCTGCAAGACTTTTTGGAGCAAGACCCGGTAAAGATGAGGCTATAGAAGTTTTACTTTTGAAAAAACATGAGGATAATACTTGGGAAACTTTGGTTAAACCCGGAAAGAAAATGAAGATAGGCTCAAAAGTTGAGTTTGGAAATGGAAAATTGCGTGGAGAAGTTGTAGGTATAAGTGAGGATGGAGAGAGATTTGTAAAATTTTCTTATGATGGAATTTTTGAAGAAATTTTGGACGAACTTGGAACAATGCCACTTCCACCATATATTCACGAAAAATTAGAAGAAAGAGATAGATACCAAACTGTTTATGCAAAACACAATGGATCAGCTGCAGCACCGACTGCGGGACTTCATTTTACAGATGAGCTTTTAAAAGAGCTTAAAGAAAAGGGAGTTAAGATTGCAAGAGTTACTCTTCATGTTGGACTTGGAACTTTTAGACCTGTTAAGGTTGATAATGTTTTGGAACATAAGATGCATGATGAGTATTATGAAATTTCAGAAGAAAGTGTTGAAATAATTAATACAGCAAAGGAAAAAGGAAATAGAATTTTTGCAGTTGGAACAACAAGTGTAAGAACTTTGGAAACAGTTTATAAAAAATATGGAAAACTTGTAGCTTGTAAGGGGAATACGGATATTTTCATATATCCGGGTTTTGAGTTTAAGGTTGTTGATTGCCTTATTACAAATTTTCATTTGCCAAAATCAACATTAATTATGCTTGTCAGTGCTTTTGCATCAAAAGAGATAATAATGAATGCATATAATGAGGCTACGAAAAATAAATACAGATTTTTCAGTTTTGGCGACGCAATGCTTATTAAAAAGGAGAAATAATGGAATTAAAATACGAATTGATAAAAAAGTCTTCGGATTGTAATGCAAGACTTGGGAAAATATATACAAATAGGGGTGTTATTGAAACTCCGATTTTTATGCCCGTAGGAACGAGAGCAACTGTAAAGGCGATGAATGTAGATGAGTTAAAAGAGATAGGCTCACAAATTATTTTAGGGAATACTTACCATTTATATTTAAAACCCGGGCAAGAAATTATTAGAATGGCTGGTGGACTTCATAAGTTTATGAATTGGGATAAGCCAATTTTAACGGATAGTGGTGGTTTTCAAGTTTTCAGT
Source organism: uncultured Parvimonas sp. (assembly GCF_963524015.1). NCBI lineage: Bacteria > Bacillati > Bacillota > Tissierellia > Tissierellales > Peptoniphilaceae > Parvimonas > uncultured Parvimonas sp. The sequence goes on along the minus strand of NZ_CAURDT010000001.1, from coordinate 561,718 downwards.
CTTGGAGATATTAGAAAGATAACTGAAGAGGGTGTAGAGTTCAGATCTCATATTGACGGTTCAAAGCATTTTATTTCTCCTGAAAAATCAATGGAAATTCAAAATGATTTAGGTTCTGATATTATGATGGCTTTTGATGAATGTGCCCCATATCCTGCAAGTTATGATTATGTAAAAAATTCTATGGAAAGAACTTTACGTTGGTTAAAGAGATGTAAGGATTATCATAAAAATACAGATAATCAAGCACTTTTTGGAATTATTCAAGGTGGAATGTTTAAGGATTTAAGAAGAGAGTCTGCACTTGCTACAATTGATATGGATTTACCGGGCTATGCTATTGGTGGGCTTAGTGTAGGAGAACCTAAAGAAATTATGGTTGAATATTTAAATTATACAACACAATTTATGCCTGAAAACAAGCCTAGATATTTAATGGGAGTAGGAACTCCGGATTATTTATTTGAAGCTGTTGAAGCAGGGATTGATATGGCTGACTGTGTTCTCCCTACAAGAATTGCAAGAAATGGAACTGCAATGACTTCAAAGGGAAAACTCGTTATAAAAAATGCTAAATATGCAAAGGACTTTGCTCCACTTGATGATGAATGTGATTGTTATGCTTGTAGAAATCACACAAGAGCTTATATAAGACATTTGATAAATGTTGATGAAATATTAGGAGCAAGACTTCTCTCAATCCATAATTTAAGATTTTTACTTAAAACTATGGAAAATATAAGACAAGCAATTAGAGAAGATAGATTTTTAGAATATAAAAAAGAATTCTATAAAAAGTATGGATATGAGGACTAGAAATGAATAAATTTTTAAAATTATTATTAATTTTAGCGATTACACCTATAATTTTAGCAACAGTAGGTTTTGCTGTATTACCTTCATCAGTTTTTGCTTATGTCAAAGATAGTAAAGAAGTTTTTATCGGATCCTATATGGTTTATACCTTTGCTTTGATAAATGCAGTATTATCATTCTTTGGAATAACTTATTTGAGAAGAGTTAGAAAGAAATTTAATGACGAAAACTATCCAACAGGAGTTACTGTTGTAGCTTTTGTAAATCTGCTTATTTCTATTATGTGTAATTACTTTACATTTTCAGTATTAAAACTTATGTTAAAAAATTCAAAAATGGAAATTCCTTTTTATGTAATTAGATTGGTTTTCACTTTAATTGCAATTTTGACTACAATATATGGAATTTATTTAAGAAGAGTAAATAAAGAAAGTGAATTTGCAATAAGAAATAAATGGACAATGAATAATGATATAGTTTTCGGATTTGCAAATAAATTTTCAGGAATTGTCTTTATTGCAGGTGGAATTTTTATCTTAATAGTATCTTGGATAATAGGCAATCAAAATCAATTATATATAACAACTTTGTTTACTTTAATAATTTGTGCAATATCATCAAACTATATAAGTAGAACAATAGGTATGAAATACAAAATGATGTATAAGGAAAAAGATAAGAAAATATAGAATGAGAAATAATAAAGTGTCAATGAGAAATTTTTGACACTTTTTTAGTGGATAAAATAGAACTGAATTAGAATAATAACAAAAAACATACAATAATTTTATAAAAAATGTTGACAAATTTATTTTAAGTGTATATAATGTATATATACAGTAGATAGAGAGGAGGGTTATATGTTAATTAATTTATATAAAGATGATAAAGACCCAATTTATTTACAGATTGTAAAACAGATAAAAAAAGAAATTATGAATAAAAATCTACAACAGGGAGATTTACTGCCCTCAATTCGCGCTTTAGCAACAGATTTAAAAGTAAGCGTAATTACGACTAAAAGAGCGTATATGGAGCTTGAAAAGGATGGTTTTATACAAACTGTTACTGGGAAGGGAACTTATGTTACAAATAAAACTGTAAATGCAATTGAAGATGAATATTACAGATTATTGGAAAACTCAATTAAAAATGTGTACGATTATGCAGAAGCATTAGGGCTTTCTAAAGAAGAGCTTAAGGAAATTTTTGAAAATTGGAGGTAATTATGTTAAAAGTTAAAAATCTTGAAAAAAACTACAAAAATTTTAATTTGAATATGACTTTTGATTTAGAAGAGGGTTGTATTATGGGCTTAATTGGGAAAAACGGTTCAGGTAAGACAACTTTGATTTCCACGATTTTAAATATAATTGTAAAAGATAGTGGGAGTTGTATTATTTTTGGAATGGAAAACAACAAATTAACTCCAATTCAAAGGGAAAATATAGGAATTGTTTTTGATGAAATTCATTTTCCGGACAACTTTAAGATATATGAAATTGAAAAATTTTGTAGTTTAGTTTACAAAAATTGGGATAGAAATCTTTTTAGAAAATTGCTTGCTGACTATGAAATAGAAATTATAAAGGAAGTCAGCGAACTTTCTAAAGGAATGAAAATGAAATTACAATTAGCTGTAGCATTTTCACATAATCCAAAGTTGTTAATTTTAGATGAGGCAACTTCTGGACTTGATCCGATTGTGAGAGATGAACTTTTGGATTCGCTTTTTGAGTTTGTAAGAGATGGTAAACATTCTGTTTTAATGTCCTCACATATTTTATCAGATATTGAAAAAATTTCAGATGTAATAACTTATATTGATAATGGAAAATTAATTTTTTCCGAATATAAAGATGATTTGCTTGAAAAGTATTGCATAATAAAAGGAGATGAAAGTATTTTAAATGAAATTGCAAAATGTGATATTTTAGGAGTAAAACAAGGTCATTATGGAATTGAAGCCTGTGTCAGCAGAAATTCATTCAAAGGAGAAAATTTTGACAAACCTACATTAGAGGATATAATGATATTTTTAAATAAAGGGGTGATTTAATTGAAAGCATTACTTTATAAAGATATAATAGTTTTAAAGAATAATTTAGTCGCAATTTCAATGATATCATTCTTTTTGATTATTGCTATAATATCTGGAAATGTTGATATATCATATTTGATAGCATCCTTTGGACTTATTATTTTATTTATAAAAATTTTTGAAAGTGATTATAAAAATGGTTTTTATAAATATGTAATTTCCAATGCAGTTGAAGAAAAATCCATAGTAACTTACAAATATCTTTTTATATTATCAGCTGCCATTTTAGTTTTTTTATTCAACTTTTTACTTGCATTTGTGACTGGTTATGACAAAACATTTTATAGATTTTTGGTTTTTTTAAGTATAAATATTTTTCTTTATGAAATACTCATTCCAATATTTTTTAGATTTGGGAAAATCGCCATAGATATTGTCAATGTTGTTGGTACTGTTGTTTATATTACTGGAGTTTTTTATATAGTAAAAAATGATACTTTTTTGAAGTTTGAAATTGGAAATAAATTAAATATATTTGTAATCTTAATTATAATCGATTTAATTTTGTTTGTATTTTCATTTTTATTGAGTTTGAAATTTATTAGAAGAAAGATAAGTTAGGAGTTTGTTATGAAAGGTTTATTGCTTTTAGAATATCTTGAAATTAAGAAAAAATGGTATTTTTTTACTTTAGATTTAATACTGCTGTGTGTTGGAGTGTTTTTTGAAATGTTATTTACTTATATTTTTGTGTTTTCAGTTATTGGAAGTAGAGATGTCGGAAATAATTTTGAAAGAAATAAAAAAATAAACAAATATATTTTAACAACTAAATTTTCAAGAAGGGATTTAATTGTATCAAAGTTTTTAGTTTCAACTCTAAAAATTTTAGTCTATTATATTATTTTATTTGTATTTGTTAGAATTTTTAATTCAAGTTTTTTATTAAGTTTATTAGGATATTTTTTTACGGCTATATTTATAAATCCAATAGTTCAGTATTCATATTTTGTATTTAAAGATAGAGATGATATAGTTCCATTTTTTGTAATGATTACATTTCCTCTTCTTTTTATGTTGTTGGGGTTTAAATGTTTACCTAATTTTATTGGACTGTATGAAAATACGTATTTATTAATATTGTTTTTTATAGCTATATTTAGTTTAAATGTTCTGTGGAATATTTGGTTACTAAGAGTAACTGTTAAAAACATTGAATGTGAAGATTTTTAGACAAAAATAAAAAAAGAAGTCCTAAGCGACTTCTTTTAATTTGTATCTTTTTATGAATATTCCTAGTAGTGTATAAAATACTATGAATACAACTTGTGATGCAACAAATAGTAAAAATTTTTCAAAATTTATTTCTTCTAAAAACTTTACAAAATAATATTGTGGCATAAATTTAGAAACATTTATTAATCCTTGTGGTAAGAATTTCATCGGCAAAAATACTCCTGATGAAAATGCCATTATTAATGTGAAAGCAGAATTTACACCATTTACAACTTTTACATCCTTTGAAATTGATACAAGTAGTTGTCCTAGTGAAATTGCAGTAAATGAAAATATAAATACTGCTAGACTCATATATACTAAATTAGTTTTAGGTATTTCTTCGTTCACTCTTGATATTGAAACAGCTAAATAAAAACTTGATATTAATATAGATATTATTACCTGAGCTAAAAATTGTTGTAAAGTTTGTGATTTTTGACTATAAGGGGACAAAGCCATTCTTTTTAAAAGACTTTCTTTTTTAAATTCAGCATCAATATTTATAATTATTGAAATTATACTCATAAAAACTATATAACTTAGGATTAAAAAAGTAGCGTTAAAGGCTTCTTTTCCTTTTTCTTGATTATATAATTTAGTATCTATTATCTTTACATCAATCTCTTTCTTTAATGTATTTATTACCTCTTGTTGATCAACATTTGAATTTATTGCAGACAATGTGTAATTGAGATAACTTTTTAAATCTATTTTTAAAAAGGTTATATATGAAGTTTTTGTTGGTGCTAAAATTGAAATTGCTTTTTTATTATTTAATAAATTTTGTTTAAAATCTTTATTAATTACCATATAAGCTATAATTTTATCCTCAACAATTTGTTTTCTTGCTTCGCTTTCCGTAATTTTTTCTTCTTTTACATTATGTTTTTCTTTTAAATAATTTATTAAGGCTTTTGATTCTTCACTTTTATCTTCATCATTTATCATTAAGTCCAGCTTCATAGGTTTAAATTCAACATTATTATCTTTTGAGCTGGTAAATATAATCAACATAACCATAAAAATTATGAAAGAAAATAAAACTGCTTTTATATTTTTTATAAATATTTTCATATAATTTTTAAATATCATTATACTTATGCCTCCTCAAATATATTAATGCAATTCCAAATAGAATTATAGTAAATGGAATTATAAATTTAGCCATTGTAATCAAGTAGCTATTGTCATTTGCGATATTTACACCTAATAGTGCATTTTCCATATAGAATGTTGGATTTATCTTTTTTATTATAGGGAAAGCTGAAGTTATAGCATTTGTTACACTTGAGCCCATCATTCCTGAAGTATAATTCATTAGAAGAATACATCCAAGTCCAACCATTGTTTTAGTTTCGGTTTTTGCCTTTAGAGTAACTGCAAGGAACATTCCCATAGTTATTCCAAAAATCATAATTAAAAGTAGAGTAATAATTGAAGCAAAATAGTTTGTTATTAGGGTTATCCCAAATACAAGTTTTAAATAAATAATCAATAATGTAGAATTAAAACTTGTAACTATAAGTGCAGATATTATTCCGTTTATTAAATAAGTTGATTTTTTTATTGGAGAAACTAACATTCTTACTGCAAAATCAGACGAATCATATAATATATTATCTATGTAGATAACGCCATCAAACATAGTATATAGACTTGCCATAATAATTATTGAAAAAAGTATGGGTTCAACACCTGTAACACCATGGTTTTTGTCCTCTATAAAATCTTTATCAATATTTTTTATAATTTCTTCCTGATTAATTTTAGTTTCATACATTTGTTTTATTTGGTCAAGGATATTTTTAACAACCATAACTTCTGAATTAGATGATATAATTTTTAAAGATAAATCATCTTCTATAAAAGCTTTATATTCTTTGTTTTTTAGATCTGTTTGAACATCTTCTTTTACTTCTTTAAGATTAAGATATGGAATTTGTTTTAAAATATATTCATGGGGATTATTTTTGTTAATTCCAACATTTACTTTATCAAAATTTTTGCCCATATTAGGAATTACTAGGCAAAAGAATGTAGCTAAAATCATAGGGAAAAAAGTATTCCAAAATAAATTTAGTTTATCTCTAGTTAAATGTAGCAAATTTACTTTTAAAGCAGATAAAATTCCCATTATTCTCTAAGCTCCTTTCCTGTCATTTCTAAGAAAATATCTTCCAGTTTAGGTTTCTTTGAAAAAATTTCTTCATAAACTACATTGTTTTCATCAAGTAGGTAGATTAATTTTTTAATGTTTCCTGTATCACTAGAATAATTAAAAGTTACTTGATTTTCCTTCGCTTCAACATCAATTACCTCGTCTTGTTTTTCTAAGATTGAAATAATTTCAGGTTTTATAAAACCTACAACTGTAATCTTTTCTTTTACACTTACTCCATTAATCAAAGTTTGCATATCTCCGGTTAAGATATTTTTTCCATTATCCATAATAGAAATTTTATTGCAAAGATATTCAGCTTCATCTAAATAGTGAGTAGTATAAAGAATTGATGATCCATTTTCAGCTAAATTTTTAATTCCATCTAAGATAAACTTTCTGCTTTGAGCATCTACTGCAACTGTTGGCTCGTCTAAAATTACAAGTTCAGGCTTATGTGAAATACCACAAGCGATATTTAAACGTCTTTTAAGCCCACCTGATAGCTTCTTTTCCAACATTTTTTCATGACTTTGAAGTCCTGTAAATTCAATAGCTTCATTTACAAGCCTTTTTCTTTCATTTTTATTAGATATATATAGACCACAAAAATAGTCGATATTTTCTTTTACAGTTAAATTATTAAAAACAGCAAGTTCTTGAGGAACAATTCCAATTTTTTTCTTAATTTCATATTCATTAGAAATATCTTTTTTTCCAAAAACTTCAATAGTTCCACTGTCATATTTCAAAAGAGAAAGCATACACATTATTGAAGTCGTCTTTCCACAACCGTTTGGACCTATAAGTCCAAGTACATCTCCTTTTTCAAGAGATAAATTAAAATGGTCTAAAACAATTTTTTCTTTAAATTTTTTTATTAAATCTTCTATTTTTATAATCATAATTATCACCTCACCAATATTATATCAACAAATTTTTTTAAAAATTAGTGTATTATGTAATTTTATCAATATGACAAATGTAATTTTTTGAAAAATATGATAAAATAGTTATAATAGTTTTTAAATGATTATTGTTTTATTTATTTTAAATTAGATGGAGATATTATGGTATTTTTAAAGTATTTTTTATTAAATTTTTTGTTTTTATTTTCAGAAAAAATGAGTTTTGCTAATGTTGCAATTTTTAGCTTAATTTCGTTAATTTTTGTGCTTATAGTTGAAATTAAGGAAAATATATATTATAGTTTAGCTTTGTCAGTAATTTTTTTGATTATAATTTATTTTTTTCCGGAGTTTAGATTTTTTATGTTCTCTTTTATTTATGCAATTTATAGTAAGTCAATTTACAATATTCCAATATTTCTTGTATTCCTATTGAGTAAAGAAATTAACTTTTTTGCTTTATCTTTATTAATTGTTTGTCTATCTCAATATGATAGAGAACTCTATGAAAGAAAAGTTTTTTATCATAGAGAGTTTTTAAATTTTTATAAGACAAATTATAAATTACAAAAAGATTTAAAGAAATTGTATCTGGAAGAAGAAAAAAAGAATTATGATAGTATTTTAAAAGAAAGAGAAAAAATTTCAAAAGAATTACATAATTCAATAGGACATACAATTTCAGCTTCTATTTTGGAACTTAGAGCATTGGAATTAATATGTGATGATGAAGAGATAAAAACTTCAGTTATAAGAATTAGGGAGAATTTATCAGGTGGATTAGTTGATATAAGAAAAATAATTCATAATATGTATAAATCTGCTTTTGACTTAGAAAGCTCTATTGAAAAAATTATAAATGTTCCAAATGTAAAGTCAAAATTAATATATAGAGTTAAAACAAAGATGAATGAAAATTTAAGTTTTGACATTTTAAGCATTGTAAAAGAGGCTTTTGCTAATTTTACTAAACATTCAACTGGAGATAGTTTTACTGTGAGAATAATAGAAAATGAAAATTCATATATAATTACGATTTTTGATAATGGAAAAAATATTAATATTGAAAAAAATGACGGTCTTGGAATTTTGTCTATGGAAGAAATAGCAAAAAAATATAATGGGCTATTCAATGTTATTACAGATGATGGATTTAAGATAAATATTGCAATAGATAAGGGAGAGAATAATGAAAATTTTAATGGTTGATGATGATTTATTAGTATTAAATGCTTTAAGTACTATATTGGGAAAGAGTGGTTATGAAATAGTATTAGCTACTACAGACTCTAAAAAAGCAATTGAGACTTACAAAGAAAATAAAATTGATGTAGTCATTTTAGATATTAGAATGAAAGAAGTAAATGGAGTTGATGTTGCAATAGAAATTTTAGAATATGACAAAGATGCCAAAATAATGCTCTTAACAACTTTCAATGATAGAGATGATATAATTAGAGCTTTAAACAAAGGTGTTTTAGGAGTTATTTTAAAGGATAATGTTGCATCACTAATTCCTGCAATAGAAAGTGTAAAGCTTGGGAATAAAATTTTAGATAATGAATTAAAATTACAAAGCCTATTTAATACGACAAAAAAAGATTTTGAAAATTTAACTCAAAAAGAAATTGAAATTATAGAACAAATTGCAAAGGGACTTTCAAATAAAGAAATTTCAGAAAAATTATTTTTAAGTGAGGGAACTGTTAGAAATTATATTTCAGGAATTTTAGAAAAGTTAGAACTTAGAGATAGAACGCAACTTGCAATATATTATTATACGAAGTAAATAAACAATAAATCAGATAAAAAGCCAACATAAGTTGGCTTTTTTAGTGAAACAGGAGGTTTCATATTTGCCCATTTGATTAAAAACATCTGATAAGGGGGTTAATCATTATGTTTTGAATAATCTAATTCTTTTTCAGAGTGGGCAACAACAACTGAACAAGTTATATCTCCTAAAATATTAACTGCTGTCCTTATCATATCAAAAATTCTATCAATTCCAGCGACAAGTGCGATTCCCTCAATAGGAAGTCCTACACTTTGTAGTACCATTGTAAGCATAATTACTCCAGCACCTGGAACTCCGGCTGTTCCAACAGATGCTAATGTCGTTGTTAGTACAATTACAATTTGTTGTTGAATTGATAAGTCTATTCCATATACTTGTGCTATAAATAATGCACAAACTCCTTGGTATATTGCTGTTCCATCCATATTTATGGTTGCACCTAAAGGTAAGACAAAACTAGCAATAGGTTTAGAAACACCCATTTCTTCTTCTGCAGTTTCCATAGAAACAGGAAGAGTTCCTGCAGAAGAAGCGGTAGAAAATGCTACAAAAAATGGAGTAGAAGCTTTTTTATAAAATGTTCTAACTTTCATTTTAGTAAATATTTTTATAGATGATGAATACACTAAAAGTGCATGAATAATACTGGCTAGATAAACTATAAAAATAACTTTAAGTAAAGGTAATAATACTTTTGGACCATTATTTGCAATAACTGGAGTAATTAAACCTAATACCCCAATTGGAGCAAGTTTCATTATTCCATTTGTAATAGAAATCATAGCATTTGATATTCCATCAAAAAATAAAAATACAGGTTTAGACTTTGCTTCTCCTAAAGATAAAAGTCCACAACCGAGTATCAATGCAAATACTATAATTTGTAACATATTTCCTTCAACTATTGACTTCATAGGATTTGCAGGAATTATATTTACTAAAGTATCTATAAAATTAGGTGCTTCATTTACTTTTACTTCTGTTAATGTTGTAGGTAATGTAAAACCTGCACCTGGTTTTAGGATATTAGTAAAAAATAAGCCTAAAATTATTGCAAAGGTAGTTGTTAAAAAATAAAACACAAAAGTTTTTAAACCTATTTTTCCAAGTTTCTTTATATCTTTTAATTCAGCGACACCAACAACCAGTGATGAAAATACTAAAGGAACTATCACCAATTTAATTAAATTTAAAAATATAGATCCAATTGGTTTTAGATAAGTATCTGCAATTTTTGGGTTTGATTGTAAACACAGACCTAAAGCTACACCAATGAAAAGTGCGATTATAATCTGTAGGGGTAATGAGATTTTTTTTCTTTTTTTCATTCTAATTCCTCCTAAATTAATTTAGCACTATAATACAATGCACTTTTATTATAACATAAAATAAATTAAAATGAAATAGAATTAATAATAAAATTTGCTATAATAAATTGTTTTCCTGATAAATTTTAATAAAAGTATTTAGAATAAATAATAAAAATAATTCAAAAATATTTATTTATATATATTCATAAATAACTTAATTTAAAAATTGAATAAAACTTGAAAAAATATGCAAATTTATTTGAATAAATTTGCAATTTTTGATATAATACTAGATAAGTGGAGGTGTATTAATTATGAATAAAAATAAATTCGAAAATGGCAGTGTCAAGATATCAAATGATATTTTTTATATGATAGCTGCTATGGCAACTATTGAAGTTGAAGGGGTAAAATCTATAGTTGGAATTCCAGATGATATCGAAAAAATTAATGCAAAAAATTCTAAGAAAGGAATAGAAATTGAATTTTTAGAAAAAGGAATTGAAGTTTGTGTTAAAGTTTCAGTAGAATATGGACAAAAATTCGAAGAAATTGTTAAAAAAATTCAAGAAAATATAAAATTAAAAATAGAAGTTATGACAAGTATTAAAGTTTTAGGTGTGAATATTTGTATTGAGTCTATTGAAAAGTAGAGTGCTTATATGACTAGAAGTGAAGCACGAGAATGGTGTATGAAGCTGATATATCAGCTAAGTATACAAAATAATTTTAAATGTGATGAGATTGAAAGTTTTATAGAGTATTTTGATTTGCCTAGTAGCGAAGTTAAGTATATTAGGAAGAATTGTAAATCTATAATAGACAATCTTGATGACATTGATAATATTATAAAAGAAAATTTAGAAGGTTGCTGGAACTACAATAGAATAGCTAAGATTGACTTGGCAATTCTTAGAGTTGCAGTAAATGAAATTTATTACTTAGACGAAATTCCTGAAAGTGTTGCAATAAATGAAGCTATAGAAATTGCAAATAAATATTCAACTGATGCTTCATATAAATTTATTAACGGTATTTTGGGAACAATCGTTAGAGCGAAAAAATAAAAATTTGATTTTAGGAGGTAGTTATGAGTTTACTTGGTAATTTATTGTTAATCGTATTTCTTGCCATAGCTTTAACTGGAATAGGTGTATCAACTTATTTAGTTGGGTCTGAGGGAAAAATAAGATGGGTAGTATATACAATTTTTAGTGTAGTCTGTATTGGAATATTCTTGATATTTAAATATTCAACTAATACAACTCTATTGTTCTGGAGACAAGCATTTCTAATGATGAGTTTTTATGTTCCAGCAGTTTGTACATTAATGGCACTTATAGCTATCCCTAAAACATCTATAAAAGCATTAAAAGAAAGTATAGTTCCTGCAGTTAGTATATTTGCTATAAGTGGTATTCTTTTAATGATATTCTAAAATAGGAGAATTTTGATGACAACATTTAAGGTTAAAGAAGTAAGTAAGTACATTTCGAATGTACTTAGGAGAGATTCTTTTTTATCCAACATAAGTGTTGAAGGCGAAGTATCTAATTTTAAAAAATCAGGTGGACATAGTTACTTTAGTATTAAAGATGATGAAGCTATGCTTAAATGTGTAGTTTTTAAAACTATTCCGATTGCACAAAGTTTGAATTTAACAGATGGACAAAAGGTTGTCGTAACAGGTACTGTTATGACTTATGAAAAAGGAAGCTACTATCAGATTCTATGTAAAAATGTTGAAGAGGTCGGTCGTGGAAATTTATATGAGCAGTTTTTAGCTCTAAAAGAAAAACTTTCAAAGGAAGGCCTCTTTAATTCTGAATTTAAAAAACCAATCCCAAGATTTCCTAAAAATATTGGGGTGGTTACAGCTAAGAATGGAGCTGCAATTCGTGATATTTTAAATACATTGCGAAGAAGATATAGAATTGCAAATATCTATTTTTATCCTGCAAAAGTTCAAGGAATTGGAGCTAGTGATGAAATAGCTGAAGGTGTTAAATATTTAGATTCACTTGATTTTATTGACACGATAATTGTTGGTAGAGGTGGAGGTTCTTTTGAAGATTTGAATGCTTTTAATGATGAAAATCTCATTAGAACCATTTTTAATTGTAAAAAACCTATTATATCAGCGGTTGGTCATGAAATAGATACAATGCTAACAGACTATGTTGCAGATAAGAGAGCTGCAACTCCTACAGCAGGAGCTGAGCTTTCATCTGTAAGTATGGATGAGATAAAAGAATTTTTAAACCAAGCAGAGAAAAAACTAAGTAAGAATATATTAGAAGAAATTTCTGCTGAAAAAGTTCAGCTTGAACATTATAAAAAAGAATTGGAATATTATAATCCAGTTAATAGAATAACTACACTAAGAGAAAATCTTGAGAATTTGAAAAAATCTTTAGATGAAAAAATAGTTTCAATTTTTAAATATAATAAACAATTATTAGATTTTAAAAGACAATCTTTAGAAATTATAAATCCAAATAGTATTTTAGATAGAGGGTATAGTATTATCTATAATGATAATAATGAAATTGTTAAGGATATTAATAATGTAAATGTAGGGGATTCTTTGAAACTTAATGTTTCTAATGGAGAAATTATTTCCGATGTTAAGGAGATTATAGATGGCAATTAAGTTAGAAAATTATGATAAGGGAATTGAGGAACTTATTAAAATAGTAAATACTTTAGAAAAAGAACAATTAAGTCTTGAAAAAAGTATTGAACTGTATAAAAAAGGAATGAAGCTTCATAAAGAATTAGTTGAAATTCTTGAAAAAGAAGAAGGTAGATTATTCTTATTTGACGAAAAAGCTGAAGATGAAGATCAAAAATTTGTAGAAAAAACTTTAGAAGATGGACAAGTGAGTTTAGAGCTATAATGGAAGATTTTAAAAAATTGATTTTTAATGATAAAAGTATAATAGAAGAAAGATTAAGTAAAATTTATTCAGATAATAGTGAGTTTGAAAAAATGTGTGCTTATTCTTTTTCTGTTGGTGGAAAGAGAATAAGAGCTATCTTACTTTTAGAGGCTTTTAAAATTTATAGGGATATTTCTGATATAGCTATAGACTTTTCAGTTGCTTTAGAGCTTATTCATAACTACTCTTTAGTTCATGATGATTTACCTGAAATGGACGATGATAAATTTAGAAGAGGAGTGTTATCTGTATATGGTAAATATGGACAATCTAATGCTGTTTTAGTTGGTGATGAGCTTTTAAATAATGCAAATTTAATTATGATTAAAGCTATTAAAAATCTGGAAAAATTTGATGAAATAAATCTTGCTATTTCTGCAAGTGAAATAATTTTAAATTCAAGTGGAATAAATGGAATGATTTATGGTCAGTTTTTAGATCTTGAAAATAATGTAGATAATTTAAAAGATATTGAAAAGATTAATTCTCTAAAGACTGGAGAACTTTTTAAAGCTGCAATTTTAGCGGGAGCAAAACTCGGAGGAACAAGTGATAATGACTTAACACATTTGGATATTTATGCTAAAAACTTAGGTTTAGTTTTCCAACTTCAAGATGATTTATTTGACTATGATGAGGATATTAAATTGAAAAAAAAGACTTTTGCAACTGTTCTAGGAAAGAGTGAAGTTGAAAAGAAAATTGAAGAATTGAATAAAATTTCATTGCAAGAAATTAATAAAATTTCAGGAAAAAAAGATTTCTTTGTAAATTTTATTGATTATATGGCAAAAAGGACTTATTAATGGAAAGAGCAGATATTTGTCTAGTAAACTTGGGACTTGTAAAGTCTAGAACTCATGCTAAAAGGATAATTACAGAAAGAAGAGCTTTTTATGATGGAAAAGTTATAGAAAAAGTTTCTATGCTTATTGAAAATCCTAAATTAATAACTATAAATTCAACTTTTGAGGATAGTTATGTTGGAAGAGGAGCCATTAAGTTAGACTCTGCAATTAAAAAATTTAAACTTAGTTTAACCAATTTAGTCTGTATGGATATAGGTTCATCAACAGGTGGTTTTACACAAATTATGTTAGATGGAAATGCAAAAAGAGTTTATGCAATAGATGTTGGTACAGATCAACTTGATAAGAGTTTATTGGATGATGATAGAGTGGTTAGTTTAGAAAATACAAATTTTAGATATTTAGATTTTGAAAAAATAGGAGAAAAGATTGATTTTATTTCAATTGATGTCTCTTTTATTTCTTTAAAATATATTTTTGAAAATTTATATAAATTTTTAAAAGAAGATAGTCAAATTGTGGCTTTAATAAAACCACAATTTGAATGTGAAGGAAAAAGTTTAAATAAAAAGGGGATAGTTAAATCCGAAAAAGTCATAGAGAATGTGGTTGAAAAAGTCAAACTCTATGCACTTGGAAATAAGCTTGAAATTATTTCTGTAATTGATTCACCTATACTTGGTGGAGATGGAAATAAAGAAAAATTAGCGCTTATTAAAGGGATTTTTTAAGAGGTTATATGAAAAAATACACAAGACAAAGAATTATTTTAGATTTAATAGAAAATAACGAAATAAAAACACAAGAGGAACTTTCAGATTGCTTGGAAAAAAAGGGAATTCATTCAACACAAGCAACAGTTTCAAGAGATATTAAAGAATTAAAGATTTTAAAGGTTCAAACTAAAAATGGAGAATATAAGTATAAGGTTGTTGATTCACTCTATGATTCTTTAGATGAAAGATTGAGTAAGATTTGTAAGCTTGCAATTTTATCTATAAAGCATAATGAAGATATGATTCTTATAAAGACTATTCCACATACTGCAAGTATATGTGGTTCGTATATAGAAAATGCAAAGTTAAAAATGGTAACTGGAATTGTAACAGGAAATGATACTATCTTTATAGCGATTGATGATAAAGCTTTTTTAGATTCTGTAGTTGAAGAAGTAAAGAAACTTGTAAGGTAGGTATATTATGTTATCTGAATTATATATTAGAAATTTAGCAATTGTTGACGAAATAAAAATTTCCTTTACTGAGGGACTTAATATTTTAACAGGTGAAACAGGAACCGGTAAATCTATAATTATCGGTGCTATTTCTTTGCTTTGCGGTGGAAGAGCCAATACTTCATCCATCGGTAAACGTAGTGATACTGCTTATGTTGAAGGAGTGTTTTTTCTTTCTGATTATGATGAAGAAATTTTAAAAAATAAATTTGAATTGCTAGATTTAGATATAGAAATTGAAGATAATATGTTAGTTATTTCAAGAACTATTAACAAAAATGGAAGATCAGTTTCAAAAATCAATAATAGAACTGTAAATAATTCTATTTTATCTGATATTATGTTGAATATTTTAAATGTATGTGGTCAACATGATAGTTATACATTATTTAATAAAGCTGATTTTGTTGAAACTTTAGATAGTTTCTGCAATGATGAGTTTAGAAGAAAATTAAAAGATTTAGAAATATTATATGACAAAATAAAAAAGGCAAATACTAATTTAAAGAAGTTAAAGAATAAAGTTATCAATTTTGATGAAAATGTTGAAGAAATAAAATCAGAAATTGAAGAGCTTAATAGTTTGGAACTTGAAACTTTGGATGAAGAATTTATCGAAAATGAAATTTATAAATTTAATAATAGTCAAACAATTTTAGGCTGTTGCGGAAATTTAGTTGAGCTTTTTGACGGAGAAAATTCAGAAGTAAATGCCTTTTCTATAATGAATGAAATAAATAGAAATCTCGTTGTACTAGAAGAAAATGATAAAAATGTAAAATTAAGTGAAGATTTTGAAGATATTTCTTTTGGATTAAAAGAAATATATACAAAAATTCAAGATTATTACTCAAGTATTTATATTGACGAAGAGAGTCTTACGATTTTACAAGAAAAATTTAATCTTTTAAATGACTTGAAAAGAAAACATAAGACAGATAAAAAAGGGCTTATAAAATATAAAAATTCACTAGAAGAAGATTTATACTTGCTTGAACATTCAAAAGATTTGTTATCTGAAGAAAATAACAAACTTAAGAATTTAAGTGAAGAATATAAAAAGCTTGCTACAGAAATTTCAAATTCTAGAAAAGAAGTTGCAAAGAGAATAGAAAAATTAATTGAAAAAGAACTTTTGGATTTAGATTTAAAAAATTCAATATTTAAAATAGACATAAAGACAAATAATAAAATCACAAATACTGGTTTTGATGAAGTTACTTTTTTAATTTCTACAAACAAGGGTGAAGAACTTCAAGAAATATATAAAATAGCATCAGGTGGAGAACTTAGTAGAATAATGTTAGGATTTAAGAAGGTTCTATCTGATAGGGATAAGATAGCAACTCTTGTTTTTGATGAAATTGATACGGGTATAAGTGGAATAACTGCTCAAATTGTTGGAGAGAAACTTGCAGAAATTTCAAAAAATCATCAACTTCTTGTAATTTCTCATTTACCACAGATTTCTGTTTTATCAGATACGCATTTTATAATAAGCAAAGAAACAGTTGGAGATATAACTTTATCTAAAGTGTTATGTGCAAATTATGATGAAAAAGTTATGGAAATTTCAAGACTTATAGGTGGAGCAAATATTAATGAAACAACTATAAGACAATCTAAGGAAATGATAGAAATTGCAAATGAAAAAAAGGAAAGATTAAGATGTATAGAAAAGTAAAATCAGAAGAAATTTTTGACGGAAAAATTTTGAATTTAAAACTTGAATACTTTGAAAAAGAGGATAAAGTTTTAAGAAGAGAAATTGTAGATCATAAAGATGCAGTTGCAATTTTTCCAATTGATGAAAAAGGATATGTATATTTAGTTAAACAATACAGATTTCCAATTCAAGAGGACTTTTTAGAAATTCCTGCCGGACTTGTAGAAATAGGAGAAAATTATGAAGAAACTGCTCTTCGAGAATTGCAAGAAGAAATAGGTTTTAATTCTAATAATTTAGAAAAAATTTTTGAAGGTTATACAAGTGTTGGATTTTGTACAGAAAAAGTTGTAGTCTTCAGAGCTGATAGCTTATTTTCTTCAAAATTACCAGAAGATGAGGATGAAAATTTAAGTATTGTTAAAATCCATTTTGATGAATTAAAAAAGATGTATTTTAATGGAGAAATAAAAGATTTTAAAACGGCAATAGCTATTTTAAATGAAATAAATAGGGGGTAGTATGGACATTATAATAGAGAATTTAATTGTTGGAATTGCTGTAATGTTTGTAATTATAGCCTGTAGAGTTTTTCAAGCAAATGTCGCTTTAGCTCTAGGAGATAATACACCGAAATTAAATGGAGCAACTAGCTTGAATCCTGTTAATCATATAGATATAGTAGGCTTTATTTGTTTTATAATTTTTAAATTCGGTTGGGCAAAGCCTATAGAAGTAAATGTATCTAATTTTAAAAATAGATTCTGGGGTAAAATAATTTACTCCTTATCAAATGCCTTTATGTGCTTTTTAATTGCTTTAATTTCAGCAATTATATATATACTTGTTGGATCTGATAACAAAATGTTATTTTTACTATTTATAGATATCTTCTCTATAAGTATAGTATTTGGAATTATAGGATTGATACCTTTGCCACCTTTTGACGGGGCAATTTTCATAAGTGCATTTTTATCAAGAGAAGTAGAATATGAATATTTTAAACTTTCAAATTATACAACACTTATTCTGCTTGCATTAATCTTGACACGAACTTTTGGAACATTTTTATCACCTATTGCTAATACTGTTGGACAATTTATAATTAAAATTGCTTATATGTTGGTGATGTAATGCAATTAATAGTAAATTTAGATGCTTATTCAGGCCCTTTGGATTTGTTGCTTGACTTAATTTCAAAACAAAAGGTTGATATTTATGATATTGAAATAAGTAAAATAACTAAACATTATCTTGAAGTAATTGAAAATTCCGTTTATAGTGAAGATACTGATATATCAGCTTTTTTACTAATGTCTAGTACTTTAGTTGAAATAAAATCAAGGAGTTTAATTCCTAAAAACACAGATGAAGACGAAGAAGAAATTGTTACAAAAGAACAATTGATTGAAAGACTTATTGAATATCGAAAGTTTAAAAAGGTTGGAGAATACTTTAGAAATTTAGAAACAGAAGGAAGTAAAGCATATTCAAAAATGCAGTCTGATATTACTGAATATATGACTGAAGATAAGGAAATTATTTTAAATACTGATGTTAATGTATTGCTTTCTTTAATGGAAAGTATTATAAATCAGTATCAAATTAAAAATGAAGAAAATTCATTTGACAAAATCATAGAAAAAGATTTATTTCCAATTGAAAAATATATTTCAATGATAAAAGATAAAATGTATGAAAAAAAAGAGCTTTATTTTGAAGATTTAGTTTTTTATAATGGTACAAAAAGTGAGCTTATAACAATTTTTATATCTATTTTGGAGCTTGTAAAAAATAATATTATTAAGATTTTTCAAGATAAAGATAAAAATATTAAACTTAATTTAGTGGGGGGAGAAGTTGAATAGTAGAGAATATAAACAAGTTATTGAACAGTTGTTATTTGTTTATGGAGATCCTTTAAAAATTGATGATATTGCAAAAGTTTTGGATATTTCAGTAAAAGAGGCTACTGTTTACGCTGATGAACTTGTAGAGGAGTTTGAATTTCAAAAAAGAGGACTTGTAATTCAAAAAATTTCTAATCATTATCAGATAAAGACAAGAAAAGAATATCATGATATTATTTCTAAGCTTTTTGAAAAAGTTACAATGAAGCATTTAACTAATTCAACTTTGGAAACTTTGGCTATAATTGCATATAAACAGCCGATTACAAGGCAAGAAATTGAAGAGATAAGAGGAGTTAAATGTAATAGTTCTATCGATACTCTGATGTCAAAAGATTTTATTGAAGAGGCGGGAAGACTTGATAGAATTGGTAAGCCAATTATTTATAAGACAACTCTGAACTTTTTAAATCAATTTAATTTAAAAACTTTAAAAGACTTGCCTGACATTGAAAAATTTATTTCTGATGAAGAAAAAAACCAAATAGTTGAAGATGAAAATGATGTGGAAATAAAAGATGAGAATAAATAAATTTATTGCAAATTCCGGATACTGTTCAAGAAGAAACGCTGATTTACTTTTAGAACAGGGAAAAGTTTTTGTAAATGGAAAACTCGCTACAAAAGGTATTGATATTTCAGAAAATGATGAAGTTTTAGTTGAAGGAAAGAAAATTAAATTAGAAGAAGCAAAAAAATATTATCTTTTAAATAAACCTATTGGATATTCCAGTACAGCGAAAGCCCAATTTCAAGAAAAAATTGTTTTGGATTTGATAGATTCCAAAGAGAGAATTTATCCTGTAGGACGATTAGATAAGGATAGTTTTGGACTTTTGCTTTTAACAAACGATGGGGACTTAGGTTTTAGATTGACACATCCAAGTCACAATGTTGAAAAAGAGTATATCGTAAAGGTTGATAAAACTTTAAAAGAAAGTGATTTAAAAAAGTTATCTTCAGGCATAATACTTGAAGGTAAAATTACAAGAGAAGCAAGATTTGAAATGTTAGACTTTAAAAATAACATAGTAAAAGTTTTTCTAAAAGAGGGAAGAAATAGACAGATAAGAAAAATGTTTAAAACTTTAGGCTATAATGTTATTTCTCTTGAGAGAATTGCGTTTGGTAAAATAAAACTTGGAAAATTAAAATTAGGAAACTACAGAGAACTTAGTAAAGAAGAGATTGAATATTTAAGGAGTTTATAATGATAGGATTAAAAAATGCTACTCCAGAAGAATTTGAAGAACTTTATGTCAAATATGGAATAGGTGGAAGTATTGATTTATCTGTACCAACATTTTATTTCAGCTTAGTAATGGAAGAAAATATAATTGGATATGTAAAACTTACTTTTAGAGATGAGGATTATTACTTAGAAGAAATAAAATATGATGAAGGAATGGAAAGATTTAATAGATTTTTCATAAAATGTATTGCTTATAAAGTATACATGAAGGGAAAAAAGAAATTTTATTCTAAATTGTTTTTTGAAGGAATTTCAGGAGTTACTAAAGTAGAAGATAATTTATACACTTATGATGTAGATAAAATTTTAGAACAAGGAAAGACTTGCAGTGGATGTAAAAATAAATAATACAAAGACTTTAATTAAATTTTTTATGAAAAATTATATTAGTGAAATTAAAGTTGCAGTTGACATGACAGTTGGTAATGGGTTTGACTCTAAAAATATTTTAGAGATATTACAGCCTAAAAAACTTTATTGTTTTGATATTCAAAAAGAAGCTTTGGGAAATTCAAAAATTTTGCTTGAAAAATATTCGAATTGTGAATTGATTTTAGAAAATCACAAAAATTTTTATAAATATGTAAAGGAAAATATTGATTTTGCAATATATAATTTGGGTTATTTACCTAAAGGAAATAAAAATATAACTACTAATGCAGAAGATGTTGAAGAAAGTTTAAAGAAATTGCTCGAGAAATTAAATTCTAAAGGAGTTATTTTCATAACTTTTTATATAGGACATTCTGCTGGTCAGATTGAGAGTTTAGAAATATCAAAATTTTTACAAAACTTAAACCAAAAAGAATATACCATTCTTAAATTTACATTTGAAAATCAAAAAAATAATCCACCTTATGTGGTTATGATTCAGAAAATATAAATTATTTTTATATTGACTAAACAAAAAAAATACATTATAATATATGGGTGTCGTGGAGAGCTGTCCGAGTGGTCGAAGGAGCACGATTGGAAATCGTGTAAACGTCAAAAGCGTTTCGAGGGTTCAAATCCCTCGCTCTCCGCCATGCACTAGGCGGGGTGTTAGCAGTACCTTGTAACCTGTAATCTGCTATAGCAGGGCTGAATTCCCAAGTTAGATTTTCAAGGGGTGTAGCCGACTTTTGTAAGTGGTGTTGACGAGTGGGTCCTTACGCAATAGAGCTTTATGAATCTGGTCAGGTCTTGACGGAAGCAGCCATAAGTAAAATACTCTATGTGCCGTAAGATTGCTTACTTTGAGCTAACTGCAAAGGTACCGTACATTTCTTGTTAAGCGACCTTGGGTGTGCTTACATACTAGAGAGCTATCTGTAAAGATAGCTCTTTTTTTATAAAATTATATTTGATTTATATTTATTTTATGCTAAAATATATTCAGAGGTATAGCTATGATAGTAAAGGATAGTATTAAAGAATTATTAGGTCTTGAAACAGACTTATCAGAAATAGAATATTCTAAGCATGGTTTAAAAAGACATCTTGAAAAAAGAAAGCATTATGATGTTTTAAAATATGTAGATAAAATTAGTGATATAATTGAAAATCCTGATTATGTAGGAATTAATACAAATGGAAAAAAACTGGCTTTGGAGTATGTAAAATGTTATAAAAAGAATATTTTACTGGCTTTAAAAGTTAATAAAACTAAAGATAAATTTTTTATTGTCAGCATGTATAGCATAAATGACTATAAATTAAACAGCAGAAAATTTAGTGGAAGACTAAAGAAGGTTGACAAAGAGTAAAAAATTGGGTATACTATAGTTAAGTAAAGAAGTAGTTGAGGGCAGAAAGGGTTCCTGCCACACCTGCAACAAGGTATCTGAGATGTTGGGTACACCGACCAACCGACTACTTAATTCAAATTTTGAGAGTTGGAGAAGTCTGACTCTTTTTTTGTAAGCAAATTATTTAAACAACATTTAGTATTTTGTGTTTAAGTTTTGTAAGTAGAAAAATCTTGAATAATAAAGGAGGTCATTATGAAAAATAAAAAACTTTACAATGTATTTTTTCCGATTTGGTTTTTACTATTGTTTCCTATAACTTGGCTTATTGCAATGCCTGTAAATTTTGTTATAGATTCAATTGTAATACTATTATCTTTAAAATTTTTAAAGATAGATGATACTTTTCAAAAGTATAAAAAAGTAATTCTAAAGGTATTCTTATTCGGATTTTTTGCAGATTTTGTTGGTGCAATTTTCTTGTTTTTAATATCAAGCTTGGTTGGAATGGGTGGTGAGGATTCTGGATTTTTTAAATGGATTAATGAAAAAATGATTGAACCTATGATGAGAAGTCCTTTTGAAAATATTTATGCTTTTCTTTTAGTAGCTGTTGCAGTATTAATAGCAGGAATTTGCATCTATTATTTGAACCTAAAAAACAGTTTTGCAAAAATTGATATAGAAGCAAAAGATAAGAAAAAATTAGCATTATATATGGCAATATTTACAGCTCCATATTTGTTTTTTGTTCCTACATCAGTTGTTTATAATTTACTAGGTTAGATTTTGAAAATTAGATAAAAAAGTTTTCAAGCAGAGTTAGTTAATCTAACTCTGTTTTTGTATTTTTAAAATATAATTTCTAGATTTTAAATTATTGACAAAAAGTAAAAAAATAGGTATATTATATTAGAATAAATGAGTATTTTATAGATTTTATTTTTGAAAATTATTTTATAAGATTGTAGTAATAATTTTTGAAAAGGAGGTAATTATGAAAACTAATAAACTTTATAGTTTCTTTTTTCCTAGTTGGTTTATTCTTCTATTTCCTTTAACTTGGCTCATTGTATTACCTTTAGATTTTCTTAGACAAACTTTAGTAATTTTAGTTGCTTTAAAAATTTTAAATGCACAACATATATTCGAAAAGTATAAAAAAGTTATTTTTAAAGTATTTCTGTATGGACTTGTTGCAGACTTTGTAGGAATATCTTGCATATCTTTTATAACAAGTGTGTCTGGAACAGTTTCTAATATTCCTGGATTTATAGGCAGTATTGGTAATAGTTTGTTTAAGGGTATGATTATAGGTCCATTTGATAGTATTATTGGATTTATATTAATCACCATTATAGTTGTAATTTCAGGATTTTGTATCTATATATTAAACTTAAACTATAATATTAAAAATTTGGATATAGAAACAGAAGATAAGAAAAAATTCGCATTATATTTGGCAATTTTTACAGCGCCATATATATTCTATTATCCAACATTAATCTTTAAATTAATGTAATCTGCATTGATACTAAAATTATAAATTACAATATAAAACAATATATTTTTCTAAAAGAGTTGACTTTTTTACGATTTGTGGTATTATATAGTTGAGATTATAATTCTATAGAGGTCGAATTCATCTCGCGTATTAGAATGCAAATAAAAAAGCAAGGTTGGCGGACCTTGCTTTTTATGTTGATTATTTAAAATTCTTTAGCAATTTTAATAACGCAATCAACAACGTTAATAAAATTATAGTATCAATAGAGGTCAATAGCTTCACCTCCTTACATATAGAATGCAAAGTAATTATATAATAATATAAAGTTTTAGTAAACAGTTAAAAAATAGAGTTATAAAATTTTACTCTATTTTTTATTGTGAAAATATGAGACAAAGGCTATAAACATTGATAAGTAAAGTAGATTGGAATAATAATAAAATATTTAGTTGGAGTTTAAAAATTTTCTAAATAAACTTTTTTAAATTAGTCTAAATTCATTTTTAGAAATATTTAAATTCATAAAATAATTATTAAGTAAAATTTATTTTTCTATAATACATCTTTCACAAATTCTTAAAAATGAGAATTATTTCTCATTTTTGTATTGTTGTTGTGTAATTATGAGTTAAAGTAGCTTATACTATAATTGTAAATAGAGGTGAGTTTATGAAAAAAAAGATAGTTATAGATATACTTATGTTTGTATTAATGCTTTTAGAATTTTCAAAAGCATATATGTCGCCAATATGGCACGAACTGTTTGGATTGTTATTAGTAGTTTTAATTATAATACATTTAATATTAAATAAATCTTATCTAAAAAGTATAAATAAGGGAAATTATACTATAAAAAGATTTATTATGTTAATAAGTAATATTTTATTTTTCTTAACTTTCTTATTATCAGTAATATTTGGTATTCTATCTTCACAAGAATTATTCAAATATTTTAGCATTGGAACTTATGGAATCCAATTTTTGCATAAAATATTTTCTTATATAAGTTTATTATTATTAGGTATTCATTTAGGAATTAATTTTAATTCAATGTTTGGAAAAGTTAGAAGAAAAATAAATAATGTAGTTATCATTTATGTAATAGATATATTAATAATTTTTTATGGATTATATTCATTAATTAAATTAGAAATTTTAAAACATGTAATTGGTAAATATGGTTTTGGATTAGTTGATGGTAATATAGTAATTAATATTTTCAGATACTTTAGTGTTATAATGATGTTTTCAATTGTTATTAATTATTTTTATAAGAAATATAAGGGGAAGAACAAATGAAAAAGATATTTTTAATAATTGTATTAATATTAATAATAACGGGTTGTGTTAATAATGAAATTAAGAAAGAAGGTAACAATTTGAGTTATTTTACTAAGGATACAAAAGTTTATGACGTAATAGATAATAATTCATTTAAGGGATTTGGTAATTTAATATTTCCAATAAATAGAAATATACCTTCTGATATGACACTTGAAAATGTTGGTGATATTTATATTTGGTATCACTATATAGATTCAAATAAAACTGTAGAAATTGTTAATTATATGAAGGAAAAAGTTGATAATGGTAACAAGATATTCTATGATATTTATAGTGAAGAAGAAAAAAATAAAAATCCAGATTTGAAAAATACAGGTTTATTCTTTTTTAAAGGGAATCCTAATGAAAAGTTTGCAATACTGAATTCTGGAGGAGGATTTTCATATGTAGGAGCAATGCATGATAGTTTTCCTCATGCTTTAGAATTATCTAAAAAAGGATATAATGCTTTTGCTTTAATTTACAGGCCTAATCCTCAATTAGCTATGCAAGATTTATCAAGAGCTATAGCATTTGTGTTCGAACATAAAGAAGAATTACAAGTAGATGTAAAAGATTATTCTGTGTGGGGAGGATCTGCAGGAGCTAGAATGGCTGCGTGGTTAGGAAATTACGGGTCATCTTACTTTGGAGAAAAAGAATATCCTAAACCTAATGTAGTAATTATGCAATATACAGGATTTTCTGAAGTAACGGGAAACGAGCCACCAACTTATAATTGTGTTGGAACAAGTGATGATATAGCAAATTATAAGACAATGCGTAATAGAATTAATAGAATTAAAAAAAATGGAACAGATGCAGAAATTGAAATATTTGAAGGGTTACCTCATGGATTTGGATTAGGAACTGGAACTAAAGCAGAAGGTTGGATTAATAATGCAATTAAATTCTGGGAAAGGAATACAAAATGAAAAAGAAAATAATAATATTAATAATTTCATTATTTATGATTGGAAGCATAATTTTTATATTTGTAAGGAAAAATAATAATTTATTGTCAAATGAAGGTAACAGTAAAATGAAATTAGAGAGAACTGGATGGGCTGAAAGTATTCCTCCATCATTTAAAAACAAAGCAAAAAATCAAGGAAAATTAGAAAAAGTTAGTTATGATACTCTTGACTATACAAATAATAAAAAAATAAAGAAAGAAGCTGTAGTATATTTGCCTTATGATTATGATGAAAGCAAAGAGTATAATATATTTTATTTGATGCATGGTTGGACAGGACATGCAGGAGATTTCTTTGAATATTCTAAAATAGTAAACATATTAGATAATATGATAGAAAATAAAGAAATAGAGCCTTTAATTGTTGTAGCAGCTACTTTTGATTCAGAAAATGTTGGTCAAAGTTGGGAAAGAAGTGTAGAAGAACTTGAACCTTTTCATTTGGATTTTGAAAATGCTCTAATGCCCTATATTGAATCACATTACTCTACTTATGCAAAATCTACTTCAAAGGAAGATTTAATCTCTTCGCGTGAACATAGAGCATTTGGAGGATTCTCTCTAGGGGGAGTTACTACATGGTGGATGTTTAAATATGATTTAGATTATATTAAATATTTCTTACCAATGTCAGGAGATGCTTGGTATGTTACTACTTTTGGAGGGTTATATTATCCAAAAGAAACAGTAGATGAAATAGAAAAAGTAGTTAAAAACAATGATAGAGATTATTTTATTGCAGCTTATTTAGGAACCAGAGATGCAAGATATGATCAAGTTAATAATCAAATGGTAGAAATGCTTAAAAGAGGCACTTTTAATAATTCATTTGTTTACTATCAAGTAAAAGATGCTTATCATGATATGAATGCAACTGATATTGATATATATAATGGATTAAAATTATTATTCAAAAAGAAAGGGAAATCTCAATGATTTCCCTTTATAATTCTTTAATTCCATTCTTTATTAATAATGTAGTTAGTTCTATGGCTTCTTCCATAGAGATTTTTCTTCCATCTTTAATCCAGCTTCTATAACAAGATACAGTTGAATCGTTAATGAATGAAATGATTATATTTTTTTTGTAATTATCAAATTTATCAAAATATTTAAAGTTATTGTCATCTTGAACATACATTTTAACTTTTTGAACCATTTGTTGTCTAATATATTCAAAGTTTGGGTTAGTATTTATCTTTTCAAATATAAGACCATTTTTTTCTGAAAAAGAGAAATATTCATATGTTAATTTATCAATGTCGTAATAAAAATCATAGTCTTTGATTATTTTGTAAAACTCTATTGTGTAATCTAATTGAATATCTTCAAGTAAATTGTCAATAGAGTCATAATGCAAATAAAAAGTTCTTCTATTAATCATAGATTTCTCGCATAAGTCTTTGACTGTAATTTTTTCATAGCTTAAATTAATTAACATGGTTTTAAAGGTTTCTTTTAAAATTTTTTTTGTTCTTTGAACTCTTAAATCTTCTTTAGTCATAAAAATCCTCCTTTAATTCACAAATTTTGAAAATAGAGAATTATATCTCATAAAAAAACTTATGTGGTGTTATTTATTTATAAAAAGTATTATACTATAAACATAAAAGATAAGCAACATATGTGAATAATTTAAAAAGGAGGAAATTATTTTGTCAAAGATACTTATTACTTATTTTGGTACTTATGGTACCACTGAAAAATTTGCAAAAAATATAGCTGAGATAACTGGAGGAGACTTATTTGAAATAGAACCTGTTATAACTTATGATAAGGATACAGCTAATTATGAAGGATTAGCAGAGTATGCGAAAAAAGAAAGGGAAAATGATACTAGACCAGAAATTAAACAATTACCAAATGTATCAGAGTATGATTATATTTTCATTGGTTACCCAATGTGGTGGTATACATATCCACAAATTATTAGAACCTTAATTGAAGGAGTAGATTTAAGTGGAAAAATAATTATTCCATTTAATACTCATGAGGGATCTGGAGATGGTGGAAGCTATAGAGAATTACAAGAGGCTTTACCAAACTCAAAAGTATTAATTGGATTGCCAATTAGAGGACAAAATTTAAAGGATTATGATCAAAAAGGAAATATTAAAGAATGGTTGGATGAATTAAAAATAGATTGGAGTGAATAGTATGAATAAGAAATTGAAAATAGGAGTGATTTGTAGTATTATAGTAATGACAATATTAACATTATACATAGTAAAAAATGCAAAAAAGAATTCTTCAGTTGGACTTGATTCGTCTATTGTTAATCAAAGACAAAAAGAAGGACAAACTATTTTAAATAATAATAAAGTTTTAGTTGTATATTTTTCTTATGGTGGAAATACTCAAAAACTTGCCAAATTAGTTAGTGATAAAGTTGGAGGAGATTTTATCAGAATAGAAACGGTTAAAAATTATCCTGAATATAGTAAATTATTTGACTACACAAAATCAGAAAGAGATAATAATGAAAGACCTGAACTAAAAGATTTGAATATAAATATTGAGGATTATGATACAATATTTATTGGTTATCCTATTTGGTGGTACACACTTCCAATGCCTGTATTTTCATTTTTAGATAAATATGATTTAAGCGGAAAAACAATAATACCTTTTAATACTCATAGAGGCTCTGGAGATGGAGGAACTTATGATACAATAAAAAGTATAGAGCCTGGAGCTAAAGTTTTAAAAGGATTACCAATTTCTGGAGATGATATGAATAGGGATCAATCAGATAAAGTAGATAATTGGTTGAAAGAATTAGGACTTGTTAAGTAAGGAGAACTAAAATGAATAAGAAAATAATTTCTTCATTAATGGTTATTGTAGTTATTGCTTGTATAATTTTTGGAAGCACAAGGATCAATAGAAACAAAAAAGAAAATAATTCGTTAAATAATATTAATGAAACAAAGAATAATATTGAAAACAATAAGAATAATAGTGATAATTTAAATATCAATGGTAAAAAAGTATTAGTAGTTTACTATTCAGCACAAAATCATACTAAAAACGTATCAGAAAGTATTGCGAAAAATTTAAATGCCGATGTGTTTGAAATAGTTCCAAAAAATATATATACTAAAGATGATTTAGACTGGAATAATAAAAATTCAAGAGTATCTAAAGAGCATGACGATGAGTCTTTAAGAAAAATAGAATTGGTTTCTATGAAAGTGCCTAATTGGGATAGTTATGATATTATTTTAATCGGATATCCAATATGGTGGGGAATTGCCGCATGGCCAACAAATTCTTTTGTAGAAAATAATGATTTTAGCAATAAAATTGTAATACCATTTTGCACATCTTTATCATCTGGTATTGGAGAAAGTGATAAATTACTTGCAAAACTTGCAGGAACCGGAAATTGGAAAGATGGAAAAAGATTTTCATCTAGTGTAAGTGATTCAGAAATAAAAAAATGGACTGATAGTCTTAAATAAGGAGGAAAAAAATGAAAAATATTAAATTAAATAATGGAGTAGAAATGCCAATATTAAACTTTGGTGTATTTCAAATACCTCAAGAAGAAACTAAAGAAGCTGTTATTAATGCACTTAAAGTAGGATACAGAGGAATTGATACAGCTCAAAGTTATTTTAATGAAAAAGAAGTTGGGGATGGAATTAAAGAATCTGGAATTCCAAGAGAAGAAATATTCATCACAACTAAAATTTGGATTGATAATTATGGCTATGATAAATGCAAAAAATCAGTTGAAGAATCTTTAGAAAGATTACAAACAAGTTATATTGATTTAGTACTTTTGCATCAACCATTTAGCGATTACTATGGAGCATACCGTGCTCTTGAAGAGTTATATGAAGAAGGTAAAATTAAAGCCATTGGGGTATCTAACTTCTATGCTGATAGACTTGCAGATATTTGCTTGTTTGAAAGAAAAGTAATTCCTGCGGTAAATCAAATAGAAACTAATCCTTTTAATGCAAGATATAAAGATCAAGAAGTTGCAGAAAAATATGGAACTCATATTATGGCTTGGGCTCCGTTTGGAGAAGGGAAGAACAATATGTTTATTAATCCAATATTGAGTGAAATAGGAAATAAATATGGAAAGTCTTCTGCACAGGTTATACTTCGTTGGCTAATACAGAGAGGTGTTATTATTGCATGTAAATCAACTCATTTAGAAAGAATAAAACAAAACTTTGAAGTATTCGATTTTGAACTTACAAATGAAGACATGGAAAAAATTAAAGGATTGGATAAAGGAGATTCACTATTCTTTAACCATCAAGATCTAAATATGGTTGAATGGTTTGATAGTATGGTACAAAAAAGAAGAAAATAAAATTATGTTGAAGAAATATAAAAGATAAAACATATTTAATAGGTTAAAAATTTAAAAATATTTTTAAACAGAGTTATACAATCTAGCTCTGTTTTTTATTGTGAAAATACAAGTCAAAGATTATAAACGTTGACAAAAAACATTTATAGATTTATAATCTAATTGGGTTATAATCTTAAAAAGAATTTATTTTACATGATAAAAGTATGATAATAGGAGAGATATTTTATGAGATTACTAAGTAGATATTTAGCAAAAGCAATAATGAGGAAAATTGATAGTACTCGTTATAAAAACCATATTTATTTCTCTTTGATGTTAATTTTATCTTTGGTAATTATATATACTTTATATTGTACTCTTAAAGTTGGAAATTTAGATACTACTAAAATTATTGGAGTTGTGCTTTGTGGTATTTTACTAGTTTTATCGGTAATATCAGCTATAGTTTATTTTATAAAAATGTTTGAAAAATAGTTTTTATAATAGATATTAAATTTTCAAAATTATACTAAAGAAATAAAAAAGATATTTTAAATATATTGAATAAGCTAAATTAAAAAAATTTTTAAACAGAGTTATATCATCTAACTCTGTTTTTTGTTGAATATAGGATAAAAACTATAGACGTTGACAAAAACAATTTATAGTTTTATAATCTAATTGTGTTATATTATAAAACTATAATTTATTATACATGATAAAAGTATGATAATAGGAGGGATATTTTATGAGATTACTTAGTAGATATTTAGCAAAAGCAGTAATAAGAAAGACGAACAGTTCTCGTTACAAAAACTATATTTACTTCGCTATAATGTTAATATTTTCTTTGTTTTTGACATATGCTATATATTTCAATCTTACAGTTGGAAAATTAGATAGTACTAAAATTATAGGTATTGTACTTTGTAGCATTTCACTAGTTTTATCCGTAATATCCGCTATATTTTATTTTTTAAAAATTTTTAAAAAATAATTCTTTATAATCTATATTTAGATTTACAAAATTATACAGGAGGGAGATATATTCTACCTCCTTACTTATATATAAATATAAAAAATGGAGGAAATAATGAATATAAATTGGTATCCGGGTCATATGAAAAAGACTATGGATAATATAAGATCATCATTAAAATTGGTTGATATTGTTGGAGAAATTATTGATTCAAGAATTCCAATAAGCAGTAAAAATCCTGTTATTGATGATGTTTTAAAGGATAAGCCAAGAATTATGATTTTGAATAAATCAGATATGGCTGATGAAAATGAGACTAAAAAGTGGCTTAGTTATTATAGAAAAAAAGGTTATGGAGCTGTTGTTGTAGATGCACTTCATTCAAAGGGTTTGGACAAGATTTATTCAGTTGCTAAAGAGATGTTGGCTGATAAATTTAAAAAGCTTGAGGAAAAAAATCTTTCTGCAAAGACAATTAGAATGATGATTGTAGGAATTCCAAATGTTGGGAAATCCACTTTTATTAATTCAATTTCAAAGAGAAAGAGTGCTAAAATAGGAGATAGACCTGGTGTTACAAAACAGGTTCAATGGATTAAGACAAAGAATGATTTGGAGCTTTTAGATACTCCGGGCGTTCTTTGGCCTAAGTTTGAAGATGAGAGAATCGGTTTACATTTAGCTTTTACAGGTGCAATTAAAGATGAGATTATGGATATTGAAAATTTAGCTTTTCGTTTTATTGATGAATTAAATAAAAGAGATGTAAATATTTTGAAAAATAGATATAATCTATCTGAGGACTCTTATGAGGACACTTTGTATTTAATGGATGAAATCGGAAGAAATAGAGGAGCAATTTTAAAGAAAAATGAAATTGATTATTTTAAAGTTGCAAATTTAGTTTTAGATGATTTTAGAAAAGTAAAACTTGGAAGAATAACTTTAGAGACTGTGGAAGATATTGAAAAATTTGAGGAAGATAATGGAAATTAAAGAAGAACTAGAGAATATCTACAAAAAATATAATTTAATTATTGGCGTTGATGAAGTTGGAAGAGGTTGTCTTGCCGGTCCTGTCGTTTCTTGTGCGATTATAATGAAAAAAGATAGTAAGATTGAGGGAGTAACGGACAGTAAGAAGCTTTCCAAAAAGAAAAGACTTGCACTTTATGATAAAATTTTAGAAGAATGTGTAGGCTATGGAATTGGAATTGTGGATAATGTAAAAATTGATGAAATAAATATTAAACAGGCGAGTAGACTTGCTATGAAGATTGCAATTTCAAATATTAAGGATTTAGAAGGAAATACAGTTTCAGGTGATTTTTTGATAACTGATGCAGAAAAAGTTGATGTTGATATTCCGCAAATTAATTTGATTCACGGAGATGAGCTTTCTTATGTGGTTTCCTGCGCTTCAATAATCGCAAAGGAATACAGAGATAGTATGTTTGTTGAGTATGAGAAAAAGTATCCTAACTATAATTTTATAAAAAATGTAGGGTATGGTACAAAAGCTCATTATAAAGGTATTGATGAAAATGGAGTTACTCCTATTCATAGAGTAACTTTTTTGAAGAAATATTTTGAAAAGAAAAAAGAATATGAAAGCTAAAGATATTGGAAATTTAGGGGAAGATATGGCTGTTAAATTTCTTTTAGAAAAGGGCTATGAAATTGTTGAGAGAAATTTTTTAAAACCTTTTGGAGAGATTGATATAATAGCAAAAGATAAAGATTTTTTAGTTTTTATTGAGGTTAAGGCTAGAAAAAATATAAATTTTGGTTTTCCCAGAGAGTTTGTAAATGGAAGTAAAATAAAAAAGATACAAGACGTTGCACAGATTTATATGATGGAGAAAAATTTGTTTGGAGCAAAAATTCGTTTTGATGTTATAGAAATAATTTTTGACAATCATAAAATTACACATATAGAAAATGCTTTTTAGGAGGATTTATGTTTACTGCTTATGTAATTACCGTTTCTGACAAGGGGTCAGTTGGTGAGAGAGTTGATACTTCAGGCGAAGTAATTGTTGAGATATTAAAAGAAAATAATTATGAAGTTCTTGATAAGATTATTATTCCGGATGATCAAGCAATAATAGAAGAAAAGTTAAAATATGCTAGTGATGTTTTAGGTGCTAATTTAATTTTAACAACAGGTGGAACGGGTTTTAGTAAAAGAGATGTTACACCTGAAGCAACTTTGAATGTTGCGACTAAAAACGCATTTGGAATTTGTGATTCCATAAGACAATACAGTTTGACAATTACAAAGAGAGCAATGCTTTCAAGAGCTGTTTCAGTTATTAGAAACGACAGCTTAATTATAAATTTACCCGGTAGTCCAAAAGCTGTTAGAGAATCTTTAGAGTATATTATAGATTCCGTAGAGCATGGACTTCAAATACTTTTAGGAACGGCATCCGAATGTGCTAGAAAGTAGGTAAGATATGTATTCAAAGACCAAGACT
The DNA here is from genome assembly GCF_963524015.1 of uncultured Parvimonas sp. Taxonomy (NCBI): domain Bacteria; kingdom Bacillati; phylum Bacillota; class Tissierellia; order Tissierellales; family Peptoniphilaceae; genus Parvimonas; species uncultured Parvimonas sp. The sequence goes on along the minus strand of NZ_CAURDT010000001.1, from coordinate 528,286 downwards.
TGTGTGTTAAATGGATTAAATGGTTATGATATTGATGTTGAAGCAGATTTATCAAGTGGACTTCAGGCTTTTAATATTGTAGGGCTTCCTGATTTATCTATAAAGGAGTCAAAGGAAAGAGTTAAATCTGCAATTTCAAATAGTGGATATTCAATACCACCAGGAAGAGTTACGATAAATTTAGCTCCTGCAAATTTAAAAAAAGATGGCTCTCAAATTGATTTAGCAATAGCTGTGAGTATGTTACTTGCTATTGGAGTTATCGAGTATTTGCCCGATGAAAAAACTGTTTTTTTAGGTGAGCTTTCTCTGGACGGAAGAGTTATAACTTTTGACGGAGCTTTACCTATGATTATCTCTTTAAAAGAGCTTGGTTTTAAAAAGTTCTTTATTCCTAATGCTATTAAAAATGAAGTTAATATAGTCCAAGGAATTGAGATTTATCCAATTTCACATTTAAAAGAATTAGTTGATTGTCTAAATGGAGTTATCGAAATAAAGAAAGAAGAAATCGCAAAAGTAAATTTAGATGAAGAAATAAAATATGATATAGATTTTTCAGACATAAAAGGTCAGGAAAATTTAAAAAGAGCAATGGAAATTTCTGCTGCAGGAGGACATAATTTGCTGATGGTTGGTCCTCCGGGGAGTGGGAAAACTATGATTGCTAAAAGATTACCGACAATTTTACCTAAATTAACTTTTGAGGAATGTATTGAATGTACAAAAATATATTCAATAGCCGGAAAACTTAAAAATAATAAATTGGTTACTCAAAGACCTTTTAGATCTCCACATCATACAAGTAGTCCTATTTCTCTTGTAGGTGGAGGTAAAATTCCAAAACCGGGAGAGGTTTCTCTTGCTCATAATGGAGTTTTGTTTTTGGATGAATTTCCAGAGTTTTCAAAACAGGCAATTGAAGTTTTAAGACAGCCTATGGAAGATGGAAAAGTTACTATTTCAAGGGCTAATTCATCAATTACTTATTATTCAAACTTTGTAACTATTTGTGCATTAAATCCTTGCCCTTGTGGGAATTATGGATCACAAACTGAAAAATGCACTTGTTCACAGTTACAAATTCAAAGATATCTAAGTAAAATTTCAGGACCGATAGTTGATAGAATTGATATTCAAGTTGAAGTTGAGCCTGTAAAATATGACGATTTATCCTCAAAGGAAGTTTTAGAAACTTCTGCGGATATTAGAAAAAGAGTTGAAAATGCTAGAAAAATTCAACTTGAAAGATATAAAAATGAAAAAATATATAATAATGCGAATCTTTCTGCAAGACAGATTAAGAAATATGTTATTTTAGATGAAAAACTTGAAAAAATTATAGAGTTTGCATTTAAAAAGTTTAAGTTTTCAGCGAGATCTTTTAATAAAATTTTGAAGTTGACAAGAACAATTGCAGACTTGGACGGGAGTGAAGAAATCAAGGAAGAACATCTGTTAGAAGCAATCAGATATAGAAGTTTGAGCAATAAATATTGGAGTTAGTTTTTATTAATTAAGAATTTGATGTATTTAAATAATCATAATATAGAATCTAATATTTAGAATTTGCATTATTATAAATAAAGATTAAGAATTCAAAAAATTTAGAAATAAACAGGAGATTATTTATGTCATTTTTAGAATACCACAAAGAAGAGAAATTAGAATTTAACCATAAGAAATCATGTGGGTTATGGTTAATCGTAGTTGGTTTAGTTATTGCATTGGCTACTTTAATAGGAGGAAAACAAATAATAAATATGCAAGTATTTAGTTTTGGATATATTATTAGTTTTCTTTCAATTAATATGAATAAAAAGCTTATTAATAAATTATCAACTGGAAATTCAACTAAATTTCAAAATAAAGTTTCTTTATATTCAGTAATTTTATTATTCATATTGATGTTTTTATTAGGGGGACCATTTTTCGCAACAGAAAATTGGAGATTAATTTGGTTGGGTGCATTGATGGCTACTGCAATTCATTTTTTTCCATTTTATTTTGTTCATGGTAAATCAATGATTTTATTAGGAATAGTTTGTAGTATAAATATTGTAATAGGATATATTTATTCTGATATGTCTTTGTCAATTATTGCATATATTGATGCTTTAATTAAATTGTTATTTGGATTATATCTTTTCTTTTTATCAAAACCATCAAAAAGATAAAATCCTATTTATTGAATTAAATAATTTATGAAGTATTTAAGTTATATAAAAGTTTAAGTAATAAATATTGGAGTTAGTTATGAGAAATGAAGATGCTTTGTTATTTTTAAGTTATTTGAATTTTGATTATAAAATTAAAGATGAATTGTTAAATCATTTTACTTTGGAACATATTGAGGAGATTTTTGATTTATCTGGAGACTATTTTAAAGAAAATAAGCTTTTAACTAAAAATAATATCGAAAAATTAGTTGAGGAGAGAGAAAAATTTAATTCAGATGCTTATAGAGATTTTTTAGAAAAAAAGAAAGTTAAATATGTAAGTATTTTGAGTGAAAATTATCCAATTAATCTAAAAGATATTGAATATATTCCACAAGTTATTTACTATAAGGGAGATATTTTACCTGAAGATGAATTTGCTCTCTCAATTGTAGGCTCTAGGAAATGTACCAATTATGGAGCTTGGGCAACAGAATATTTTGCAAGGTCAATCTCAGAACTTGGAATAAGGATTGTTTCAGGAATGGCATTAGGTATTGATTCCATTTCACATAGAGCTGCTTTAAAATCAGGTGGAAGAACGATAGCCGTTTTAGGTTGTGGAGTTGATATAGCCTATCCTAAAACTAATTACAGATTGTATGATGAAATTATAGAAAATGGCGCAGTTATGAGTGAATTTCCTATAGGAATGCCACCTTTAGCTCATAATTTTCCTGTGAGAAATAGAATTATTTCAGGACTTTCAAAAGCATTATTGGTTATCGAAGCACAAGATCGTTCAGGTACACTTATAACTTCAAGATTTGCAAATGAACAGTCAAAAGAAATTTTTGCACTTCCAGGAAATATAAACAGTCTATACAGCAAAGGAACGAATAAATTAATAAAAGACGGGGCATTAATTGCTACGAATTATCAGGATATTATAGACGGTGTTATTGATTTTTCGGAATTTATTTTAAATAAAAATAAGGAAGAAAAAGATTTGAATATTTTGGATGCTAAAGAACTTTTAATTTATAATTTAATTAATGAAGAGTCGAAATCTCAAAATAAAATTTCAACAATAACAGGTTTTTCAATTATTGAAACAAATACAATTTTAACTGCATTGGAACTTAAGGGATTTATAAAAGAACTAAATGGGGGAATTTTTGTAGTTGATTAATTTTAAGAGATGAATTTCATCTCTTTTTTATGGAGTGGAATATGAATTACATAGTTTTTGATACTTTAGTTGGAAAGATTAAAGTTATAGAGGAAGATAACAAAATAATTGAAATTAAATTTGTAAAAGATAAGAATAATATTGATTCTAAAAATAAAGTTTTAAAATTGGCAAAAAAAGAATTGGAAGAATATTTTTGTGGAAAAAGAAAAAACTTTACATTCCCGTTTAAAGTAGATGGAAGCGAGTTTGCATTAAAAGTTTATAAGGCTTTAACGGAAATTCCTTATGGAGAAACCTGTAGTTATAAAGACATTGCAAAAAAAATCGGAAATGAAAATTCACAAAGAGCAGTTGGTGGAGCAAATAATAAAAATAAATTGCCGATTATAATTCCTTGTCATAGAGTTATAGGAAGTGATGGAAAACTTGTTGGTTATGCTGAAGGAATTGAAATAAAACAAAAACTTTTGGAGTTGGAAAGAAAAAATTTAAGATATTAAGGAAAATAAAGAATTTACAATAATTTAAAAATGTATTTTAAATTGTATAATGAATTTTCTAAAAAAGATAAAGTAAAATATATAAAAAATTAAATATGGGATATAATATAATTTTTTTCAAAATTGAAAGGATCAAATTATGACTTTTAAAAAATTAAATATTATCGCTGGCATTGTAATTAACATTTTACTAGCTATTTTCTTTGTTTTAAGTATTTATGGGGAAATTGGTTATGATGAAGGAAAAAGCATAATGTATGCATTGTTATTATTAAATATTTTTACATTTGCAATTAATATCTTACTAAAAAAAGACGATGACAATAAAAATTCTAGCAAAAAAATATTATTACTTTTATTAGTAACAATAATATTATCAATTGTAGTAGTTGTGGTATTATTAACTAATAAATAAAGAACAAGCAGAGTCTAGTTTATTTAAAACTATAGTTCTGCTTTTTTTTGTAAAAAAATTATATTAAATAAAATTAATGTTATTTTTATTGTGAAAAAATTAAAAATATAGATAAAAATTCAAAAAAATTATAAAAAATAACAAAAAAACATAAAAAAAGTGAAAAAATTTTAAAAAAATCACAATAAAGTGTTGACAAAGTAAAATTATTGGGGTATAATATAGTTAACAAACAAGATAACGCGTTAAATAGTTTGAAGACTGGAGGTAAGACCAATGAAAATATTAAAAACAATTTCATCAGAGTTGCAGTATCATTGGTTTTTAGTAAAAACTTACGATGCCAGCAACTTGAACAGCAGATAATATATTTTGTGAATTAGAAGATTGGAAAGTAGTATAGTAAAATTATAAAAAGCTAATCTAGATTTTAACAAAATCAGAGTATTGAGTTGTATGATAAGAAGTTTGAAGTAAAAATTAAGTATGAGATACTGAATCAAGTATTAAAAAATAAATATAAGATAATTGCAATACTTGATTATTTAAAAAAATAAGGTCAAGAGTATTAAGATATTTAGATATTTGTGTAAATATAAGAGAACTGAAATGTCATAGTATTTTTATAAAAGATATCAGGATGTTAAGATGTTTGAATATTTATAAAATCAAATATGAAAATGTTAAAATATTTGTTGCTTATACAATTAAATATAAAAGTATTAAGATATTTGAGTATTTAAAAAATAGAAATGAGATTAATAAAGTATTTAAAGACTTAAAGAAATATATCAAATTAGGATTATATAACTGATATAATAATTAAAAGATTAGTGAGATTAAATTATACTAAAGATACAATGTGAAGTAATATATAGACACAAAAGATATTACACGCAATGTGGTTGTAGATTTATCATAAGATTGTATGTATATAGTATGGAAAGACAGAGAAGGTTATTGATATAAAAATTTATCGGTGATTAGCTAGTTTATGCTAAAGTATTATTTTTGATAGATTTACAAAAACTAAAATCGAGGTTCAAGTGTAAAGAAATTTGGATTTCATTAAAACTAAAATTAAATATTTAGATATAAAAAGTGCATCGAATTGATGCACTTTTATTGCGTAGCAATAATGTTCACGGGAACCCACTCGATGCGACCATTGTAGAAAATATTGTATTATAAATAAAGTTATGAGATTTCTCGACTACGCTCGAAATGACGTATAATGATAAATCTTCGGTAAATAGCTTTACGTTAAAAGTAAAAAAACTTCAAAAATTATTTAAAAATTGTGTAAAAAACAAAATATTTAACGTCGTATCGCCTTTACAAAGCAAAGCTCTTAACACGTCATCTCAACCGTAGTGGAGAGATCTCTCAAAGCTCCAATTATGTCAAAATGTTTTGTGTTGAAGAATATTTTTAAGAATGAAATTCCAACAGTTGATTATATTCGAATTAAATGTTTGAACAATTTTTGTATTAAATTTACAATAATCTATGAGCAAAAAATAGTAGTAAATTAAAATTTACTATGTTTAAATTATGCTCAAAGAAAAAACTTCCAAAATTATTATTTAAAATAGTATTGGAAGTTTTTAGTATATAAGAATTTTCGAAAATTTAATCTATCTGTTATTTGCTTTTTGTTTTAATTCTCTTAAGAATGTTACAGTGTCTCTATCTAATTCTTTTGCATAGTCAAATCTTAAATTAAGAGCGATTTGAAGAGAAAGTCTTCTAAAAAGAGCACATATGTTAAATAGGGCTGTCCATAGAGACTCTATTTCTAATTCAGAGTAACAATGTAGATATTTTTCAAAAATATCTGTGTCGACATAGTTAAAAACTAATTTATTTTCTTTTCCAAGATCTATAACGTATTTATTTTCAGAAAGAACATAATGTTTTAAATGTTCATCAAGAAGATATAAAAGTTTCCTATATTCTTCTGATACATTTAAAAATTCTTTTGTGTATAATTTATTTCCGAATTTTAATACATTCCAGAAAAATTCACAAGTATTTACTAGAAATTCTTCATCTGTTAGTTTTTGTGTTTTTCTTTCAATATACAAACTTGCTTTTTTGCTTTCATCTTTATTAAGCACACAAATGTATTTTTCTTCAAGTTCTCCAAGAATATCTAAAGATTCATTAGATACTATTCTAAAAATCCCTTGTGTGAAGTTTTCATAAATTATTTTATATTCGATTAAATTTTCATTTTCAGTATTTTCAAACATAGTTAATACATCGCCAAAACGTTCAATCAATTCAAAAAAGTCATCATCAAAGGATAAATCTTTTACAAAAAATAAAACATTAAAAAAGCCTACATCACTGGACATGCTTTGTGTTTCTAACTGTTCAATATAGAGCTTTTCAACTCTATCATCATCCATTGCTATTTTTTTTGCTATTTCTTTAAGTTCATTAAATGTTATAATATTATTCAAAATAAACGCCTCCTAAATTTCTTGTACTTTAAATCCACGACCCTTAACTTCATAAGCTTCAGATATTATTAAAAATGCTGATGGATCAACTTCATCCAAAATTCTTTTTATAGTTACAACTTGTCTTGTACTTACTATACAATATACGACATTCTGTTGTTTATGTGTAAATGCGCCCTCTCCATGTAGAAGTGTAACGCCTCTATGTAAATCCGATAAAATTCTGTCGGTAACTTCTCTTTGTTTTGATGTTATAATCATAATTTCTTTTGTATCTCCAAAGCCCATTTGTATTTTATCAAGCATTTTATAAGCAACATACATTGAAACAATAGTTAAAAGACCTCTTTCAAGACTGAAGATGTAAGAGGCAACTCCTATTATAATTGCATTTATGGCCATTAAAGATGAACCAATATTTACATTAAGTTTTGTTTTAAAAATTGTTGCTAAAATATCAAGTCCACCTTGACATGCACCATGTTTGAATAAAATTCCCATTCCAAAACCATTTATGAAACCACCAAAAATTGCATATAACATATTGTTATCAAGTTTGAAATCTATTGGAATATGACGCATTGCAACTAATATAAATGAATAGATAAAAGTAGATAAAAATGCATAAGTCATAAACTTTTTTTTCAAAAAAAATGCACCAACAATCATCATAGGTAAATTCAATATGAATACTGAAATACCTGTAGGAAGACCAGTCAAGTATTCAATCATAAGTCCAATACCACCAAGTCCACCTGAAAGAAGTCCTGCAGGCACTAAAAATTTAACAACTGCAAATGAGCAAATCAAATCACCCATTAGTATAAAAAAAATAGTTCTAAGGAAATATTTTTTATCTCCAAAAAAATCTTCTAACATAATACATCAACCTTTGTTAATCTCCTTAATAAAATATGATAATATAATTATATCATAATTTATATTTATATGATATAATTATATTAGATTTTATTATAAATAATTAGGAGATGGGGTTTATGAGTTTATTTTTTAAGTTTTTATTGGTATTTATAATTATAATTTATATAGTTTTACAATTTTCATGTTTTAAAAAAGAAAGAAAGGCTAGAAAAATTTTTAAAAATGGACAATTTCCTTTAATATTTGCTCATAGAGGCTCAAGTCATTTATTTCCAGAAAATACAGAATTAGCTTTTCTGAAGTCTTTCGAAATGGGAGTTGACGCTTTTGAAACTGATATTAGACTTACAAAAGATGGTAAAATAGTAACTCAACATAATGAAAATATTGATGAGACAACTGATGGAACAGGGAATGTTATTGATTATACATATGATGAATTAAAGGAATTTAATTTTGGTTATAAGTTTAAAGATATTAATGGAGATTCTCCTTATGTAGAAAATAGAGTACAAGGTTTATATCCAATGGAGGTTTCTAAACTTTTTGAAAAATTTGGGGATAAAGTTGTTTATAGCATTGATGTTAAAGATGAAGGAGAAATTGGGCTAAAGTCAGCAGAACTTTTATATAAATTTGTAAAAGAATATAATTTAGAAAAAAATGTAATTTTTTCAAGTTTCAGTGAAGAAAATCTTAAACACTTAAGAAAAATAAGTCATGGGGAAATAATTATTTCAGGATCTATGAAAAAGACTACTGAAGTTGTATTGGCTTCGTATTTTGGATATGATACTTTTAAGAAATTTAATACTCATGCAATGATGATTCCAAAATTTGAAAAATTGCCTTTAGATACAAAATATTTAATTTATAAGTTCCATAAACATAATATCTCAGTTTGTTATTGGACAATTAATACAGAAAAAGATATGAGAAAACTTATAAATAAAAAAGTTGATGGAATTATTACTGATAGAGTTGACTTGCTTTTAAAAATAAAAGAAGAAAAGTCTAATTAAAACATTGACTTTTTCTTAATAATTTAGTATCCTATTATAAATGAAGATATATGTTGAAGAGGAAAAGAAACAACGATTTTTAGAGAGATGTTGTGTGGTGAAATACATCAATGTTGAAGGTGCGTCCTTGGAGTATTGGTTGCTACTTTATAGCAATTTAAGTGGATTTTTTCAATTAGAGTGGAACCGCGGAATTTTTTCGTCTCTTGTTTTTCAAGAGACGTTTTGTTTTATATAAAATAATTTTAAGTAGTAAAATACTATGAAATAAAAATATAGAGAGGTGTAATATGAAGATTTACAATACATTAACTAGAAAAAAAGAAGATTTTAAGCCTATTCAAGCAGGGAAGGCGTTGATTTATGTTTGTGGTCCAACGGTTTATAATTATATTCATATTGGTAATTCAAGACCTATGATTGTTTATGATACTTTGAGAAGATATCTTTTATATATAGGTTATGATGTAAAATTTGTAAGTAATTTTACAGATATTGACGATAAGATTATAAATAGAGCAAAAGAAGAAAATGTACCTTTTACAGATATTACAAAAAAATATATTGATGCATATCTTGAAGATAGCTATGGATTAAATCTTTTTGAAAGTCATACAATTCATCCAAAAGCTACAGAATGTATCAATGAGATGATAGAATTTGTAAAAGTTTTAGAAGAAAAAGGCATTGCATATAATGTCGATGGTAATGTATATTTTGATATTACAAAAGCTAAGGATTATGGAAAATTATCTAAAAAAAATATTGATGATTTAAGAGCAGGAGCAAGGATTGATATTTCTGATGAAAAGAAAAATCCTCTTGATTTTGCACTTTGGAAAAAAAGAAAAGATGAAAGTGAACCAGCTTGGGAAAGTCCTTGGGGAATGGGTAGACCTGGATGGCATCTTGAATGTTCAGTAATGGCAAAGAAATTTTTAGGAGATACAATAGATATTCATGCGGGTGGAGAAGATTTACAATTTCCTCATCACGAAAATGAAATTGCTCAGTCTGAATGTTGTAATGGAAAAGTTTTTGCTAATTACTGGATGCATAATGGAATGATTAATATAGATAATGTAAAGATGAGTAAATCAAAAGGAAATTTCTTTACAATAAAAGATATTCAAAAAGAATATGACTTGGAAGTAATCAGACTTTGGATTTTATCAACGCATTATCGAAATCCTTTGAATTTCAGTAGAGAAGTTATGGAACAAACAAAAAATGGGCTTGAAAGGATGTATAATGGTAAAGAACATTTAGAAAGACTTTTAGAAATATGTGAAGAAAGAGAAGATGGAGATATTTCTAAATTAGTTGAGCTGAAAAAAGAATTTTTAGATTGTATGGATGATGATTTAAATACAGCTGATGCTATTTCTAAAGTTTATGAGCTTATTCGTTATACAAATACATTTGATGAAAATACTGATTTGAAAGTTGTAAAGGGAGCTGTTAAACTGCTTTCTGATTTTACATCCGTTTTAGGACTTCTTTATAAGGAAGAAGATGATAATTTAGATGAAAAAGTTGAAAAACTTATTAAAGAAAGAGAAGAAGCTAGAAAGAATAAAGATTTTAAAAGAGCTGATGAAATTCGTGATGCTTTAAAAGAAATGAATATAGAATTAAAAGACACAAGAAATGGTGTTATTTGGAAAAGGGTGTAATATGAGCGACTATATATTCGGAAGAAATGCTGTATTAGAGGCATTAGAAAGTGATAGAAAAGTAGAGAAAATATATATTTTAAAAGGTGATTTAAAGGGCTCAATAAATAAAATAATTGGTAAAGCAAAGGCAAATGGTATTCTAATTTCAGAAATTGATAAAAACAAATTAGAAAATATGGCTGATGGAATTGTTCATCAAGGAGTTTGTGCCTTAATTTCAAGTTTTGAGTATTCAACTGTCGAAGAAATATTACAAGGTGCAAAAGATAAAAATGAAGATTTGTTTTTAGTGATTCTTGATGAGATTGAAGATCCACATAATTTCGGAGCAATAATTCGTACTTGTGAGGCTGTTGGTGTTCATGGAATTATAGTTTCTAAGAGAAATCAAGCGCCAGTTACCTCAATTGTTCAAAAATCATCCGCCGGAGCAGTAAATCATATTAAAATAGCGAAAGTTGCAAATATTGCAGATACAATTTTAAAATTACAAAAAGAAAATGTATGGGTTTATGGAGCTTGTGGAGAGGCTGAAAAAATTTATACAGATATGGATTTTAAAGGAAATATTGCAATAGTAATTGGAAATGAAGGCAAGGGAATAGGACAACTTATAAGAAAGAGATGTGACTTTTTGACAAAACTTCCAATGAAAGGTAAAGTTTCAAGCCTTAACGCATCTAATGCCTGTGCAATTCTAGTTTATGAGGCATTAAGACAGAGAGATGAAAAATAAAAAATTAATTATAATTGACGGTTACAATATTCTAAATGCATGGGAAAAATACAAACCATTTTTAAATTTGAGTTTTGAAAATGCAAGACATGAGTTGATTTATGATATGGGAGAATTTTCAAAATTAATGGGAATTGATTTGTTACTTGTCTTTGACGCATATAAGATTAATTTTAAAGGTACTTCAGATGTTATAAAAGGAATTGAAGTTGTTTATACAAAACAAAATGAAACTGCAGACCAATTTATTGAAAAAAAATTGGACGAAATAGGAAGAAAAATTTTGGTTTCTGTCGGAACAGATGACACTCTTATTCAAAAACTAGTTACACAAAGAGGTGGAATAGTATTAACTTCTAAAGAATTATTGTTCCGTTATGAAAATTTAAAAAACAAAAGTAATCGTTATGAAACTAAAAACAGAATTACAAACAAAAGCTATTTCAATTCCTTAGATGAAAAAGCCTTGAATCAATTGGATGAAGTAGAGAAAAAATTATTTGGAAAGTAGGATTATACTTTGAGTGAAATTTTAGAAAATAATGCAAAACCTTTTTTAAAATGGGCTGGTGGAAAGACTCAAATTTTAAATGAAATAAGAAATTATTATATTTTTAATAGTGAAATAACAAAATATGTAGAACCATTTATAGGTGGTGGAGCAGTTTTATTTGATATTTTGAACAAATATGATCTAGAAGAAATATATATAAGTGATATAAATGCAGATCTTATAAATGTTTATTCTTGTATAAAGGAAGATGTTGAAGAATTAATTATAATGTTGGAAAGTATGGAAAGAGAGTTCTTAAAATTAGATATTGAGAAGAGAAAAGAATATTATCTATTACGAAGAGATGAATTTAATATAATTAAATTTAGTTATGATGAACATGCTGTAAAAAAGTCAGCACTGATGATATTCTTAAATAAAACTTGTTTTAATGGGTTATATAGAGTTAACAAATCTAACAAGTTTAATGTACCTTTTGGAGACTATAAGAATCCTAAAATTTGCGATACTGTAAATTTAATTAATATTTCAAAAAAATTAAAAAATGTAAATATAGTTTGTGATGATTATAAAAAATCTCTTGATATTATAGATAAGGGAACATTCGTTTATATTGATCCACCATATAGACCGATATCATTGACATCAAGTTTTACATCATATAGTAAAGATTCTTTTGATGATAAAAATCAGATAGAACTTTCAGAATTTATAAATGAGATAGATAAGATGGGAGCAAAGTTTTTATTGAGTAATTCTGATCCAAGAAATAATAATCCTAAGGATAATTTTTTTGACGATTTATATTCTAACTATAATATAAACAGAATATTTGCTAATAGGAGTATTAACTCAAAAGGAAATTTAAGAAACAAAATAACTGAACTTTTAATTTCAAATTTTTAGGAGAAAATGTATGGAACGTAATTTTAAAGAATGGATATCAAGTTTTAGACCAAATATTGTTGACTATAGTTATTACACAGATTTTAAAAAGGTATATAAAAATGTTGATGAACTAAAGGTTGAATTAAATATTTTAAATTCATTAATAGGCTCAAAAAATATAGAGTCAGATTTTGAAAATTTATTAAGAAAGTACCCTGAAGTTTTGAGATGTATTCCAATATTAATAGCAGTCAGGAAAAAAGAGATTTATGCTATTGATGAATTTGGAGAGTTTAATTATTCTTTTAAAAAAACAAATTTACCAATAGAACAATATAGTATGTTTATGAGAAAAACAGGATTATTTGATTTAATTCAAAATCATATTATTACAAATTTAGTAGATTATGTGACAGGAGTAGAAACTGGATTAGACTCAAATGCGAGAAAGAACCGTGTAGGGCATGTGATGGAAAATTTAGTTGAGAAATATATCATAAATGCTGGATTTGTTAAAGATATTAATTATTTTAAGGAAATGTATATAAGTGACATTACTAAAAGATGGAATATTGATTTATCTGCAATTTCTAATACTGGAAAAACTGAAAAAAGATTTGATTTTGTAGTTAAAACGGAACATACTATTTATGTTATAGAAACAAATTTTTATAGTAGTGGAGGAAGTAAACTTAATGAAACTGCTCGTAGTTATAAAAATATAGCAATAGAATCTAATAATATAAAAGGATTAAAATTTGTATGGCTTACAGATGGAAAAGGTTGGGAAAGTGCTAGACATAATCTAGAGGAAACTTTTGACATTATGGAACATTTGTATAATTTAAATGATTTAGAAAATAATGTTATTAAAAAAATTTTTGTTTAATAGAAGGTTATAGCTATGAAAAAAGAAAAAAAGTGGGAGCCTGAAAGTTTTGAATTAGAAATGACAACACATTGGTCGTTTCCAAATAGAGGAAATTGGGCAACTCACGATGCAAAGTGGAGAGGAAATTGGTCACCTTATATACCAAGAAATATAATTCTTAGATATTCAAAAGAAAATGATGTTGTATTAGATCAATTTGTTGGTGGAGGTACAACCCTTGTTGAAGCAAAACTTTTGAATAGAAATATAATAGGTGTCGATGTTAATGATATAGCAATACAAAGATGCAAAGAAAAAGTAGATTTCGAATATAAGCAATCCAATAGCAAAGTTATAATTAAAAAGGGAGATGCAAGAAATTTGTTTTTTCTTGAAAATGAAAGTATAGATTTGATATGTACTCATCCACCATATGCTAATATTATAAATTATAGTGATGATTTAGAAAATGACTTGTCTAGATTAAATATAAAAGATTTTTTAATACAAATGGAAGAAGTTGCGAATGAAAGTTATAGAGTCCTTAAAAAAGGAAAGTTTTGTGCTATCTTAATGGGTGATACTAGACAAAAGGGTAATATGATACCAATGTCTTTTAAAGTTATGGAAATATTTAAAAAAGCAGGATTTACTTTGAAAGAAATTATAATAAAAGAGCAACATAATTGTAAAGCTACAGGATTTTGGAAAACTAATAGTATAAAATATAACTTTTTATTAATAGCACATGAATACTTATTTATTTTTAAAAAATAAATAAATTTTAAAATTATTTAATAGTGAAAATAGGAGGGTGTATGAGAAAACCTTGGAACGAATATTTTATGGATTTAGCGAAGATGGTTGCAACTAGAGGAACTTGTGATAGGGCTTATGTTGGTTGTGTTTTAGTTAATAAGGATAATAGAATTATATCAACTGGATATAATGGTTCAATTTCAGGTAATCCTCAATGTGATGAAATAGGTCATACGATGAGAGATGGACATTGTATTGCAACGATTCATGCAGAACAAAATGCACTTTTATATTGTGCAAGAGAAGGAATAAAGGTAAAAGGCTGTACTTGTTATGTAACTCATTTTCCTTGTTTAAATTGTACTAAGGCATTGATTCAAGCCGGAATTTCAAAAATCTACTATGAAAATAGTTATAGAATGGATGAATATGCAATAGAATTGTTGGAAAGAAATAAAATAGAATATATAAAGATTGGTGAATAGTTAAAAGGATATGAATTTTTTCATATCCTTTTATAGTAGATTTATTTTATTTTCTTTACATATATTTAACATTTCTTCTGGCCAAAAACTTGATTGTACTTCTCCAATATGTGCTTTTTGAAGGAAAAACATACAAATTCTAGACTGACCTATTCCACCACCTATTGTAAGAGGTAATTCATCATTTAGTAGCATTTTGTGGTATTTCAGATTTTTTCTATCTTCATTTCCGCTGATTTTTAACTGTTTTAATAGTATTTCTTTGTTAACTCTAATTCCCATTGATGAAAGTTCCAATGACGAATTTAATATTGGATTCCAGAAAATTAAATCTCCATTTAATTCCCAATCGTCATAGTCAGGACTTCTTCCGTCGTGTTTTTTTCCACTATTTAAAACATTACCAATTTTTGTAATAAATACAGCTTTTTTTGCTCTTGCAATTTTATGTTCTCTTTCTTTTGGTGTATCATTTGGGAACATATCTTCAAGTTCTTGGGTTGAAATGAAAAACACCTTTTTTGGTAATATTGTTTGATAATTTAAAAATCTTCTGGATAAAAATTCATCAGTTCTTTTAAATACATTATAGATTTTTTTTACAATATCAGTTAAAAATTTTTCATTTCTATCTTCATTACTTATAACTCTTTCCCAATCCCATTGATCTACATAAACAGAGTGAATATTATCTAATGTTTCACAAGGCCTAATAGCATTCATATCTGTATAAATTCCTTCGCCATCAGGAATAGCATAATTTTTTAATGCAATTCTTTTCCATTTTGCTAAAGATTGTACTATTTCTAGCTCTTCTGAATTTTCTTCTTCACTTAAAGAAAAAATTGCTGGATATTCAATTCCACTTAAATTATCATTTATTCCTGTATTTTTTTTTACAAATAATGGGGCAGAAACTCTAGTTAAATTTAATTCATTTGCCAAATTTGTTTCGAAAAAATCCTTTATTTCTTTGATTGCTTTTTGTGTTTCAATAATATTTAAGTCTGAAGTATATCCTTCAGGAATAATTATATCGTTCATAAAATCACTCCTTGTTAATGTAATAAAATATAAAATATGATACTATATTCTTCAAATAAAGTCAATAGTTTAGAGAATTAAAATATTAGGGTAAAAAAAATAGAGTTGATTTCAACTCTATTTTTAATGCTTATAATAATTCCTCAATATATTCAAATTGAATATCTTCATCTTTTTTAGCATAAGCCATATCTCTTTCTTTTGTAACTGCAATATCATCTACAAAAAAGGGTTTAATAGTTTCAGTGTTATTATCTTCATTTACTATCTTTACTTTTACAATTTCTGATAGAGTATAACTGTCAACTATAATGCCTTTGCCTTCACTTGTTATTACATAAGTACCACAAGGTGGAATTTTTTTTAATTTTTCTTCGTAAACATTTTGTTCGTATTTCAAACAACACATTAGTCTACCACATGTTCCTGAGATTTTATTTTGATTTAGAGATAGAGATTGATCTCTTGCCATTTTTATAGTTACAGGAGCAAATTCTCCTAAAAATCTTTTGCAACAACAAACTTGACCACAAGAGCCGAGAGCACCTACTATTTTCGCATGATCTCTAACTCCAATTTGTCTAAGTTCGATTCTATTTTTAAATATATATGCAAGGTCCTTAACCAATTCTCTAAAATCAATTCTATTGTCAGAAACAAAGTAAAAAATAACTTTTTGATTGTCAAAAGTATATTCACAATCAACTAATTTCATATCTAAGCCGTGTTCATTTGCTTTTACTTTGCAAATTTCAATAGCATCTTTAGCTTTCTTTTTATTTTCTTCATGTATATAATCATCCATGTTATCAGCAATTCTCAAAACTGGTTTTAATGATGAAACTAGTTTTGATTCTTCAACTTCTCTAGGTTCAATGGCTACATTTCCATACTCTATACCACGAGAAGTTTCTACGATTACATTATCATTTTTATTTATACTAAAGTTGCAGGGATCAAAGTAATATATCTTTCCGGCTTCTTTGAATCTTATCCCAACTACTTTTTTCATGATTCCTCCTAAAATTTATACACACATATTATACCATAATTTTCTGTTGAATACTAGATATATTAATTTAATGGAATTAAAGTTGTCATAAAAAACAACGGAATTTTTTTCCGTTGTTTTCTAAATTAAATATAAGATTATACTCTTGATTATGAAAGAATTAAGTGATAGTAAATTATTCTCTGTTTTTTAAAACTTCGCTGAAATTCATTTTTGATATTCTATAAAATTGTAATATACTTACAAATAAATAAGTAGCAATAGTTATCACAATTGACATTATTACAATTTTTGGCGAAATATCAAGCTCTAAATATCCTGAAAATTTTAGCATTGAATAATACATTATTTGTTTTACTGTATATATTTCAAGTGGTATTAAAGCTATTAAACTTAATAATACTGTTAGAGTTACTGGTCGAATATAGATTTTTGAAATTTCTCTATTCGTGTAACCGAAAATTTTTAAATATGCAATTTGGATAGTATTTTTATCTGTTATTATTTTCATTAGACTGTAAGTAAAGCCTGCTAAGAATATTGTAGATACAGCTATAAATGCAGATAGCATTGGTCCCATGAGTTTAGACATCTGTTTAGAAACATCTGTCATTGAATTTTCATCTATTGTTGTTGAAACATACTTTTCATCAATATCCAATTTTTCATTACTAAAATATCCATTAAAGAATTCTTTATTTTGCTCTAATTCTTCATTCAAATATTCTTGCTTTATAAAGGCTGAAAGATTAGCAGATTTTTTGTGTATATCAACTATTTTATAAGTCTTTTCTTTATCTGACAATTTCCCTTTAACTGTTATTTCATCTCCAACATACTTTCTAAGTTTCTTTGAAAGATTTTCACTAATAACTATCTCATTTTTGTTTTCAGGTAGTTTGGTGTTTTCAAAGTATTTTGAATTTTCAGTAATTCCTAAAAGAAGTATGTCTTCATCTGATTTTTTGATACTGTGATAAACCCTTGCTGGTGTAGTCGTATATTTTTCTGCTGTTTTATTGTCAATTTCAATAGGAGCCTTTAGTACATATTGATATTTACTAATCAAATTTTCTTTTATATTATTTCCATAGTTGTCGAATGTAGGTTTTGCAGAAATTCCAAAGATGAACAATATTGAAGTAATAAATATTCCAAGTACAATCGCTACATAATCTCCTTTGTTGGATTTTATAATTGATTTTCTAAATGAACCTAAAAAGTTTTTGTTGACTTTTAATTCATTTTCATGCTTTGACTTTCTTTTATTTTTATAATGTTTTAAATTTTTTCTTAAAAAATCTAAAGGTGTGAAGTTTAATTTTCTATAAATATAAATATAATTAAAAATTAAAATTATTGAAATAGGTATGATAGTCGTAATTATTAATGCTTCCAAGTTGAAACTAGGAGTGAAGTTCTGCATATTAAATGATTTGTAGTAAACAGATTTAAAAGAATTTGTAAAAACTGTGTACCCAAAAATATTTCCTAAAACAGCAGCTAAAAATGTAATTATAACAGAGTTTGCTATATAATTTATAACTAGCTCTGATTTTTTATATCCATTCGCAAGAAGTATTCCAATTATTTCAGATTCTTCTTGTATTTTACTCACAATAGAAAGTGCAAATATGAATCCTATTAGCGTTACCATTAGACAAAGCATAACAATAACCATAGGCCTATCTCCACCCATATCGTCAATCAAATAACTTATAGCATTATTATCTTTTTTTGGAAGTTGTTCTAAAACTGTTTTTGATATATTCGCAGAATTTATAACTTCTTTATTTTTTTCTTTCGTTTCTTTTTCACTTAGGTTTCTATCGTTAAATCTATATGAAACTTGATATTTTAACTTGCTTTCGTTAAAAATATCTTTGTCTTTATCAGATACTAATCCTACTCCAAAATCTATTGCATTAAATATTAAATCTGTAGATTTTTGAAAAGATGAATTATAATCTGGAGTTGCTATTAAACCAACTATTTTAAAGCTTCTTTCTTTATTATCTTTAAAAAATTCTTTTTTAAAAGTAATAGTGTCACCGACTTTTAAATCATTGTTTTCAGCAAATAGTCTATTTATAGCTATTTCGTTTTTGTTTTTTGCAAGATTACCTTCATTGATAACAGGAAGATTTATATTTTTTCTATTTGTATAAAGTCTAATTGTTTTTTCATCTTTATCATCTTTAATTTTATTTATTTTTGCATCAACATAAGGAGCTTTTTCGACTTTAACATTAGTTTTTTCAATGGATTTTAATATTTCATCTGTAGGGTCAAATGCGAATAATATTTTTCCATCTTCAACAACTCCAGTTGACATAAGTTCATAATATAAAGTCTTGATACTTCCTGATGAAACTAACATGCCTGAAGTTGTGGAAATCATAAAAAACAGAAGTATAAAGAGAAATAAATTTTTTGACCATTGAGCTTTTAATCCTCTAAGAATTCTTTTATTTAAATTTCTCATGTTACCACTCCAATTCTTGTGCATCCATTACATTGTCATTTTCAATTTCTTGACATATAATTCCATCTTTTAGCCTTATTGTAATATTAGACATCTTTGTTATTTCTTCATTATGAGTCGCAAGAATAATGGTAGTTTTATATTCCTTATTTATTCTTTGAAGTAGTGATAAAATATCCTTTGAAGTTTTATAATCTAAAGCACCCGTAGGCTCATCACAAAGTAATATTTCAGGTTTTTTTATTAAAGCACGGCCTATTGCACATCTTTGTTGTTGTCCACCTGATAATTGTCTAGGATATTTATTTTTATGTTCCCATAGACCCAAATCTTTTATTAATTTTTCAATATCCATAGGGTCGTTATGTATAAAAGAACCTACTTGAATATTTTCTGTTACGGTTAAGTCCGGAATTAAATTATAAAATTGAAAAATAAAACCTAAATATTTTCTTCTAAAATTTGAAAGGGCATTTTGTTTTAAACTTGAAATTTCATATTCATTTATCTCTATAGAACCACTGTCGATTTTTTCAAGTCCGCCAATAGCATTAAGTAATGTTGATTTTCCTGAACCAGATGGTCCTAATAGAGTACAAAGTGCACCTTTTTCTAAAGAAAAATTTATATCTTTTAAAACGGAAATTTTATTTTCATTTGCTCCATAAGATTTGTTTAAATTTTTTACAACTAAAAACATAAATACCTCCATAAAAATTTATTTAACTATAAACAAATTATAGCACTTTCGATATTTATTATCAACAATAAAATTTTATAACAGAAAGTATTTTTTAATTTGATTATTAAAGAAATTTTTGCGGTATATTAGTTATGTTATAGATGAAAAATATAGTATAATATTATATAGATTATTTTAAATAAAAATATTTGATTAATAAATAAATGGGGAGTACATTATGGAGTTTGTTTTAAATTTAAAATTTAAGCCTACAGGAGATCAACCCGAAGCTATTGAAAAAATATCGGATTCAATTAAAAAAGGTAATAAAGAAATAATTTTAAAGGGTGTTACAGGAAGTGGAAAGACCTTTACAATGGCAAATATTATTGAAAAAGTTCAAAAACCAACACTTGTAATTGCACATAATAAGACTTTGGCTTATCAGATTGCTAGTGAATTTAAGGAATTTTTTCCTAACAACGCTGTTGAGTTTTTTGTGTCCTATTATGATTATTATCAACCTGAAGCCTATGTTCCACAATCCGATACTTATATAGAAAAAGACAGCTCAATAAATGATGAGATAGATAAACTTAGACACTCCGCTACAATGTCTCTTTTTGAAAGAAGAGATGTAATCATTGTTGCTTCCGTTTCTTGTATTTATGGTTTAGGTGATCCAATAGACTATGAAAATTTAGTTGTTTCATTAAGACCAGGAATGATAAAAGATAGAGATGAAGTTATAAGAAAACTTGTAGATATTCAATATGTAAGAAATGATATTAATTTTATTCGTGGTACTTTTCGTGTAAGGGGAGACAGTTTAGAAATATTTCCAGTTTCCTCATCTGAAAATAGTATTAGAGTAGAATTTTTTGGAGATGAGATAGATAAAATTTCAGAAATTGATGCCTTAACAGGTAATGTAATAGGAACTCGTGAGCATGTTGCAATTTATCCTGCATCTCACTTTGCCACAAGTTCAGAAAAAATAGAAAGAGCTATTGGTACAATTTCAAAAGAATTGGAAGAAAGACTTTTAGTTTTAAATCAAGAAAATAAATTAGTTGAAGCTCAAAGACTTGAACAGAGAACAAAATATGATTTGGAAATGTTACAAGAAATTGGATTTTGTAGTGGTGTAGAAAATTATTCTGCTCATTTAAGTGGTAGAGAAAGAGGTTCAAGACCTTATACTTTGATTGATTATTTTCCTGATGATTTTTTGATTATTGTAGATGAAAGTCATGTTACTGTTCCACAAATTGGAGCAATGTATGAAGGGGATAGAAGTAGAAAACAAAATTTGGTTGATTATGGATTTAGATTGCCTTCTGCTTTGGATAACAGACCATTAAAATTCACAGAATTTGAAAGTATGGTAAATCAAATCTTATATGTATCTGCAACTCCAGGCAAGTATGAAAAAAGCCATAATTTAGAAGAAGTTGAACAAATTATAAGACCTACAGGACTTTTGGATCCTTTAATTGAAGTTAGAAAAACAGAAGGACAAATTGACGATATAATTGGTGAAGTAAATTCAGTTATTAAAAAAGGAGAACGTGTTTTAATTACAACTTTGACTAAAAAAATGGCTGAAAATTTAACGGATTATTTAAAAAATGTAGGAATAAAAACAACTTATTTGCATAGCGATATTGACACGATTGAACGTATGGAAATAATTAGAGATTTGCGTGTTGGGAAGTTTGACGTTTTGGTTGGAATAAACTTGTTAAGAGAAGGACTTGACTTGCCTGAGGTAAGTATGGTTATAATTATGGATGCAGATAAGGAAGGTTTTTTGCGTTCTGAAACTTCTATGATACAAACAATCGGACGTGCTGCAAGAAATGTAAACGGAAGAGTTATTATGTATGCAGATAGAATAACAAAGTCAATGGATGTGGCAATTAAGGAAACAAATAGAAGACGTGAAATTCAAAATAAATACAATATAGAGAATAATATCACTCCAAAGAGTGTTAAGAAAGATATTAGAGAGATTATTCAAGCTACAAAGGTTGCTGAGGATAATGTGGATTATAAAACAGAAGATGTTGAAATTACAGATTATGAAAGTTTCATTGAAGATTTGAAAAATGAAATGTTATCTGCTGCCGATTCTTTAGACTTTGAAAGAGCAGCATCAATAAGAGATGAAATAAAGAGATTAAAAGAAATGTGGGGATTAGATGTCTAAAAATACGATTAGAATTAAAGGGGCAAAAGTAAATAATTTAAAAAATATAGATTTGGAAATTCCAAGAGATAAAATGGTTGTTTTTACAGGACTTAGTGGAAGCGGAAAATCATCTTTGGCTTTTGATACAATTTATGCCGAAGGGCAAAGAAGATATGTTGAAAGCTTATCAAGTTATGCAAGACAATTTTTAGGTCAAATGGATAAACCTGATGTTGAATATATTGATGGACTAAGTCCGTCAATTTCTATTGATCAAAAAACTACAAATAGAAATCCAAGATCTACTGTAGGAACTGTTACTGAAATTTATGATTATTTAAGATTGCTTTTTGCAAAAATTGGAATTCCAAAATGTCCAATATGTGGAACTGAAATAAAAAGTCAAAGTATCGATCAAATGGTTGATAGAGTTATGAAACTTGAAGAGAGAAGTAAGATATTTGTGTTAGCTCCTGTAATTCGTGGAAAAAAGGGAGAACATAAAAAACTTTTAGAAAATATAAAAATTCAAGGTTTTGTTCGTGCGATTATTGACGATAAAGAATATGAACTTACTGAAGAAATTGAATTAGATAAAAATAAAAAACATAATATTGATATCGTAGTTGATAGACTTGTTGTAAAAGAAGGAATTGAGTCAAGACTTACAGAGAGTTTGGAAACAGCTTTCAAATTTAGTGACAGTATTGTTAAGGTTAAAGTGGTCGATGGAGAAGAAATTTTATTTTCTGAAAAAATGTCCTGTCCTAACGGGCATATTTCATTTGATGAAATTGAACCTAGAACTTTTTCTTTTAACAGTCCTTTTGGAATGTGTCATGATTGTAATGGACTTGGAAGCCATAAAATTATAGATCCGGATTTGGTAATTCCTGACAAGAATAAATCACTTTTAGAGGGCGCTATTGAATGTTACAATATGACTACCGGAGAAGATGGATACTATTATAAAATATTTCACGAAATCATAAAATATAATGGTTTTGATGAAAATACTCCTTTTAAAGATTTAAGTAAAGAAACTATAGATGAACTTCTTTATGGGACAGGATTAAGAAATATAAAATTTAGGTTTGAAAGTAAGTTTACAAATGAAAATAAAACTTTTAATAAACCATTTGAAGGAATAGTAAAGAATTTAGAAAGAAGATATGCCTCTTCTCCAATGTCTTCTATGAGAGAAAAAATTGAAACAGTGATGTCTGAAATGGAATGTGAAACTTGTAAAGGAAAAAGACTTAATGAAAAAGCCCTTTCAATTTTTATAAGAGATAAAAATATTTCAGATGTTACAGCAATGTCTGTTCAAAAATTGAATGAATGGTTTAATGATTTAGAATTAACAGAAACAGAAAGTATTATTGGGGAAAGAATTTTAAAAGAAATTAGAGAAAGACTTAAATTCTTAAAAGATGTAGGTCTTGAATATTTAACTTTAGCAAGAAGTGCAGGAACTCTTTCAGGAGGAGAAAGTCAAAGAATTAGACTTGCAACTCAAATCGGTTCAGGGCTTGTTGGAGTTGTTTATGTTTTAGATGAACCAAGTATAGGTTTACATCAGAGAGATAATGAAAAACTTTTAAATGCTTTAAGAAATTTAACAAATCTTGGAAATACTTTGATTGTAGTAGAACATGATGAGGATACTATTCGTTGTGCTGACCATATTGTAGATATTGGACCAAGAGCAGGCATTCATGGTGGAGAGGTTGTTGCTCAGGGAACTCTTAAAGATATTATGAAGAGTAAAAAATCTATTACAGGTGCATATCTTTCAGGAAAAAGTAAAATAGAAGTTCCTAAACAAAGAAGAAAATACACAGATACAATTAAAGTTTTTGGAGCAAGAGAAAATAATTTAAAAAATATTGATGTTGAATTTCCTATCGGTGTTTTTACTTGTGTAACTGGTGTTTCCGGAAGTGGAAAGAGCAGTTTGGTAAATTCAATTTTAAATAAGGAATTGTCAAATAAATTAAATAGAAGTAAACAAAAAACAGGAAAGTTTGATAGAATTGAGGGATATGAAAAACTAGATAAAGTTATTGAAATTGACCAAAGTCCTATAGGTAGAACTCCACGTTCAAATCCCGCAACTTATACAAAACTTTTTGATAATATAAGAGATGTCTTTGCTATGACTACAAAGGCAAAAATGAAAGGATATAGTAAAGGAAGATTTAGCTTTAATGTTCATGGCGGTCGTTGTGAAGCTTGTAAAGGAGATGGAACAATAAAGGTTGAAATGCACTTTTTACCTGATGTATATGTTCCTTGTGAAGTTTGTGGTGGTAAAAGATACAATAGAGAAACTTTGGAAGTAACTTATAATGGGAAAAATATTTCAGATGTTTTGGAAATGACTGTTGAAGATGGACTTAAATTTTTTGAAAATCATCCTTCAATAAAAAGAAAATTACAAACACTATACGATGTAGGATTGGATTATATTAAGATTGGTCAAAGCTCAACAGAGCTTTCAGGTGGAGAGGCTCAAAGAGTTAAACTTGCATCTGAACTTGCTAAACGTGGAACGGGACAAACTGTTTATATTTTAGATGAACCAACTACAGGATTACACATTGATGATATAAAAAAATTGATTGAAGTTTTAAATACCTTAGTTGAACAAGGAAATACTGTTATTGTTATAGAACATAATTTAGATATGATAAAAATTGCAGATTATATAATTGATTTAGGTGTTGAAGGTGGCGACGGTGGAGGAACCATTGTAGTAACGGGCACACCTGAGGAAGTTGCAAAATGTGAGAAATCATATACAGGACAATTTTTAAGGAAAATATTAGGAGAGTAAAATGGATAGATATATTTTAATTTTAACAGATACCTTTGAAGAAGTTGAAGCACTTACTCAAGTTGATTATCTTAGAAGAGCGGATATTAAGGTCGATATGATTTCAATTACAGGAAAACTTCAAGTTACAAGTAATAGAGGAATAACTGTTTTAGCTGATGATTTGTTTGAAAATATAAATTTAAAAGAATATGCAGGAATTATTATTCCTGGTGGACTTCCTGCTGCTTTTGATATCAGAGATGATAAAAGAGTTTTAGATATAATAAAGAAATTTGACGAAGAGGGCAAGTTGATTTCTGCGATTTGTGCAGGACCTTCAGTTCTTGCAAAAGCAGGTGTTTTATCCGGAAGAAATGCAGTTATTTATCCGGGAATGGAAGATGAGTTGCTTGATGCAAATGTTAAAGAAGATGCAATTTGTATTGATGACAATATAATTACGGCAAGAGGAGCAGGACTTGCAGGAGAACTTGCTTATACATTGATTAGAAAAATAAAGGGAAAAGTTCAAGAAAAACAAGTTCGTTTTATGTCTGTTGATTATTTGTTGAGAGATTTTATTCTAAAGGAAGAAAAGAATGGGAAATAAAAAAATAGAATTTAACTCTTTGAAAATTGAAGAGCTTGAAGATTTATTTTTAAGTTTGGGAGAAAAGAAGTTTAGGGCTGAGCAATTTTTTAGATTTATGCATCAAAAGAAAAACTTTGAAATAGAAAATTGCAAGCAACTGCCTAAAGTTTTAATTGAAAAACTAAAGGAAATAGGATATATAAATACTTCTTCAATTTATACAAAATATGAATCAAAGCTAGATAATACAAAAAAATATTTGATTAAATTATATGATAATAGAATAATTGAAACTGTATTTATGGACTATGGAAGTTATTGTACTGTTTGTATTTCAAGTCAAGTAGGCTGTAGAATGGGCTGTACATTTTGTGCGTCAACAAAAGAAAATTTCAAAAGAAATTTAACTTCTGCTGAAATGTTAAATCAAATTTATCTGATAGAGAATGATTTGAATTTAACTATAAATAATGTTTTTATTATGGGTATTGGAGAACCACTTGATAATTATAATAATGTAATAGGATTTTTGAAAATTATAAATTCTGAAAAAGGTAAAAATTTGAGTTTAAGAAATATTACAATTTCAACTTGTGGACTTGTCCATAATATTTATAAATTAGCTGATGAAAAATTACCCGTAACACTTACAATTTCGCTTCATAATCCATTTCAAAATGAAAGACGAGAAATAATGCCTATTTCAGATAATTTTTCAATTGATGAAATATTAAAGGCTTGTAAATATTATTTTGATAAAACTTCAAGAAGAGTCAGTTTTGAATATACAATAATCAAAGGGCAAAACGACTCAAAAAAACATGCGTTGGAGCTTAAGAATATTTTAAAAGGATTAAATTGCCATATTAATATAATTCCTTTAAATTCAATAAAAGAATTTGATGGAGAGGCTCCTAGTACAAAATATATTTATGTATTTAAGTCAATGCTTGAAAATTACGGAATAAATGCCACGATAAGAAAGAAACAGGGTGATGATATAAATGGAGCTTGTGGACAACTTAGACAGGGCGTTTTAGAAGAAGAAGCATAGAATTATTTTCACTAAGCAAGAATTAATTATAAACTCATAGACTGAAGTTCATATTAAAAGTATAAATAATATGTGAATTTCCTATGAGTTTTTATTATATTAATTTTTAAAAAATTATTTGTTTTAGTTATGAAAAACGTTTTTAAAAAATTTAGTAAAACTATTGAATTGTTTAAACAATAATGGTAAAATATATATGTAGTTTAAATATTAGAAACTTAGGAGGCTTATTATGATAGAAAAAAACGTTATAATAAAAAATGAAACAGGATTACATGCTAGACCTGCTGCATCTTTAGTTCAATTTGTTAAGAAATTTGATGAAAGTATTGAAATTATTTTAGATAACAAAGTTGCTGATGCGAAAAGTATTTTTAATGTTATGAGTTTAGGTATTTCTAAGGGAACAGAAGTAACATTGAGAGTTGATGGAGAAAATGAAGAGAAAACTTTAGGGGAAGTTGTTAACTTCATAGAAAATTTAGCTGATTAATTTTAAGTATAGCTTCTCGAAAGAGGAGCTTTTTTGGTGGAGTATTATGAAAGTATATGATGGATTTTCCGTTTCTAATGGAATTGCTTATGGTAAGGCAATTACTTTATTTTATGAAAAGAATTTTATTCAAGAAAAAATATCTGACAATGATAAAGAGAAAGAAATTACAAGGTTTGAAAGTTTATTATCAAGTTATTTAGAATCTGATAGGATAAAAGTTCAAGATGAAAAATTAGAGAGTTTATTAAATGTTCATATTGAATTAATAGATGACCCATTTTTAAAAGATAGTGTAAAAAGTAAAATATTGACTGAAAATAAATCTTTAGAAAAATCAATAGAAGAGACAATTAGTCATATTTGCTATGAATTGAATAATCTAGATTCTGATTATATGAGAGATAGAATTTATGATTATATTTCAATTCAAGAAGAGTTTATTAGAACTTTAACATCAACTGAAGAAATTAAAATATATGAAAATAAATTTGTGCTTTTTACAGAAAATTTATCACCAAAAATAATTGATAAATATAAAGATCAATTAATTGGTATAGTTTCAAAAAATGGTGGAAAAACTTCACATGCTTCTTTATATGCAAAAAATTTACAAATTCCTTATATAATATGTGATTCTCTTGATTTTCAAGAGTTAAAGGATAAGAACTTTGATTGTATTTTAGATTGTAATCAAGAAAAATTGTTTTTAAATCCTGACGAAGATGTAGTTAATTCATATAAAAATTTATTGAAATCATCGCAAAAAGAATTTTTAGATAGGAATATAGTAAGAACAAAAAATAATAGATATATAAGAGTATGTAGTAATATTTCAAGTTTTGAAGAGTTTGAAGTATCTTTAAAGAATGGTACAGATGGATGTGGGTTGTTTAGAACAGAGTTTTTATTTATGTCTGATGAATCTCCAACGGAAGAGTATCAATTTGAAATTTTTAAAAAGCTTGCTCAAAGTACAGACAAACCTATTGTAATTAGAACTTTTGATATTGGTGCTGATAAAAAATCTATGTTTTTTAAGTTGGATGAGGAAAAAAATCCATTCTTGGGACTTAGAGGTTTTAGAATTTATAAAGAATTTTATAAGGAATTAAGAAAGCATTTAAGGGCAATTTTAAGAGCATCTGCATTTGGAAATATAAAAATTATGATTCCAATGATAACAACACTAGATGAAGTCATGTGGATAAAAAATGAAATATTAAAAATCAAAGATGAATTAAGAGAAGAGAGAGTGGATTTTGATGAAAATATTGAGTTTGGGATTATGATAGAAACTCCTGCTTCAGTTTTTCTTATTGATATTTTGATTAAAGAAGTTGATTTTGTGAGTATTGGAACAAATGATTTGGTTCAATATATGTTAGCATGTGATAGAGAAAATTCTAAGATGCAACAATTGTATGATTGTTATAACCCATCAGTTATTCGTTCAATTCATCGTGTTGTAGATATTGCTCACAGAAACGGAAAAATAGTTTCAATGTGTGGAAACTTTGCAAGTGAATTAGATGCTGTTGAACTTTTAATTTTGCTAGGAATTGATGAGTTCAGCGTTACTAATGATGTTTTACAAAAAATAAAGAAAAGAATAAAATTATTTGATCATAATAACTATTTAGATTTTTTTGATAACATAAATAAATTTAAAACAGGACGTTCAGTTTTATATTATTTTGATAATAAATAGAATATTTTTGCTAAATGTTAATTATTTGTAATATATTTGTAATTATTTTGTAACTTTTTTTGCTTTTTTTACTACATTTTATAAATTTTATGATATAATAGTACTGTCGATTGGTTAGAAATTTAATTGAGGTGATATTTTGTTAGAATTTATAGAAGTAAATAAAGTATATAAAAACGACGTTTGTGCTTTGAAAGATCTTAGTTTCAAAGTAGAAGATGGAGAGTTCGTTTTCTTAATTGGAGCAAGTGGTGCAGGTAAAACAAGTATCATAAAAATGCTTTTAAGAGAAATAAAACCAACATCAGGTGAAATAATTGTTGATAATGTTAATATAGTTAAGTTGAGAAACAGAAAAATACCGCAACTTAGAAAAACAATGGGTGTTGTATTTCAAGATTTTAGACTTTTAGAAGGTAAGACTGTTTTTGACAATATAAAGTATCCATTACAAATTCTAGGAGTTTCAAAAAGAGTTATTAATAAAAGAGTAACTGAAATTTTAGAGTTAGTTGGATTGTCAGATAGAGCAGACTCATTTCCAAATCAATTATCAGGTGGAGAGCAACAAAGAGTTTGTATTGCAAGAGCTCTTATAAATAGACCTAAGTATTTAATTGCTGATGAACCAACAGGAAATTTGGATCCAAATACTTCAGAAGATATAATGAAGTTACTTTTGGATGTAAATGCTAAAGGTACAACAGTTATTGTTTCTACACATGATAAAGATATAGTTAATAAACTTAAGAAAAGAGTTATAAGTATGGATCATGGCGCAATGATTAATGACGAAGAACGTGGAGGTTATTTTGATGAGTTCAATTAGAAGATTTTTTTCTGCCATAGGAGAAGGATTTGTAGGTGTTTGGAGAAATAAATCTATGAGTGTTGCATCAATAGTATCTATTTGCTCAATGCTTTTAATTCTTGGTGGAATTACTTTTGGAGTTTTTGTAGCTAATAATATAGTAGAAGATATGAAGACTAAGGTTGATCAAATAGATGTTATTTTAACACCTGAAGTTACATCCGAAAGGATTGCAAAAATTAAAGAAGAATTACAAAAAATAGAAAATGTAAAAGAAGTAAACTATGTTTCAAAAGAACAAGCTTTAGCAAAAATGAAAGAACAATGGAAAGAAAATTCATTTTTACTAGAGGGTATGGAATCTGCCCTTCCTGAAAGCTTTGAATTGAAGGTTGAGAATATAGAAAATTCAAATGCTGTTGCATCTAGCATATATAATGTTAAAGATGTAGAAAAAGTAGTTTATTATAAAGATATTGTTGATAAGATAGCAAAAGTATCGGAAATGGTTAAATATGTAGGAATTACATTAGTTGCTGTACTATTAATGGTAAGTTTCTTTATAATGTCGATAACAATTAAATTAACAGTTATAGCAAGGAGAAAAGAAATAAGTATTAAGAAATACATAGGCGCAACTAATATGAGTATTACAGGGCCGTTTATCGTAGAAGGTATGTTACTTGGTATAATTGGTGCTGGAATATCTTTTACAATAATATTCTTTATTTATAAATATATTTATAAAAGCTTTGCTTGGGGAGTAGGAAATATATTCTCAAATTATTTGTTACCAGTTGATGTTTTTGGTATTTATGTAGCTATTGCATATTTTGCAATAAGTATTGGTATCGGAGTATTAGCATCAATATTCTCAAGTAGAAAATATATGAAAGTGTAGGAGGTTGTGATGAAAAAGAGAAGATTTGTAGCATGGATTCTTGTGTTTTCAATGTTTGGTTCAGGCATAATTTCTTATGCTGATAAAGTAGATGATTTAAAGAAAGATAAACAAAGTCAAGAAAAGAATTTGGAAAATAAAAAGAAATCAATTCAAGATATGACTACTGAAAAGGATGAGGCGTTCAAGGAAATTGTTGAAAAGCAAAAAAAGATTGATCAGTTAGACAAAGACCTTACAGAGTTAGAAGATGCAATATCTAAAATATCTGATGAAATTCAAGCTTCTAAAGAAAAAATAACAATCTTAGAAGATAGGATTACAGAAAATCAAGAACTTTTTAAGAAAAGAGTTCGTGTAATGTATGGTAATAAAGATTTAAATTCTATTGAAGTTTTGTTCTCTGCATCAGATATAAGAGATTTTATTTCAAGATATTTTATGATGCAATCAATTGCTGATTATGATAAGAAATTAATTACAAGCTTGAAGAATGATAAAGTTGCTTTGGAAAAAGAAAAAGAAGAATTAGAAGCAAGAAAAGAAGAAAAAGTAGTTAAGAAAAAAGAAATGGAAGTAAAGTATCAAGCTTATACTGAAGAAGTTGAAAAGAATAAACAACTTATTGCTAAATTGGAACAAAATATTGAATATACAAAATCAGAAATTGATCAATTACAAAATAAAGTTAAAAATCTAAATGCAAATATAAGCTTTGAAGAAAAAGTAAAAGCAGACATTTTAAGAGGAATAAACGAAAAGAAAATTCAAAAAGATATTGATGAAGGCAAGATAACTTCTCGTCCATCAAATGGAGAGATGATGTGGCCTTTAAGTGGATATTATAGAATTTCAAGTCCATTTGGATGGAGAAATGCACCAATTGGTCAAGGTGGAGAAAGACACAGAGGAATTGATATTCCTGCTCCAACAGGAACTCCTGTTTACTCTGCAACAGATGGTGTAGTTATTTCAGCAGGATGGAATGGAAGTTATGGTAATGCTGTTATGATTAAATATACAAATAATATTGTTATTGTATATGGACATAATTCAAGCTTGGTTGTAAGAGCTGGACAAAAAGTAAGTAAAGGACAAGTTATTTCACTAGTAGGTTCTACAGGAAATTCAACAGGACCACATTTACATTTTGAAGTTAGATATAACGGTTCACCAGTAGATCCACTTAGATATTTGAATCACTAGGAGTAATAATATATGATAAAAAATAAAAAACTTACGGTTTTTCTGGTCTTTATGATATTTTTAAGCTCATTTGTATCATATAAGGCTGGAAAAAATTCATCAGTTTCATCAGTTACTAATACTAAAACTGAAGAAACTTCGGATTATGGTAGTTTTAAACCTTTTGTTGATGCAATAAAAGAAAAGTATTATTTCGATATTGATTATGAAAAAATGAATACTGAAATTAAAAAAGCAATATTTTCTTCTTTAGGAGATCCTTATACTCAATATATGACTGAAAAAGATATGAAAGAACTTCAAAAAACTAATACAGGAAAATTTGTTGGTATAGGTGTTCAAGTTAGTGTAAATGAAAATGGAGAAATTGTAGTTGTTGCACCGATAAAAGGTGGTCCAAGCCAAAAGGCTGGGATACAAGCAGAAGATATTATAGTAAAAGTCAATGATGAGGAAATAAAGAAGAATGATTTAGAGTCAACTGTTAAACTTATGAGAGGTAATGAAGAAATTGGTACTGAGGTCAAAGTTACAGTTAAAAGAATTGTAGACTCTGAAGAAAAGATAATAGATTTCACATTAAAGAGAGAAGAGATAACTACGGAATCTGTAAATTCAAAACTTTTAGATAATGGAATTTTATATGTTCAAATTACTAACTTTGCTGAAAAAACAGGTACTGACTTTGAAAAGGCTATTGATGATGGCTTGAGTAAGGGAGCAAAATCTTTAATTATTGACCTTAGAAATAACCCAGGAGGGCTATTGACATCTGTTAAGCAAGTTGCTGATAAACTTTTACCTGAATCTACAATTATGAAAATTGTAGATAGTAAAGGAAAAGAAACGGTTGAAAAAGCTACAGGAAAAGGAACAGATATTCCAATAGTAGTTTTAATTAACAAAGGTTCAGCGTCAGCTTCTGAAGTTTTAAGTGTTGCTCTTCATGATAATAAGAAAGCTACATTGGTTGGAGAAAAATCTTTTGGAAAAGGAATAATTCAATCTATTTTTCCAATAAATAATGGAGGAAAATCTGAAGGAATAAAGATGACCATTGCTGAGTATTTTGGACCTAATGGAACTAAAATACACAAAGTTGGGTTAGAACCCGATTATAAAGTTGAACAAAAGAATTATTCTAAAACTGGAATAGAACATTTAAAAGATGATGAACAATTAAAAAAAGCTATTGAATTGTTGAAATAATATTATGTATAAAAAAGCAACCATAAATAATTAGGTTGCTTTTTTATTATACAAATAATCACTTATATTCAAAATTGTCATTTGTATAATAATAAATAATTAGATTAAAAAAATTCAATTATTTGTAAAAACTTTTTAAATAAATGTCTAATGTAGGTAAATTATATTGTAATTTAGAATTGATTTTTAAAAATAGAATATTGAAATATCAACATTTAAAAAAACAAAACTTGACTTATTAAGATATTTAGAATATAATACTTTTATGAAAATTATAGGTTTTCATAAAGGATATTTTAAAGGAGTGTTTTATGTCTTTTTATATGAATTCGGATAAAGGAAATGTTAGGGAGAATAATGAGGACAATTTTCTTTTTGAAAAATTTGAAAAACTAAATATTCTAATTTTAGCGGATGGTGTAGGAGGACATGATAATGGAGAAATTGCATCAAGTCGTGCAGTAAGTATAGTTATGAATTATATAAAAAATAATTATAAACTATATTCCGAATATTCCCTCCTATTAATAGATGCTTTTTGTGAAGCTAATAAAGTTATTTATGAGCTTAATTTAGAAATAAATTCTGGAGAAGAAGAAATTTCTAAAAAAGTAATGGGAACAACTTTAGAAGTTCTTTTGATAGATGGTAATACTTTATACTTCGGACATGTTGGTGATAGTAGAATATATATTAAAGACGAAAGTTTTAGAATGTTAACAAAAGATCATTCTTTAGTTCAATATTTATATTCAAGTGGTGCATTAACTGAAGAAGAAGTGAAAAATTATAATGATAAGAATTCTATTCTAAGAGCAATTGGAATGGAAAAACATGTTGAAGTTGATGTTGAATCTATTAAAATTAAGCCAAAAGATATTTTACTTGTTTGTTCTGATGGACTTACAAATGAACTTGATGATGACGAAATTTCAGAAATGATAGACTTTAAATACAGTGCAAAAGAAATGGTTGATAATATTATATCTACTGTTAAAAGTGGATTAGCAAGAGATAATGTTACTGTTGGAATTTTTAAAAATGATGAGGAGATTTTATGTTAGGATCAATTTTAAATGGCAGATATGAGGTAATTGAAAAAGTTGGAATTGGCGGGATGGCCATTGTATACAAAGCTAAGGATATTTATTTAAAAAGAATTGTTGCCGTTAAAGTTTTGAAGGAACAATATCTTGAAGATAAAGAATTTATAAAAAAATTCGTTATAGAAGCTCAATCTGTTGCTAATTTAAACAATCAAAATATAGTTAAAATTTACGATGTAGGTCAACATATAGAAGATGGCAAGACTTTTAACTATATTGTAATGGAATATATTAAAGGTAAGACTTTAAATGAATTAATAAAGGATAAGGGCAGATTAAATTCAAATGCTGTTGTTGCTATTTCTAAACAGATAGCCAATGCTTTAGATTGTGCTCATAAACATCATATAATACATAGGGATATCAAACCTCATAATATTATTATTGATGAAAATTTAAATGTTAAAGTTACAGATTTTGGTATAGCAAGAATTGCTACAAGTTCAACTATAACTTATACTTCTTCTGTACTTGGAACAGTGCATTATATTTCACCTGAACAAGCAAAAGGGAAATTTATTGATGAAAAATCAGATATTTATTCTTTAGGTGTTGTTATGTATGAAATGGTTACAGGAAGAGTTCCTTTTGATACAGATAACGCAGTTGGAATAGCAATGCAACATATAAATGAGCCATTAGTTGAACCAATTAGACTTGTTCCAAATTTGGAACCTTGGCTAAATTCTATAATTGTAAAATGTATGGAAAAAAATCCAGAAAATAGATTTGAAAGTGCAGAAAGTCTTATAAAAGCTTTAGAAGAAAAGAATGTAGGAAGTAATCAAAGAGCTACATTTAATGATAATACCGATAGAGCTTTTTATAGAGAATCTGTGTATAAGGCTGATAAGCAAAATGATTTTAATAAACCTATTATAAAAAATAATAATAAAAACAGAGAACAATTAAAAAAGAAAAAGGGGATTTTCGATTATAGTATAACTTATGTTGTATTAGCTTTACTTATAGTCGCATCTGTATTCTTTATATATAGATTAGCTGTTTCTAATAAAGCTACTAATACTGTTAAAGTACCTCCAGTAACTGGATTAGATAAAGATGAAGCTATTAGGGTGTTAAAAGAAAAGAAACTTAATGGACTTATAGTAAAAACTGTGAATGATGATTCTGTTGAAGCTGGAAAAATTGTTCAACAATCGCCAGCACCAAATGCTGAAGCAAAAGAAGGAACGAATGTTGAATTGACTGTAAGTGTAGGTAAGAATAAAACAATTGTTCCTAATTTATCAAATGTTGAGTTTGAAAAAGTTGAAGAGCTATTAAAAAAGAGCAATTTGGCATTGGGTAAAGTTGAAAGAAAATATGACGATAAAGTTGATGAAAATAAAGTAATAAGTCAAAGTGTAAACTATGGAGATGAAGTTGAAAAAGGAACTAAAATTGATATTGTAGTAAGTAGAGGAAAAGAAGATAAAAAGGTAGAAGTTCCAGATTTGATTGGGAAAACTGAAGCTGATGCAATAAAGGCATTGTATGATAGCGGACTTGCTGTTGGTAAAACAGAGAAAAAAGCTGATTCACAAAAAGCGGGAACTGTAATTTGGCAATCTTATGGAAAAGGTGTAAAAGTTGATGCATCTACTAAAATTGATATTGTTGTAAGTTCAGGAAAGACAACTAAGGATAATGTGTTAAACTTGACTTCTTATAGTGAAGCTGATTCCGTTACTAAAAAGTATACAATAAATGAACCAGACAAGAATTATCTTTTAATGGTAACTAAAAATACTGAAAATGGTGAAACAAAGCTATATGAAAAAACTATGGTTACAGGTGGCGGGAAGCTAACAATAAATATAAAAGCAAAATCTAGTGAAAAATTTAATGTTTATGTAAATGGAGAACTTATTTTATCAGGTGAGAATTAATATGTTTGAAATTGGCGTTATATTTGATATTTCAAAAGATTTATATTATGTAAAAACTAAAACTGGTAGATATATGTCAAAAGCTAGAGGAGTTTTTAGAAAACAAAAATTCACTCCAATGGTTGGAGATAATGTTAAAATTGAGATTTTTGCTGATAATACAGCATGTATAGTTGAAGTTTTTGATAGAAAAAATGAAATTTTAAGACCTCCAGTTGTAAATGTAGACCAAGCTATAATAGTTTTTTCTTTAAAAGACCCAGAAATTTCATATAAAATTATTGATAGATATATAATGTACTATGAAGTAATGAAAATTCCAATAATTTTATGTTTGAATAAGTGTGATTTAATTGATAAAGAAACAGAAATTAATTTTAGAAATATTTATGATAAACTTGGTTATAAGATAATTTTTAATAGCATTAGTTTAGACAATAGAAAATTATTTGAAGAAATTTGTAAAGATAAAATTTCAGTTATTACAGGTGCTTCAGGAGTTGGAAAAAGTACAATTTTAAATTTTTTAAATCCGGATTATAATATTTGGATTGGAGATATAAGTAAAAAGACAAAAAGGGGTAAACATACAACAAGAGCCGCTACTTTATATGAATTTTTTGATAACTCATTCATCATTGATACGGCTGGTTTTACTTCTCTTGATCTTACTAAATTTATAGATAGTGAAGTTCAAATTAGAGATGCATTTGT
The DNA here is from genome assembly GCF_963524015.1 of uncultured Parvimonas sp. Taxonomy (NCBI): domain Bacteria; kingdom Bacillati; phylum Bacillota; class Tissierellia; order Tissierellales; family Peptoniphilaceae; genus Parvimonas; species uncultured Parvimonas sp. The sequence continues at coordinate 491,786 of NZ_CAURDT010000001.1, read as the reverse complement.
AGAATTTGAATTTGGCTCTAAATGTAAGTTTTCTGACTGCAAACATATCAATGAACCGGATTGTTATGTAAAATCAAAATTAGAAAGTGGAAGTATAAGTAAAAGTAGATATGACAGTTATATCTTTTACTTAAATGAATATCTAAAAAATAGGAGGTATTAAATGTTAGAATTATCACCATCATTGTTATCAGCTGATTTTACAGATTTAAAATCTGAAATAGAAGTATTAGACAAAAATGGAGTTAAGTATTTACACTTAGATGTAATGGATGGAATGTTTGTTCCGAATATTTCTTTTGGACCAATGATAATTAAACAGTTAAGACCTTTAACAAATATGGTTTTTGATGTTCATTTGATGATAGAAGACCCTGATAGATATGTTCAAAACTTTAAGGATGCAGGAGCAGAAATTTTAACTGTACATTATGAGGCTTGTAAACATCTTCATAGAACTATTTCTTATATTAAATCATTAGGAATGAAAGCCGGAGTTTCTTTAAATCCTGCAACTAATATTGAAGTTTTAGACTATGTATTAGAAGATTTGGACTTAGTTTTAATTATGAGTGTAAATCCAGGTTTTGGTGGGCAAAGTTTTATTCCTTCAGCTATTAATAAAATAAAAAATTTAAAAGCAAAAATAAGAGAAAGAAATTTAAATGTTATAGTTGAAGTTGATGGTGGTGTAAAAACCACAAATATTAAAGATGTTATTGAAGCTGGAGCAGATTTGATAGTTTCAGGTTCAGATGTTTTTGCGGATAAAGAAAATAGAATTAGAGCTTATAAAGAAATTTTTAAAAACTATGAAAAATAATTATGAGCTTGTCATTAAAAAAAGATTGAGCTTTCAATCTTTTTTAAAATTAAATAAGAAAAAGAGGTTAATATGTTTATAGATATTGCAAAAATAGAATTAAAGGCCGGTAAAGGTGGAGATGGCTGTGTTTCTTTTAGAAGAGAGAAGTATGAACCTGATGGTGGACCTTACGGTGGCGACGGAGGAGATGGCGGAAGTGTAATTTTTATATCTGACGAGGGAGTAAGAACTCTTATGGATTTCAGATATAAAAAACATTACTTTGCTCAAAATGGAGAAAATGGAAAAACAAAAAAACAATATGGAAAAAAAGGAGAAGATTTAATAGTAAAAGTCCCTGTTGGTACATTAATTAAGGATTTTGAAACTAATAGAGTTATTCACGATTTTAAAGTTAAAGATGATGAATTTATAGTTGCTAAAGGTGGCCGAGGTGGAAAGGGAAATGCAAGATTTGCCACAAGTACAAGACAAGCCCCTCGTTTTGCACAGCCCGGAACAAAGGGTGAAGAAAGAACTATAAAATTAGAATTAAAGCTAATTGCAGACGTTGGACTGGTCGGTCTTCCAAATGTTGGAAAATCTTCTTTGCTTTCTGTTTTAAGTGATGCAAAACCTAAGATTGCAAATTATCATTTTACAACATTAGAACCTAATTTAGGAGTTTGTAGAGTTGAAGAAAATAAATCATTTGTAATAGCTGATATTCCTGGTCTTATTGAAGGGGCTAGCGAGGGAATTGGACTTGGTTTTGAATTTTTAAAACATGTTGAAAGAACAAGACTTTTAGTACATGTCTTAGATGTTTCTGGAATTGAAGGAAGAGATCCTATTGAAGATTATAATACAATTTATAAGGAATTAGAGCTTTATAATGAAAATATTAAAAATAAAAAAGAGATAATTGTTGCAAATAAAATAGATTTACTTACTTCTGATGAGAATTTAAAAAGAGTAAAAGAATATTTTAAAGATAGAACAGTATTGGAAATTTCTGCTGTTACTCAAATGGGAGTAAAGGAATTAAAATATAAAATATTTGATGAATTATCAAAAATTGAGATTGATTATGAAACTTTTGATGAAGATTATGAATATATAGAAGAAGTTGAAAAAGAGGCTTATGAAATTTATAGTGAAGATGGAACATTCTATGTTGAAGGACCTCTTATCGACTATTTAGTTTATATAACAAATTTTGAAGATTATGATTCTTTAAAATATTTCCAAAAAGTTTTAACTGATAAGGGAGTAATTGAAGAATTAAAACAAAAAGGTGTAAAAGAAGGTCAATCCATTGTAATTGGAGAAATGGAATTTGAATTTTTTGAATAGTAAGGAGAAAATATGATAAATCCAAAACAAAGAGCATTTCTAAAGTCATTATCTCACTCTATGGAACCTATTATGAATATAGGCAAGTATGGAGTTAATGATGAAACTATTAGACAACTAGATTTGGCTTTAGAGAAAAGAGAGCTTATAAAAATTAAAATTCTAAATAACAATTTAGATGATAATAAAGAAACAGTAGATTTAGTTTTACAAAAAACTAGAGCAGAGTTTGTTCAACATATTGGAAACAAATTTGTTATTTACAGAAGAAAAAGAAAAGATGAAAATAGAATAGAGTTACCAGAATAATGAAAAAAATTGGAATTTTTGGTGGAAGCTTTTCACCTATTCATAACGGACATTTACAAATTGCAGAGGATTGTTTGCTAGAAACGGGACTTGATAAGATAGTTTTTCTCCCGAATGCAAATCCTCCACATAAGGCTGTCGATAAGTTCACTTTTGATGCAAGAGTTGATATGTTAAGATTAGCTTTAGAAGATAATGAGAATTTTGAAATTTCTCTTGTAGAAAATGACTCTACAAAAGTTCATTACTCTTATAATACCATTAGTGAAAATTTTTACAATGGAGCAGATAAATTTTATTTCATAATGGGAGATGACGAGTTTTTAAATATAAGGTCTTGGTATAAATATGAAAAACTTTTAGAGCTTACTTCAGTAATAGTTTTTCTTAGAAAATACGATTATAATTTTATTTTAGAAAAAAATAAAGAGATAATTGAAAAATACGATATTAATATAATTAAAAATTCTGTTATTTCTATTTCATCTACCGAAATTAGGAACAGAATTAATGAAAAAAAATCTATAAAATATCTTGTGCCTGAAAAAGTAAGTAATTATATTTATGAAGAGCTTAATTATTTTGATATACTAAAGATTAAAAAAGATTTAAAAGAAAAACTTACAAAGAATAGATATGAACATTCTTTAAGAGTAGCAGATTATTGTAGAAGGCTTGCGAAAATTTATAAGGCTGATGAAAATAAGGCTTATTTAAGTGGTCTCGTTCATGATTGTGCAAAGAACCTAGAAGAATATTATATGTTGAATAAAAAGCTAAATTCTGATATAATATTGGATGTTGAAGAAAAAAATAATCCAAAAATTCAACATGCACCAATAGGTTCAGCTGTTTGTAAAGATATATATGGTATCTTTGATAATGAAATAATTTCAGCGGTTCGTTATCATACAACAGCGAGAGAGAATATGTCTTTAATTGAAAAGATTTTATTTATTTCAGATAAAATTGAGCCTAATAGAGAGTATGATACAGTTGATGAACTTAGAAAAATTGCAGATTATGATATTGACAAAGCTATAATAAAATTTTTAAACGATAGTTTTGAATATTTAGAAAAAAAATCTCAAAAAATTCATCCCTTGTCAATTAAAGCAAGAGATTATTTAGTAAATATGAGGTGATATTATGGAGAAACTTGATATTATATTGAAAGCATTGGATGATAAGATTGCAAAAAATGTTGTAAGTATTGATTTAAAAGGTAAGTCATCTATTGCTGAATATTTTGTAATTGCAACTGGAAGCGTAGTTAATCACAATCAAGCTATTTGCGATGAAATTGAGTTCCAATTAAAAAAGAATAATATGGACTGTTTAAGTACAGAAGGATATAAAGATGGAAATTGGATTTTATTGGACTGTGGAGAAATTATAGTTCATATTATGACAGAAGATTATAGAAGCTATTACAATCTTGAAAGATTGTGGGCATAGATTTAGGAGGTAAGAAAATGAGCGTAGAATTTTTAAAAACTGATAAGGCTCCAGCAGCAATTGGACCTTATTCACAAGCTGGAAAAGTTGGTAATTTAATATTTGTTTCTGGACAATTACCAATTACAAACGGAGAATTACAAACTGAAATAAAAGCTGCAACACTTGCTAGTTTAACAAATGTTTTAGAAATTATTAAAGCAGGTGGGGGAAATTTAGAAAGTATTGTTAAAGTTAATGTTTTTGTAAAAGACATGAATGACTTTGAAGCAATTAATGGAGTATATGCTGAATTCTTTGGTAATCATAAACCAGCCAGAGCATTAGTTCAAGTTGCTAAATTACCAAAAGACGCTTTAATAGAAATTGAAGCAGTAGCAGCTGTTTAAAAAATATTTTATACTGATGTTTAGATACATCAGTATTTTTTTGTTTTATTAAAATTATATATTTTTTATATAAAAAAGTTGAAATATTTGTTTATAGTTGTAGTTTCAGTCTTTCGTTTTTCTTATAATTTTGTTATAATATATTTTATAGGATAATAATTATTGCTAATTTATTTAGTATTTTAGTTTTATTTAAAGTTACTATTATAAAATATGTATGCTTAGTAGTGATATGTTTTATCTGAAATTGAGTTTGTTATTATAAGAATATTGTATGAATTATATATATATATATTAAATTATAAGTAAAATAAAACGATTACTATTGTAGCGAGATTAACTTTATAATTTATTATGATTGGGAGGATTTTTCGTGGGGTATTTAAAAACTTTTAATAGTTATAAAAGTTCGGAAAAAATTGCCTATATATGTGATGATAAATCCATTACATATAGGGAACTTATGTTATATTCAGATCGACTTGCAAAATATATTCTGAAAAATTTTGGGATTGGGAATAAAGATGCAATTGCAGTTTATGGGCATAAAGATTTTTTAATGTTAGTTAGCTTTTTAGCTTGTACAAAATCAGGACATCCTTATTGTCCTATGGATATTTCTTTTACTAGAAATAGGGTTGAAGATGTGTTGACTGTTACTGATTCAAAATTTTCTATTTTTACAGAGGATTTTGATGTTGATAAAAAATTTAGCGTTTTAAACAGAAAAGATGTTTTAGATATTATTTATGATGAAAAATATGATGATATTTCAAATGAAAATCTATATAAAATTGAACCAGAAGATATAGTTTATATAATTTTTACATCTGGAAGTACTGGAAAACCTAAAGGTGTTCAGATTACATATGATAATTTAAATAATTATATTGGTTGGATTCACAATGTTGTAGGAAATGAAAAAAATAAAGTTTATTTAAATCAAGCACCTTTTTCATTTGATTTATCAGTAATGGATTTATATTTATCTTTATATTCAGAATCTACTTTATTTGCTATAACTAAGGAGAAACAACAAGATTTTTATAAACTTTATGAAAATTTAGAAAAATCTGGAATTACAAATTGGGTTTCTACACCTTCGTTTGCAGACATGTGTTTATCCTTACAGGAATTTAATTCTGATAATATAAAGAATATTGAATATTTTCTGTTCTGTGGAGAAGTTCTTACTAAAAAAACAGCACAAAGATTAAAAAAGAGATTTCCAAATGCAAAAATAATTAACACTTATGGGCCGACTGAGTCAACAGTATGTGTTACTGATATTTTAATTACAGATGAAGTTTTAGAAAAATTTGATATACTTCCACTTGGAGATGTTAAAAATGGAAGTAGAATTGAAATTAGAGATGACGAAAAAATTCTTGGTGATGGAGAAATTGGTGAGATTGTAATAATAGGAGATACAGTAAGTAGTGGATATTATAAGAATCCTATTCAAACTGAAAAAGTTTTTTTTACTACAGATAATAATGAAAGAGCTTATAAAACAGGGGACTTAGGATATTATAAGGACGGTAATTTATTTTTCTCAAATAGAAAAGACTTTCAGGTTAAATTAAATGGTTATAGAATTGAACTTGGAGATATTGAAAGCAATCTTTTAAATATTATTGGAATAAGCTCTTGTTGTGCATTGCCAAATTATGATTCAGACAATAAAGTAAAAAGTATTACAGCATTTGTTGTAAGTAATAGTGTTTCTGATGAAAAAGAGTATGCAAAATTTTTAAAGGCAGAGTTAAAAAAGTATATTCCAAGTTATATGATACCAAAAAAATTTAGATTTTTGGAAAAATTACCAATGAATAATAATGGAAAAGTTGATAGAAAAGAATTGAAGAAAATAATAGAAAATAGATAGGGAGATTATTATGGAAGAAAAAGTTTTTGAAATTTTAGAAGATATTTGTGAAGAGGATTTAAGAGACACTCCTGATTTAAATATCTTTGAAGAAGGTCTAATGGATTCTCTAGGACTTGTTAGATTTATTGTTGAAGTTGAAGAAAGATTGGGAATAACTTTAGGAATAATGGAATTAGATAAGGAAGTTGTTAATACTCCAAATAAAATAATTGAATTTTTAAACAGTAGGAAGTAAAAATGGAGTTTTTTAGTGGATTAAATTTCTGGTTAGTATTTATTTTGATATCTATACCTGCGATTATTTTAGGTATTAGAGAAAAGAAGAGTAAATACTATATCTTAGGGGTATCTCTAGTTTTTTGCTTTTTAGTATATTCAAAAAAAATAAATTCTCTTATCTCGTTAATTATTTTTATACTATATGAATTTTTATTAATAAAAATATATTTAAAACTTAAAATAGAGAAAAATTTTGGAAAAGTTTCTATATTTGTATTTTTAAGTTTATTACCACTTATTTTGGTTCGCTTATTACCATTTACGAAAATTAATTATAAATTAGGTTTTTTAGGAATATCATATATAACTTTTAAAGTAATGCAAATACTTATAGAAATTAAAGATAATTTAATAAAAGAAGTGAAATTTGTTGACTATTTATCTTTTATGATATTTTTTCCAACCCTTGCATCAGGTCCAATTGATAGAAGTAGACGTTTTTTTAAAGATTTGGAAGCTACAGTTAGTAGGTCTGAGTATTTAGATAAGTTAGGTAAGGGAATAGAGTATATATTACAAGGTCTAGTTTATAAAATGATTTTATCTCAACTGCTTTATGATAAAATCAATGTTATTTCTGAAATGAGATATACAATTCCTAATCTATTAACTTATATGTATTTATATGGTTTTTATTTGTTTTTTGATTTTGCAGGGTATAGCTTAATGGCTGTTGGAGTTAGTAAAATTTTTGGAATTGAAACTCCGATGAACTTTAATAAACCGTTTTTGGCAAAAGATATGAAAGACTTTTGGAATAGATGGCATATTAGCTTATCACATTGGTTTAGAGATTTTATTTTTAGTAGATTAGTTTTTACAATGTTTAAGAGGAAAACTTTTAAAAGTTCGCTAACTACTGCTATGGTTGCCTATGTAATAAATATGACAGTAATGGGTATTTGGCATGGGTTAAACTTCAGTTATCTTTTATATGGATTGTATCATGGAGTTATTCTTGCATTTACAGAATTATTTCAAAAGACTAAATTTTATAAAAATAATAAAAACAAAAAATGGTTTGAATACACATCTATTTTTATAACTTTTAATTTGGTTATGTTTGGGTTCTTTATATTCTCAGAAAAATTTGTTTACATTTTACGAATAATAGGAGGTAGATTATGGTAAAAAAAGAAACAAAAGAATTCTTATTTAGAGTTGTGTTTTATACAATAATGATTACCTCACTAATAATATTTTGTATATTATATGATTTTAATGTTGTAAAAGAATTTATATATAGTAATTTTTAAAATAATATTTAAGGATTAGAATAAATATTTATTATTTATAGGAATTCATTACAAAAAAGGAGTAACTGCTATATGTTACTCCTTATTTTTTTAATCTTCATTTTCTAGTAAATCTTTTTGTAATTGTAAAAAACCTAATCTTCCTAAATGCATTATATCTTTGAAAAAATATGGTTTATAAGAATACATACTGTAATCTGTAAGCTGGACTTCATTTTCAGATGCTATTTTTTTTATTTTATCATAATATTCACTTATTGATGTCTTAGAAATTCCAGTATAATCTGCCCAGTAACCTTGTAAAGGAATCATTATCAAATTAACTTCGTAACCAAGTTCTTTAGCAACGTTAATGAATAACTCTAAATCCTCATACTCAGGACTTTCAGAATAGCTTTGTTTATTCATATAGCCTTCGTATTTTTTTAAATCATTTCTTATATATTCGTTATAATATTCATTTTCTATATAAAACTTATTATTATATGTCTCTTTTTTTGCTCTTTCAATAGCTTTTTCTTCTAGAACATCCCAATTGAGTCCATTGAATTTTCTACAATTTACTGAGCTATCATATTTATATTTTTTAACGAAATTCCTCTTTTCCTGTAAGTTATATTTATACTTAAAAATAGGATTAATAAGATTGTTAAAGAATTCAGGTGAAAAGATATTATCTAAAGTCGAATTTATAAAACTTGTTGAATCCGTTAAATTTTTTATTCTGTTGTACATTTTTTCTTTAGTACTATTGGAAATATTTTTATTACCAAAGAAATGATAAAGGTGATCTAAAGAAACCCTACTTTCAAATGCTTCTTTTGCTATACCATTTTTTTCAAACCATTGCATTGATATTATTAGATTAACTTTTTTAACAGGAATGTCACTTCCGATAGAACCTAGAACAATTGATTGTAATAAGCTTTGATAATGGCCACCACCGATTTGCATGATATTCTTATCAGAATAATCTAATAGTTGTCTTGGATGTTCTTCATTTTCTAAAGTAGCAACAAGTTCAGAAGAACCCATAAGTAAAATTGTATTTTCATCTATATTTTTTGTTAATACATCGTAAGAATTATATTTTGAATATAGAGTATTATATTTTATACTATTATTTTTTACAGTTATATCTTTATCAATATTTTTAGAATATGATGTTAATATAAATGAAGAAAGAAAAATAGACAAAATAAATGAAATTGCTAATGCTTTTAATCTTTTCATAAGCACTCCTAAAAATTGTTATATAGTTTTTTAAACAATAAACTATATTTTTATGTTTTTTTCATCTAAAATATTAAGAATAAGAAAAGTATTTTAATATTTGAATAAATTATATCATAGTAGTTTTTTATTATCAACATAAGTCATTTTTGTAATATATCGTCATAATAAATAATGTAGTATAAATTTAGCTAAAGTTTTTTATTTTTATAAATTTTATGTTATAATATTAATCGTGCGATAGATATATTATATTTTTAGTTTAGTTTAAAGTTTGTGTTATAAACTTATTAGAGAATTTTTATGGATTTTTTAAAATTTTTTATTATATTTAAACTTTTAAAAAATCTATAATTTTTTATTTATTAATTGAATATTATATTGGAACATTTTATATATTAAATTTTAGGAGCGTTTATGAAAAGATTAAAAGCATTAGCAGTATCGGTAATTTTATCAGTAATTATTTCTTTTACATTTTTACATTTTTATACTAACAGGGAGAAAAACGAATTTGATGAATTAACAGTTAAAAATAATTCTATAAGATATAATGACTCTCCAAATAAATATAAATCTCATGATGCAATTACAAAAAACATAGGAAAGGGCACTATTATACTTTTAGGATCTTCTGAACTTATAGTAACTAGTGATTGGAAAGAACATCCAAAACACTTATTAGATTATTCTGATAAGAATATTATGCAAATTGGAGAAGGATTTTATCAATCTTTAATTCAAGCTATAACTTTAGGTTCTATTGGTGAAGAATCTCCTGTAAAGACTGTTAATTTAATATTGTCTATGCAATGGTTTGAAAAGCATGGATTAAGTCCCGAAGCATTTCAACCAAGGTTTTCAATAGACCATTTATATAATTTATATAAGAGTGAAAAAATTTCTAAAGAAACTAAAGAAAAAATATATGATAGAATTTTAGAACTTTCAAAAAATAATTCTATTGTAACTAGAATGGTAGAAGGATTAAAGAGAGATAACCCAGTTGACAATGCCATAAATCAAGCTAATGCTGAAAAATATAAATTAATTGCAAACAGCAAATTTTTAAAATCATACCATAGAGATGATAGTGTTAATGATAAAAAAGCACCTAAAGAATTTGATTGGGATCAGTTAAGAAAAGAAGCATTAGAAACAGCCAAAGAAGAATCAAATGAAAACAAATTTTTTATGTATAATAAATATTTTGATAAAAACTTTAAGAAAAATTTTGATAAATTTAAGGGATCAGCTAAAAACACTAAGTATAGAAGTGAAGAAGAATATGGTGATTTACAATTATTTTTAGATGTCGCTAAGGATTTAGGATTCAAGGTAAATTTAATTTTAGTTCCACTTCAAGGACATTGGGCGGACTATACTGGTGTTCCTCAAGATGAGATAGAATACTACTATAAGAGAATTAGAGAAATTTCTGAAAAGAATAATGTAAATTTGATAGATTATAGTAAATATTCTTATACAAAATATTTCTTTAAAGATGCTACACATTTGGGAAGACTTGGACTGTTGCAATTACAGGAAGATTTATTAAAATATAATGATTAAGTATTACCGAAAAATATTTTAAATTTGATATATTGTCCTAAATCATTGCAAAAAATTTAAAAATGTTATATAATGAGTAGCCAGCAAAATTTTAGGAGGAAATTATGGATTTAAAATCAAAAATAAGAGTTATTGAAGGATTTCCTAAAGAAGGAATCAGTTTTAAAGATATAACTACATTAATTAGTGATGCAGAAGCTTTTAAAGAAGCTGTAAATATTATGAAAAAAAATTTAGAAAATAGAAATATAGATTATATTGTTGGACCTGAAGCAAGAGGATTTGTTTTTGGATCTGCTGTTGCTTATGCTTTAAATATCGGGTTTATTCCAGTTAGAAAACCTGGAAAATTACCTGGAGAAACTGTTTCTTATGAATATGCATTAGAATATGGAACAGATGTACTTGAAATATGTAAAAATTCTTTAAAAGCTGGTGATAGAGTAGCAATAGTGGATGATTTACTTGCTACGGGTGGAACAATTAATGCCTGTGCAAAATTAATAGAATCACAAGGTGCAGAAGTTGTTTCAATGCAATTTTTAATGGAGTTAACAGACTTAAAAGGTAGAGAAAAAAATAAAGACTATCAAATAGATGCTGTGTTGGAGTATAATATTTAATGAGAATTGATAAATTTTTAAAAAATTCAAGACTTATAAAGAGAAGGACTGTTGCAAAAGAGGCTTGTGAAAAAGAAAGAGTTTTTAGAAATGGAAAGCCTATGAAACCATCCGATGAAGTCAAAGTTGGAGATGTTATAGATTTGAAATTTGGAAATTCTGAAGTTAAAATTAGAGTTTTAGATATAACTGACAGTCAAAAGAAAGAAGATTCACAAAAAATGTATGAAAATCTTTAAAAGTATTGAAAAATTATATATTTTATTATATAATCTATGTTAGATGGGAGTGATGACTTGATGAATAAAAGAAATAAGGGTCGAATTCGAGTTTACAGTTTAATATTTCTTGTTTTATGTATAGTTTTTGGAAAGACTTATGTTTATCAAGTCAAAGAAAAGAACAGATTGAATAATAAGATTCAAACTTTACAAGAAAGAAAAGATAAATTAAACTCTGAGATTGGAGAGGCTAAAGAAAATCTTCAAAAAGTTGATAGTGAAGAATTTATAAAAAAAGTTGCTAGAGAAAAACTTAAAATGGTTGAAAAAGACGAGATAGTTGTAAAGTATAAAGATAATGATTAGTTTGATTTAGTGAAGAAAGGGGACCGAGTTTTTGCTCGGTTTTTTAATTTTTATGAGAAAAGAATTTTTAAAAAAATTAAAAAGCTATGGTATAGAATCTAGAATTTTACTTGCTGTATCGGGTGGTAAAGATTCTATGACTATGCTTGATTTGTTTAGTTATTTTAAGGATGAGTTAAAATTAGATTTAGTTGTTTGTCATTTTAATCATTCTTTAAGAGATGATGCAGACAGAGATGAAAAATTTGTTAAATCTCAATGCAAAAAATATGGATTAAAATTTTATTCCAAAAAGGAAGATGTTCTCCTTTATTCTAATGAAAATAAATTGTCAACTGAAGAAGGAGCAAGATTTTTAAGATATAAATTTTTTGATGAAATAAAAAGAATTGAGAATCTTGATTATATAGCAACTGCACATAATAAAAATGATTTAGCAGAAACTGTTATGATGAGAATTCTACGAGGAACTGGAATTAATGGACTAATAGGAATACAATCTGAAAGAGGAGATTTAATAAGACCAATTTTAGATTTTTCAAGAGAAGAAATAGAGAAATATATTGAAAAAAATAATATACCTTTTGTTGATGATAAAACTAATTTTGAAGATATGTATTTAAGGAATAAAATTAGACTAAATTTATTTCCAATTCTACAAAATGAATATAATCCTAAAATTTCTGATGCACTTTCAAGATTATCAAACATTGCTTTTGATTTTAGTACAATTTCAAGAGAATATATTTTATCAAAAGAAGGTTTGTTGTGGGAATTTAGTAAAGATAAAATACTTGTTTATATTGAAAAGTTAAAACTTCAGTCTAGGTCTTTTAGAAATATTATGTATAGAGATTTTTTTGAATTTATAAGTAAAGATCCAGATGGAATAAATTTTAAAATAATTGAAGAAATTGATAATTTGATTTTTTCAAAAACGGGTAAATATATAGAAATTAAAAATGTAATTTTTAAAATTGAATATGATAAACTTCTCATTTTTGATAAAAATATTAATGAAAGTGTAGAAACAGATTTTTATTATGAAAATTTGGATTTTTCTTTGTATTCTACAAGATTTTTTGATATAATTATAGAGCAGTCGAATTTTGATGAATTTACAAATTTAAAACAAAATAAGAATTTGCTTTTCATAAATAAAAAATATCTAAAATCTTTAAAAATTAGAAATAGAAAAAATGGAGACTTTTTAGAATTTGAATTTGGAAAGAAAAAACTAAAAGATATATTTATTGATGAAAAAATAAGTAAAGAAATTAGAAATAATATTCCTATTTTTGAAATAGATAATACTATTGTTTGGGTTCCAAATACTAGAAGATCTAATAGATATTTGGTTGATGGAAAAGATGATATTATAAAAATTAAAGTTTTATCAAAGGAGAATTTATGGAGAGATTAGATAATGTCGTAAAGTCAGATATGAAGGATTTGTTATTTGATGAAAAAACTATTAAAAATAGAGTTGAAGTTCTTGGTAAAGAAATAACTAAACACTATGAAAATGATGAATCTGAACTTGTGGTAGTTGGAATTTTAAGAGGTTCTACATTGTTTTTTGCAGATTTAATTAGATATATAAATCTACCTATTTCAATAGATTTTATGGCTATTTCATCTTATGGTAATTCATCCGAAAGTGGGGTTGTAAAAATCATTAAAGATTTAGAAGCGGATGTTACTGGAAAAAATATTTTGATTGTTGAAGATATTATCGATACAGGAAAAACATTAAAATATCTTTTAAATTATTTTAAAGAAAGAGGAGCTAAAACTGTTAAAATTGCAAGTATGTTAGACAAACCAGAAAGAAGACTTGTTGAAATATCGGGCGATTTTGTAGGTTTTGCGGTTCCAAATGACTTTATTGTTGGTTATGGATTAGATTATAATCAATCATATAGGAATTTACCATATATAATTTCTCTAAAAGAAGAAGTTTATAAATAGAGAGTAATAGGAGGAAAAACGTGAATAAAAAAACTAAAGCATATCTAGTGTATTTGGTGCCAATCTTATTTTTAGTTGTATATTTTTTTGTTATAAAAACTTCAACTCCTGTAGTTAAAGAATATACAGTTACAGAGATTGTATCAAAAATAAAAAATGATGAAGTCTCAGAGATAACAACTCAGGGTTCATATATAACCGGAAAATTAAATGATAAGGATAAAACGGAATTTAAAACATATTTACCACAAGAATTTAGATTTCAATTTTATGAAAATTATTTAAAATCAAAAGTAGAGAATAATACTTTGAAATATAATGGTAAAGCTGAACCTACAAAACCTTTTTATCTTGAAATTTTACCAACTCTATTACTTTTGGTAGGACTTGGAGTTGTTTGGTTCATATTTATGAAACAAGCTCAAGGTGGCGGAAAAGTAATGAACTTTGGAAAGAGTAAAGCAAGACTTCATAAAGATAAGAAAAATGAGGTTACTTTTAATGATGTAGCTGGTCTTGAAGAGGAAAAAGAAGAATTACAAGAAATAGTAGACTTCTTAAGATCACCAAAAAAATATAGTGATATTGGTGCTAGAATTCCAAAAGGTGTTTTACTTGTAGGTCCTCCAGGAACTGGTAAAACTTACCTTTCTAGAGCAGTAGCTGGCGAAGCTAAAGTTCCGTTTTTTAGCATAAGCGGTTCAGACTTTGTTGAAATGTTTGTTGGAGTTGGTGCTTCAAGAGTTAGAGATTTATTTGAAGAAGCTAAAAAGAATGCTCCTTGTATAATATTTATTGATGAAATTGATGCTGTTGGTAGAAGAAGAGGCGCAGGACTTGGTGGGGGACATGATGAAAGAGAACAAACATTAAATCAATTACTTGTTGAAATGGACGGTTTTGGTGCGAATGAAGGAATCATTGTTATGGCTGCAACAAATAGACCTGACATACTTGACCCTGCTATTTTAAGACCGGGTAGATTTGATAGACAAATTTATGTTGGAATTCCGAATGTAAAAGAAAGAGAAGCAATACTAATGGTCCACACTAGAAATAAAAGACTAGATCCAGATGTAGACCTAAAAGCTATTGCAAAACATACAACAGGATTTACTCCTGCAGATCTTGAAAACTTGTGTAATGAGGCGGCTCTTTTATCTGCAAGACAAAACTTAAAGAGTATTCCTATGAGAATATTTGAAGAAGCTGCAATAAAAGTTGTTGCAGGACCTGAAAAGAAATCAGCTGTTGTAACTGATAGAGATAGAAATATTACAGCATATCATGAAGCGGGACATGCAATTGTGTCAAGATTTGTACCATTGTCAGATCCAGTACAAATGATTACTATTGTTCCAAGAGGAAGAGCTGGTGGATTTACAGCATATACTCAAGATGAAGATAGTCAATATATGACAGTTAAAGCAATGAAGTCAAGACTTGCAATGATGCTTGGTGGACGTTCAGCAGAGCTTATAATTTTTGAAGATTTTACTACTGGTGCTTCTAATGACATTGAGAGAGCAACTAAACTTGCGAGAAGTATGGTTACAACTTATGGTATGAGTAGCAAGATTGGACCTATAAATTATGATATGGGTGAAGAAGAAACTTTCTTAGGTAGAGATTTTGGTAAAGGAAGAACTTACTCAGAAGATATTGCAAAACTTATTGATGGAGAAGTTAAGGATTTACTTGATGAAGCTTACGAAACTGCTAAAAATATTTTAAATGAGAATGTGGAATTTTTACACATAATAGCAAAAAAACTTTTAGAAGTTGAAACTATAAGTGGAAAAGACTTCGAAACTATGTATAATAAATATATGGGAATTGAAGAAGAAAAAGAAGAAACTACAGAAGAAACAATTTTTGGAGAAGAAAATACTATTGAAGAAACATCAAATGAAGAAAACAATGCAGATTCAACTGTAGTAGAAAAAACTGAAATAGATGAAAATTAAAATTAAGTAGAAGTTCGCTTCTACTTAATTTATATGGAGGATTTTATGGGAAGTAATGATTTTTTATTAATAATTTTTGGTATAGTTTTAATTTTTGTAATTAAGAAAATAGTAGCTATATTTCAAACAAGAAAAAAATTAACAGGTGAAGTTCAAACTATTACTCTTAGAGGAAGAAAAGTATTGTTTGGACTATCAGTAGCTTTAGTTGGATTTGGAATTGCATATGCAGTAAAAGTTCAAGATATTTTTAGTATAGTATATGTATTAATTGGTTTGACTTACTCTATAGTTTCTCTTGATAAATTATACATTGGCGAAAATGGATTTTGCTTTGATGGAAAGTTTGGAGAATTTAAAAAAATAAAAAAATGGGGAGCCATTAGTAATAAATTTTTTGAAGTTCAAGTTTCTGGAGATTTAAAAGATGAAGTACTAACTATTCCACTTGATAAAGAAAATTCTGATAAATTGTCTGCAATTATAAAACAACATAAGTCAAAATCAAAGGCGAAAAAATAATGAAACTTTATGAAAAAGATAATTTAGTAATTTTAGAAGATGATGAGAATTTTGATGCTAGAGCTATATTTACTTGTGGGCAAGCTTTCAGATGGTATGAAGAGAGTGATGGAAGTTTTACAACAGTACATTTAGGTAGAGTCTTAAATGTTTTAAACGAAAAAGATAAGGTTGTATTTAAAGGAACGAATTTGGAAGAATTTAACGAAATTTGGATTGATTATTTTGACTTGAATACAAACTATAAGGAGATAAGAAAAGAGCTATCAAACAATGAAATTTTAGCAAAGGCGATGGAATATGGAAAAGGTATTAGGATATTAAATCAAAATCATTTTGAAATGTTAATTAGTTTTATAATTTCAGCTAATAATATGATTCCTAGAATAAAAAAATCTATCGAAGTAATCTCCATGAGATATGGGAAATTTATCTGTGAAGATGAAAATAGAAAATATTATTCATTTCCAACGGTAGAAGAATTGAGTAAGGCAACTGTTGAAGATTTAAGAGAATTTGCAAAAGTTGGCTTTAGAGATAAGAGGATTTTTGATACAGTAAATATGATTTTAAATGAAAAAATCGACTTAGATAATTTTGAAAATTTAGAAACTGATATTTTAAGAGAAGAATTATTAAAATTTTCAGGAGTTGGAAATAAGGTTGCAGATTGTATAATGCTATTTTCATACAAAAGAGGAGAAGTTTTTCCGGTTGATGTTTGGATAAAAAGAGTGATGGAAGAACTTTTTATAAAAAAAGAAACTCCTGTTAAGAAAATTTCAAAAGAAGCAGATAGAATATTTGGAAAATATGCAGGCTATGCACAACAATATCTTTTCTATTATGGAAGAGAAGAAAAAATAGGGAAATAAGAACCTCAGCCTTCCTCGATGCTTCGCATCGGATAGGTGCCTGGGAACCTTGTTGTTTTACAATAGGAAAAAGGAAGTGATATATTTCACTTCCTTTTTGTGTTATTTTTTTATCTTCTTACGAATAGTTAATGAGCCTAATATAATTGCGGAAATAACAAATAATACTATTGAATTGTTTGAAATTCCTGTTTTTACTAATTTGTTATTTTTATTCTTAGTATTAGTATTAGTATTACTATCATTAGTATTATTATTTGAATTATTACTGTTATTATTATTATTGTTGTTTGGTAATGTATCTTTTTTAACTATTGTTAAAGATGTTTCTATTTTACCTGTAGTAAATTCAAATAATAGTTTATGTTCGCCAACTCCTAAAGTGTTTATAAAATTATCATTGAATTTTATAATTGTACTTCCTTTTGTAGCTGAATAAAACTCTTTGCTTAATTCTTTTCCGTCAACTAAAACTCTAACAAATTTTGAAATATCTTCACTAATCTTAATATCAGATATTTTTCTTCCAACTGTTACAGTTTGATTTTCTCCATAGTCAAATTTTAATTTACTTGGATTGTCATCAGGATTTTGAGGTTTTTCTTTCTTAGAAATTGCGATAGTATCTTCTGCTGTTTTATCTTTAGTAAGTTCTACTTCAAAATTGTTTTTATCAATATTGTAGTTTTCATTTAATTCTACTTTTATTTTATATTTTCCAAGTAAAACAGATTTTTCAAAAGATTTATTTTTGTTTTCAAGCTCAACTTCTTCTCCTGTTATTACATTAATAGCTTTAATTTTTAAATCCTGTGGTATATCATCGCCATTAACTTTTATTTTAATTACAAATCCCATAGTTGCTTTTACATTTTCAATATCTTTTATAGCAGTTTCAAGTTCATTTAATTTGAAATTTACTTTTAATAAGTTTTTAGCATTTTCTATGGCTTCTAAATATGCTTCATTATCTTCTTCATCTGAATTGATATAAAGATTACCATCAGAAATCAATTCTTTTTCAGCTATTAAATTTTTAAGTTTTTTTACAAGCTGAGCATAAGGTTTATTTCCATCTAGTGAATCTTTTGCGAGTTTTATATCTTCAACAGCTTTCTTAACAACAAACTCATTTCTACTATTTTCATTATCTATTAATTCCTGTCCTGCTTTTATTGAATTGTCATACAATTCTTTTAATTCATCAATAGCATTTATATATTTTTCTGAGTTCTTGATTTCTTTGCCTTCTTCAACTAAGGATTTTAATTCTGAAATATCTATACTATTTGGTTTTCGCTTTATTTTGAAATTAAACACTTGATCAGGATTTTCTAATGTTAAGTTGAAATTATTTATTGCATTAGGGGAGATTTCATAATTTGAAAGTTTTCCATCAATATCAGTAATTTCAAGTTTATGTTCTCCGATTGAAACAGGAATTTTATTTCCTGAAAGTGAAATTTCTTTTCCATCAAGTTCGATTTTACTTAATTTATTAGCTGTATCAATAAATTCAAGTCCAATATCAATTGTACCTTTTGTAATCTTTTCAAGATTTACTGAAATTTCATTAGTATCTTTTGTAATTTCAATTTCCTTGTCTATATTTTTTCCTTTATAACTTTCCGGGCAAACTATTTCAAGTTTATATTTTCCTACTTCAATATTATTTTTTCCGGATTTAAAGTCTAATTCATTTAGTTTGAATTTTACATTAGGAATTTCTGTATCTCCAGCTTTAAATTTAATATCAACTTCTTTTCCATCTTTAACTTCTTTAGTAATATTAAGAGTTATAGGATGTCCTTCAGCACCAAAGACCCATGCTTCTCCATTAGGACAAGTATATCCACTAGCTAAATTTGTTACAACTACATCATATCCTGAACCACTTGGAATAAGAACTGAATGAGTACTTTCATCTGATTTTTTATAAGTATGTTTTACAACAACTTCATCAGAGTTTTTCTTTCTAATTTCTAATTGAAGTTCATCATTTGGATAGTTTTCAGGAATATTTGCATTAATTTTTCTTGGATATTTTTCAACAAAATTATTTTCATTATTTTTTCCCCAAGTGAAACCTACTGTGACATTTTTTTCACCCCTTTTAACTTCTATAACTTTTTCTTTTAAATGGTAAGTAGGGGTAGGTTCATTAGCTTGAGCTTTATATTCTCCATATTCTTCCTCTTGAGCTTCAATACAATACCAACCAGGATTTAGTTTCATTCCTGGTGTATAGTCCAGACTCAATTTACCTTTTTTAAAGTTGAATCTTTCGTTATAATTGTAGATTTTATACTTTGTTTGAATTCCTTTTTCATTTCCATTATCTTGAATTAATAGTGAAAATTTATCTTCGTCTTTTTCTTTGAAATATTCAAAAACAACTTCTTGTACAGGATTTTCTTCTGTTAATTTTACTGTTTGCATTCCCGGAACTACATAATATCCATTAGGAATTTCGTTAGGTACTATTTCTGAACGACCTCTACCAATGCTTCTTATATTTACAGGTTGACCAACTGAAAGATTCATTCCCATATATTCGATATGTCCATCATATCCCTTTGTTATTGGAATAACTTTAAATTTACTTTCTGAGAAAAGTAAATCAATTCTTTTTTTGAATGAATTTTCGTCAATTGTTGTTTCTGATATTTCTTTTTGCTCATCTGTACTAAGTTCATAATTGTATTTTAAAGCTTTATTTGCATCGGTTATCTCAACATTTAGCTTATATTTTCCATAAGGAGCATTTAAGAAAAATTGTGGAGTATCTTCTATTTCTTGCTTTAATTCAAATTTTAATTTAGGATTTTCTACATTTGTAGCAGTTATCTTAAATTCATTAAGGGCTAAATCTCCTGTGCCTCTTGCAAGAACCATCTTTTGACCAATTTTTTGTTTTGCAAATTTTAACTCTATTTTTTTATTTAAGTTATCATCAGTTATTTCAAATTCTTGTTCAGTATTTTCTCCAATTAATTTATACTCAATAGGGCAGAATTTATAAATAAAAGTATATTTTCCGTTTCTAAGTTTTTGAGTATTTTTAACTATTTTATTATTTTGGTCATAAAGGTCAAACTTTATAGGAACATTTTCTCCATCTTCTGTTTTTGCAACAACTTCAAGTTTTCCAAGTTTTTTATCAGAAGTCATAATTTCACAGTCTTCAGTATATTCGTTATATGCAATATCTGTTGCAGTAACTTGAACATCTTTTAAATTTGTATCATCTTTTAATTGGATCTCATATTTATTTTCTCCAATATTTTTAACTTCAAGTTCAACCTCTTTTGGTTGCTTATAGTCTGGAAATTGAGGATATGGTGCAACCATTTCTATTCCAGTGGCTTTAACATTTCTTATTTCATTTGCATCTTCAACTTCAAAAGCAAATTTTTTAGTTTCATTATCGAATTTAGCATTTTTAAATTTAGGAGCTTCTTTATCTATTGAAAATTTAATAGAATGTTTTTGTTCTTTTGCTCCTTCAGTAGTAGGTTTTGCTATTATATTTAGAGTATAATCTCCATCTTTTTGATTAGATAAATCCTCGATGCCAAGATTTGTATAACCTAAGAAGTTTTCGTCTAAATCTTGCTTATCTGCCCAATCCGAAATATTTTTAAGGAAAAGTTTTGAATCTTTCTTTTCAGCAACAACTTCATTATTAGAATTTCTAATTTCGTATCTTGCATCAGCATTTCTTGTGAAAACTGAATAAAGTGTAATTTCATCTAATTTACCATCTCCGTTAGGGCTGATAACCAATTTTTTACTAAATTTAGGTTTTATATCTGTTTCTTTTTGAGCTTTTTTCAACTCGTTTAGTTCATCGAAATTTTCCATTCCTAAAACAATAGGTTTGCCGTCTATTTTACTTTCAATATGAGTCATAAATCTATGCCAAGCATTTGTTATTGGTTTTAAATTCCAGAACATTGGATTTTCTTTATTAAAATCAAATTCATACACAGGTTTTTCGATAACTGAAAGATTAGTAAAATCTCCCTTAAAAGTAACGAATGGAAAATTAGCTTTTTTGCCATCATTACTTGATAAAGTTAAGAAACCTTCAATAAAAGCACCTTTTTCAAAATCTTTAAGTTTTTCTAGATTTTCAACTGGAATATTTATTTCTTTAACAATTTCTTGATTAGCACCTACTGTAAATTTTTCGCTTTCTAGTGTTTTAGTAAATAATTCTGTAGGTTTTAACAAATTTTTCTTTCCTTTGTGTTCATCAACAGTCACTATTACAGATGGAGTAATTTCTTTTGAATGATTTGAATAATTTTTAATTCTTAATTTTAAAGTAATAGTATCATTTATTCCTTTTATGAAAGTAGAAGGAACATTTGTATCCTTATCAACAACAGTAAAGTCTAATTCAGTTGCGGACTTCATATCAACTACACCAGCACCTTGATGTCTAGGGGAGACAGGTACATTATTTTCTTTATCATTAAGTGGTTTTGCAGAATTCATAAGTATTGTCTTAATTAATTTTCCTCTATTAGCTACACTTAAGTTTTTAAATTCGGATCTTTCTTTTAAACTTTGAGAAACAAGGGCAACAGCACCTGAAACGTGAGGAGTAGCCATTGAAGTTCCACTCATTTCAACAAATCCTGAACCGTTTTTTGCAGAGTATATATGTCCGCCCGGAGCAGTTAAATCAGGCTTTAGAATTCCGTCTGAAGTAAGTCCCCAGTTAGAAAAACTACTCATTCTTCCTTCTAAAGGATTTTTAACTAAGTCTTCTTCGCTTGAAACAGTAACTTGAGTTGGAGTTTTTGCCTTTAATTTTTCTCCATCTTCCATAGATATACCAATTGCTGGAATTGTTGTAGAATTATCTAAAGACATTGAAAAAGAACCTAGTACATTGTTATAAATTATAACTCCAATTGCTCCGGCATCTTCTAATCTTTTAATTTTGTTATTAAAAGTATCTCCACCACGTTTAACAAGAGCTACTTTTCCATTTACATTAGAAGGGATTGATCCTTCTAATGCTTCTCCACAATCTATAATATCAAAAGTTTTACTCTCAAAAGTTCTATCCTTAACTTCATAGTATACAATTTTTTCATTTCCTACTAATAGATATTTTGCAATATATTCATTATTTTCAACAGAAGCAACTGTAATAGCACTCTGTTGAATTCCTGGGGATGCAATTGTTCCAAAGTCAGGATGATCTATAGAAATATCTCCTTGGTATTCGCCTTCATTACCGCCAGCGATAACAACATTTGTACCAACAGATGTGGCTCTATCAATTATCTCTGCTACGTTTTTATCTTTTGCATTATGAGTCCTTACTGTTCCTTTGGGTTTTCCAAGGCTCATATTTATTGCAGCAGCTCTTAAATAAACAGCATCACTTATAGCCTTTATATAATAAGTTGAGGAAGTTCCTTCATTTACAAAACAGTTCATCATTAAAAGTTGTGAATTTGGAGCAACTCCACGCCAATCATATTTATTCTTGATTTTAGTTTGGCTTCCACCAATAACAGCAGCAACATGTTGTCCATGTCCTTCTTCTGTTTCTTCAGGATTTAAGTTTGAATTTTCATTTATATAATGATATGCTAATGGAACTTTTGAATTAAAATATACCTTATCTTCAGTGAAATTTTTATTTTCTCCATTTTTGTGTTTCACTAGTTTTTTAATATCTTCTTTTGTTATTGCAGGAATAATGTCTTTATCCAATTTAAAAACCTCATGAGTTGGATCAAAGTTTGTATCAATAACTCCTACAACTTCTCCACGTCCATCATATTTTTTTAAAAAATCATCATCAATACCGATTAACTTTGTTGCATGTGCAGCGCTTCGAGGTGTAGGTTTTGCGGTATTTGGTTTTAAGTCAACTTCATATTCAGTATCTTGTTCAATTCTCTTAATAAAGTCTAAATTTTTGAGCTTTGCTATTTGAGTCTTAGTTGCTTCGAATGAAATAAATGGCAAAAGAAACTCGTCTCTAGATAGTTCTTTAAAATCTCCTATAATTTCATTTATTTTTTCTTTTGCAATATTTAGAGAATTTGAATTTATTTCTTTTACTTTTTCATATTCTCCATTTTTTAAAAGTTTATCAATGTTTTCTCCAGAAATTTTGGAAGTGTTAATTGTTAGAATGATTTTACTGAATTTATCTTCAGCTTTAGTTATAAAATTGCTTGTAAACATTGATAAAACTAAACATAATGCCAAAAATCCAGAAAAAAGTTTTTTCATAACGATCCTCCTGTAAATAAAATTTATAAAATATTCTAATATTTTTTAATGAAATATTAGATATATAATATAAGAATATTATATACTAAGATATGGTTTTTTACAATATTATTATCAACACCATTCAATAAATAAATCTAATGGAATTAATTAATTAAATTAGATTTTCTAATAGTTTTAATTTATTTAAGTTGAAAATTTATAAAGTTAATTTTGTTTAATATTTTAAAATTTTAATAAAAAATTTTAAATTTTTAGTAAAAAAGTATTGAATAAAGATTTATTTGTGATATAATATTTATTGTTTAATATAGGGATATTTATAGTTTAATATAGTGTTATATTAGGAGAAAGAAAAGTGGATATTGGAGAAAAAATTAAAAATTTAAGAACCATTTTGGGACTTACACAAGAAGAACTTGCAGAGAGAGCAGAGCTAACTAAAGGCTTTATTTCTCAACTTGAAAGAGGACTTACTTCACCATCAATTAGTTCTTTAGAAGATGTTTTAGAGGCACTTGGGACTAATATTTCAGATTTTTTTAAAGAAGAGAAAGAAGAAAAATTTGTTTTTCAAAAATTTGATGCTTATGAAACTATTTTTGAAAATGGAAATAGTAAATTAGAGTGGATTGTTCCAAATGCACAAAAAAATTCAATGGAACCGATTATAATAACTTTGAATGAACAAAAAAGTTTTTCAAGGACTTATGAACCTTTTGAGGGAGAAGAATTCGGTTATGTTTTGAAGGGAAAAGTTGAACTTCATCTTGGAACAAAGGTATTTGTTTTAAAAGAGGGTGAATGTTTTTATACAAGTGGTCAGTTTGAAAGAAGTATAATAAATTTGTCTAAAAAAGAATCTAAGGTTTTGTGGATTACTAATCCACCAAGTTTTTAGGAGGAATATATGGGAAATCATGCAGTCGAATTAGTTAATATAAATAAAAGATTTGGAGATAATATTGTTCTTGACGATATAAATTTATATATTAGAGATAAGGAGTTTTTAACTCTTTTAGGTCCATCAGGTTGTGGAAAGACTACTACATTAAGACTTATTGGAGGTTTTGAAACTCCTACAAGTGGAAAAATTTTATTTGAAGGAAAAGACATTTCTAATGTTCCTCCTTATGAAAGAAATATAAATACAGTCTTTCAAAAATATGCTCTTTTTCCAAATATGAATGTTTATGAAAATATTGCTTTTGGTCTTAGAATTAAGAAAATGCAAGAAAGTATTATTAATGAAAAAGTTAAAGAAATGCTAAGACTTGTAAACTTGAAAGGGTATGAAAAAAGATCTATTCTATCTTTAAGTGGGGGTCAACAACAAAGAATTGCAATTGCAAGAGCTTTGGTAAATGAACCAAAAGTTTTACTTTTAGATGAACCACTTGGTGCTTTGGATTTACAACTTAGGAAAGATATGCAAGTTGAGCTTAAAAATATTCAAAAGAGAGTTGGGATTACATTCGTTTATGTAACTCATGATCAGGAAGAAGCTCTTACAATGAGCGATACTATTGTAGTTATGAATGATGGTAAAATTCAACAAGTTGGAACTCCGATAGATATTTATAACGAACCTAAAAATGCCTTTATAGCTTCTTTTATTGGAGAAAGTAATATTTTAGACGGAGTTATGAATGAAGATTTTGTCGTAAGTTTTTCAAATAGAACATTCAAATGTGTTGACAAAGGCTTTGCACCAAATGAAGAGATTGATGTAGTAATTCGTCCAGAAGATTTGGAGCTTGTTGATGAAGAAAATGGAATGTTGGTAGGTATTGTAAAGTCTGAAATTTTTAAAGGAGTTCATTATGAATTACTTGTTAAAGTTGGAGAAGTTGAGTATATGGTTCATTCCACGATTACAAAACCTATAGACTCAAAAGTTGGACTTAGAGTTACACCTGATAATATTCATATTATGAAAAAAGGAGCTAAAGAAATATAAATGAAATTTAAGAGGTTTGCATATCCATACGTTGTATGGTTAGTGATTTTTATTGTTGTTCCTCTTGTTTTCATAGCAAAATATTCAGTTGACTATGGAGGAGAAAATTTTCTTTTTTCATTGGAACATTACAAAAGATTTTTTAACCCGACTTATATTAAAGTTTTATTAAGATCTTTAAGAATGGCGGTTTTATCTACAGTATTATGTCTTATAATTGGTTATCCTTTTTCATATTTTATTTCAAAGTTTAAAGTTAAAACCAGAAATATGATGATTTTGTTGGTAGTAATTCCGATGTGGATGAACTTTTTACTTAGGACTTATTCTTGGATTAGTATTTTGAGTAAAAATGGACTTTTAAATTCAATTTTGAATTTTTTTGGACTTCCAACTGTAAATTTAATGTATTCTAATGTATCAATTTTAATAGGGATGGTATATAACTTTTTACCTTTTATGATTTTACCTATTTATACAACTTTGATTAAGATAGATAAGGAATATATTGAAGCATCTCATGATTTAGGTGCTAATAGGCTTAAGACTTTTACTAAATTAGTATTTCCTATGAGTTTGCCGGGAGTTATTACTGGAATTACAATGGTGTTTATTCCTGCAATTTCAACTTTCGAAATATCTGCGCTTTTAGGTGGAAATAAAGAGAATTTAATAGGGAATATAATTGAACAACAATTTAGAGTAACAGGAAATTGGAATTTTGGTTCTGCAATGAGTATGGTACTTTTAGTTATGATTTTGGTTTCACTTTTCATTATGAATAAGTTTGATCCAGAGTATTCAAAAGAGGTGGAAAATGGAAAATAAGTTAAAAAAATTATATATTTCATTAGTATTCATATTTATATATGCACCAATTTTTGTGCTTATACTTTATTCATTCAATGATTCAAAACTCCGAGGCTCTTTTACAGGAATTACTTTTAAATGGTATGTTGAATTATTTAATGATAAAGAGGTCTTGAGAGCTCTATATTATACAATACTGATTGCTGTTCTAACTACGGTAATTGCAACTTTTATAGGTACCGTTGCAGCTATCGGGATATATTATATGAAAAAAAGTGAAAAGTTTGTAGTTTTAAATTTGAATTACATTCCAGTTTTAAATCCAGATATAGTAATAGCTATTTCATTAATGGTTTTATATAAAGTTTTTAATATCGATTATGGATTTTTGACTTTGCTTGCTTCACATATCGTACTTGCGACGCCTTATGTAATACTTTCTGTTTATCCAAAGATGAAACATATGAATAAATTTTTACCTGAGGCAGCCATGGATTTAGGGGCAACACCTTTTTATGCTTTGAGAAAGGTTATTTTACCAGAAATTAAGCAAGGAGTATTTGCGGGAGCATTACTTGCATTTACTCTTTCATTAGACGATTTCGTTATAGCATATTTTAATAGTGGAAATGGTGTTGTAAACTTAAGTACACAAATATACTCTATGGCAAGAAAAGGAATAAATCCATCAATAAATGCTCTTTCAACATTGATGTTTATTGCAATGTTAGTTCTTTTACTAATAATAAATAAGAAAAGTGAGGATGGTATATTATATGACTAAAAAAAATATATTTTTGAATGTACTTTTTTCATTTTGTATGATTTTTTTACTATCTTCTTGTAGTAAAAGAGAAGGTAATGTTGTTAATATGTATAATTGGGGAGAGTATATAGATAAAGAAGTTTTAGATGAATTCACAAGAGAAACCGGAATTAAAGTAAATTATGAAACCTTTGTTACTAACGAAGATATGTACTTGAAGATAAAACAAGGTGGAAGTAATTATGATATAGTTGTTCCTTCAGATTATATGATTGAAAAGATGATTAAGGAAGATATGCTTGAACCAATTGATAAAAGTAAGCTATCAAATTATAAGAACATAGATACAAAATTTTTAAATAAGAGCTATGATCCAGAATCGAAATATTCAATTCCTTTATATTGGGGAACATTAGGTATTTTGTATAATAAAAATTTAGTTGATGGAGAAATCACTTCTTGGGCTGATTTATGGGATGAAAAGCATAAAGATAAAATTGTTATGCTGGATAGTTCAAGAGATAGTTTTGCAGCAGCACTTTTAAAAAATGGTTTTTCGATGAATTCAAGAAATAAAGAAGAATTAGAAATTGCCAAGAAAGATTTAATTAAACAAAAAAAATCAATACTTGCATATCTTGTTGATGAGACAAAAGATAATATGTTAGCTGAAAATGCTGCAATTGCTGTGATGTACTCTGGAGATGCAACAGAATTGTTAGATGCAGATGAGAAGTTTGAATATGTAAAACCTAAAGAGGGGACAAATCTTTGGTTTGATTCAATGGTAATTTTAAAAAATTCAAAAAATAAAGAAAATGCTCATAAGTTGATAGATTTTTTAATTAGAAAAGATATTCTTTCGAAAAATATGAACTACACATATTATGCAGTTCCTAATCAAGAAGTTATTGATGAGAATGAACTAGTAAAATCTGTAACAGAAATTGATGATGAGTATTTCAAAAAAATGGAAGTATTCAAAGATCCGTCAGACTTTTTAAAAGAATATGATAATATCTGGACTGATGTAAAAGCAGATTAGAAAAGAGCATAGATTAAAAATCTATGCTCTTTTAAATTTAATATTATTTAGCTAATAAATATTCTAACATTAATTTACAAGTATTTTCTATACCTAAGATATGAGTTCTTTCATAACTATGGCTAGCATCAACTCCTGGGCCAATTAATGCACAACGAATATCATGTCCTGCTCTAAGTGCGGCAGTTGCATCTGATCCATAATGTGGATAAATATCTATTCTATAATCAATTTTCTTTTCTTCAGCAATTTTTCTTAATTTATTTCTCATTCCTAAATCATAAGGTGTTGAAGAATCCATCGCACAAATTGTTACAGCTCTTTCATCAGATTCTTGTCCAACACCAGGAGCTGCCATATCTACAGCAAAAAATTCAACAGTATTTTCAGGAATAAAGCTTGAACCATGACCAATTTCTTCGTAATTGCTTATAAAGAAATTAATTGTTTTCTTAGGTTTTATTTTATTATCAACTAAATGTTTTGCAAGTCCCATCATAGCAGCTATACAGGCTTTATCATCCAAATGTCTTGATTTAATAAAACCAGAGTCATAAATTCTACATCTTGGATCTAAACAGATAAAATCTCCAACTGAAATGCCAAGTTTTCTAACATCTTCAGCATTTTTAACAACCTCATCAATTCTTACTTCCATATTTTTTATAGAACGTTGAGCAGTTGTTGTAGTATCATAAACATGAACTGATGCTTCATTATATAGAACAGTTCCAGGAATTAATTTTCCGTCATAAGTTTTAATAAACACATTTTCAGTTTCAACACTTGTAGGAGAAAAACCACCAACTAAGCTAAAAGCTAGACGTCCATTCGCTTTTATTTCCTTAACCATTAAACCTAAAGTATCAACATGACCTGAAAAAGTTATAGCTTCTTTTTCTTCGCCTTCTATTGTAGCTATTAGAGCATTCTTATTAGTTCTTCTTGAAAGAATATTCAATTCCTTAAACTTTTTTTCCATAAAACAAATTGCATTTTCAGTATCTCCAGTAGGACTGTAGATGTTTAGTAACTCTTCAAGTAAATTTGTAACATAATTTTTATCCATAACAACCTCCAAATTTATTTTATATACTTATTATACACGATATTTAATATATTGCAAATAATTCTAAAATTGACAACGATATAATAAAATGATATACTTTCTTTGATTTAATTGGAATAGAGGAGTAGTATGAATATTTTAAATAATAAAAAATTTAATTTAATTATAAATGTATTAATTGTTTTTATCTGTATTTTAATGTTAATCTTTTTTAAGGCGAGAACTTTTGAAAAAGTATTAATTATTATGATTTTAATTTTAAAATTATTAAGTGTTTTTGATTTTTTTAAAAATAAAAGAATAGAAGAAAAACAGGAAGTAAAAAAAAGTGGGAAAAAGAAAAAGGGAGCAAAATAAAGCTCCCTTTAAATTTTAATTTTTTAAGCATCAGATCTTGAAAAACCATTTTTCATTTCACAGCTTGCTGTGTAAAGAACTTTGCCTAATAAATCAATTGTTTGTTTTCTTAATTCTGTTGCAATTTCTTCATTTGCATTTTCACAAAATTCAACAATTTTTCCTTTAGCTACTTTTTTACCTAAGAATTTATCGTCGTATTTATTAATTATTTCATTACATTTTGATTGAATAGCTAATTGATAACGTTCAATATGTGAACTACAAGAAGCATAATGAGCATCTGCTAAAGCTGCTACTAAACGATTTGTCCAATAGAAATCATCTGTAGTAGGTACTCCTGTAGTATTTGCTAGATATTCAGGTGTCTTATCTATATTTACATAGAAAGGAATCATTGCATTAAATACATTTGAACCAAGAGCAAGCCATTCAATGCTTCTAATTGCTTCAGGCATATAAGGTCTTATTTGTACAAGACCTAAGAAATTATTTCTATTAATTCCAATTGGTCTGAATTTTCCTTTTTCATTTGAGAATTTACCATAAGGATCATAAGGTGTTCCTTGGAAATGATTTGAAAGTGCATATTTAATATCTTCAACAGTTATTTTTTTATCTGGAGTTCTACACCATGGAATATCATCTGATTCAGGAACATAATCTGCATCCATTCCATCCCAATAATTTGTAAGTGGATTGAAATATCTTTGTAATACCCAAGCACGAGGAGTATTATAAGTATGATCTGCATCAGAGTGACTACCAAAAGCGTCTCTAGGATTTAAAGATCCATCAATAGAAAGATCTAGATGATATCTATTTATAAAATCTTTTAAGTCAGCAGAACACATATATTCTTTTTGTTCTCCAAAAGCATCTTCTAAATCAAAATAATCAAGACCAAGTTGATTTGGCATAATTACATAGCAATCGTCAGGAACACGTCTTGCAATCCAATGATGACCTCCGATAGTTTCTAACCACCAAATTTCATTAACATCTTGAAAAGCTATACCATTCATTTCATAAGTTCCATACTTTTCTAAAATTTCTCCAAGTCTAATTACACCTTCACGAGCAGATTTAATATATGGTAAAACTAAAGTAACCATATCTTCTTCACCAATTCCGCCTACTTTTTCAGGAACATAATCTTTATCACCTTTTTTTCCTACTGCAGGAACGAATTCTACAAGAGGATCTGCACCTAATACTCTTTCATTTGAAGTTAAAGTTTCAGTTGCAGTCATAGAAATATTTAATTCATTAACACCACAAGCACCCCAAATTCCTTCATTATCAACTGCATTAGGCATGCAAGTATAACGCATAGGATTAGTAGGTAAGTCAATTTTAACATGAGATAAAACTGATTTATATTTTACAGGTTGTTCCTTTGGATGAACAACTATAAACTTCTTTTCACAAAATTGACCTGATGGAGAGTCCTCATTACGAGCAACCATTGTTGATCCATCATAAGTAGCATTTTTTCCAACTAAAATTGTAGTACAAGCCATAATAAAATCTCCTTTCAAAATATAACTTTTTTGCATAAATTGTGTAACATTTCATCTATGCTACAACTATATTATACTCTGAAAAAAATAAAAAGTAAATATATTTAATAATAAATATCAAAAAGAAGCAAATAATCTAAAAATTTTTAAATTCCTCTTTCAGCCATAATAATTTCAATTTCATTTTCGTTGATTCCTACCATAGCTTCTCCAAGATTTTCAGAGACTTTAGCAATAACCTTAGGATCATTGAAATGTTTAACTGCTTCAACTATTGCCTTAGCTCTTTGTTCAGGATTTCCTGATTTAAAAATTCCTGAGCCCACAAATACACCTTCAGCTCCTAATTGTCTCATAAGAGCTGCATCTGCTGGAGTTGCGACTCCACCAGCTGAAAAATTAACAACTGGAAGTTTTCCATTTTCGTGAACATATTTTAATAGTTCATAAGGAACTTTAAATTCTTTAGCCTTTTCAAATAATTCATCTTCTGCCATTGCAGTTACTTGTCGAATTTCTCCTTGAATTTTTCTCATATGTGATACAGCTTGAACAACATCTCCGGTACCTGCTTCTCCTTTTGTACGAATCATTCTTGCACCTTCTTGAATACGTCTTAAAGCTTCTCCTAAATCTCTTGCACCACATACAAAAGGTGTATTGAATTTTGTTTTATCTACATGATGAATATTATCAGCAGGGGATAGCACTTCACTTTCATCAATGTAATCTATTCCTATTTCTTGTAAAATTTGAGCTTCAACAAAATGTCCGATTCTGCATTTTGCCATAACAGGAATAGAAACAGCTTTCATTATACTTTTTATCATTGCAGGGTCGCTCATTCTTGAAACACCACCAGCAACACGAATATCAGCAGGAATTCTTTCTAAAGCCATTACAGCTACTGCACCTGCTTTTTCGGCTATCTTTGCTTGTTCTGGTGTTGTAACATCCATTATAACTCCGCCTACAAAATTTTGTGTTAAATCTTTCTTTTTCATAATAACCCTTTCTCCTTAAATATATTTTATACAAAAAGTATAATATATTTTTGATACTAGAGAAAGAACCAAAATTGATATAAAAAATGGTATCAGATTAAGACTTAATAACACATAAAATTTTTCCTTCATCAAAATTTATCTTTGCAGAATTAGACTGTATAATATTGCTCATACAAAGCGAATCACCTTTTTTAAGAGTAATATTTTCTATATTATATTTAAAGCCTTCTAATTTTAAATTTTTAATTTCTTCAGAAAATGGAATAAAAGATATTTTAGTATTTAATAAATTTTTAAATTCAAACTCTCTTTCTACCTTAAAAAGCATTTCATTTTCTTTCAACAAAAATAAATTATCATATTTAAACATTAAATTAATATTTGTAAGTTCGTGATCTATATCTCCACCGAATGCACCAATACAATAGATTTTATCATATGATTTTTCTTTTATATAGTTTAAAATTAATTCTGAATCAGTAAAATCTTTATCTTTGGGGAATTTTTTTATAATTACATTTTTTTCTTCGTAAAAACTTAAAATATCTTTATCAATTGAATCTAAGTCTCCCCAAATTTCATTTGGGGTTAAATTCAATTCGTGACATAGATTAGCACCGCCATCTGCACAAAAGATATCTCCTTTATTTTTCATAAAGAAATTTTTAAAAAAATTTACATTTCCTAAAAGTTTTCCATTAAAAAATATATAAGCAATTTTCATAATTTTTCTCCTAACTTAATTATAATTATATTTTAACATAATTTAAAAAATTTTAAACTATTGAATATTTTAATTAATAAGGGTATAATTTAATAAATTGAAGTTTAAATTTTAGTTAAAAGGAGTAGATACTATGTACTTAGAAAAAATAAATTCGCCTGATGATGTAAAAAAATTATCTATTGACGAGTTAAAAGAGTTAGTTGTAGAACTTAGGACAAATTTATTAAAAAGACTTAGTGCAAAGGGCGGGCATATTGGTCCTAATCTTGGATCGTTGGAGTTTACACTTGCACTTCACTATGTTTTTGACTCACCAAAAGATAAGATTGTATTTGATGTGTCTCATCAAACTTATGTTCATAAGATGTTGACTGGAAGAAAAGGCGCTTTTATGATTCCTGAAAAATATGGATCAGTTACAGGTTTTACTTCTCCAAAAGAAAGTGAACATGATTTTTTTACAATAGGTCATACTTCAACTTCAATAAGTCTTGCTTGTGGTCTTGCGAAAGCTAGAGATTTAAAAGGAGATAATGAAAATATTATTGCTGTTATAGGAGATGGTTCCTTAGGCGGAGGAGAAGCTCTTGAAGGTCTTAATAATGTTTATGAACTAAAAAGTAATATAATCGTAATTATAAATGATAATGATCAATCTATTGCTGAAAATCATGGTGGACTCTATAAAAATCTTCATGATTTAAGAAAAACTAAAGGCAAAGCAGAAAATAATCTATTTAAAGCAATGGGTCTTGATTATTTCTATGTTGATGATGGTAATGACATTGAAGAACTTATTTCATCATTTAAGTCAGTTAAAGATATTAAAAAACCTGTAGTTGTTCACCTTTCAACAACTAAGGGGAAGGGATTTAAACCTGCAGAAATTAATAGAGAGAAATTTCATTATGGAGCACCTTTTGATATTGAGACAGGAGAATTTAAAACTTTTGAGAATGTACAAAATGTAGAAAACTATAAAAACTTAACTGTCGATTATTTATTGAATGCAATTAAAAAAGATAAAACAGTGGCAATTTTGAATGCTGGGACACCAGGAGCTTTTAGATTTTCAAAAGAAATTAGAGAAGAAATGGGCAAGCAATATATTGATGTTGGAATAGAAGAAGAACATGCAGTTGCAATGTCTTCAGGACTCGCAAAAAATGGAGCAAAACCAGTTTTCTGTGTATATAGTACATTTATGCAAAGAACATATGACCAACTTTCTCAAGATTTGTGTTTAAATAACAATCCTGCATTAATATTAGTCTATGGGGCATCAATTTATGAAGAAAGTGATGCAACACATCTTGGAATTTTTGATATACCAATGATTTCAAATATTCCAAACTTGGTTTACCTTGCACCTACAAATAAAGAAGAATATTTTAAGATGCTTGAGTGGGGTTTAAATCAAACTGAACATCCAGTAGCAATAAGAGTTCCAGTAGTAGATGTTGTATCAACAGGAGAAGAAGATAAGACAGACTATTCTATACTAAATAAATACAAAGTTACTAAAAAAGGAAAAGATGTAGCTATAATAGCTCTAAGTAATTTCTATAATTTAGGAAAAGAAATAGCAGATGAATTGGGTGACGTTACTTTAATTAATCCTGTATATATTACTGGGTTAGACGAAGAATTATTAGAAAAATTAAAGGAAAATCACAAATTAGTAATAACATTAGAAGATAGTGTACTTGATGGAGGTTTTGGAGAAAAAGTTTCAAGATTTTATGGCACTTCGGATGTTAAAGTTAAAAACTATGGAATAAAAAAGAGTTTTCCAGATAGATTTGTTGTGGAAGAATTTCTTTTGAAAAACGGTATTTCAAAAGAACAAATTGTTAAAGATATTAAAGAATTATTAGAAAAATAAGAAATAGGAGGTACTAGTTATGAGTAGAAAATTAGTAGCATATTTTAGTGCAACTGGGGTAACTAAAAAGCTTGCAGAAAGAGTTTCAAAAATTGTTGGCGCAGATTTACATGAAATTGTTCCTAAGGAAATTTATACAGAAGAAGATTTAAACTGGATGAATGAAAATAGCCGTAGCAGTATCGAAATGAAAAATAAATCATTTAGACCTGAAATAGCAAATAAGGTTGATAATATGGCAGATTATGACACTATTTATGTAGGATTTCCGATTTGGTGGTATGTAGCACCTACAATTATAAATACTTTTTTAGAAAGTTATGATTTAAAAGGAAAAACTATTATTCCTTTTGCAACTTCCGGACAAAGTTTAATGGGAAATACAAACGAAGAATTGAAAAACTCTTGTAAAAATTCAATTCTAAAAGAAGGAAGAAGATTTGACATTAAGGATAGTGACGAAGTAATAAAAAATTGGATTGAAAACTTATAAAAAAATTAGCCGACTTAATTTTAAGTCGGCTATTTTTGTATAAAAAAAGAGATTTCAGATGAAATCTCTTTAGATTATAATTAACATCCACAACCACATGAACATTCATTATGATTTCTATTTTGGTATCTTTGTTCAACTATATCCCAGTTTACAACTTTCCACCATTCTTTTAAGTATTCAGCTCTTCTGTTTTGGTATTTTAAATAATAAGCATGTTCCCAAACATCATTGCCTAAAAGAATTATTTTACCACAAGAAATAGGGCAGTCTTGGTTTGGAGTAGCAATTACATCAATATTTCCTTCTTTATCAGAAATTAGCCATACCCAACCTGAACCAAATTGTCCAGCACCTTTTTTGTTGAATTCTTCTTTAAATGCTTCAAAGTTTCCAAATTTTTCATCTATTTTTTTAGCTATTTCTCCAATAGGTTCTTTTGATCCACCTGGTGTCATGCTTTCCCAGAAAACATTGTGGTTAAAAACTCCACCAACATTATTTTTTATTCCATTCTTTTTATCTTCTGGAGCATGATCTAAATGTGTTAATATTTCTTCTAATGAAGCTTCTTCAAACACTGTATCTTTAATTAAGTTATTTAAGTTATTTACATAAGTTTGATGATGTTTA
Source organism: uncultured Parvimonas sp. (assembly GCF_963524015.1). Taxonomy (NCBI): domain Bacteria; kingdom Bacillati; phylum Bacillota; class Tissierellia; order Tissierellales; family Peptoniphilaceae; genus Parvimonas; species uncultured Parvimonas sp. The sequence goes on along the minus strand of NZ_CAURDT010000001.1, from coordinate 456,151 downwards.
TCATGATGAAATTCCATAGTTTCCTTGTCTATAACAGGTTCTAGTGCATCATAAGCATAATTTAATTTTACTAATTCAAAAGCCATTTTTTCCTCCTAAAATTTTCATTATTATTTAAAAACTTATTAGTTTTTCAAATCTAATTTACCCATAGGAATACCTTTAAAACTTTAATAATTATTATCAATAAAATAAGGTTTTTTATAATAAAACTTTGCTATTGAAGTTTTTTAAAAATGTGATATACTATGAACTGGAGGTATTTATGAAAATTATAATTGTTGGAGCAGGTAAAGTTGGAGAATATTTATTTACCGATTTAAATACAGAAGATAATGATATTATTTTAATAGAAAAAAGACAAGAAATTCTGAATGAAATGTTATCTAAATATGACATTATGGGGATTTTAGGAAGTGGTACAAATTTTGAACTTTTAGATGAAGCAGGAGTAAAAGATAGTGATGTTTTTATTGCTGTAACTGATAGTGATGAGATAAATATCATATCTTGTATTTTTGCTAAGAATATGGGCGCAAAGTATACAATAGCTCGTGTTAGAAACCCAGAATATTCTTCTAAATCTGGTTTTGTTAAGGAAGTATTGGGAATTGATTTAGTTATAAATCCTGAATTTGTAGCTGCAAGAGAAATATCTAGAGGATTAAAATATCCTTCTGCTCATTCTGTTGAAACATTTGCAGATGGTCGAGTAAAACTTATAGGTGTATCTATTGGAAAGGATAGCCCTATTAAAGACACTAAAATTGTAGATTTACAACAAAAATTTAATATAAAAATTTTAATTGGAATAGTTGAAAGAGAGGAAGAAATTTTTATTCCTTCAGGAGACTTCGTTATTAAGGAAAATGATAAAATTTATTTTACTGGAACTGATGAATTTGTATATAAATTTTATAACATTATTAAGGGTGGAGATAAAAAAATAGAATCTGTTTTTATAATAGGTGGAAGTAGAATTTCTTATTATTTAGTTTCTAATTTGATTCGTGAAAATATTAAAATAAAATTAGTTGAAGTTAATAGAGATTTAGCAATGTCATTTAGTGAAAAATTTCCATCAAACGTTAAAGTTATTTGTGCAGATGGTTCAGACTCTGATGTTTTAGATGAAGAGGGATTAACAAATTATGATGCTTGTGTAGCTTTAACAGGTATTGATGAAGAAAACATTATGTTAGGAATGTTTGCAGAAAAATCAAATGTAAAAAAAGCAGTAGCAAAGGTTAGTAGAATTTCCCTTTTAAATATAATTCCACCTACTGAAAGATTTTCATTTGTAACACCAAAAAGATTGGTTTCAGATATCATAATTAGTGTTGTAAGATCAATTATTAATAGTGAAGGTTCTAATATAGAGACTTTACATAGATTATCAAATAATGTGGAAGCAGTTGAAATAAAGGTTAATAAAAAGTCTAAAGCTGTAGATATTCCACTAAAAGAGCTTGAAATAAAGAATAATGTACTTATAGCATACATAATTAGAGATAATAAATTAATTTTCCCAAGTGGAGAAGATTCTATAATGGTAAATGATACTGTAATAATAATTTCAAAGGCAAATTTAATACAAAATATAGATTGTATTTTGGTATAGGTGTATTATGAATAATAAAATTATAAGATATATTTTGAGTAAAATTTTATATATTGAGGCAGGATTTTTACTTTTACCAGTTATTGTTTCTCTAATATATAAAGAAAATTATATAAATATTTTAAGTTTTCTAGCTACTATATTCATATTATTGATATTTGGATATATTGTTGGATATAAAGCTGATGGAAGTGGAGCATTTTATGAGAAAGAGGGATTTATTATAGTTTCTTTGTCTTGGATACTTTTATCCACTTTTGGAGCATTGCCATTTGTTTTTTCGGGTTCGATACCAAGTTTTATAGATGCTTTTTTTGAAACTTCCAGTGGTTTTACTACTACAGGAGCAAGTATCTTAACAGATGTCGAAGCACTTAGTCATTCAATACTTTTTTGGAGAAGTTTTACACATTTGATTGGAGGTATGGGTATTTTAGTTTTTGCTCTTGCAATTTTACCTCGTTCAAATAGACATTCTCATATTATGAAAGCAGAAGTTCCGGGTCCTGTTTTTGGGAAACTTGTTGCGAAGATGAGTTATACTGCAAGAATTTTATATAAAATCTATTTTGCAATGACCGGAATTTTGATAATTGTACTTATTTTAGCAGGGCATCCTGTTTTTGATTCATTTATTCATGCTTTTGGAGCAGCAGGAACGGGTGGTTTTGGAATAAAAGCAAGTTCAATAGCTTATTATAATAGCCCGCTAGTTGAAATGATTCTAGCAATTGCAATGATAATTTTTGGTATAAATTTTAACATATTTTATGTTATCTTAATAGGAAAAGCCAGAGATGGTTTAAAAAGCGAAGAATTAAGATGGTATTTGTTTATAGTTTTTGGAAGTGTTGTTTTAATATTTTTCAATATAAAAAATAATTATACTTCATATTTAACTGCAGTTAAGGATATATTTTTTACAGTTTCTTCAATAATATCTACAACTGGGTATGCTACAGCAGATTTTGGAAAATGGCCACCTTTTTCTCATTTTATTCTTCTGTTCTTAATGTTCACAGGAGCTTGTGCTGGTTCAACTGCAGGTGGATTAAAAATTTCAAGATTTATAATTCTAGTTAAGTCATCTATTCTACAATTTAGAAAGGCAGTAAATCCAAAAAGAGTATTAAGTGTGAAAATGGATAATAAGGCTGTCGGGAATGAAGTATTAGAAGAAGTAAGGGCTTACTTTGTAATTTATATATTTTTAATTATTATTTTTACAATTTTAATATCTTTTTCGGTTCCTGACTTTTTAACTGCATTTTCAGCAGTAATGGCAACATTTAATAATATTGGCCCTGGAATGGCGATTGTAGGTCCTACAGGAAGTTATGCAAGTCTTACTGACTTTAATAAGATAGTTTTATCTTTTGCAATGCTAGCAGGAAGACTTGAAATATTCCCAATACTAATTTTATTTTCATCAACAACTTGGAAAAAGAAATAGGAGGAGTTATTTTTGGCTAAAAAATATTATGCGGTTAAGGTTGGAAAATCTGTTGGAATTTATAATAATTGGGAAGATTGTAAAAAACAAGTTACAGGTTTTTCAGGTGCGATTTATAAATCTTTTCCAACTTTAGAAGAAGCTAAAGAGTATTTGAATAATGAAAATATAGAAGTTAAAAGCGGTGGCTTTAATTTAGAAGATATTGCTGAAGATGAAATTGTGGCCTATGTTGACGGTTCTTATAAAAAAGATACTTTAGAATATGGATATGGAGTTGTACTAATTTTAAAAGATGATATTATTGAACTTTTTGGAAAGGGAGAAGACCCTGAAGTTGCAAAGAGTAGAAATGTAACTGGAGAGCTTTTTGGTTCAATTAGAGCTATTAGTGAGGCAATAAAACTTAAAAAGAAAAAAATAACTGTTTTTTACGATTATCAAGGCATTTCATCTTGGGCTAATGGAGAATGGAAATGCAATTTGCCTCTTACTATAGGATATAGAGATAAGATTAAAGAGTTTAGAAAGGAAATAAAGATTTTATTTGTAAAGGTTAAGGCACATTCAAATGATAAATATAATGATCTTGCAGACTATTTAGCAAAAAAATCTTTAGGAATTGAAAAATAGTTTATGACTGAAATATTAAAACCAACGAAAGAAAATATAGAAAAATCTACAAAATTAATATTAAATGATGAAATTGTTGCAATTCCAACCGAGACTGTGTATGGTTTAGGAGCAAATGGGTTATCAGATGTTGCAGTTTCAAAAATCTTTAAGGCCAAAAATAGACCACAGGATAATCCTTTGATATTGCATATTTCAGATTATGATATGATGGAAAATTTGGTTTATGAATTAAGTGATGAGATAAAAGAATTTTTAAATCATTTTTGGCCAGGACCACTGACTGTTGTTATGAAAAAGAAGGAGATAATTCCTGATGCCATTAGTTGTGGACTTGATACTGTTGCAATTAGAATGCCGAATAATGAAATTGCAAGAAGTTTTATAAAGCAATGTGGTGTTCCAATAGCTGCACCTTCTGCAAATATTTCAGGGAAGCCGTCACCAACGACTGCAGAAGATGTTTTTACTGATATGAATGGTAAAATTTCTGTAATCTTAGATGGGGGACTTTGCAATATCGGAATAGAATCAACAGTTTTGGATTTGACTAAAAAACCATATACGATTTTAAGACCGGGCTTTTATACGAAGGAAGACCTTTTGAAATATGAAGATGAAATTTTAATTGATGATGCCATTGTAACAGAAAATACTATTCCAAAATCTCCGGGACAAAAGTATAAACATTATGCACCAAAGGCAAAAGTTGTAGTAATTTCAGCTAAAGACAGAAAAAAATCATCAATTGAGATTGAAAAAATAATAAAAGAAAATAAAGACTTAAAGATCGGAATTTTTAAGTTTGACGAAACATTTTTAAATGTTGAAAGTGAAAATATTTTATCATTGGGTTCAATTTTTGATTTAAAAGAAATGTCAAAAATATTATTTAAAGGTCTTAGAGAATTCGACGAAAAAAATGTTGATTTGATTGTTGTTGAAGGTTGTGATGAAAAGGGACTTGGATTTTCAATAATGAACAGACTTAAAAAATCAGCAAGTGGGAATATAAAATACATTGATTAACAGTGAACTTTAAAGGAGTTAGTAATTTGAAAGAATTGATTATTAAAGAAATTGTAGATATTAGTGAAAAGGAAAAAATATCAAGAGAAATATTAAATGATCTTCCTGAATGGTTTGGTATGCCTGAAAGTACGGAAGAATATATAACAGATTCACAAGATAAACCATTTATTGCTTGTTTTATGGATAATGAGGCAATAGGTTTTGTAGTATTGAATTCAACAAGTGTGGATTGTGCAGATATTTTTGTTATGGGAATTAAGAAAAAGTATCATAGAATGGGAATAGGAACAAAGTTAAATGATGCTTATGAAAGATTGGCAAAAAAACTTGGTTACACTTATTCTCAAGTCAAAACTGTTCAGAGCGGACATTATAAAGAATATGATATAACAAATAATTTCTACAAATCTGTAGGATATAAGGAATTAGAAGTTTTTCCAACTCTATGGGATGAATGGAATCCATGCCAAATTTATATTAAATATATTGGAAATTAGAATTGTTTGATATCTAAATTAAATAATTGAATATAAGATGAGAAGTAGTATATCAAAATTATACTGCTTTTTTATTGTTCAAATTATGATATAATAATTATAGATTTATGCCTTATGATAAAGCTATAATTATTTCATCATAATAACCTAAATATAATTATCAAAAAGAGATTATGATATAATAATTATAGATTTATGCCTTATGATAAAGCTGTAATTATTTCATCATAATTACCAAAATTTAATTATAAAAAAGAGATTATGATATAATAATTATGTATTGAAAAATGATTTATGATTTTGTATTTGGAGGAAGTATGAAAAGAAATATTATTTTTTATCTGATTTCCTTGATATGTGGAATTTTATTTTGTTATTTTCTAAAAATGGAACATTTTACAAAATTTTATATATTTTTGGGTTTATCATTTACTTGTATAGTTTCATATTTTTTTAGATTCAATAAAATAAAATTATTTCTTTTGATTTTCTCATTAGGCTTTTTAGTTAGCTTCTTTTCAGAGAAAGAAAGTAATTTAAAACAATTCTTTGATCAAGAAGTTTCTTTTACAGGAGAAGTTTTAAATTCAACTGCTCGTTCTGATGGAGAGGGATTCAAACATGAAGTCAGATTAAAAAATATTGAAAATATAGAAAAATCAGAGAAAATTTTACTTTTTACAAATCATAAAAAGTTTGAAATTGGAGATATTGTAAGTGTAACGGGAAAACTTCGAGAAATAAGGTCAAATGGTAATCCAAGACTTTTTAATTATAAGAGATTTAATTTAAAAAAGAATATATATTCAAATATTTATTCTGATGATGTGAAGAAAATTGGAGAGAATAAAAATTTAAAGGGAGCTTTTCATAATTTTGTTGAGAATGTCTTTGATACTTCTCTTTCATCTGAAAATTCGGATATTATGAAGAGGATATTTCTTGCAAATAATTATGATACGGCTTTTGAAAATGATATTAGAGAAATTGGACTTTCACATATTTTAGCCGTTAGTGGTCTACATATTGGAATAATATATTTAATTTTAAGTAAAATTTTAGTCATTTTACCAATAAAAAGAATTTTTAGAGAAGTTATAATTCTATTTTTTATATTTTTATATTCATATTTAATTGGCAATCCTGCAAGTGTTTTAAGGGCGGAAATATTTTTGCTTATTTCTATATTTTCGTCGCTTTATGGAAAAGTTAAAGATAGATTAAATGACCTTTTATTAACTATTTTTGTCATTTTATTAATAAATCCATATATGATTTTTGATGTAGGATTGTACTTAAGTGCGTTTTCAGTATTTGGAATTACAAAGATTTTACCATATTTTTCAAATAAGAGAGATGGTTTTATACTTAAATCTTTAAAACTTACTTTTTCGGTTATGCTTATAATTTTACCTATTATTTTATATACTTTTGGGAAGTTTTCAGTTATTACCTTCTTTAGTAATTTAGTATTAACACCAATTTTTGTAATTTGCATAGTTATTTCGTTTTTTATTTTGTTATTTGGTTTATTTAGTTTAAAAGTTTGTGTATTTTTGGGATTATTAGTTAATAATTTATTAAATCTTATAAGATTAAATGTTGATTTTTTAAAGGATATAAATATAAACGTTACTTTTTATGAATATAACATAGTACTTTTAATTTTTACATATTTTTTACTTTTAATTTATTTTAAGAGGAGAGATTTTAAGTATTTTACATTTGATAACTTTAAATTTTTTATACTTTCTGTTATGATTCTATTTGTTTCTACAAATATTTATAACATTTATAAAAATGAAGTAAATATCAATTTCATAGATATAGGACAGGGAGATGCCTGTTTAATAAGAGGAAAACAGAATAATATTCTAATAGATACAGGTGGAATTACTTTTGGCAAAGGAGATAACGGAAAATCTATTTTAATTCCATATTTACAGAAAAATGGGGTTAAAAAACTAGATTTTGTATTTATTTCACATTTGGATGCAGACCATTGTAAAAATTTGGGATATTTATCTAAGGAAGTGGAGATTAAAAATTTATTTTTTAGAAAAGACGGGTATAGAGATTTTGTAAAAAAATATGGAGAAGTTAAGGCTGAAAATATTTATAATATTGAAAATAATTTAAAAATAAATTTAGAAGATGTAGATTTAGAAGTTTTAAAAGCAAAAGATTCTACAGAAGAAAATGAAAGATCCATAATAGTTAGAGTTACAGTAAATGGAAAGAAAATACTTTTTACCGGAGATATTGGAGCTTTTACAGAAAATCAGCTTATAAAAAACGATATAGACTGTGATTATCTGAAAGTTGCTCATCATGGGAGTAAGAATTCTAGTTCACCTGAATTTTTATCAGCTTCAAGTCCAAAAACTTGTATAATTTCCTGTGGTTATAAAAATAGATATAACCATCCACATAAAGATGCACTAGATAGAATAAAATCTACAGGAAGTGATGTTTTTAGGACTGATTTACAGGGAAATATAATGCTTAGAATTAATAAATTTGAAGAAAAAATTATAGGTTTTAGAGAAATTGATGGTAATTTATTAGGTTTATTAAATTTTTATTTTATGGATATTTTAAATATTATAATGTATTTATTAGGATTCTTTGTTTTAGTTAAAATTAGAAAAGATTCAGTTATAGATTTAGAGTCTATTTAGGAGGAACTATGAATTATTTGCAAGCTATGAAGTTGCTAGACAATGGGGAACTTAATGGTATATATGTTTTAAGTGGGGAAGAAATTTTTTTGATAGATAGATTTGTTGAGCTATTTAAAGAGAATATTGTTTCAAAAGATTTTTTTGATATGAATTATATCGAATATGATTTTTCAAAAATTGACTTGCAAAAGTTAAAGATTGATTGTGAAACAGCTCCATTTTTTAGTAATAAAAGACTTATTATTGTAAATGATGTAAATCTTTCAAAAAATGGAATTTCTATATATAAAAATTTTTTTGAGGAAATGTATGATTATATAGATAAGATTCCAAATACAACAGTTCTTCTTTTTGTTATGAAAGGAAGTCTTGCTTTTCGTGGTAAATTTTATAAACAAATTTCGATTTTAGGACATAATATTGAACTTGTAAGGTTTAATGAAATTGAACTTTTTAAATTTATTAAGAAAAGATTTGTTTCAAAAAATATCGAAGTTAAAGATATTGTTTTAAAATATATTATCGATAGAATTGGGTATTTAGATAGTAGCAGAGAAAAAAATCTTTATGATGTGGAAAATGAAGTAAATAAACTTCTTAACTCATTTTCTAAAGATGTTTTAGATTTTAAAGATGTTGATGAAATTTTAGTAGATAAATTTGAAAATAGTATTTTTAAATTACTTGATATGATTTCTAAAAAAGATTATAAAAATTCTATTAAGATTTTAGTTGAGCTTAAAAAATCGGGAGAGGACTCTTTTTCTACATTTTATATGATTGTAAGATATATTAGAAATCTTTTAGGAGTAAAAGTTTTGAAACTAAAACAAAAACATATAGACTATATTTCAAAAGAGTTAAAAATTTCAAACTACGAATGTAAAAAATTGTATTCGGTTTGTGATAGTTTTTCTATAAAAACTCTATGTGATTATATTGATTTAACATATTCTGTAGAATCAGATATTAAGACAAAAAATAGAGATATAGATTTATTGTTGGAGCTTTTGATTTCAAAAATGTCATTAGGAGGTGCTTCTTTTGAGTAAAAAGGTTAATATTTTTGTTGACGGAATGACTTGTCAAGCTTGTTCTATGAAAGTTGAAAAGGGACTATCAAAGCTTAAAATAGTTGAAGACGTCTCTGTAAATCTTATGAGCAAAACTGTCACAGTATCCGTTGAAGATGGAGCGAAAGTTGAAGGTCTTATCGGAGTTATAAAGAGACTTGGATATAAACCGAAAAGAGATGAGGTAAAAATTGAAAAGAGCAGTATCAAAGTTGAAGATATTGAAAAAATAATTTCTGAGTTAAAAGAAAAAGATACTGTTTTAGTAAAAGATGAAGATGACATTTTAAAAGTAAAATACTTAAAAGATGTTGTTTCTTTAGATGAAATAAATTCAATTTTAGAGAAATATAAAATTTCGGTTAAAAAAGAAAAAAAGGAAAGACAAAATATATATGAAGATGAAATTAAGGACTTAAAAAAGGACTTAATTATTTCAATAGTATTTAGTGTTCCACTTATGGTTTCAATGTTTTTCCATATGTTCAATTTGCACAAGTTTATGTTAAATGGTTATATTCAATGGGCTTTGGCAAGTGTTGTTCAATTTTATGTAGGTAAAAGATATTATATAAATGCCTATAAAAACTTAAAAAATAAAAGTACAAATATGGATGTTTTAATAGCTTTTGGAACTTCAATGGCGTATTTTTATTCAGTCTATAAAGTTTTAATTGGAAGTGTTGATGTTTATTTTGACAGTTCTGCAATGATTATAACTTTAATCTTACTTGGTAAATTCTTTGAAGCTAATGCAAAGTCAAATACTTTCGGTGCAATTATGAAATTGATGGATTTGAAAGCGGACTATGCAATTGTAATTGACGGAGATAGAGAAGTTAAAAAGAATATTGAAGATGTAAAAATTGGAGATATTGTTCTAGTTAAACCTTACGAAAAAATTCCTGTTGATGGAGTTATTATTTCAGGGAATAGTTCTGTAAATCAAGCTATGATTACCGGAGAATCTGTTCCTGTTGAAAAAAATATAGGAGATACTGTTATTGGAGCAACTAATAATATAGAGGGAATTTTAAAAATTGAGGTAAAGAGTACGGTAGAAAATTCTGTATTATCTAAAATACTTGATTTAGTTCAAAATGCTCAGACAAAAAAAGCCCCTGTTCAAAGACTTGCAGATAAAATTTCAAGTTATTTTGTACCAGGTGTAATTTTGTCGTCTTTAGCTACTTTAGTAATTACTTATATTGTTACAAAAGATTTTACAACAAGCTTATTAAATAGCTGTGCAGTAATGGTTATAGCTTGTCCTTGTTCACTTGGTTTGGCAACACCAACTGCGATTATGTCAGGAACAGGAGTCGCTGCACAAAATGGAATTTTGATAAAGAGTGGAGAAGTCTTAGAAAAAATTCATAAAATGGATAGCATTATTTTTGATAAAACAGGGACACTAACAACTGGAAAGTTAAAAGTTGTTGAAATAAAGAATAATACTGATTTATCAGAAGGAGATTTCTTAAGTATAATTTATTCTTTAGAAAAAAATACAGATCATCCTATCGCAAAATCTATTGTAAATTTTTGTAAAGAAAAAAATGTAAAAGAATTGGATATTTCTGACTTGAAAGTAATTGCTGGAATGGGTGTTCAAGCTAATTACGATGGTAAAGAAATTTTGATTGGAAAGAGAAAATATATTGAAGAAAAACTTGGAAAATTAGAATTAAATATAGAAAATGAATTACTGACAATCTTTATTTCTATAGGAAATGAATTCGCGGGTTTTGTAGTTTTAGAAGATGAAATTTCAAAAAATGCTTTTGAAATAATTAAGAAATTAAAAGATAAAAATATTGATGTTTATATGATAACTGGAGATAGTGAAGTAGTTGCTAGAAAAGTTGCAAATAAACTTGGAATAGATAATGTACTTTATGAAGTTATGCCAGATGAAAAATCTCAAAAAGTTATAGAATTGCAAAAACAAGGAAAAATTGTTGCAATGGTAGGGGATGGAATAAATGATGCTCCTGCTCTTGCAAGTGCAGATATAAGTTTTGCAATGGGAACTGGAACAGATATTGCAATGGAAACTTCAGATATTACTCTGATGAATGGTAATTTAAACACACTTTTAAATTCAATCAATATAAGTGAACAAACTCTTAAAATAATCAAACAAAATTTATTCTGGGCTTTTTTCTATAATATTATTGCAATTCCTTTTGCTGCATTCGGATACTTAAATCCTATGCTTGCAGGATTTACAATGAGTTTTAGTTCAGTAAGTGTTGTTTTAAACAGTTTAAGATTAAAAAGATATAAATTTTAAAAAATGGTATGCTTTTAAAAGCATACCATTTTTTTCTTAATTATTTTTTATTATATTTTTTTACAAAATTGTAAAGTGTTTTTACTGGAGTACCGCTTGCTCCTTCAGGATTTGTACCCCAAGCTGAACTTGAGTATGAAGGACCTGCAATGTCTAAATGAACCCAAGGAGTGTTTTCAACGAAGTGTTCTAAGAAAACTCCTGCAGTAATTGCTCCGCCAGTTCCGGGAGCAGTTACATTTAATAAATCTCCAACTTTTCCTTTTACACTTTCTTTATGTTCTTCATAAACAGGAAATCTCCATAAGTATTCACCCATAAAGTCTGCTGATTCTTTAATTTTTGCAAAGACTTCATCATTATTACTTACAGCTCCAATAACTCTTGAACCCAAGGCTTGAATACAAGCACCTGTTAAAGTTGCTACATCAATTATACATTCTGGATTTAATTTTGAAGCTCCATAGTAAATAGCATCTGCTAAAGTCAATCTTCCTTCAGCGTCAGTATTAATTACTTCAATAGTTGAACCTTTCATTGAAGAAATTATATCCCCATTTCTGTAAGCATGTCCATTAATCATATTTTCACAAGATGCAACAAGTGCAATTACATTTCTTTGCACTTTCATTTTTCCTACTGCATACATTGTTGAAATAACAGAGGCACTTCCACCCATATCAGTTTTCATAGTAACCATTCCTGTAGCTGGTTTGATTGCATATCCACCTGAATCATAAGTTAAACCTTTACCAACTAAAACAATAGGTTTTTCATCTTTGTTTGGTAAATGTTTCATAATTATAAATTTGGGGGGTAGGTCACTACCTTGTGCTACTGATAGAAAAGCATCCATTTTTAAAGATTCAATTTGTTTCTTTTCCAAAACTTCAACTTCTACACCAACTTTTTCAAGTTCTTCTTTTGCAAATTTCGCTAAAGTTTCAGGATAAATATCATTAGCAGGTCTGTTTACAAGATCTCTACACATAAACACTGCTTCCATTATTGCTTCAATTTCTTTTATTCCACTTTCAACATGTTCTATTTTATTTTCTAAAACAGTAAAGAATACTTCACATTCATATTTTTCTTTCTTTTCTTTTAAGAAGTTGTCAAAATTGTAGTTAACATTTATAATTCCTTCAATCATAGCTTGAGCAGTTAATTTATAACAAATACCATCAAACTTTTTGATTTCTATATTGCAAGATTTTACTTTATTAGCTTTTAAGTGCTTTCCAAGAGAAAGAAAAGCTCTTCTAATATTTTCAAGAGAATTTTCTTCTTCTTTTCCTAAACCTAATAAAATTACATTTTCAGAATTTGGGCCTAGATTTGAAAAAATTTCGCCTCTTTTTCCACTAAAAAGTTTATTTTCTTTTACATAAGCTTTTAATTCTTCACTTATTCCGCAAACATCGTTTCCATCAAATAAAGTAATAACTTTAACTATTCCGGAATTACCAATTTTAAATTTCATACACTACCTCCAAAATTAAATTAGATAAAAATTATCTTACTTATATAATAACTAAAAATTTAGTTTTTTGCAATAGAAAAGGACAACTGAGTTGTCCAATTTAAAAAATATTAAGACTAATTGTAGCCATAATTATTCCTGATAGAATTAATCCTAAAATTGCAGCTAATAAACTTGTTTTAAAATCTATATCTAAAATACTCGCAGCAAGTATACCGGTATATGCACCGGTACCCGGAAACGGAATACCTATGAAAATCGCAAGAGCAAGTAAAATTCCGCTTTTTCCTGATTTTTTTAAAATTTTTTCTCCTGCTTTGTGACCTTTTAATAAAAGCTTTTTACAAAACTTTCCAATGTACCTTTTATGTTCACCCCAAAGTAAAATCTTTTTAGCAAGAAAGTAAACAAATGGAACTGGAATTAAATTTCCTATTAGTGCAATTATATACGAACTTAAAATTGGAAGTCCCATTGCTTGCGAATAGGGAATAGCGCCTCTTAGTTCTATAATAGGTACCATTGAAATTAATAAAACTAAAAAATATTTTATCATTACCTCTCCTTGAATTTTTCCTAATAATATATATTCTACCATAAAAACAAAATAAAAGAAATATAAAAAAATTTTTAAAAAAGTATTGCATTTATTTTAAATTATGGTATAATATATATGTTAATTTTATAGGCTACCCAAGACCGTAGGGACATTAGTTTAAAAATCCTACATAGGTGGAAATACTTATTTTGTATTTTATCTCTACTCTTGGTAGAGATTTTTTAATATGTAGCCTTTTGTGGAGGTGAAAAAGATGAAAGATTTTGTTTTAGAACAAAAGCAAGCTGTTATATCAGAAATTAGAGAAAAAATCGAAAATTCAGGTTCTTTAGTTTTAGTAGATTATAGAGGCTTAACTGTTGAACAAGTAACTGACTTAAGAAATAAGTACAGAGCAGCTGGTGTTCAATATAAAGTATATAAAAATACTATGATGAAATTAGCCTTCAAAGAATTAGGATATGAAGAATTCAATCAATATCTAGAAGGACCAAGTGCTGTTGCATTTGCTGGAGAAGATTTAACAGCGGCAGCAAGAATCACTAATGAATTTGCAAAGTCAAATGAAAAATTAGTTATTAAAGCAGGTATATTAGAAGGAAAAATTTTAGACACTAATGGTGTTAAGGCTGTAGCAAGCATCCCTTCAAGAGAAGTACTTGTTGCAAAGTTACTAGGAAGCTTAAAGGCTCCAGTATCAAATTTAGTTTATATGTTAGAAGCAGTAAGAAAAAAGAAAGAAGAAGAAGCAGCTTAATGGTTGCATAAAATTTTAGGAGGTATATTATGGATTTCGAACAAATATTAGAAGCAATTGAAAAATTATCAGTTCTTGAATTAAATGAATTAGTTAAAGCAGCAGAAGAAAAATTTGGAGTTTCTGCAGCAGCACCTGTAGTAGTAGGTGGAGGAGCTGTAGCTGGTGGAGAAGGCGCTGGAGCAGCAGAAGAAAAATCTGAATTTGATGTAATTTTAGCATCAGTTGGAGCAGAAAAAATGAAAGTTGTTAAAGCTGTTAAAGATTTAAGCGGATTAGGATTAAAAGAAGCTAAAGAAATAGTTGACAACGCTCCAAAAGCTATTAAAGAAGGAGTAGCTAAAGAAGAAGCTGAACAAATGAAAGCTAAATTAGAAGAAGTAGGAGCTACTGTAGAATTAAAGTAAGAAATTACTTCTATTATAATTTGAAAATTAAAGGTGGATTTTATATCCACTTTTTTTTATAAAAAATAACTTTACATAGTATTACATATTATATATGTAATATTATTACAATTTTTTAAATAATTCAATAATAAAAATTAAAGTAAATAAAAAGCACAAACAAAATTTATTTTTGCATGTGCTCTAACTAAACAAATATAAGCTATCAAATTTTATTAATTATTTTTCGAAAAATTTACTTAATATTATAAAGCAAGCTATTGATAATATGTAAACAACATTGAGAATAATAATAAATTTATTTTTGATTTTTGCCTTTTTTTCAATTATAACATTTGTTACCATGATATATGTTATATTAGTAAGAACAAATGCTAAAACTAAAACTATGGATAAAAATTTAAATAATCCTACCTTAGCAATATTACCTAAAGTTGCTGTTGAAAAAGTATATGCACCTGTAACAGTTAAAACTATAGAAGAAAATATACCTAATACAGTAATTGATTGCTTTTGTAATTCGTTAATTTTTTCATCAGATTTTTCTTGAAATTCAGCAATTTTTTCATCAGATTTCTTTTGGAATTCTTCTATTTCTTTTAATACTTTTTCTTGGCTGTTTTTAAGATTTTGTAATTGACTTATAGTGTCAGTCTGTGCCTTTTTAAAATAGTTAAGTCTAGAAACATCTAAATTTATATGATCATATAACTTATTTATTCTTTTAGGAAGTTCTTTATCGTCAGTTTTGTTTTCACAATAATCTTTAATAATTTTTATATTTTGAGACAAAATATCTATATTGTATCCATTAGTTTTATCAATTTGAGTTATTACAGAGAAAATATCTGAATAAAAATGTCTAAATTCATTGTTCGAATAGATATTTTTTAATTTGAAATAAAACTTTTTCCTTTCCTTCTCACTTGATAGAACTAACTGAGATGAAGAAAGATTAAAAAGAATATCCTTAAAATTTTTCCTAATATCATCTATTTTTTTTTCCATATAAAAATACCTAACCTATTTGTTTTATAAGGTCAATTGGGATTACTTTGCCATTACCTTTTCCTGAATCATAAACAACATCCCACGCTTTTCCCTTTGAATGAGTTTCTTCTACTAAATCCCAAGGGGCTTTTTCTCTTTTTTCACATACTATTTTATAAATTATATTTTTATCTTCAGGACAAATAGAAATATTGTCATATTCCATAGTAATTTCTGTAGAGCCAAATCCACAATACTGATAATAAACAGAAGGAACAACAGGACCAAATTGCCAAGCTACTATATCATCATCAAATAAAGCAAAATCGAAATCTTTTAAAAATTTTCTTTGGACAAAATATAAAATTTTTTGTAATTGTAAATTACTAATTGGATAATTATCTTTTTCACATTTATCTATTATATATTTAGAAATCTCCAATGCACAATAACTTTTTTTCATATCTCTACCCTCCTTTAATTATATTATACCACATATTAAAAATTAAAAATAGTTTTTCTTTAAGTATTGATTTTTTTAGTTTGTATTAATATAATATTTACAATATACTGGGTATAAAATACCCAGAAATCTATTAATAATGATTATTAAGTATTGATTTATTTTCTTTAAAAATATATAATAAATAGGTAATACTATTTAAGAGGGAGTACTTTTAGTTTTTACTAGAAGAAAATACATATGAAGGTAAAAAGAGGAGATATTTTTTATGCTGATTTAAGCCCCGTTGTAGGTTCTGAACAAGGAGGAGTAAGACCTGTACTTGTTGTTCAAAACGATGTTGGAAATAAATACAGCCCGACTGTCATTATTGCAGCTATAACTTCTCAGATGAATAAAGTGAAACTTCCAACTCATGTTGAAGTTTCAGCGGAATTTGGACTTCCAAAAAATTCTGTTGTATTGTTGGAGCAAATAAGAACTATAGATAAAAAAAGACTTAGAGAAAAAGTTGGCTTTACAGATGAGTTCTTTATGAAAAAGGTTAATGAGGCGCTTTTAAAATCTGTTGGAGTTTAGTACATAGAGGGAAAATATGCTTGAATTAGTAAAAAACATAGATTTTGTAAAAAAAAATAAATTAAAAGTAAATAAAATAAGTGAAAAAGAATTTATTTTGGAAAATAAAAAAGAAAAGTATATTTTAAATCTGTTTCCTTTTGGCAAGTTTTCTAAAATAAGTAAAATTTTCGATTGTTTAAATAAATTATCTGAAGAATTTTCTAATATTTCTTATGAAGATATTGGAATTTTAAATGATAAGTTCTGTTATAGAATTATTCCTTTTGTTATTGATGAAAAAAATAATTTAACTGATGAAGAAGCTTATAATATAGGCTTTAAAATTGGTAGATTTATTTTTGAATATCACAAAAGCTTTCAAGGTTGTGATTGTGGTAGATGGAATAAGCATTACAATTATAGGATAAATAAATTCTTACATAAGTATGGACTAGGAAAGTATAGAGGGAATCTTGATTATGTTCTTTTTGATTTTTTAGAAAGAAATAGATATTGTTTAAATGATAGAACTTGTACTACTATAATTGGAATTAACGGACTTAATGATATTAAGATATTAAAAAACGGAAAGTTTCAAATAATAGAGGAGTATAAAATTTTAAGGTCTGACGCTTACTTTGAGTTTAGAAATTTGAATCTATATTATGATAATAATGCAAACTTACTGACAGGAATTGTAGATGGTTATTTTAATAATAGTGTTCCAAGGGCTTTTTTTAAATTACTAGGAGTATATACTATTATTGAAAATTTGTATGATATTTTTGTTGAAAGTAATGACGTGGAAGATGAAATAATAAATGAAAATATAAAAAAGATTAACGATATTTATGATGGATTTTCGAGTATATATCCTATTTGGTATTTAAGGCAGAAAAAATTTTAGTTAAAGTTGGAGAAATATGAAGAAATTTAATAGAAGAATTATAGGATTATTGTTATGTTGTCTAGTTTTTGGAGCTTGTTCAAAGAAAGAAGAAAATGTTGAAACAAAAAAAGATGTTAAAAATAATGAAAGTGCAAGCTTTAAGAAATTTTCAAAATCTTTTTTTGGCGTTTTTGATACAGATATAGCTTTTAGTGCATATTGTGCAAATGAAGAGGAATTTAATAAATACTATAAAGTATTGGAAGAAGATATGAAAAGATATCACAATCTTTACAATTCTTTTGAAAATGCTAATGAAAATAATATAAAAACTATAAATGATAATGCGGGAAAAGAACCTGTTAAGGTTGATAAAGAAATTATAGAGCTTTTGGAATTTTCTATTGAGAATTATAAAAAACTCTCTGATAAAAATAATATTGCAATAGGAAGTGTAACTTCTCTTTGGAAAGCTGAAAAGGATGCAGCTGTTGATCTTAAGGGAAAACTTCCAGATGATAATAAAATAAAAGAAGGATTAAAACATACCAATATTGACAATATTGTAATTGATAAGAAAAATAGTACGGTTTTTCTAAAAGATAAAGATATGAAACTTGATGTTGGAGCTATTGCAAAAGGTTATTCAGTAGAAAAAGTTATGAATAAGTTAAAGTCAATGGGTTTAAAATCTGCAATAATTTCAGCAGGTGGAAATGTAAAAGCTATTGGAAGTCCTTTAGAAAAAGATAAAAACAAATGGGGGATAGGAATTCAAGATCCTAAGTTTGATTCAGAAAAAGTTGATATAAAAGAAGTCATTTATACAGATGAAACTTGTGCTGTAACTAGTGGAGATTATCAAAGATTTTATTATGTAGGAGATAAAGTTTATAATCATATCATTGACCCTAAAACTGGTTATCCTAAAGATAAAATAAAAAGTGTAACAGTTTTATGTAATGACTCTGGTCTTGCAGATTTTCTTTCAACAAGTTTATTTTTAATGGATGTTGAAGAAGGTAAAAAACTTTTAGAAAAAGTAGAAGGTGCAGAAGCTTATTGGATTCTTTCTGACGGAAGTGTACATTTTACAGAAAAAATGGAAAAAATGTTGAAAAGTAAGGGAGCTACAAATAAATAATAGATATTTAAAGCTAGGATATTATCCTAGCTTTTTGTGTATTTACAAGTATTTGTTAAGCATTTTTACAAAATAATAATTTTATTATTTAATAATTTTTTTGCATAAGAATAATGAATGTAAAAAAATTTTTTTATTGTGAAACAACAAGGTTCCCGGGAACCCACCCGATGCGAAGCATCGTGGAAGGGTGGGGTTCTTATTTTTATTAAAAAAAGGGTTGAACAACGTTCATAAAAGTGTTATAATATTCAATGTGAAAACAATGAACATTGTTCAGTTTATAAAAAGGAGAGAATTATGACTAATATTAAAGATAAAAAAATGAGTAAAGAATATAAAATTATTCAATCTGCGCTTGATTTATTTCAGGAAAAAGGATATGAGAAAACTACGATTAGAGATATTATGTTAAAAACTGAGTTTGGATTGGGAACTTTTTATTTATATTTTAAAAGTAAGCAAGATTTAAAAGAAAAAATAATTTTGGATAAAGCTATTAATTTAGTTGTTCAAGCTGAAAATAAATGTACACAAACTGATCCTATTGAAAGATATACTTGTTTTGTAAATTATATTATAGACTATTTTATACAGAATCCTTTTGATTTAGAGTTAATATCGCATAATATGAGTTGGACTCTATATGCAAAGATTGAGAATGACGAAAGATTTATTGAAGCTGATACAACGTTAAAATTTATACTTAGTAAATATGAAAAGTTATTTTCACATGAATATACTGATTCACAGAAGTTATATATTCTTTCATTGACTATTGAAATTGTAATTTCAACTTGTAAAAGTGCAATGATGAAAGATTCTATTTTATCTATTGATGAAATGAAAGCAGTTTTATTTGAAGTAATTAAAAAAATATTGTTAAATAATGGAGATTAATATGAGAAAATTTGCAAAATTTATTTCACATCATCCAAGACTTGTATTACTTGTTATGACTTTGTTATTGATTCCTTCAATAATTAGTTATAAAAATACTGGTGTAAATTATGATATACTTTCATATTTGCCAGCAGATTTAAATTCAACACAAGGTCAAGATATTCTAGACAAAGATTTTAAAAACTCTGCAACAGGAATGGTAATTTTGGATGGTAGTGATAAAGAAGCCGAAGATTTAAAAAAGGAAATATTGAAAATAGATGGTGTTGAAGATGTTATTTCTAGAACGTCAATAATAGGTGATTCTGTTCCCAGTGATTTTTTACCAGATAAAATTAAAAATATTTTTTATTCAAAAGATAGTACATTGATGATGGTAAAATTTAATGAATCATCATCTTCATTTAAAACCATGAATGCTATTGAAAGTATAAGAAACATTAAATCCAATAAAAAATATCTAAGTGGGGTAAGTTCAATAGTTAAGGATACAAAAGATTTGATAGACAAGGAAACTATAATATATGTAGGATTAGCAATTGTTTTAGGCTTAATTATATTGAGTATTACTAATGAATCTACAGTTATTCCTTTTGTATTTATGTTAACAATAGGATATGCTGTAATTTATAATTTTGGAACTAATATATTCTTAGGCCAGATTTCGTACTTAACCAAAGCAATTGCTGCTGTTCTTCAATTGGCTGTAACTATGGACTATTCTATTTTCTTATATCATAGATATGTTGAAGAAAAGAAAAGAAGAAATAGTAGAAATGAGGCTATGGAAAGGGCGATACAAAATACATTTACTTCTTTGTGTTCGTCATCCCTTACTACTATTGCAGGATTCTTAGTTTTGATTTTAATGAGATTAACATTGGGAAAAGATATTGGTCTTGTAATGGCTAAGGGTGTTCTAATTGGATTGTTATGTACTGTGATTGTCCTTCCACCAATGCTATTAATTGCTGAAAAAGCAGTAAATAGATATAATCACAAAGTTTTATTGCCGTCATTTAATAAGTTGGCAGATTTTGATATTAATAAAAGAAAAATATTAGCAATAGTTTTTCTTTTACTTTTTATTCCAGCGGTTATCGGATCAAATAATACTAAACTATATTATAATTTGGATAGATCTTTGCCAAAAGATTTAGATTCTATTGTTTCATTAAATAAAATGAAAAAAGACTATAATATGGCAAGTACTCATTTTATAATTGTTAAGGAAGATTTATCAAATTCTAGTTTAACTTCTATGATTGATGAATTAGAAAAAGTAGACGGAATTAATAGTGTATTGAGTACACATTCTGTAACTGGAGTTACTTTACCTGCTGAGTTTTTGCCTGATAAATTAAGAGAAAATTTTGTGAAGAATGGCTATCAAATGATAATGATAAACTCAGAATATCAAACAGCATCACCTGAAGTTAATGAGCAAATTAAAGAAATTAGAAATATTATATCTAAATATGATGATAAGGGATATTTAACAGGAGAAGCTGTATTGACAGATGATTTAACAGAAGTTTCTGAAAAAGACTTTAAAATGGTTAATATTGCTTCAATAGTAATTGTTTTTATTATTATAGCTATTGCATTTAAGTCTATAGGAATACCAATTATCTTGATATCAGCAATTGAATTAGCTATTCAAATTAATATGGCAATCCCTTACTTTATAGGACAGACAATACCATTTATTACATCAATAATAATTGGAGTAATTCAATTGGGATCAACTATAGATTATTCTATTTTAATGACTGATAGATTTTTACATGAGTATAGTAAGACAAAAGATATAAATAATTCATTAAGAATTTCTGTAAAAGAAACATCTAAATCAATAGTAACAAGTGCATTATCATTTATGGCAGCTACTATTGGAGTTGGAATTTATTCTAAAATGGAAATAGTGTCTACAATATGTATGTTTTTAGCAAGGGGAGCGATTATAAGTATGTTAGTAATTATAATTTTGTTACCTGCTTTGTTGAGTGTAACTTTTCCATTTATTAAGAAAACAACAAAAAATTTGGCGTAAAGGAGTGTAAGATTATGAATAAAAAATTTCAAAAAGCTATAGCATTAGGTATAGTTTTTTCAATGATTATTGTAAATATTTCATTTGCAGAAGAAAAAAATACTATAAAAAAAAGTGAAACAGTTTATGTAACAATAGACGGAAATGAAGTCAAAGATAAGACAGTATCAGTTTGGTTAAATTCTGATAAAAATATTAATGTTAAAGATAAATCTGATTTAAAAGAAGTTAAGAATTTAAAAAATGATAAAACAGTAACCGAAGAAAACGGGTATTTAAATTGGAATGAATCTGAAAAAGACATATATTATCAAGGAAAAACTGATAAAAATTTACCTGTAGAGTTGACAGTAAAGTATTATTTAGATGATAAAGAAGTAACAAATTCAGAATTGGACGGAAAAAGTGGACATTTAAAAATAGTTTTAAGCTCTAAAAATAATAGACATGAAACTAAAAGTGTAAATGGGAAAACTCAAGAAGTTTATTCACCTTATATTGTTGCTACTGCTATGGTTTTTGATGATGAAAAAGTGAGTGATATAAAATCTGATGACGTTAAGATTATTAAAGATGGCAAAAACCAAATTGTTACCTCAATTTTAACTCCTGGATTAAAGCAAAATTTTGATAGCATTAATAAAGATAAAGATTTAAAAATATTTAAAGATTCAATATCTTTAGAAATGGAAATAAAGGATTATAAGCCTATTGAAATTTATTCAGTTATAACAAATGAATTCTTTCAAGAAAAGAAAAATTTAGACTCTATTGATAATTTAAAAGATGGAATACAACAATTAGAAGATAATTCTCAAAAATTATTTGATGCTTCAGTAAAATTATCTGAAGGACAAGAAAAATTAAATAATGGTATAGGTCAATTGCAAGGAGGAGTAAAACAAATATATTCAGGAACAGAGAAATTATCTAGCTCAATGGAAAAAATTAAAGGAAAATTTGATTCTTTAGCACCAAAAGTTGGAGTAATTCAAAATTATATTTCTGAAATGTATAATGGTAGTTTACAACTTTCTAATGGAGTTAATAATTATATTGGTGCAGTTAGTAAAATAACTGAAAATGTTGAAAAAATTCAAAATGGAGCAACTTTAATTGACAAAGGTTCAAATGATTTGGATAATGGAGTAGAAAAATTAAAAAATGCTACTGGAAAAATGAAGGAAGGTAGTAAAAAAATTGACAATTTAATCTCTCAAAAAGATGAATTATTAAATAAATCAACTCAGTTATCTCAAGGAATGAGTAATTTAGGAGCTAGCTATGGAAAGATTGTTTCTGCTATAGAAGAAATGTCTAAAAAGTCTATACAATTAAAGAATTCAACTAAAGAATTTAATACAAAAATACATCAAGTTGAAAATTCAACTAAGAGTTTAAATTCTAATATTTCTTTAGAAAATGATATTAAAAATTTAGAAGCAAAAGCAAATAATATTCAAAAAGTCATTGATGATTTATCAAACAAAAATAAAGATGGAAGTTTGACATCTGAGATATCTATCCTAAATAAAACAAAAAATGACTTGTTAAATGAATCAAAAACTTTGAAAGCAAAACAAACTGGTTTATCTAAAATAAATACTTTAGCACAAGCTATGTCAGAACTTGCAAGTAATTCTGATAAACTTTTAAAAGCAAATTCTGATTTATCTGATGGTTTATTAACTGTTTATACTAAGATGAATGAATCAAAAGCTCAACTTGAAAAATCAACAACAGATTTAAATGCAGGTCTTTCTAAAATTGGAGAAAGTATGAAAGGTGATGATTTAAAAGTTTTGAAATCTTCAATAGAACAACTAGATGGGGCAACAGGAAAAATAAAAACAGGAACTGAAAGTTTAAAATCAGCTACTAATCAAAATAAAGTTGCAATGGGAATGTTACAATCAGCGATGAGTAAATTAGATGAAAATTCTAATTCTTTAAAGAATGGTTCTGGGCAATTAGCTAATGGGTTAGGTGAATTTAAAACACAATCTCAAATTTTAAACTCATTATCTCAAGTCAAAGAACAAGCTATTATTCCATTCTCAAACGCTATTAATTCACTTAATGAAGGACTTAAAAAAATGGATTCAAGTACTGATCAATTAAAAGAAGGTAGTGATAAATTGACTTCATCACAAAAAGAATTTAGTTCAAAATTAGGAGAATTTAAACAAAAGGGAATTGATGAATTAGAAAATAAAACAAAAGAAGTAAATGAATTTAAAGATATTTTAGATATAATGCTTTCTATGTCAAAACAAGATGCCTCATTCAGTGGAACAGATGATAACTTTGACACAAAATCTAGAATTATAGAAAAAATAAAATAAAAGTTATAATAAAAAGATAAAAACCCCTAAATACATTTTATATGAATTTAGGGGTTTTTGTGTATCAAATTTACTCTAGCTTTTTTTTATTTCTTCATATTTACAATTTGGACAAATAACTTTAATCTTTCCTTTTCCTTTTGGAATTCTAAGTTCTTGTCCACAATTTTTACATTTAAAATATTTGTAATTTTTTCTATCCTTAGATGAAAATTTTAAAAGTCTGGAGTATATTGGAGAAATTAGATTAAAAAATTTTAGTTGCTCCATTGCTCTTTTTCTTTTATTTTTAGATAACATCCTAAATAATGCAATTGAAAATAAAATAAAAGAGGTTAACGTGAGAACTTCACTCTTCTTAAATAAATTTACAACTGCAAATCCAAGTGATAGGTAAATTATAATATTATTTAAAATATCCCAACCATATCTATCTTTCATAAAATTTAGAAATCTCTGTTTCATAACAATCTCTCCTTAAAAATTATTCAACTAATTTAGTTATACCACAAAAAATACTTATATTAACAGTTTGATATTGTTTGTAATTTATGATAAAATAAAAAAGATGATTTGATTGTTGATAGAGGTGTTTTATGGAAAATTTTGGATTAAGTGTTAAATTTCAATACGATATTGATGTTTTTTTAGAAAAAATCGACGAATTTGCCGAAAATGATAATTATGGTTTTTCACTAGAAGAAGTTGATGGTGAAATGATTTTAAATTTTGAAATTCTTCCTTATCTGTCTTTGAATTTTAAAATTGATGATTTTATTGAAATGAAAACAGAAACTTGTTACTATGGAGCAGGCTATCATACCCTAGTTGTAAATTTTGTTAATGAATTATTTACATTCTTAGGATGTAAATTTGAAATAAAAGATGATACAGGTTTCTATAAAGATAATAATTTTGAAAAACTTAATGAACTATATAATAGGTGGTTTAAAGATAGAGTAGAATTAATTTTAAATAATAGAGATAGTATTAGAATTAGATCTGTATTTATGGATAATCAAAAAGCTTTTCCTATAACTACTGAAGATTATGTTTGTACATATTTAGGAGTAATGACTTTGTCCGAGTTTGAAAACTTGTATACAAAGGATATTGAAGAACTTAAAAAAAGAGTTTTACTTTTTAACGAACAAGTAATAGACCCTTATTCTGATGAAAATTACCTACTTTATCATGTTTGGAATAATTTAAAAGATTTAACATTAGTGGATGATTTTGATGAAAGATTATCTATGGTTATGTTTATGTTTGAAAACTTAATCGAAAATAATGTACTGATCCATCTACCACAAAAATATTCTAGAGAAATATATAAATACTTAGGGGTTAATAAATTTTCAACATCAAATTTTGCATACAGAAAAGTTAGATATGAAGTTGGATATCATTTTTATGATAAATTTTTAAAGGATTTGGATTTTTCATTAAGGATACCAAGCTGGTTTGAATATAACAATAAAATTAAAGGTTATTTAACAACAGATAATGCTATATTTTTGAGTGAATATAGCAGTTCAGATGGCTTTGTTTTAGATGAAAAGTATCTATCTGAAAAAAGTACAGAAGATTTTAAAATTTTAATTTCTGATACAATTAACGAAAAAAAATTCTTTTTAGGATTTGACGATTTAGATGATGAATATGGCTATGTTTCACGACAAAATCAAAATGATATGAATTGTGAGGAAACAACTTGTCAGATTGTTGATGTAATAAGAAATAAAATGTATGAAATATGTGTTTTAGGAACTGAATCATTAGATGTAATTAATCATATGATTGGGTTAATGTAGGAGTTTTTTATGGATAAAGTAGGGAGAACAAAAGAGGATATTTTTAATGTTTTAAAAGATAGAATTGTAACTTTAGAATATGAACCTGGAAAAATACTAAATGAAATTGAATTATCTGAAGAGTTTGGAGTAAGTAGAACACCAATAAGAGCTGTATTTCAACAATTAGAGGCTATAAAATTAGTTGATATTGTTCCAAGATATGGTGTTCAGGTTGCAACACTAAACTTTTTAAATATTAAATCTCTATTTGAAGTTACAAAAGTTTTAGATCCACTTGCTACGAAGCTTGCAGTTTCAAAATTAACTGATGAAGATAAAAAAAGACTTAAAGAAATAGTTTCAACTTTAGAAACATATGATACAACAAAAGATTATCAAGAAGCAATTTTGCTAGATGAAGAATTTCACAAAATTGTTACAAAATCTTGTGCGAATCCTTGGCTTATAGATATATTATCAGATTTGCATTGTCAAACGGAAAGATTATGGCATTATTGTGATATATATTTTAGTGATATGGAGATTTTTACTAGAACATTTAAAAAGATTGTGGAAGCATTTGAAAATAAAGATGAAGAAATGGCTGAAAAATATGCAAAAGAGCATATTGAGGATTTTGTAGAAAAAATAAAATCAGCATTATTATAATGATTTGAAGTGATTAGATTTACTAATCACTTTTTTTATTGTGAAACAACAAGGTTCTCGGCTACCATTTGATATGAGGTGTTGTGGAGGAGTAGAATTCTTGATTTAATTTATAGAATAATTTTAAAACTATTTAGGAGTTGTTCAATTTCTAGTAAATTTAATTTTAAATAAATTAATTTAAGAAGTTAATTATTCCAATATAAATAAATTTAATTGTTAAAAAATTAAATAAAAAATTTAGCATTATATAAATTTTGTTATTTATTACATTTTTGCAATTTTTCTCTATGAAAAAGTAAACTTTCATAAAATTTTTTTATAGTAACAATAATTGCTAAAAATCAATATATAATGAATAAATATTAACTATTTAACATTTTCATTCATAAAAAAACATATAAAATACTTTTGAAATACTTAAAAGAATATATTATAATACATCTAACAAAGGAAGTGATTTATTTGAGTTTAAAAATTGTATCAAATAATTCTTTAGTAAAAGAAAAATTTGATTGTGTTGAATTTGTTGATGGAAATTATATTGATGTTTTAATTGCTACAAGAGATTTAATACATAAAGGATGCTCCTTAGTAAGTCATCCTTTGCCAGCTAGTATCAGAATGGTTTTTTCTTCAATTAGAAGTATTGTGATTGAAGACGGTAACGGTTTTGATGAAAATAGCACATTAATCATTGAAGAAGCAATTGACAAATATAATTTAACAATGAAGAATAGAAATGTTGATTTCAAAAATGTTAAAGATTATGAAATTGTCGATTTAACACTAGTTGAGAGTGCATTGGAAGAATATAAAGCACTTAGCAAACTGGAAAAATAAGTGGAGGTGGTATTTTGAAACTTCAAATGAACAGAATCTTCATTAAGGATTTGGCATTTGGTGAAGAAACTAAAGTAGAAAATCATACTTTATTTATTAACAAAGAAGAAATAGTTAATGAATTAAAGAAAGAACCAGGAGTTAAAGATATTGATATTGACTTTGCAAAACCTGGCGAAAAGGCAAGAATTATACCTGTAAAGGACGTTATTGAACCTAGAGTAAAAATTGAAGGGGCAAAAGGATTTGCAGGAGTTACAACAGATGTTGCTCAATTAGGAGAAGGTGTTGTAAATGTTCTTTATGGAGCAGCAGTTGTTACAATTGGAGACATTGTAGGTTTCCAAGAAGGTGTTATTGATATGTGGGGAGAAGGAGCAAAATGGACTCCATTTTCTAAGACATATAATATCGTTGTAGATATTAAAGTTGTTGATGGATTACATCCACATGAACATGAAGAAGTTGTTAGACTTGTTGGACTTAAAGCAAGTGAATTAATCGGTGAAGCAGGAAGAAATGCTAAGATTGATGAAACTGTTGAGTATGGCATAGGTGACAACGATGAAGAAACCAAAAAATATCCTAATTTACCAAAGGTAGTTTATGTTGAAATGTTAATTTCACAAGGATTACTTCATGATGGATATATTTATGGAACATGTACAAGACAAACTTTACCTACATTAATTCATCCAAATGAAGAATTAGATGGAGCTGTAATAAGCGGAAACTGTGTTGCTGCATGTGATAAGATTACTACTTACCAACATCAAAATAATGCTTGTATCTTAGATTTATACAATAGACATGGAAAAGATATTAATTTTGTTGGTGTTGTATTAACTCCAGAACTTACAACTTTAGCAGGAAAGTTCAGATGTTGTGATTACACTGCAAAACTTTGTAAACTACTTGGAGCTAATGGTGTAATAGTAAGTGAAGAAGGTTACGGAAACCCTGACTCAGACTTAGTAATGATTTGTACAAGACTTGAAAAACAAGGTATTAAAACTGTTCTTGTAACAGATGAATGTTCAGGTTGGGATGGAATGAGCCAACCATTAACAGATACATCAAAAGAATCAGTTGCTGTTATTTCAACAGGTAATGTAAGTCATGTTGTTCATTTAGAAAAAGCTGATAAAGTATTAGGAGATTCAGAAGCTATTGCTAATTTAGCTGGTGGCTGGGATGGAGCTTATAATCCTGAAACTGGAACTCTTGAATGTGAATTGAATGCCGTTATAGGAGCTACTTCCGAAATAGGTTATCACAATGCAACTGTTGAATTATACTAAGAGGGGTGAGAGTTTTGAGTAAAAAAGTATTATATTATATCAACCAATTTTTTGGACAAATTGGTGGAGAAGAAATGGCTCATGTAGCTCCAACTTTTGATGAAAAAGCAGTTGGACCTGCAATGGGTTTTGAAAGAAGTTTAGGACAAGACGCAAAAGTTGTTGGAACAATTATTTGTGGTGATAACTTCTTTAATGAAAATTTAGACGAATCTTTAAAATTTATAAAAGAAGTAATGGATAAAGTTAATCCTGACATTGTTGTAGCAGGACCTGCATTTAATGCTGGTAGATATGGTATGGCTTGTGCTGGAGTTGCAAAATTTGTAACAGAAAATTACAATATCCCAGTTGTTACAGGAATGTATGAAGAAAACCCAGGACTTGACGCTTGTAAGTCAATCGCTTATGTAGTTCCAACAGGAAATGTTGCTAGTTCAATGGGTAAAGCACTTCCAGTAATGGGAAAATTAACTTTAAAATTATTAAATGGTGAAGTTGTTAAACCTTTAGTAGATGGATATTTTGCTCAAGGTAAGAGACTAACTGTTTTATCTGAAAAAATTGGTGCTGCAAGAGCAACTGATATGTTGATGAAGAGATTAAGAGGAGAAGAATTTGAAACAGAACTTCCAATGCCAGTATTTGACAAAGTAGAACCTGCAAAAGCCATTGCAGACTTATCAAAAGCTGTTATTGCAGTTGTTACAAGTGGTGGTATTGTTCCATTAGGAAATCCTGACAAAATTCAATCAGCATCTGCACAAAAGTGGGGTAAATATGATATTTCTGCTTTAAACGAATTGGGAAAAGATTATTGTACAATACATGGTGGTTATGACCCTGTTTATGCAAATGAAAAGCCTGATAGAGTAGCTCCAGTTGATATTCTTAAAGAGATGGAAAAAGAAGGAAAAATTGGAGAAGTTTATAAATATTTCTATACTACTACTGGAACAGGCACAGCAGTTGGAAATTCTATTAAATTTGGTGTAGAAATTGGTAAAGAATTGAAAGAAGCCGGAGTTGACGGTGTTATACTAACTTCTACTTGAGGTACTTGTACACGTTGCGGTGCAACGATAGTAAAAGAAATCGAAA
The DNA here is from genome assembly GCF_963524015.1 of uncultured Parvimonas sp. Lineage (NCBI taxonomy): Bacteria > Bacillati > Bacillota > Tissierellia > Tissierellales > Peptoniphilaceae > Parvimonas > uncultured Parvimonas sp. The sequence continues at coordinate 426,598 of NZ_CAURDT010000001.1, read as the reverse complement.
GATATGGTATTCCAATTGTTCATATGGCTACAATTGTTACTATTTCAAAATCTGTAGGAGCAAATAGAATCGTGCCTACAGTTGCAATTCCTTATCCTGTAGGGGATGCAAGTTTAGAAAAAGATAAAGAATATGCAGTTAGAAGAGATTTAGTTGAAAGAGCAGTTGACTCTTTAGCAACAACTATAAATGAAGCAAAATTTTTCTAGAGAAAAATTTGTTATAAAATACATTCCACTTACAGACTATTCTGTAAGTGGAGTGTTACTCTAAAATTATAGGAGGATAAATTTATGGAAGAAAACAGAAGTAATTGGAATAGTAGGTTTGGTTACATTATGGCTGCAGCTGGATTTTCAATTGGTCTTGGAAACGTTTGGCGTTTTCCTTACCTAGTTGGAACAAACGGTGGTGGAGCATTCGTATTGATTTATTTAGCTATTTGTATAGTTATTGGGATTCCTTTGTTTTATATGGAAGTTACTTTAGGTAGAAAAGCAATGGCAAGCCCAATAGTTGGTATGAGAAAGTTAACTAAAAAAGGAAGTCCATGGGTAAGTTTTGGATGGCTTGGAGTTTTAAGTGCATTCTTCATTTTAACTTACTACATAAATATTATGGGTTGGATAATGGCTTATATTGTTAAGATGATTACAGGATCTATGAAAGGATTTACTGCAGAACAATTTACAGCTAACTTCAATGATTTGATGGCTAGCCCAACTCAGTTATTATTCTGGACATTTGTTTGTACAGTAATAATAGGAGTCATAGCTGCTAAAAACTTAAATTCAGGTCTTGAAAAAGCTTGTAAGTTTATGATGCCAGCATTATTTATTATGTTAATTATAGTAGTTATAAGATCCGTAACATTACCAGGAGCTGGAGAAGGTATTAAATGGTATTTAAATGTTGACTTCTCAAAAGTAACTCCTCAAACATTTCTTACTGCATTAGGACAATGTTTCTTCTCAGTTGGTATAGCTAGTGGTGGAGCATTTGTGTATGGTTCATACTTAAAGAAAGATTCCAATATTCCTGAAGACGGATTAATGGTAGTTGGATTTGATACATTAGCAGCATTAATCGCTGGTTTTGCAACATTCCCTGCAGTATTTGCATTAGGATTAAAACCAGATTCTGGTTCTAACTTATTATTCGTAACAATGTCAAATGTATTTATGAATATGCCATTTGGTCAAGTATTCGGATTTATGTTCTTCTTACTAATGTTCTTCGCAGCATTATCAAGTGCTTTAGGATATTTGGAACCTATAAGCTCATCATTTTCAGATATGCTTAAATTATCTAGAGCTAAAGGTACTATATATGCTTTAACATCAATCTTTATAGTAGGACTTTTCACAATATTTGGATTAAATATAATGAGTGGAGTTAAAATCTTAGGAAAGAATTTATTCGACTTTGCAGATTATCTATCTGGGAATATAATGATGCCACTTGGTGCGATAGCATTAATACTTTATGTATTATTCGTTTGGAAATTTGATAACTTCAAAGAAGAAGTTAATGTAGGAGCTAAAGGACTTAGAGTTCCATCTTTCTTCAAACCAATAGCTTATTTATTACCAATAGCATTAATAATTATATTTGTTGCAGGTTTAGGTATATTTTAAATAAGAACTAGAGATATGTTAATTTAATACACAACTCACCTATAAAATTTATTAAAAAACTCAGGCATGTTGATTGCCTGAGTTTTTTGTGTAATATTATAATTTTTTAATTCTCATTAAATATCATATCATTATTTATTTTTGTATAGAATAATTTTTTTACAGTATCAAAATCATTATTGAAATTTCCTAGAATCCACATTATTTTTGTAACTGTTGCTTCTGTAGTCATATTGTGAGATTCTAAATAAGATATTGTGCTTATTCTCTTTCCAACTTCGTAAACTCCAACATCAGAACCTTCTTGTGGTACTTGAGTTGTCATTATTATTGTCTTTTGATTATTGTATTCTAAAATTAGTTTCTTTAGTTCTGTTTCTATTGTTTTTGGAATTCCGCCAACGCCAAAACTTTCTATTATTATTGCATCGTAGTTTTTGAAAATTTCAGGTAGAATTTTAGCAGTCATTGAAGGAATTAGTTTTAATACAAAAACATTAGTATTTAATGAGTCATAAAACTTAACTTCTTTATTTTCATCTTCATTGTTTATATATCTATAAATTTTTTCATCTTGCATAATTGCTAGGAATGGAAAGTTTACAGATGAGAAAGCGTCAAAGCTTTTAGTTCTTTCTTTTCTTGCTCTTGTTCCAGCAATTACTTTTCCGTCAAAGACAATGCTTACACCCTTTGAACTACTTTTTGACGCATATAAAAGACTATTTAACAAATTATTTTTTGCGTCCGTTATATGCATATCTATTGACTTTTGAGAACCAGTTAAAACAATAGGTTTTTGACTATTTTGTATTAAATATGATAAGGCTGAAGCAGTATATGCCATGGTATCTGTTCCATGAGTTATAACAAAACCGTCATATTTTTCATAATTATTTTTTATTTCATCTTTTATTCTTAACCAGTGTTCAGGTTGCATATCTGTTGAATCTACGTTTAAAAGATTTATTGTATCTATTTCGAAATCCAATTTTGTAAAATTTAAATATTCTAGTAATTTTTTTGAATTGATTTTTGGTGTCAAACCTTCATCAGTTGGCATTGATGCTATTGTTCCGCCTGTTGAAATTAATAAAATTTTTTTCATAACCTAAACCCCTATATAATAATTTTTTTATCAGATATATTATATCATAAAATATAAATATTAAGATATAAATTCTGATTATTGTTTTAATAAATTTTTTATCAGCATTAGTCCATTCGGACTTACATATAAGCCTTGAATATTGTTGTGAACAAGTACTGAAAACGAACGTTTATATAATGGAAAAATGAGATTATCTTTTTGAATCTCTTGAATTGAAGTATACATTTTCGAAAAGTCATCATTTTGTAAATAATGATTTATATAGTATTTAATATCCATTTCATCAGTTGTACCTATATTAAATGTTGAATGTGTAATTGATGCATTGTTATCACCTGTAATACTTACTTTTATTCTGTATTTATCAATCCATTCCTTAGACAATGAAGCCAAAATTCTTTCTGATAACTTTGTTCCATTATGTTTTAAAGTGAGAATTTCATTTTGTAAATTTGAAGATTTTACAATTTCATCAAATTCATTTTTTAACTTAGAAATTTGATCTGAAACTAAGTTTTCTTTTTTTAATATAGGTTCAGAATTGTTGTACAAAATGAATTCTGCTAAAAATTTAGAATCTATTAGAGTTTCCAAATTTTTTCTCAAAGTGTTATTTTGTAACATTTTATTTTCTGTATCTAGTTTTAGAAATTCAAAAATATTAGTTTTGAAATTTAAAAGTTCAGGCTTTTTACTTGAGTCAAGACGTCTTTCATAAGGGATTTCATAAAATGGAAGACCGAAAAAGTCAATTTGTTTTAAGTCGAAAAGTTGATAAGCTAATATCTCATTTTCTACTAATTTCAAAGTTACTTTTTTAATCTTTGTATTTATATTATCCCAATAATTTTCATTTTGTTCTAAAATTATTTCTTCATCGGTGTAGCTTTTTAATTTAAAAGCACTATTAGTAATAAGATTTTCTTTGTCAATCTTACTATCTTTTTTAGTAGGGAACATAAATACATTTGAAAGAATTTCATCAAAGTTTTTAACAGGATATTCCATATTGACTTCTATGGTATTTTTATCTGTAATCGTAATTCCTTTAAATTCATTTGATTTTATTTTTCCATCATATAATTTTTTTGCATCTTTAATAAAAAATAGTTTAAAAGCATTAGGATTATTATTTTCTTTATTTATAATACTAATCCAAGATTGTACATAATCTTCTGCAGTAATATCTGATCCGTCAGACCATTTTAAATTATCTCTAAGCGTAATAGTCCACTTTTTAAAATCTTGACTTTTTTCAATACTCTCAGCTTGATTTAAAGCAACTTTTCCATGTGATGAATATTCAGTAAGTCCTTCAAAAAGTTGAGATACGACTGAGTCATTATTTAAACTATTTGATAATTTGGGATTAAAATTATAATCTTGTTTTTTAATAGCAGTTATTATTTCTGTATTTGAAGTTTTAGAATTATCATTTTGTTTTTCTTTTTTGCTATTTGAGCAGGACACTAGAATAAATGCTATTAATATTAAAAATATTTTTGAAAATTTTTTCATAATATTCTCCTTAAAATTTTTCTAACAGATATATTTTATCATAATTATATAAAAAATAAAATAATTACAAAAAAGTAATAAAAAAATAAAAGTTATAGTGATTTAAATCACAATTATTAAATTTCTAAAAATTTATTGTTAAAAAATTAAATAAGTTTTGATATATCTTATTAATATGAGGTAAATACATAATACAAAATAATAATTTTGATATTTAATTTTGGAGGTTTATTGTGAGTAGTTCAAAAAAATTAACAAAAAAAGAACTTTTGGAAATGTATGACAAAATGTTACTTATAAGACATTTTGATATGGAACTTAGTAAATTATATTCAAGAGGTTTTATTCATGGAATGACACATTATTCTGTTGGAGAAGAAGCTGCGAATGTAGGTGCTATTTATCCCATGAGAAAAGAAGATTTAATGTATTCAAATCATAGAGGACATGGTCAAACAATTACAAAAGGTATTGATATAAATAAAATGATGGCAGAAATTTTGGGGAAATCTACTGGTCAATGTAAAGGCCGTGGAGGCAGTATGCATCTTTACAATTTGGAAGTAAACAATATGGGATGTAATGGTATTGTTGGCGGTGGACATGGTTTAAGTACAGGTGCTGCTCTTGCTCAAAAGATGAAAAAGACAGGAAATGTTGTTGTTTGTTGCATGGGTGAAAGTGCTACAAATGAAGGAAGTTTTCATGAATGTTTAAATATGGCATCAATATGGAAATTACCTTTAATATTTTATGTAATAAATAATAAATATGGTATTTCAATGTCTCAACAAAGATCAATGACTGTTGAAAGGGTTGTTGATAGAGCAGAGGCTTATAAAGTGAAATCAATTTATGTTGAAGATGGTAATAATGTTTTAGATGTTTATGATGCTATGAGTGAAGCACTTGATTACGCTAGGGAAGGTAATGGACCTGTTTTGGTTGAAGCGAAAAGCTATAGATGGTTTGGTCACTCTGCTTCAGATGCAGGAAAATATAGAGATAAAAAAGAAGTTGACGAATGGAAAGAAAAAGATCCAAATGTTGCATTTAAAAAATATTTGGTTGAAAATAAAATTGCGACTGAAAGTGAACTTGATGAAATGGAAGAAAGTGTAAAGAAAGTAATCGCTGATGCAATAACATTTGCTAAGGAATCACTTTTAGCAGATGAAAAAGATGCTTGTACTGACAATTATGCTTAATATTATTTAATAGGAGAAGATTATGGCTAGTGAAATAAAGATTATGACTTTGCGTGAAGCAATAAAAGAGGCGATGTCCGAAGAAATGCGTAGAGATGAAAATGTATTTTTAATGGGAGAAGATGTTGGTATTTTCGGAGGAGATTTCGGAACTACTGTCGGAATGCTTGAAGAATTTGGAGAAGAAAGAGTTAGAGATTGTCCTATAAGTGAAGCTGCTATAGCAGGAGCTGCCGCAGGTGCAGCGTCTGTTGGAATGCGCCCTATCGTTGATTTAACTTTTATGGATTTTGTTACAATAGCAATGGATGCTATAGTAAATGAAGCTGCTCCAATGAGATATATGTTAGGTGGAGAAGTAAGTGTTCCAGTTGTTTATCGTTGTGCGTCTGGATCTGGTACTGGAGCCGCTGCTCAACACTGCAAGGCTCTTGAATCATGGTTCTGTCATATTCCGGGATTAAAAGTTGTTGCTCCTGGAACAGTGAACGATGCTTATGGAATATTAAAAGCATCAATAAGAGATAATAATCCAGTAATTTTCATTGAATCTAAAGCCCTTTTTGGAAGAAAAGGCGAAGTAAAGATTGGAGAAATCGTTGAAATTGGAAAAGGAGAAGTTAAAGTTGAAGGCAAAGATGTAACTTTAGTTTCTTGGGGAAGAATGTTAGAAAGAGCTTTACAAGCAGCTGAAGAATTAAAAGCTGAAGGAATTAGTGTTGAAGTTGTTGACCCAATAACATTAGTACCTTTAGATGAAGACTTGATAGTTGAATCTGTTAAGAAAACAGGAAGACTTGTTCTTTGCCATGATTCATTTAAAACAGGTGGATTTGGTGGAGAAATTTCAGCTAGAATTGCTGAAAGTGATGCTTTTGATTATTTAGATGCACCAATTTATAGACTTGCTGGAGCCGACACAAATATACCTTCTGCTAAAAACTTAGAAGCAGTAATTGTACCAAGTGTTGAAGATATTAAAAATACAATTAGAAAAGCAGTTAATAGATAGGAGGAAATTATGTCTGATATAAAATTAAGAGCAACACCTGCTGCAAGATTTTTATCTAAGCAAAATAATATCGACTTATCATTGCTAAAAGGAACAGGCCCTAAGGGAAGAATTCAAAAAGAAGATGTTTTAAATTTTAAAAATTTTGGAATTATTAAAGTTTCTTCTCTTGCTAAAAAAATTGCAGAAGTTGAAGGTGTTGATTTAACTAAGGTAACTGGAACTGGAGTTAATGGTAAGATTTTAAAGGAAGATGTTTTAGAATTTCTAACAAATAAAGATGTAATTTCTACAGAAAAAGCAGTTGAAGAACAACAAGTTGAAACTCAAGAAGTTAAAAAATCATATGGTGAAGTTGAAGAAGTTCCAATGTCAATGATGAGAAGAACTGTTGCTAAGAGAATGAGTGAAAGTTATTTCACAGCTCCAGTTTTTGTAGCAAATATAGAAGTTGATATGACTGAAGTTAAAAACTTAAGAGCTAATATTATGCAACAATTAATTGATGAAACAGGATATAAACTTACTATTACAGATATAATTTCTTTAGCAACTGTGAAGAGTTTAATGAAACATCCATATGTAAATTGTAGTTTATCAGCCGATGGAACTAAAATTTTACTTCATAAATATGTAAATCTTGCTATGGCTGTTGGTCTTGAAAGTGGACTTTTAACTCCGGTTGTTAAAAATGCTGAGAAAATGAATTTAAGAGAACTTATGATTTCATTAAAGGACTTAACTAAAAAAGCTGTTGAAATGAAATTAGAGTCAGAAGAATTAGAAGATAGTACATTCACTATTAGTAATTTAGGAATGTTTGGAATTGATTCTTTTGCTCCTATTATAAATCAACCTAATAGTGCAATTTTAGGTGTAAGTGCAACTGTTGATAAACCTGTTGTAGTAAATGGAGAAATAACTGTAAGACCTATTATGAAATTATCAATTACTGTTGATCATAGGGTTGTTGATGGAATGGAAGCTGCTAAATTTTTAAATACTTTGAAAAATTATTTAGAAAATCCTATTTCAATTTTAGTTTAGTGTGAGGAGAAAATTATGTTAACAGAAGTAATAATGCCAAAAGCTGGTAGTGAAATGGAAGAAGGTCAAATTGTAAAATGGCTTAAAAAAGAGGGAGACAAAGTTGAAGCTGGAGAAATAATTCTAGAAATTATGACTGATAAGGTTAATATGGAAATTGAAGCTGAAGCTTCAGGAACTTTGCTTAAAATTTTAAAACAAGATGGAGAAATTGTTCCGGTTATAACAACTATTGCATATATAGGAGATGAAGGAGATGTTATTCCTGAAACTGCTTCAGCACCAGCTAAAGAAGAAGTTAAGGAAGAAGTTAAAGCACAACCTGAAGAAAAAGTTGTTGAAGTTAAAGCTGAAACTAAAAAAGAATTAAAAGACGGTGAATATGATGTTGTTGTAATTGGTGGAGGCCCTGCAGGTTATTATTCAGCAATTAAAGCTGCTCAAAAAGGAGCAAAAGTTGCAATAGCAGAAAATAACAAATTTGGTGGTACTTGCTTAAATAGAGGATGTATTCCAACAAAAACATATTTACAAAATGTTGAAGATTTAGAAAGAATTAAATCATCAAGCAAAAGAGGAATTATTTTAGAAAATGATAATGCTACTATTGATGTTGCAAAGGCTTTAAAATTCAAAAATTCTATAGTAAAGAAACTTACTGCTGGTGTTGAATTCTTATTAAAGAGCAATTCAGTAGAAATGTTTAAAGAAACAGCTTATATTAATTCAAATGGAAATGTTACTTTAGAAAGTGGAAAAGAACTTGTATGTGGTTCTGTAATTTTTGCTGGTGGATCTAAATGTGTTAAAAATATTAAAGGTTCAGATAATTCAAATGTTATAGATACTGATGAAGCTTTGGATTTAAAAGAAGCACCTGAATCATTAGTAATAATTGGAGCGGATTATATTGGAGTTGAAATGGCTCAAATATTCAGTTCTTTTGGAAGTAAAGTAACTGTTGTTGAAAGAAAAGAATCAGCAATTGAAGTTGTAGATTCAGAAGTTTCTTCAATTTTAATCAAGTCTTTAGAAAAATCAGGAATTAAATTTATCTTTGGTAAAGAAATTACAGAAATTTCTGGAGAAAAAGTATTAGCAGGTTCAGAAGAAGTTGCTAGTGCAAAAGTAATTTTACTTACAACTAGAGAAGCTGATTTAACTGCATTAAAAGATGTAAAACTTGAAGTTTCAAATGGAAATGTAGTTGCTAATGAAAAAATGCAATCAAGTTTAAAGAATATTTATGTTCCTGGAGATGTTAATGGTAAAAATCTTCTTGCACATACTGCATTTAAAATGGGATATATTGCTGCTTCAGAAATAGTTGAAGGCAAATCAGACAAGTACAATAACAATATTATTCCAAGAGCAATTTACACATATCCTGAAATAGGTAGTGTAGGTTTAACTGAAGAAGAAGCTAAAAAATCTTATGATGTTAAAGTTGGTAAATTCAATTACAGTGCAAACGGAAGGGCTTTAGCTCACGGGGATTCATCAGGAATGGTTAAGATTATTTCTGATGCAAGATATGGAGAAATATTAGGAGCTCATATTGTTGGACCTAGAGCATCTGAATTGATTAATGAAGTTTCAGTTTTAATGCAATCAGAAGTTATTGTCGAAGAAGCAATTAAAATGGTATTTGGACATCCAACTTTCTCAGAAGCAATCTATGAAGCGATTGCTGATGTAGAAGGAGTTAGTGTACATTTACCTAAAAAGTAAAAAAATATAACTATTGAAAAAGGATAGAAGTTCTATCCTTTTTTTAATGAATATGATAAAATAGTTCTAATACTTTTGAAATTGAGGAGAAATTATGATTTTTATTAAAAATAAAATTACAGATGTATATTTTAACTTGGCTATGGAAGAATATATTTTTGAAAAATTTAAGGAAGATGAAGTTTTTATGCTTTGGATAAATGAACCATCTGTAGTTATTGGAAAACACCAAAATTTAATTGAAGAAGTAAATATGAAATACTGTTTTGATAATAATATTAAGATTGCTAGAAGACTTTCCGGTGGTGGGACAGTTGTTCATGATTTTGGAAATCTAAATTATACTTACATAACAAATACAACAGGAGATACTGCACTTGATTTTAAGGAATTTTTAAAACCGATGTATAAAGCTCTTTTAAATTTGAATATTGATGCTAATATTTCTCCTAGAAATGATTTTAGAGTTGAAGAAAAGAAAATTTGTGGACATTCTCAATTTATGAGAAAGAAAAGAGTTCTACATCATGGTTGCATTTTATTTGATAGTAATTTAAATAATTTAAGAAATGCATTGAATGTTGAAAACAAAAAAATTATTTCAAAATCTGCAAAATCTGTTAAGAGCAGTGTTGCAAATTTAAAAGAAATTTCAAAACTGGATTATGAAATTTCAGATTTTTTAGAAAAATTAAAAAATGAAATTTTAAAAACTCAAGAGGATTATGAAATTTATGAATTAACAAAAGATGATATTTTAAAAATAGAAAAAATAAAATCTGAAAAATATGCAACAAAAGACTGGATATATGGACAATCTCCTAAATGTACTTTTATCTTAGATGAAGAAAGAGATTATACTGTTGAAATTGAAGGTGGAAGAATTGAAAAAATCAATATTGGATACGATAATAAATTTGAGAGTTTAATAGGATTGTATGTTGAATATGAAGAAATAAAAAATAAAATAGATGAGTTGAATATAAAAGACGATTATGCTCAGAAATTTATAGAAATTTAAGGTGATTATATGCTATTTTTAAAAGAGATGAATATTGAAGATGCAAAGAAAGAATATATTGCAATAACTTCGATTCCTAAAGATGAGAATGGATTTGAGAATAAATTTTATAATGTTTCATTTGAAGAATTTGTAAATGAGATAATTCCAACTTGTGAAAAACAATCTAAGGGAATTGACTTAAAACCGAACAGAGTTCCTCAAAATTATTATTTCCTATGGGACGATGATGAAATTGCGGGTCTTTTTAAAGTGCGAAAAAAACTTAATGACTCTTTAAGAAAGGGAGCAGGGCATATCGGTTATGGAATTATAAAAAAATATAGAAAAAGAGGCTATGCAACAAGAGGCCTTAAATTAGTAATCGAGCTTATAAAAGATGAAATAAAAGAGGATGAAATTTATATGAGTGTAAATAAGGATAATACATACTCTTTAAAAACTCAGCTAAACTGTGGAGCTTACATATTTACCGAAAATGAAGACCACTATTTTACTAGAATTAAAATTTAAGATTTATTTTTATAATTGGCGATTCGAAATGGATTGCCTTTTTTATTGTGAAACAACAAGGTTCCCGTGAATCCACCCGATGTAAAGCATCGTGGAAGGGTGGGGTTCTTATTAAATAAAAATGTTATTCAGAGCTTATCAAATCAGAAGTAAAAATAGCATAAAATCAATAAAACTATTTTACTTTTTTACGTATATATGCTATAATTAATTGTTATGCGTTGGATATATAATATAGAAAGGAAAGTATATGAGAAATATTGAAAATATAAGAAATGTTGCGATTATAGCACATGTTGACCATGGTAAAACTACTTTGGTAGATTGTTTATTAAAAAGTAGCGGTGTTTTTAGAGAAAATCAAGACGTAAAAGAAAGAGTAATGGACTCAAATGATATAGAAAGAGAAAGAGGAATTACAATTCTTTCAAAAAATACTGCCATTGATTATAATGGAATAAAAATTAATGTAATTGATACACCAGGACATGCCGATTTTGGTGGAGAAGTTGAACGTGTTTTAAAAATGGCAAATGGAGTTATACTAGTAGTTGATGCTTTTGAAGGACCTATGCCTCAAACTAAATTTGTTTTGAGAAAAGCTTTTGAACTTAAATTGCCAACCATTATTTGCATAAATAAAATTGATAGACCTGAAGCTAGATGTGAAGAAGTTGTTGATGAAGTTTTAGATTTATTTATCCAACTTGATGCATCTGAAGATTATTTAGAAAGTCCTTTTGTTTTTGCGTCTGCAAGATCTGGATATGCAACCATGGATTTTAACAAAAAGACTGAAGATATGAAAACTCTTTTGGATGTTATTGTTGACTATATTCCTGCACCAAAAGGAGATGAAAAAGCACCTTTTAAATTGCTTATTTCTACTACTGACTATAGTGAATATGTAGGTAGAATAGGTATTGGTAAAATTGAAAGTGGTAGTGTTAAACTCGGAGATGATGCTGTAATTGTAAATTATAATGACAGCAGTATAAATAAGAAAATAAAGATTACTAAAATATATGAATTTGAAAATTTATCTAGAAAAGAAGTTGAGAGCTCTTCTGTAGGAAATATTATTGCGGTAACAGGGGTTGAAGGAATTAGTATTGGAGATACTCTTTGTTCTTTGGAAGATATAACACCTCTTCCATTTGTAAAGATTTCTGAACCTACTCTTGCTATGAATTTTATAGTTAATAATTCTCCTTTTGCTGGGAAAGAAGGGAAATTTGTTACAAGTAGACAAATTCGTGCAAGACTTTATAAAGAATTAGAAACAGACGTAAGTTTAAGGGTTGAAGACACAGATTCAACTGATAGTTTTAGAGTTTCTGGAAGAGGAGAACTTCATCTTTCAGTTTTAATTGAAAATATGAGAAGAGAAGGTTATGAATTTCAAGTTTCAAAACCTGAAGTTCTTTACAAAAAAGATGAAAATGGTAAATTATTAGAACCAATAGAAACTGTAACAATAGATGTAGATCAAGAATTTGTTGGTTCTGTTATAGAAAAGTTAGGACAAAGAAAAGCTGATTTAGTTAATATGAATCCTTCACAAGCAGGATATACAAGACTTATATTTAATATTCCTGCAAGAGGACTTATTGGATATCGTTCAGAGTTTTTAACTGATACTAGAGGAAGTGGAACTTTAAATACTGAATTTAAAGGTTATGAACCTTTCAAAGGTGAAATTCCAAAGAGAAATGTTGGCTCATTAATTTGTTTTGAAACTGGTGTTGCAACAGCTTATGGATTAAATTCAGCACAAGAAAGAGGAATATTATTTATTTCTCCTCAAGCGGAAGTTTATGAAGGAATGGTTGTTGGTTCTAATGCTAAGGGACTTGATATTGAAGTTAATGTTTGTAAAAAGAAACAACAAACAAATATTAGATCATCAGCATCTGATGATGCTTTAAAACTTAGTCCGCCAAAGATTATGAGTTTGGAAGAAATGTTGGAATTTATTGAAAGTGATGAATATATTGAAGTGACTCCAAAGAGTTTAAGAATGAGAAAGAAGATATTGGATTCACAATTAAGATATAAATCTAAGAAAAATAATAAATAGTTTAATAATATGTCATAAATGTGGTATAATAATTGTAAGTTTATATGTTATAAGGATAGATGTATTTTTAGCATAATGAAATAAATTTATTAATTGAGAAAAAATTTATATTTAAATAAAAAATATTTTGGAGGGATTTGTTTGCCTAAGATATTAGTAAGAAAAAGTGCTCCTTTAGAAGGTACTGTAAAGATTGATGGAGCAAAAAATGCAGCACTACCTATTATAGCTGCTTCACTTTTAGGAACTGAACCAATAGTGCTAGAAGATGTTCCTAATTTAGTAGATGTTAAGATAATTTTAAAAGTTTTAGAAAGTTTAGGTGCAAAAGTTGAATTTTTATCTGAAAATAGAGTTTCTATTGATTCAAGTAAGATTAATTCTTTTGTAACTGATAGAAGTTTGATGGAAAAGATGAGAGCATCATTCTTAGTAATGGGTCCATTACTTGCAAGATTTGGAAGAGCGGACGCGTTTTTACCAGGTGGATGTGCTATAGGTTCTAGACCAATTGATTTGCATTTAAAGGGATTTAAAATTTTAGGGGCTTTAATTGAAGAAGAACCTGATAAAGTTTCAGCAAGATGCGAAAAACTTTATGGAGATACAATTTATTTGGATTTTCCATCAGTAGGTGCAACACAAAATATAATGATGGCTGCAACTCTAGCTAAAGGTGAAACTATAATTGAAAATGCTGCAAAAGAGCCTGAAATTGTAGATTTAGGAAACTTTTTAAATAAAATGGGAGCGAAAGTCTCAGGAGCAGGAACTTCCACTATTAGAATTATAGGTGTAGAAAAATTAGGTGGTACAGTTCATACTATTATTCCTGATAGAATAGAAGCTGCTACATTTATGATAGCTGCTGCAATTACAGGCGGAAAAGTTGTAGTTCAAAATTGTATTTCAAATCATATAAAACCTGTTATTGCTAAATTGAAAGAAACAGGTGCTTATGTTGTTGTAAATGAAGATGAGGATTCAATTTTTGTAAAGGGTGGAGATAAGATTAAAGGTACAGATATTAAGACTTTACCTTATCCTGGTTTTCCAACAGATGTTCAAGCTCAATTTATGGCTTATTTGTGTGTATGTGAAGACCAAGCAAAAGTTACAGAAACAGTTTTTGAAAATAGATTTATGCATGTTGAAGAGCTTAATAAAATGGGAGCTATAATTGCTACAAGTGGGAAAGAAGCTAGAATTGCCGGCGTTAGACAACTTGTTGGAGCAGAAGTTAACGCTACAGATTTAAGAGCGGGAGCTGCGCTTGTTTTAGCGGGGCTTGTTGCTGAAGGTACTACAACCATTGGAAATATATATCATATAGATAGAGGATATAATGATTTTGTTGGTAAAATGAGATCATTGGGTGCTAATATTGAAAGAATAGAAGATTAATTTTTTAGGAAACTAGTTATAGTTTCCTAAATTTATATACAGGAGAATTTATGAAATTAACAGGAGAAGTTATAAAGGTCAGATATGTAAATGAAGAAAATGGATATTCTGTTTTTGACTTGAATACAAGTGATGGTGAAATCAAAATTGTAGGAATTTTTGATTCTGTTAATGTTGGAGAAAGTTTAGAAGTTGAAGGGGAGTTCACATATGATAACAAATATGGAGAACAGCTTAATGTAACTTCTTATCAAAAAAAATTACCTAGTTCTATTACTGAAATTCAAAAATATTTAGCTAGCGGAATTATTTCTACTATTGGTACTAAGAATGCTACCTATATAGTTGAACAATTTGGTAAAGAAAGTTTAAATATAGTTTTTGATGAGACCGATAGATTGATTGAAGTTAGAGGTATTGGAAAGAAGAGTATTGAGAAAATAAAAAAATCAGTTGAAGAATTGAAATTTAGCAAAAATATTTTATTTCACCTTAGTGGGCTTGGTATAAGTTTAAGTTTATCTAAAAAGATTTATAATATTTTTCGTGAAAATACTTTAGAAGTTATTAATGAAAACCCATACAAACTGATTAAAAATGTAAAAGGGATTGGCTTTTTAAAAGCTGATGAGATAGCTCTAAAGAATAATTTAGATAAAAATAGTCCTTATAGAATCGAATCAGCTATTATTTACGTTTTAAATCAAAAAGCTATAAATTTTGGACATGTATACTATCCTAAGAGAAAACTTACTGATGAAGTTTCTAAACTTATAGGAGTTGAAACAGAACTTATAGAACCTGTATATATGAATTTACTTTTATCTTCCGAAGTAGTTATAGATAATTCATTTGAAGAATCAAATGTTTATTTAGATTATTTATATATTTCTGAAAGCTATATTGCGAGTAAACTTGCAAAAATGGCTTTAAATGAAGATTTCAAAATTTTATTTGATATTGATAAGGAAATTAAAACTGCAATCAAAAGTTTGTCCATAAAACTGTCAGACATTCAGATAAATGCTATAAGCTCTTGTTTTAAAGAGAATATTTCTATTATAACTGGTGGCCCGGGCACAGGGAAAACCACAATAATAAATACAATATCAAAGATATATTTAGATAATGGATATAATATTTCTCTTTGTGCTCCAACAGGTAGAGCTGCAAAAAGAATCGAAGAAACTACAGGGATAGAAGCTAAGACTATTCATAGAATGTTAGGATATATTCCAAGCAGTTATGATGATATTGGACATTTCGAATATAATGAAGATAATCCTTTGGATACTGATGTAATTATTATTGATGAGATGAGTATGGTTGATGTGGTACTTTTTGAAAAACTTTTAAGAGGAATAAAGGATAATACCAGATTAATCATAGTTGGAGATGTTGATCAGTTACCAAGTGTTGGAGCAGGAAATGTTTTAAGAGATTTAATTAATTCTGAAAAGATAAAATATACTAAGCTTGTTGACATTTTTAGACAATCTGAAAATAGTAATATAATAGTTAATGCTCATAAAATTAATAATGGACAAGAACCGATTTTAAATGAAAAAAATAGTGATTTTTTCTTTTTGAAAACTGAATCTCCTGCAATTACCAGAAATATTGTAGTTGATTTGATTAGTAAAAGACTTCCAAAAGCCTATGGTTATGATTTTTCTAAAGATATTCAAATTCTTACTCAAAGTAGAAAAGGAATTTGTGGAGTTTTTGAATTAAATAGATTATTACAGGATATTTTAAATCCAAAAAATGAAGAAACAGATGAACTTTTAGTTGGTAATAAACTCTTTCGTGTTAATGATAAAGTCATGCAGACTAAAAATAATTATAATCTTTCATTTTTTGATTATGATGGAGAAGAAAATTTTGGCGTATATAATGGAGATATGGGACATATTATTTTCATTGATAAATCAAGTAAGAAGTTGACAGTTGAAATGGATGATAAGAGGCTTATAGATTATACCTTAGAAGATTTAGACAATTTAGAATTAGCTTATGCAATAACTATACATAAGTCTCAAGGTTCTGAATTTAAATCTGTAATTATTCCTATGTTTGACGGATATAGACTACTTCAAACCAGAAATTTATTATATACTGCAATTACAAGAGCTAAGGAAAATATTGTATTAGTTGGAGATAAGAATGTTATGAACAATATGATTAGAAACAACACTATAAATAGCAGATATTCTAATCTGGAAAATAGAATTAAACATTTTTACGGTCTTGTAGAGGAATTGTTGTAATGATAAAAAAATTTTTAAAAAGTTTCTTTTTTAATGAAGATTATTGTTTTTTCTGTAAAGATAATATTGTAAAAGACTTTTATTTGTGTGAGGATTGTATATCCAAAATCAGAAAATATGATAAGGAAATTTTTAATGATTATGGTGAGAATTGTTTTAAAAAAGATATTTTATTCTATTATTCTGGAATACTAAAGACAAAAGTTAAGGAATTTAAGTTTGAAAATGGAGTATATTTAAAAAATCCTTTTGGAAAGTTGATATATGACAATTTAGATAAATCTTTGCTTGAAAAGATAGATTATATTGCTTATGTTCCTTCAAGTAAAAAGAAAATTAAACTTAGAGGATATAATCATTCAAAACTTCTTGCAGAGGAAATTTCAAAGTACTCAAACATACAGTTGTTTGATAATCTTCATAAGATAAAAAATACAAAATCACAACATTTTTTATCCCTTGAAGAAAGAAGCGTAAATTTAAAAAATTCTTTTTTAGTTGATTGTGATTTAACGGGAAAGAATATTTTACTATTAGATGATATACATACAAGTGGTGCAACAATTGATGAATGCTATAAAGAATTAAAAAAGTCTAATTGTAATTTTGTATGGGCTGTATGCTTATGTGGAGTTTATTAATATTTATAATTAAGTAAGTTATTTTTAACTTGCTTTTTTATTGTTAAAATACAATATTTCTAAATTTAACTAACTTAAAATGGCATAAAAAACTATGTTTAAAAATAATTTAGATATATTATTTTTAAAAATTTTGTTATAAAAAGTCGAAAAAAAGTCATTATTATAATTGTAAACAGTTTTCTAAAATGATATAATATAAGGGCAAATCATACAATTTATGTTTCACTAATATATAGGGGGAATTATGAAAATATTTAAAAAAATTTTAATTTCATCTTTGGCACTTGTTTTAAGTGCAGGACTTCTTGTGGGCTGTGGCTCTAAAAAAGAAGAAAAAAAATCTGCTGATGGAAAAATTACTATTGAAAAACTTACAATTGGTTTTGTACCTTCAAGAGAACCGTCAGAAATAGTTACTGCAACTGAACCTTTAAAGAATTTATTAAAGGAACAATTAGCAAAAGAAGGATATGATGTTAAAAATGTTGAAATAACAGTTGGAACAAGTTTTGAAGCGGTAGGAGAAGGACTTAATGCTGGAACACTTGATATTGGATTTATTCCAGCGGGAACTTATGTTTTATATAGAGATGGAGCGGAAGTTCTTTTGACTGCTACTAGAAAAGGATTATCTGTAAATGATGATTCTGCTAAAGTTTGGAACGAACAAAAACCTACAAAGAAAACAGAAGATCAAGTTACTTCTTATAGAGCATTAATTATTGCTGGACCATCTGAAAAAGGACAAGCTATAGCTAAAAAAGTAAATGCTGGAGAAAAATTAACTTGGGATGATGTAAAAGATTTAAAATGGAGTGTTATGAATCCAACTTCACCTGCAGGATATATTTATCCAACTCTTTGGTTAAATGAAAATTTCGGAAAAACTATTAAAGATTTAGGAAATAATGCAATTTTAAGTGATTCTTACGGTTCTGCTTTTGCTAGACTTGCTTCAGGTCAAGTAGATGTACTTTGTACATATGCTGATGCTAGACTTGATCAAGAAAAGAAGTGGACTGAAAATTATGGAAGAAAAACATCTATTTGGGAAGATACAAATCTAATTGGTGTTACAACTCCTATATATAATGATACTGTAAGTGTTTCTAAAAAATCTAAGAATATAACACCTGAATTCAAAAAAGCTCTTGAAAAATCACTTATTGAAATAGCTAAAACTGAAGAAGGGAAAAAAGTTATATCTGTTTATAGTCATGAAGGTTATCAACCAGCAAAGGATAGCGACTACGATAATGAAGCAAAAGCTCAAGATATTGTAAAAAAATTAAAATAATGATGAATTAATTAAATTGTGTGAGTATTAGGGAGAGAGAAATCTCTCCTTTTTTAACAAAATATATGGAGAAAAAAATGATAGAATTTAAAAAAGTTAGTAAAGTTTATCCTAATGGAACAAAGGGATTAATCGATATCGATTTAAAAATAGATCAGGGAGAGTTTGTAGCGATTATAGGACTTTCTGGATCAGGTAAATCTACATTAATTAGATGTGTCAATAAGATGCATGAAATTACTTCAGGAGAATTAATTGTAAATGATGTTGATGTAAAAAAATTAAGTGGATCAGATATTAGAAAATTTCGAAGAAAAATTGGAATGATTTTTCAATCTTTCAACTTAGTTACAAGAACTACAGTTATAAAAAATGTTTTAACTGCATTTGTTCCGGATTTAACAGGTTTTAGAAAATTTTTTGGGATATTTCCTAAGGAATGCAAGATAAAATCTTTAGAAGCTTTAGATAAAGTAGATATGTTGGAAAAAGCTTATGTAAGAGTTGACCAACTTTCGGGAGGTCAACAACAAAGAGTAGCTTTAGCAAGAGCCTTAGGTCAAAACCCTCAAATTATTTTAGCCGATGAACCAGTTGCCGCTCTAGATCCTGTAACTTCAAATCAAGTTATGGAAGATTTTAGAAAAATTAATAAAGAAAATAATATTACAATTTTAATTAATATTCATGACGTAGATTTAGCTTTAAAATATTGTGATAGAGTTGTTGGAATAAACAAAGGTAGAATTGTTTATGATGGATCAGCAAGTGATATTACAAAGGAAATCTTAGATAAAATTTACCAAAAAGATTTATTTGAAACTGGAGAATAATATGAAAAATATATTTGATACTATATTTCCAAAAGAAAAGATAACTTTAGATAATGGAAAAGTTGCTTTCAGGCCACGTTCAAAAACTCCTTTAATTACAGTTATCGTAATTTTTTTAATGTATATTTCAGTAAAGGTTACTGGTTTTAATTTTGAAGTATTTAAAAATTTTGGAAACTTTTTTAATATTTTAAAAGGGATGATTCCACCTGATTTTAGTTATTCTAAAGAAGTTTTAACTCCACTTTTTGATACTATAAAAATGTCTTTGATGGGGTCATTTTTAGGAGCATTAGTTTCATTACCTATTGCAATTTTAGCTTCCAGCAATATAACTAAAAATAAATTTGTAAATGGATTTTTTAAATTATTTTTAAGTATTTTAAGAACTCTACCTTCTCTTGTTTGTGCTTTAATAGCAACTTATATATGGGGTCTTGGTACTTTTGCAGGAACTGTCGCAATCTTTATTTTTTCATTATCTTATGTTGGAAAATTATTATATGAATCAATTGAAACTGTTGATATGGGAGCTTTTGAATGTATGGAATCTATGGGATTTACTAAATTCTATGCTTTTAGATATGCTATATTACCAGTTGTTTTACCTTCATATATTTCAACAGCACTATTTAACTTTGAAGGTAATGTTAGATATGCAGCGATTTTAGGTTATGTTGGTGCAGGTGGTATTGGTATGATTTTGAATGAAAAACTCGGTTGGAGAGAATATTCAAAAGTTGGTACCATAGTATTTTTATTACTTTTAACTGTTTTTGTAATAGAAATTATAAGTGAACATTTTAGAGGAAGGTTGGAGTAATGGAAATGATGAATTCAAAAGTAGAAGAAAAATTAAAAAAAGAGCCAAAATCTTATACTTATATCATTGCAGTTATCGTAATAGTTTTAGGACTTTTAGTTTGGTCAGCAATGTCTATTAAAAAAGGCGATGATGTTAAAGATTCAATGACTATTGCTAAAAACATTATAAGTGGAATATTACATCCTGATGTAGAATTTCTTTTTAGACTTGATAATAAAGGTGTAATTTATTTACTTTTTGAAACAATGTGTATTGCGTTTTTAGGAACCATAATTGGAGCAATTATTTCTATTCCTTTTGCATTTATTTCTGCAAAGAAAATTGTCTCAAAATATGTAGCTGTAATTGGAAGATTTTTTACAATGTGTGTTAGAACTGTTCCAGCTTTTATTTATGGACTTATGTTTATAGGTGTTACAGGACCTGGAGCGCTGGCTGGGGTATTTACAATGTCTGTTGTTTCAATAGGAATGGTTACTAAATTATATATAGATGTTATAGAAGATTTAGATTTTGGAATAATTGAATCACTTTCTGCGATTGGTTGTACTAAAATTGAGCAAATAAGATATGGAATTTTACCACAAATTTATTCAAAGTTAATTTCTATAGTTATTTACAGATTTGATATGAATTTAAGAGATGCATCTGTTCTTGGACTTGTTGGAGCGGGTGGAATTGGGGCACCACTTATTTTTGCAATGAATAATTATCGTTGGAATGAAGTTGGATCAATTTTAGTTGGAATAATTGTTTTAGTTTTAATTATAGAAGTATTTTCTAATAATGTAAGAAGAAAATTGGCGAGGGGATATTAATGGCTTTTAAAATTTTATCTACCACTGATGTTCATGGTAATTTATTGGCATACAATTTTGTAAACTCTGCTATAGCTAGTAAAGGACTTTCAAGATTTTCAACTTTTTTAAAAGAGGAAAGAAAAAAGGGAAAAGTAATTTATGTTGATAATGGAGATATAAATCAAGGAACACCTTTGGTAACCTATGCTAATGCTAATTTAAAAGAAAATATAGTTGCTAAAGCTCTTAATCATATACATTGTGATTATATTAATATAGGAAATCATGATTTTAACTATGGTAGTGAATTTTTATATAATTATGTTAAAGAAAATAATGCAAAATGTATTACCAGTAATGTAAAGTATAAAGA
Source organism: uncultured Parvimonas sp. (assembly GCF_963524015.1). Lineage (NCBI taxonomy): Bacteria > Bacillati > Bacillota > Tissierellia > Tissierellales > Peptoniphilaceae > Parvimonas > uncultured Parvimonas sp. Next base: position 405,273 of record NZ_CAURDT010000001.1, on the reverse strand, counting down.
TGAAAAACTTGGAAATACAGATATTATTGATATTGATAATAAAAAAGTTGCACTAATCGGAGTTGTAACTGATTATATTGACCATTGGGAAAATCCTAAAAATTTAGAAAATTTGGAAATCTTAAGCGTTTTTGAAACTGTTAAAAACTCAGTTGAAGCTGTTAGAGATAAGGTTGACTATGTGGTAGTTTTTTATCATGGCGGTTTTGAAAGAGATTTGGAAAATGGAAATCCTACTGAAAACTTGACAGGAGAAAATGTAGGATATGAGATTTGTGATAAAATTTCCGGAATAGATGTTTTAGTTACAGGTCATCAACATAGGACTTTAACAGGAAAGATAAAAGACACTCTTGTAATACAATGTGCCGATGGCTGTGCAACTTGTATGGAAATTTTATTTGATGAAGGTATTTCAGTTAATCTTAAAGATATTTCAGAATATGAAATTGATTTTGAAATGGAAGAAAAATTTAAAGAAGTTTTAAATGAAACGGAAAAATGGTTGGATATTGAAATTGGTAGTTGTAATAAAGAAATGTATATTTCTGATACAAAGACTGCTCAATTGGAAAAACATTCGATTACAAGTTTTATAAATAAAATTCAAAAAGAAACAATGGGAGCGGATATTTCTTCTTGTTGTCTTTTTGAAGTTATGCCTGGTTTTGGTAAAAAGTTAAGATATAGAGATATAATTTTAAATTATCCATTTCCAAATACATTAGTTTTAAAAGAAATGAGTGGGCAAAATATTTTAGATTATTTAACACAGCTTTCAACTTATTGGATAGTTAAGGATAATAAAATTGATATTAATCCAAAGTTTTTATATCCAAAAAGAGAGATGTATAATTATGACATGCTTGACGGAATAGAATATACAATGAACATTTCAAAAAGTGGTAAAAATTATATAACATATGTAAAAGTTGATGGAGAAGAGTTGATTTTAGATAAAAAATATAAACTTGTATTAAATAATTATAGAGCGACTGGTGGAGGAAATTTTTCGTTTTTCCCAGAACTTAAAACTCTTAAAGAAGATACGAGGGATATCGCCGAAGTTTTGATTGATTATGTAAAAGATAATAATTATGTTGAAATTGAGGACAAGAATAATATAAAATTAAAAATAGTAGATTAGGTAAAAAGGCTATTGCAATCGATGCAATAGTCTTTTTATATAAAGAGAAAATAAAAAAAGGTTGGAAATTATTCCAACCTAAACTTTTAAAAATTCTATCTCTTAATTTTATCTGTAAAATGATCCTTGTTGCCATCCGCCTTTTAAATATATTGCATGAGCAATCATACTTACTAATACATTTGAAATTGCCATTGCAAGCCATATACCTGTTGCACCATAACTTGTAAAATTCTTGAAAAAAAGTATTAATGGAAGCCTTATTATCCAAAGTCTTATCATATCTATAGCCATTGAATACTTACTATTTCCAGAACCTTGGAAAAGTCCTTGATATACAAAAAACATATTTAACATTACAAGAGTTATTAATGTATAGAACATATAACTATTTGCTTGTACCATAAGTACTGAATCTTTTGGTGCACTTATAAAGAAAGATAAAATTTCATATCTAAATATAAAACTAATTATTGCAATTATAATTGACATAATAATTATAATAATAGAAGCTTTTTTAAATGTTTCTTTAACTCTCTTAATATTATTATTTCCTATATTTTGTCCAATAATTGAAGTTATTGCAGAGCCTACTCCGCCTGGAGGAATATTTAAAAGTCCACTTATTCTATTTACCATACCGTAAGCTGCAACAGTTTCTGTTCCATAGCTTTGAATAAATGAGTTCATTATCATGAAACCTATGGCAGTTCCAACTTGCCCTATTACTGATGGTAAAGTAATTCTATAAATTCTTTTTAGAATATGTTTTTCCCATTTAATATATACTAAACTATTTAGATTTAATTTAATAATATCTTTGTTTATTCTTAAATGAATAAATCCAACAATACACATTATTCCTTGTGTTAATACTGTTGCAACAGCCGCACCCTTTACTCCAAGTCCAAATCCTGAAATTGATGTAAAAGGAATTATATCAAAAATAAAAATCGGATTTAAAATCATATTTAATATAACACAAATTGTACTTATCATTGTAGGAATTGTGTTTTTGCCCTGAGCAGATAATATTGATGAATATATGTAGTAGAGAAATATAAATGGAATTCCAAGATAGCTATATTTTAAATAGATTATACTATATTTTGCTAAATCTCCAGTTGCACCCATCATTTTTACTATCAAATCAGCACTAAAATATCCTAACAACATAAATACTATAGAAAATAGTAAAGAAATATTAATTAAAGTATCCGCATATTTTTGTGCATGTAAATAATCCTTTCGACCTAATAATTGAGAAATTAAAGATATAGCAGCTATTGACAGTCCAATCCCAATAGAATTAAATAAAAAAATAACAGGCCAAGTAAAACTTGTTGATGCAAATTCTGCTGTTCCTAATTTTCCTAGCCAAAAGGCATCTGCAAGAGAGTATAACTGTTGAATAAAATTGTTTAAAATAATTGGAATGGATATTATTGCGATTATTTTGTAAATATTACCATGTAGAATCATTTCACTTCGTTCTTTTTTCATACAACACCTCCCATAAAAATTTATACCTTTATTATATTCCACAAATATAGTGGAATAAAACATATTTAAATAAAAATCTTTTAAAAATATTATAATAATAGTAAAAAATGTACTTTTAAATTATTTAGTTCAACTAATTTTTTGAAAATATTTATCATTAATTATAGAAATTTATTATAATTTCATATAAATTTGTTAGTTTATTAAAAATTATATTATCAGTGTAATATCAATAATAAAAAATAATATTATTATCTTAAAATAAATTATGATAAATTATAAAAATATGATATAATAATTATATCTTTATCCTTTGTGATAAAGTTGCATTTATTTTATTTCCATAATTATATTAAAATAATATGGATTAGATAATTTAGGAGGAAAATATGAAAAAATCAAGAATTTTATCTTTAATGCTTGCTGGCTTAATGTTAGTTGGTTGTCAATCTAAAAAAGCAGAAGATAAAAAAGAAGAAAAACAGGTAGAAACTACTAAAAACTTTGAAGGAAAAACTTTAAATGTTGTAGCTACGTCTGAAAAATATAAAAAACTTTTTGATAAGTTTTCAGATGAAACTAAGGCTAAAGTTGAATTTCTTTCAATGTCAAGTGGAGAAGTAATTGCTAAAATTAAAGCTGAAGGTGGAAAACCAAGTGCTGATGTTTGGTTTGGTGGCGGAATTGATGCCTTTATGAAAGCTAAATCAGATGGTCTTTTAGAAATGTATAAACCTGAAGGATTTGATAAAATTAAAGAAGGATTTAAAGATAATGAAGGTTACTGGATTTCAAAGGGAGTTACAGTTGTAGGATTTTTAGTAAATAATAAAATTTTAGAAGAAAAAGGACTTAAAGTACCTAAAACTTGGGAAGAAATTGTAGATCCTAAGTATAAAGATGAAATTATTATGGCAAATCCTGCTGTTTCAGGAACTAGTTTTGCAAATGTTAAAGGCCTTATAGATAAGTATGGAGAAGAAAAGGCCTGGGAATATTTTAAAAAGTTAAATGATAATGTTAAGTTCTATGGAAAAAGAGGAAAAGATCCACAAGAAAAAACAGTAGCAGGAGAATTTGGAATAGGAATTATTCCAATTGATAAATCAGCTTTTGATGTAGCTGAAAAAAATAATTTAACTGCAATTTATCCAGAAGATGGTTTGTGCTGGGTACCAGAAGGTGTAGCAATTTTTAAGAACAGTCCAAACCTTGAAGTTGCAAAAGCATTTGAAGATTTTATTTTAAGGCCTGAAAATCAACAATTGATTGCTGAACTTGATGGAAAAGATGGTAGTCAAATGGTAATTGAAGGAACTAAAGGGTATGATCTTGGCTTACCTAAAGATAAATTTATAAAAGAGGATATAGAAAGTTTTGGTTCACAAAGAGAAGCTATTCTTAAGAAATGGGCAGAATTAACACAAGGAAAATAAAATTTCACGATAATTTTTATCGAGAATATTTTTAGAAATCTTGTTGTTTTACAATAGAAAATAGGGAGAGCAATCTCCCTTTTTAATTAATTAAAGTTATGAAAAGATATTTTAAATTTTTAGATGTAATTATTATATTAACTCTTGTTTTTTGTTTATTTACTTTTATTTTATTTCCTTTCTTAAAAGTTTTTACTTCCACATTTTTTAATGAAGGAAAATTTACTTTAGAAGGATTCTCTTTTTTAAAAACACAGAGTAAACTTTTATATAATTCAATTTTTGTAGCAATTTTTGCTACCATAATTACAACAATTGTTTCGGTTTCTATTGGAATTTTTTGTTTTAGTATTAGAAAGAGTATAAAGAGATTAATTTCATTTGTTTTAATGATTACAATGATATCTCCACCTTTTGTTTCATCATTAGCATATATAAAACTTTTTGGAAGAAGAGGTTTTATAACACATGATATTTTTAAGCTTTCATTTAATGCTTATGGTTCTTTTGGTGTTATTTTAATGCAAAGTATAGGGCTTATATCTTTGAGTGCTCTTATGATTATATCTACACTAGATAATATTGATAAGGAGCAAATAAATAGTGCAAGATCTTTAGGTGCAAAAACAAATAATATTATTTTAGATATTATTTTACCTCAATTATTACCTAGCATAAAAGTTGTTGCAATTTTAAGTTTTATAAGAAGTATTGCTGATTTTTCTACACCTTTAATAATAGGTGGTTCTTTTGAAACTTTAGCTTCAAAATCATATAATGTTTTTATTTCTGATGGAAATATTATTCAGGCTGGAGCTATGAATATAATACTTTGTATTCCAGTTATTTTTACTTTTATATTTTATATAAAGAATTCAAGAATAATTTCAAATACAAATTTTGGATCTAATGTGTCAGAAGTTAATATTGAAAAGAAAGGTATTATTTTTTCCTTTGCAATTTTTTTATCAACAATATTTTTGATTTTATTAATTTTACAATATAGTTCTATAATTTTATCTGCTTTTACAGATTATTCAAAAGGAAAATTATATTTTACATTTGAACACTTTATAGGAATTAAAGACCATATAGATAAAACTATTTTTAGAAGTATTAATTATTCTTTGATTTCTGCTTTCTTTGGTAGTCTAATAGGACTTTTACTACAATATTATATTCATATAAGAAATGTAAAATTTTTAAAAATATTTGATTTTATTGCTACTATGCCATATATGTTACCAGGTACTTTCTTTGGAATTGGATATATATTAGCTTTTAATAATTATCCAATTTACATTACAGGAACTGCTTTAATAGTTATTTTGAATGTTACTTTTAAGCAACTTCCTTTTTCAACTAAAGTCTTTAGTTCTAGTTTAGAAACAATAGATAAGAATCAAATTTTAAGTGCAAAAGACCTAGGAGCAAATGAATTCTTTATTTTTAAAGATGTTATTTTATCACATACAAGAAATCATTTTGTTATAAGCATGATAAATGGATTTAATAGTACTATGACTACAGTTGGATCTATAATTTTCATTGTATATCCAGCACAAAAGGTTTTGACTCTTGTAATGTTTGATGTCATAAATAGTGGTAAATACAACACTGCTTCAGTATTAGCTATATTGATAATTCTGATTTGCTTAATTTTTAGTTTATTATTTATGTTTATTAATTATATTTTAAATAAATTAGGAGATACTTATGTTCTTAGAAGTAAAAAATTTATGTAAGAAATATGGTGAAAAGGAAGTTTTAAAAGATATTAACTTCTCTCTTGAAGAAGGTAATATTCTATGTATATTGGGACCTTCCGGTTGTGGAAAAACAACCATTTTAAATTCAATTGGAGGTTTTATTAAAAACGATTCAGGACAAATTATACTAAATGGAGAAGATATAAGTTCTTTAAATCCAGAAGATAGAAATATTTCAACAGTTTTTCAATCTTATGGACTTTTTAGTAATAAAAATGTTTTAGAAAATATTGCTTATGGATTGAAATTTAGAAATGTAAAAAAGCAAGATAGAATAAAACAATCTGTGGAAATGCTAAAAATTGTTGGACTTGAAGGATATGAAAAAAGAAAAATTCATGAGTTATCTGGTGGTCAAAGGCAAAGAGTGGCACTTGCAAGAAGTCTAGTTATAAGTCCAAGACTTATTTTGCTTGATGAACCTTTTTCAAATCTTGATAAAAATTTAAGAATTACAATGAGAAATGAAATCAAGAAACTTGTAAAATATTTTAAAATGACGACAATACTAGTAACACATGACCAAGAAGATGCTTTTACAATGGCTGATAGAGTTATTTTAATGAATGAAGGAAAAATAATTCAAAATTCTGCAGTTACTGAGCTATATAATTCTCCAAATAGTGAGTTCTCACTATCATTTATTGGAAATTCAAATAAATTGGATAATGATAATTTTATTAGACCGGAAAAAATCAAAATAGTTGATTATGAAACTGAAGAACCTGCTGAAATTTTATCAAAACAATTTAGAGGAGCTTTTATAGAGTATCAGTTAAAGTTAAAGAAAAACGATAAGAAGATATTAAAAGTAGTAGAACTAAATACCGGAAAAGAAAAAAATATCGGAGAAGATGTTTTTATTGAGTACAAATTACAAAAACTTTCAATTTAATTGAAAGTTTTTTCTATATTAACAATTGTTGAATTTTAGTTGATATTGTATTATAATTAATATGAAAAATATAAAAATTAGAAAGATGTGATTTTATGGGTTTAGATAAATTATTTTTTTTGTTATCAACTATAAGAATAACAGATATTATAGATATATTTATAGTTAGTTTTATGTTTTATAAGTTATTTGCATTGATTAGAGGAACAAGAGCAACTCAACTTATAAAAGGGATACTATTTATTTTTATAGCTTCAAAACTTAGTGAGTTTTTTAAACTTTATACTATAAGTTGGATTTTAAATAATGCAGTTACTGTTGGTTTTATAGCTATTTTGATAGTATTTCAACCAGAACTTAGAAGGATATTGGAACATATTGGAAATAATAAACTTTTAAAACCTGTTAATTTTGAAGTATCAAGTAGTAATGCTAATGTCATTGAAGAAATTGTTAAGGCTACATATTCATTAGCTGACAAAAAAATTGGTGCTTTAATGGTTTTAGAAAGAAAGACAGGTCTTAGGGATATTATTGAAACAGGTATTTCTTTGAATTCTGACGTTTCCTATGAATTGTTAATGAATATTTTCATTCCTAATACTCCATTGCATGATGGGGCAGTTGTTATAAGTCATGATCGTATTATAGCAGCGTCTTGTTTTTTACCTCTAACTGATAGTAAACAAATATCAATGGAACTAGGAACAAGACATAGAGCTGGTATTGGTATTTCAGAAAAATCAGATGCTATAGTAATCGTTGTTAGTGAAGAAACAGGATATGTTTCTATTTGTGAAAAATCAAGAATAAATAGAAATGTTTCAAAAGAATACTTACTAAATTATTTAGTTGAAAATTTTGTTGTCGAAGAAAAAAATACTAATTCATTAAAAGAAATTTTCCAAAATTTATTTGAAAACAAAGAAATTTCAAAAGAATCTGTAACAAAGGAAGAACTTAAAGAGGAAGTAAAAAAAGAAATTATTGAAGATATAAAAGAAGAAGTTAGTGAAATTGTTGAAAATCAAGGTGATAAAATTGTTAAAAAAGATTAATATAAAGAGTATAATTGAATTAATTAAGAAAGATTTTAAATTAAAAGTAATTTCATTGGCTGTTGGAATAGTTATGTGGTTTCTTGTTATTGGTGGAGTTAATCCAGTTGTTACAAGGCAATTTAATGATGTTCCTGTAAGTTTTAAGAATCAATCTGTTTTAGAATCTAGAAAACTTATAAGAATAAGTCCTGAAAATCCAACAGTAACAGTTACTATAACAGGAAAAAGAAGTGATGTTTATTCTGTAAATAAAAGTGATATAGTTGCAGAGGTGAATTTACAAAATGGGATAACATCTGGGGCACATAGATTATCTATTAATTATAAAGTTCCATATAATGTTCAGTTTAAATCAGCTTCAGAAACTGATTTACTAGTTACTTTAGATGAAGAAATAAGTAAAACTTATAAAGTTGAAGTTGAAACAGTTGGACAAATAAAGAATAAAAACCAAGTTGTAGCAAAAAAAGAACCTGCTGATTCTGAAATTGTAGTAAGTGGACCGGTTAGTTATGTAAATAAAGTTAAGAAAGTTCTTTGTGTTGTAGATGTTACTAATAAAGATAGTGATGAAGTAGTTCAATCTAAAATAGTAGCTGTTGATGAACTTAATCAAGAAGTTAAAAAAGTGACTCTTAGTAAAACAGACACTAATGTTTCTATCGGATTTAAGAACTTTAAAGAAGTTCCAATAAAATTAGTAGAAATAAATACACCACCTAGTGATGTAAGAATTATAAAGAAAAACATTGTTCCTAATATAGTTTCATTGGTTGGAAATTTGACAAGTTTGGAACAAATTTCGGAAATAAGCACTAAACCTTTTGATTTGTCTCAAATAAAGGAATCAGGTTCATATAATCTTAATTTGGAATTACCATCTGATGTAGCTCTTGTTAATAATGATCTAAAGGTTGTTATTAATATTGATGTTGACAAAAAGATTGAAAAGAATTTTGAAATTGATACGTCTAATATTTCAATAGAGAATGAGTCTGATAAAGAAATACTATTGAAAGGTTTACAAAATAAGGTTCAGGTTACTGTGAGAGGCTATGAATCTGACTTGGCTAAGCTAACTGAAGACGACATAAAACTTTATGTTTCAGTTAAGAAAGAAGATGTTGGTAAAAATGTGCAAATAAAAGCCAAAAATATTGAAAATATTGAAATTGTAAAAATTTCAAATGATATTGTTCAAGCTATTGGAAAATAAATTTTAATTAAGCAATGGTAAATCCATTGCTTTTTTATAAATAAGTAATGAGGTTATGTATGGATTTATTGAAGGGATTAAATAATAGACAATTAGAGGCTGTGGAGCATTTTGGTTCTCCATTGTTGGTTCTTGCTGGAGCAGGAAGTGGAAAGACTAAGGTATTAACTACAAAAATCGCTTATGCAGTTTTAGAAAAAAATGTAAGTGAATACGAAATTTTAGCTATTACTTTTACAAATAAAGCCGGAAAGGAAATGAAAGAGAGAATAGAGAATATCTTTAAAAGAGATATTTCTAGTATGTGGATAGGAACTTTTCACTCAATTTGCTCTAAAATTTTAAGATTCAATATAGAAAAAATAGGATATTCAAATAATTTTACTATTTATGATAGAGATGATCAAAAGTTAGTTTTAAAAGAGATTTTTAAACAAAATCCTACTTGGGAAAGTGTACTTGGAGAGTTCAAAAATGCTATTATTGGAATTATAAGTGATGCTAAAGGCAAAAATGTTAAATCAAGTGAATTTTCAAAATATTTTTCCTTTGGAAATAATACTGATGTAGTAGAAAAAATTTATAAAAAATATGAGGAAATCTTAATAAAGAATAATGCTTTAGATTTTGACGACCTTATCTTTAAAACTATTGAACTTTTTAAAAAATGTCCTGAAGTTTTGGACTATTATTCTGAAAAATTTAAATATATTTATGTTGATGAATATCAAGACACGAATGATTCCCAATATGAGATTATAAAACTTTTAGCATCTAAATATAAAAACGTATGTGCCGTTGGAGATATCGACCAATCAATTTATGGGTGGAGAGGTGCAAACATTTCAAATATTTTAAATTTCGAAAATGACTTTCCCAATTCAAAAATAATTTTACTTGAAGAAAATTATCGTTCAACACAAAAGATTTTGGATTGTGCTAATGAACTTATAAAAAATAATGTAAATAGAAAAGAAAAAAATCTCTGGACAAAAAAAAAGGGCGGAGATGAAATAATTTATAAAAGCTATCAAAATGAAAATTATGAGGCTATAGAAGTTGCACAAAATATTTCAAATTTGATTTTTGAAGGTTATAATTTATCAGATATCGCAGTTTTATATCGTGCAAATTTTCAATCATTTGCAATTGAAAATGCACTAAGAAAAAATTCTATTGCGTATAGAATGGTCGGTGGTCTAAAGTTTTACGATAGAAAAGAAATTAAAGATATTTTGGCATATTTAAAATTAATTGCAAATCCGAAGGATGATAATGCTTTTAGAAGGATAATAAATTATCCTAAGCGTTCAATTGGAAATGTAAGTTTGCAAAAACTAGAGGAATATTGCTATGCTGAAAATATCAGTCTTTTTGATGGACTATTTAGAAATGAATTTTTGGACTCTGTAAGTAAAAAATTAAGAACTGAATTTGAAAATTTTAGAGATATGATTTTCGGCTTTATCACTTGTGTTGAAGATACTGAAGTTGAAATTTTGATTAAAGAACTTTTAGATTCAATCAAATTTGTAGATTATTTAAGAGAAAATGAAAAGAAAGAGTTTGAAAAAAAGGCAGAAAATATAAATTTATTTTTGGAAGAAATTTCTAATAACTATAAAGGAGCTAAATTGCTAGAATATCTTGAAACAAATAGCCTTTTATCAGATATAGATAAGACTGAAGATTCGGATGATACTGTTACTTTAACTACTATTCATTCTGCAAAAGGACTTGAATATAAAGTTGTATTTATTATAGGAATGAATGAAGGTATATTTCCGAGTGAAAGGTCAATTAAAGAGAGAGATGATGGACTTGAAGAAGAAAGACGACTTTTCTATGTAGCTATTACTAGAGCAAAAGAAAAACTTTTTATTTCTTCAACAAAGAGTATGACTATGTATGGGAAATTAAATCTTTATAGAGTTTCAAGTTTTGTAGATGAAATAATTAATTATGTTGACGATAAAAGCATTAATCTTGAATTTAATTTTGATGAAGAAAGAGTTACTACTTCGAAAATTAGAAATGATGCTTATACAGATTATTCCAGAACTTATGTTTCTAATGCAGATCTTGGAAGAACAAAACTGGACAAACCATTAAATCATTATCAAAAACCAAATAAGACTTCTTCTAAAGATGTTTACAAAGTTGGAGAAAAGATTATACATGAAAAATATGGTGAAGGAACTGTAATTAAATGTGAAAAAGCAGGAACAAAGGTTATGCTTATGGTTGCATTTGATGGAGAAGGTATTAAATTATTTGATTTAAAGAAAGACAAGCGTATAAAGAGGGCTTAATAATGGATAAAATGAAAGAAATTGTAGAAAAATTAAATCTTTGGGCATATAAGTATTACACTTTAGACGAGCCTATTGTAAGTGATGCTGAGTATGATAAACTCTATGATGAACTTCTTAAATTAGAAAAAGAAACAGGCGTAATTTTACCAAATTCTCCAACTCAAAGAGTAGGTGGAGAAGTTTTAGAAAAATTTGAAAAACATACACATTTAAAAGAGCTTTACAGTTTACAAAAGGCGCAAAGTTTTGAAGAACTTGAAGAGTTTCATAATAGATGTTTAAAACTTTTAAATGAATATAATTCTATAAACAATACTAAAAAGACTTTGGAATATTATGTTGAATTTAAATTTGATGGACTTACAATTAATCTAACTTATGATAAAGGAATTTTAGTTTCTGCATCTACTAGAGGAAATGGAGTATATGGAGAAGAAGTTTTTGAACAAGTAAAGACAATAAAAAGTATCCCGCTTGAAATTGATTATAAAGGTTTAGTTGAAATTCAAGGAGAAGCTATTATGCCTCTCTCTGCCCTTGCAAAATATAACGAGACGGCAGAAGTACCTTTAAAAAATGCCAGAAATGCTGCAGCAGGAGCGATTAGAAATCTTGACCCCAAAAAGACAGCTAGTAGAAATTTAGATGCTTTTATTTACAATGTTGGCTTTAAGTCTGATGAGCAATTTAAAACTCAAGAAGAGATGATTTCGTTTTTAAAAGAAAATAAATTTAAAGTAAATGAATATGAAAAAAAATGTCTTAATCTAAAAGAGATAAAATATAAAATAAGAGAAATAGATGTTTTAAGAAAAAAAGTTGACTATTTGACAGATGGTGTTGTAATTAAAGTTAATGACTTTGAACTTAGAGAATTTTTTGGATATACTAATAAATTTCCTAGATTTGCAATAGCTTATAAATTTGAGGCAGAAGAATATAGTACAATTTTAAAAGAAGTTGTTTGGAATGTAGGTAGGACAGGAAAAGTTACTCCTACAGCTATTTTAGAACCAGTTGAAATAGGTGATGTAACTGTTCAAAGGGCAACTTTAAATAATTATGATGATATTTTAAGAAAGAAAGTAAAAATCAATTCAAGAGTTTTGATAAGACGTTCAAATGACGTTATCCCGGAAATTCTTGGAACAATGGATGAAGATAATGGAAATGAGATAGAAATTAAAATGCCAACACATTGTCCTTATTGTAATAGCGAATTGATTAGAGATGGAGTGCATTTTTTCTGTACAAATACTCTAGCATGTACACCACAGTTAACTTCTTCACTTGTTCATTTTTCAAGTAAAAATGCAATGAATATAGAAGGTTTAAGTGAAAAAACTATTGAATTATTGTTTGATAAATTAGGAGTGGATAAAGTTTATAAAATTTATGATTTAAAATATGATGAACTTATCACTCTAGAAAAATTTAAAGATAAGAAAGTTAATAATTTATTAAACTCAATAGAAGAGAGCAAAAATGTAAATTTAGAAAACTTTATCTATGCGCTTGGAATTAAAAATGTAGGGATTAAAACTGCAAAAGATTTAGCTAAAAAATATAAAAATTTAGTTAATTTAAGAAAAGCAACTATTGAAGAATTACTGCATATTAATGATATTGGGGAGGTTGTTGCAAGTTCTATTTTTGAATTTTTTAATGATGAATATAGTAAAGGTGCTTTGGATAAATTACTTGAAAAAGGAATAGAAGTAATTCCTTATGAAGAAATTTCAAAAAGTGAATTTACTGATAAGAAAATTGTAATAACAGGTACTTTTGAAAATTACAAAAGAAAAGATTTAGAAGATATTTTTTCTCAAAATGGTCTTATAGTTCAATCTGCTGTTGCAAAGTCTACTGACTTTTTAGTGGTAGGAGAAAAAGCTGGTTCAAAATTAAAAAAAGCACAAGAGCTTGGAATAGAAATTATAACTGAAGAAAATCTTGAAAGTTTTTTACAAAGTATCAGTTTGGGATAATACCTTTAGTTTATGGATACGAAAAAATGTTTAATAAGATGTTTTTAAAGACTTGCAAAGGCGATTGTTCTATGATATAATACTAATGTTAAATTTGAGTTTGTAAAAGGAGGTATGAAAATGTCAAAAAGATGTGCAATTTGTGATAAAACAAAATTATTTGGAAATAAAGTAACTTTTTCACATAGAAAGAGCAGTAGATCATGGGGAGCAAATATTAGAAAAGTAAGAGTTGTTGTTGACGGCTCTGTAAAGAGAATTAATGTTTGTACTACATGTTTGAAGAGTGGTTTTGTTGAAAGACCTTCATTTACTTCAGCTGAATAATTATAATGAAAATTTTTAGGAAGATTATTATCTTCCTATTTTTTTGTTCAAATATTAAAAATTTTGTTTGAGAAATTTTATATTACAATAAATAACATATTTCTACAATTTATTGATATTATATTAAATGTAAAAATTCAAAAATTAAATAATAAAAAATTTGACTAAATGCAAAAAATATTTTATACTTATATGAGTTAAATTATTAAGTTCAAGGTAGTGATTTTATAAAAATAGCAGTTATTGGTGCAGGTGCATCAGGTATTATGAGTGCGATATTTTCAAAAAACGAAAATACCGATGTATTTTTGTTTGAAGGAAATGAAAAAATTGGTAAGAAAATTTATATTTCAGGAAAAGGAAGATGTAATATTACCAATTCAAAAGAAATTTACGAATTTTTTGATGAAGTAAATAGAAATAAAAATTTTTTATATAGTAGTTTGTATTCTTTTACTAATGAGGATATTTTGAGATTTTTTAACGAGAATGGCCTAAGAACTAAAGTTGAACATGGGGGAAGAGTTTTTCCGCTTTCTGATAAATCAAGTGATGTTATAAAGGTATTGGAAAAAGCATTAAATGTAAAAGGTGTTAAAATTATTTTAAATACTGAAATTGATGATGTAAAGATTATTGGGGATAAATTTAAATTAGTTTGTAACAAAGATTATGGCCTTTTTGATAAAGTTGTATTTGCTACAGGGGGTAAATCTTATCCTTTTACAGGTTCTAGAGGGAAAGGTCATGAAATTTTAAAGAGATTGGGTCATACAATAACTGATTTAAAAGCTGGACTTGTTGGAATTGATGTAAAAGAAAATATTAGGAAATATTCAGGAGTAAGTTTAAAATTTGTAGATTTTAATATATATGGTAAATATAAAAAGCTTTTACATTCTGAGTTTGGAGAAATGATTTTTACTCATACAGGTTTTAGTGGACCAATAGTTTTAAAATCAAGCAAGTATTTTGATAATTCAGAAGATTTTGTTATTTCAATTGATTTAAAACCTAAACTTGATCAGCATACATTAGATCTTAGATTACTAAGAGAATTTGATCAAAATAAGAATAAAAATTTAAAAAATGTTCTTTCGAATGTTTTAATAGGTTCTATGGTTGAACTTGTACTCGAAAAATCTGGAGTTAATGGAGAAATTCCAGTTAATCAGATTAATAAAGAAGATAGAAAAAAGCTTGTAGAAACTATAAAAAATTTAAAATTTAATTTTAAGAGCTTAAGACCATTAAGTGAGGCAATTATTACTATTGGGGGCGTTTCAGTTAAGGAGATTAATTCTTCTACTATGGAAAGTAAGCTTATAAAAAATTTATATATTGTAGGGGAACTATTAGATGTAGATGCAAATACAGGTGGATATAACTTAACTATTGCATTTTCTACTGGACATTTAGCTGGAGTTTCCTGTATAGAAGGAGAGTAATTATGGATTATATTATAGCAATAGATGGACCTTCAGGAGTTGGAAAAAGCACCATTGCAAAAAAACTTTCTAAAATTTTAAAGATTAATTATATAGATACAGGAGCGATGTACAGAGCGATTGCATTTAAACTAATTTCTAATAATATTCCTTTAGATAACCATAATAAAATAAAAGAAATTCTTGAAAATACTGATTTTACATATAAAGCTAATTGCCTTTATATGGATGGTGTAAAATTAGGAAAGGAAATTAGAACTGATGAGATTTCAAAAGGAGCATCACTAGTTTCAAGTTATGATTATGTTAGAAATCATTTGGTTTCACTTCAAAGAAAAATAGGATTGGAAGGAAGTTGTGTTCTTGATGGGAGAGATGTTGGAACTGTAATTTTTCCAAAGGCAGATTTTAAATTTTATTTAACTGCTTCTTCTAAAGAAAGGGCAAAAAGAAGATTTTTGCAAAGTGAACGAAAAAAAGGTCTTAATTTGGAGCAAGTTAGGGAAAGTATCGAAAAAAGAGATTTTGATGATATGAATAGAGAAGCATCTCCTCTAAAAAAGGCAAAAGATGCAATTGAAATAGATTCTACCGATAAGACTCTTAAGGAAACTATATTAGAGTTTTTATCCTATATTAGAGGAGAAAGTAATGTATAAATTTTTACTTAGGATAGTTTCTGTTCTTATAAAAATAATTTACAGAGTAAGAGTTAATGGAATTGAAAATTTTAAAGATGATGAGCCTATAATAATAAGTGCTAATCATATTCATATATTTGATCCTGTTATTCTTGCAACTTTAACAAAAAAACAAATATTTTTTCTTGCAAAAAAAGAACTTTTTGATAAAAAATTTTCGGCAAAATTCTTTTCAAAACTAGGAGTCATCCCTATAGACAGAGAAAATACTGATTTAAAAGCAATAAAGTCTTGCTTTAGAGTTATAAGATCAGGAAATATGCTTGGAATTTTTCCAGAAGGAACAAGAGTTAAAACGATAGACATTAGTAATATGAAAAAAGGTGTAGCTTTAATTGCTTTGAAAAATAAAGTAAATATATTGCCTATTCATATTGAAGGAACCTATAAAATTTTTTCTAAAATAACTGTTGATATATATCCTATGATAGAAATTAGTGATTTTGAAAATATGGAAGATGCGGAGGCTATTGATAAATTAACAGAAGAACTATTTTATAAAATTTATCAAGGAAAAAATGGAGATTTATATAGCAAATAATGCAGGTTTTTGTTTTGGAGTAAAAAGGGCAGTAAAAATAGCCGACAAAACTTTGAATGAAAATCAAAAAAATGAAAATGTGTATTCATATGGAGAATTAATTCATAACCCTCAAGTTGTAGAAAAGTTTGATGAAAAAGGACTTAAGGTTATTGATAATTATGAGAACGAAAAAAAAGGAACAATAGTTTTACGTTCACACGGAATACATCCAAATATTAAGAAAAAAATGATAGAATATGGACATAAATGTATTGATTGTACTTGTCCAGTTTTATTAAATATATATAGAAAAATTGAAAAGAAGGTTGAAAATGGGTATGAGATTATAATCATCGGAGATAAAAATCATCCAGAAATCAAAGCTATGGTTGGTTATTGTGGTAATAAATTTTGTGTAATAAATACAAAAGAAGAAGCAGAAATGATAAAAAACAAAAAAAATTTATATATTATTTCACAAACGACCAATTTAGTAGAGAAATTTTTTCAATTTTCTGATATAATAAAGGATAGGAATGAAAATGTTATAATTGAAAATACAATTTGTGATGCAACTTCAAAAAGACAAAATTCTTGCGAAGAAATTTCTAAGAAAGTTGATTGTATGATAGTTATTGGGGGATACAGTAGCTCTAATACAAATAAACTTTATGATGTAGCCAAAAAGCATTGTAAAAATGTATATAGAATTGAAACATTTTTAGATTTACCATTGAAAGATATGGTAAAATATAAGAAAATAGGATTAACCGCCGGCGCTTCAACTCCGGATTGGTTAATAGAGGAGGTAGTTGAAGGTATGGAAATTTTAAGCAAGGATGAATTTATGGAACAAATAGAAGGGAGTATTAAGAAAATTTATCCAAGAGACATAGTGAAAGGAACTATAATTTATGTCACTGAAACTGAAGTTATGGTTAACATTGGTTATAGAAGTGATGGGATTATAAAACTTGATGAGTTATCTTCTGATGTTACTAAAAAACCTAAAGATTTATTTCATGAAGGACAAGAAATTGACGTTTATGTAATTAAGCTTGATGATGGGGAAGGTAATGTTGTTTTATCAACTAGAAGAGTAGAATCATTAAAAGATTGGCAAAATCTTGTTGAAAAATTCAATAATAAAGAGTTGGTAGAAGCAGAAGTAGTAAAAGAAGTTAAAGGAGGCCTATTAGCTACTGTTGATGGAATTAATGCTTTTATTCCTGCAAGTCATATTACAACTAGCTTCGTAAAAGATTTTACACCATATATTGGTCAAAAATTAGAATGTGCTATAATTAATCTTGATGAAAGAAAGAAAAAAGTTGTTCTTTCAAGAAGAGAAGTAGAAGAAAAAGAATTAAATGAAAAATTAGATTTAGCTTGGAGTAAATTGGCTGTTGGAGATGTCTTAACAGGAACAATTAGAAAGCTAACTGACTTTGGTGCATTTGTAAATTTAGGAGATGTTGATGGTTTAATTCATGTTTCAGATATTTCTTGGAATAGAATTAAAAAACCTTCTGATATTTTAAATGTTGGAGATCAAGTAGAAGTTGTTATTTTAAAACTTAATAGAGAAAGAAATAGGATTTCATTAGGTTTAAAACAATTGACAAAGAAACCATTTGAATTATTCCTAGAAAATAATTCAGTTGGAGATGTTGTTACAGGAACTGTAATTAATTTAGTTGATTTTGGTGCATTTGTTAAATTAAAAGAAAATGTTGAAGGTTTAGTTCATATTTCTCAAATTTCTCATGATCACATTGAAAAGGCTTCAGATGTATTAAATATTGGTGATGAAGTACAAGTAAAAATTATAAATATTGATGAAGAAAACCAAAAAATATCTTTATCTATAAAAGAACTTCTTGAAAAACCAGTTGAAGAAACAGTTGAAGAAGAAAAAGAAGTAGTTGTTGAAGAAGAAAAAGAAGAAGAAGCAAAATTTGAAAATCAAGAATTGGATAATTCAATTGGTGCATTACTTGATATAGAATTATAAAATTCAAAAATTTTACAAAGCTGTCGAAAAAACGACAGCTTTTTTATGTTTTCATTGAAATAATTTTCGTTAAGGTATATAATTTAACTGGAGTGATTTTTATGAATGTAAAATTTTTTAATAAAAGTTCGGAAGAACGACGAAATATGATTCTTAGTGAAAAAGTATTAAAGACTATAGTTATTTTAACTATACCTATTTTTATGATGGGTTTAGTGCAATCTTTAATTCCTATTACAGATGGATTATTTTTAAACAATAGAGCAGGATATATTATAGCGGGAGCTATTGGTTTTTCTCAATCTGTAATAAACATTTTAAATGCTTTTTCGCAGGGGTTAAGTGTTGCGGCGTCGGCAATAATAGGACAATTATATGGGAAAGGCGATATTGAAAAAACCAAGCATAGTTCGGTTCAAATTTTGGTTTTATCTTTTGGTATAGGACTACTACTTTCGCCTCTCTGTTTAATATTATCTTATATAATATCAAGAGGGGTAAATGAAGAACTTTCAGTACATGTTTTTGAGTATCTTGGACTTTATTCTTTTGTTTTACCTTTTTTATTTATGGCAGCTATTTTTAATTCTATAAAAAATGGGACAGGACATCCTGAAGCACCATTTTTTCGTATGATAATTCTTTTGGTTTTTAAAATAGTTTTTAATACAATATTTTTATCAATTTTAAATTTAGGAGTTTTTGGTGCAGTATCTGCATCTTTTATGTCTTACTTTTTGATTGGTATTTGGATGTACTATGATTTATTTATAAAAAAATCAGATATGCAACTTTCTTTAAAAAATTTTAGATTCGATTTTGAATTTATAAAAAAGACGATGAATTTAGCAATTCCCAGCATTTTATCATATATCTTAGTTTATATTGGATTCTTTTTAATTAATAAAGAAGTAGTAAAATATGGATCTATTGCCCTTAATGCTTCTACCATTGCTTCTAATATAAATTCAATTTATTTTGTTTTGCCTACAAGTGTTGGAACAACGGTTACTACAATGATTAGTATGAATATAGGGAATGGAAATGTAAAAAATGCAAAAAAAATATTTTATTACGGTATTTTGTTTTCTTTGATGATAGTATTTGCAATAATAATAATTTTTACACCTTTAAATCCATATATTGTTGAGTTATTCCAAAAGAATCCTGAAATTACTACTATTACAAATAAAGCTTTAACAATTTATATGTATTCTGTAATTGGATTTGGAATTTTTACAGTTGAACAAGGAGTATTTATTGGGTTGGGAAGAACAAAAATGCCTTTACTTACTGGAATAATGAGAATTTGGCTACTTAGATATATTTTTATAGTATTTACAGAAAAATATTTGGGTGTATATTCAATATTCTGGGGTAATTTATTTTCAAACTGTATGGCTGCATTTATATTTTTCTTTTTTGTTATGAAAGTGAAATGGGAATCAGCTATTAAAGATTTATAAAAATCTTGATTTTTTTCTTAAAATTTGATATAGTAGTCTATATACTTATGTATAAATTAGGAGGTTTTTTTATGGAATTTAATAATGAATTAGGTAAAGTTTCTATTAATCCTACTGTGATTAAAACAATCGTAGCTAATGTGTTAAGAGAGAGTTATGGAGTTAGCGGATTGGCTAATGTTTCTCCTAAAGATGGAATCTATCACCTTTTAGGATGGGATAATTCAGGTAAAGGTGTTCATGTTGTACTTAAAGAAGATAATATTTTCATAGATTTACATATTGTTATTCAATATGGAATTAAAATTTCAACAGTTTGTGAGAATATAATAGAAAATATAAAATATAATGTTGAAAACTTGACAGGATTAACTGTGAAAAAAGTTAATATTAATGTTCATGGAATAAAATTAGAAGGTAATTAGGAGGAAATTATGATAAATAGTGAACAATTGCAAAAGGCATTTGTAAGAGCTCGTAATTATCTTGAAACAAATAAAGAGATAGTTAATAGCTTAAATGTATTTCCAGTTCCTGATGGAGATACAGGTACAAATATGTCTTTGACTATTAAATCAGCAATAAAGAATTTAGAAAATTCAAAAATTAATACTTGTGCAGATGTTACTAAAGCTATTAGCGATGGGGCATTGATGGGCGCAAGAGGAAACTCAGGAGTAATCTTATCTCAAATTTTAAGGGGTTTCTATTTAGGAAGTAAAGAAAGTGTAACACTTGATGTTGAAACTATTAAGGAATGTTTTGTAAATGCTTACAGGGTCGCTTATAAATCAGTTATAAAACCTACTGAAGGAACAATTTTAACAGTTATAAGAGAAATGGGTGAATTTGCAGAAGCAAATTATACTCATTATAATGATGAAATTGAATTTTGTAAAGAAATTTTAAAGGAAGGTTTTAGAAGTTTGGAAAAAACTCCTGAAATTTTACCTATTTTAAAAGAAGCAGAAGTTGTAGATGCTGGTGGCCGTGGACTAATGTATTTACTTGAAGGTGCCTTAGGAGATGAAGTTGTTGAAATTAAAAACAATTACGAATTCAATAGACCTGCAAGAATTGAACACTTGGCTGCACAACAAGATGAAGATATTAAATTTGGATATTGTACTGAATTTATGGTTACAAGTGATTCAGAAGAATATGGAGTATTAAGGGATAAACTTGCAAGTATTGGAGATTCTTTAATTGTAGTAAAAGGTGATAATATTATAAAAGTCCATGTTCATACTAATCATCCTGGACAAGCAATTGAATGGGCATTAGAATTTGGACCTTTACATGACTTAAAAATTGATAATATGAGAAGACAACATAATCATTTACATCATACTGACAAAGAAGTTGCAGATGCTAAAAAGTCCGAAGAAGTGAAAGAACATAAAAAATATGGTTTTATTTCTATTTCAACAGGAGATGGTATTGATGAAATCTTTAAGAGTATGGGTGTAGATGAAATTATTACTGGAGGACAAACAATGAATCCTTCAACTGAAGATATTTTAAAGGCAGTTGAAAAGATTAATGCTGATGATATTTTTGTTTTCCCTAATAATAGTAATATTATACTTGTTTCAGAACAAGCAGCAAAAATTTCTAATAAAAGACTTCATGTTATAAAAACAAAACAAATACCACAAGCATTTAGCTCATTATTTAATTTTGACGAATCCTTATCAGTTGATGAAAATATTGAACTTATGACTGAGGCTATTTCCAATGTTAAAGTTGGTCAAATAACTTATGCTCTAAGAGATACTGAAATTGAAGGAGTAAAAATCAAAAAAGATGATTTTATGGGCTTAAATGAAGGTAAAATCACAGTGTCTAAAAAGAAAATAGAAGATACATTTAAAGCACTTATTGATCAACTTATTGATGAAGATTCATCTATAGTAAGTATTTACTATGGAGAAGATGTAAAAGAAAAAGATGCTGAAAAATTAGCAAAATTAATTGAGAAAAAATATGAAGATATTGAGGTTGAATTAGTATATGGTGGTCAACCATTATATTACTATTTGATTTCAGTTGAGTAGAAAAAGTCCGAAAGGACTTTTTTTGTAAGGATAATTATGGAATTAAAAGATATTAAGGGAATTGGAGAAAAGAAAATTGCTCTTTTAAATAAACTTGGAATTTTTACAGTTAATAATTTATTAGAATATTTTCCATATTCTTATATTGATACAACAAAATTTAAAAGAATTTCTGAAATAACTGAAGAAGGAAGTTATTCATATAGATTAAAAATCATTTCTTTAATGGAAAATAGAAAGAAAAGAAATATTAGAGTTACAAAATTTTTAGCAATGGATGAAGAAATGAATTATTGCACAATTGTATATTTTAATAATATCTTTATTTCAAAAAATTTAAAGATTAATAATGTATATGAAATGTATGGAAGGGCAAAATTACTTGGAAAAAATGTTGAAATTCAGTCTCCTACAATGCAAAATAAAGCTAATATTATTGGAAGTATAATTCCACAATATCATTTGTGTAAAGGAATTTCTAATCTAGACTTAGTTAAGATTATTCAAAATTTATTAAAAAAGAATTCATATTTTGAAGAAAAACTACCTAGTAATATTCTAAATGAGTTAAACTTGGAAAATTATGATAAAGCAATTAGGAACATTCATTTTCCAAAAGATAATGAAAGTTTTATTAGAGCAAAAAGAAGACTTGCCTTTGACGAGATTTTTTATTTTCAACTCTCTATGAAAAAATTAAAGAGAAATAATGAAGATGCTATTAGATTTGAGATAAAAGATGAAACATTTGACTTTATAAAATCCTTGAGTTTTAAATTGACTAATTCACAAAATAAAGTATTGGAAGATATTTTTAGAGATATGTCTAATGATAAACAAATGAATAGACTAATTCAAGGAGATGTGGGTTGTGGTAAAACAATAATCTCTTTTATTGCTATGTTTAATGTTATAAAAAATGGATTTCAATCAGTTTTAATGGCACCAACTG
The DNA here is from genome assembly GCF_963524015.1 of uncultured Parvimonas sp. Lineage (NCBI taxonomy): Bacteria > Bacillati > Bacillota > Tissierellia > Tissierellales > Peptoniphilaceae > Parvimonas > uncultured Parvimonas sp. The sequence continues at coordinate 382,455 of NZ_CAURDT010000001.1, read as the reverse complement.
AAATTTTAGCTAGACAGCATTATGAAAATGCTAAAAATCTTTTTTCAAAATATAATATAAAAGTTGAGTTGTTAGTTGGAAGTTTAAAAGAATCGGAAAAGAAAGCTATTAGAGAAAAGATTGAAAATGGAGAAGTTGATATTATAATAGGAACTCATGCAGTTTTTCAAGAAAAAGTTGTTTACAAGAATTTAGGTTTTGTTATTACAGATGAACAGCATAGATTTGGTGTTAAACAAAGACTTTTACTTTCTAAAAAATCGAATAATCCGGATATATTAGTTATGAGTGCAACTCCTATACCTAGGACTGTTGGTCTTGTTATGTTCTGTGATTTGGATATTTCTACTATTGATGAATTGCCTAGTGGTAGAGGAAAGGTAAATACTTATTTTGTGGATGAAAATTATGAAGAAAGATATATGAATTTTATAAAAAAACATATATCAGAAGGACGTCAAGCCTACATTGTTTGTCCGCTTATTGACGAAAGTGATACATTGGAATTACAGTCAGTTATAAATTTATATGAGCGTCTAAAAGAAAGATATTTTCAAGACGTTGAAATCGAGTTTATACATGGGAAGATAAAACCCGTTGACAAAGATAGGATAATGAAACATTTTGAAAATGGAAAAATAAAAGTTCTAGTTGCAACTACAGTAATAGAAGTTGGAATTAATGTTCCTAATTCAAATATAATGGTAATTTACAATGCGGAAAGATTTGGTCTTAGTCAATTACATCAACTAAGAGGAAGAATAGGAAGAGGAAATTATGAAAGTTTTTGCATTTTAGTTAGTAATAATAAAAGTACAAATGTAAAAAAGAGAATGGATATAATGTGTTCATCAAATGATGGATTTTATATTTCAGAACAAGATTTTTTACTAAGAGGATATGGCGATATACTTGGATATCGTCAATCAGGAGAAGCAAGATTCAAAATTTTAAATATCCAAAAAGATTATGAGCTTTTAAAATCTGCTATAAAATATGTTGATGAGATTTTGAGTGAGGATTTTAATTTTGAAAAAGAAGAAAATCAAGTTGTAAAAAGAAATGTTGACGAATTTATCCAAAATTTAAGTAATAACATTATTATGAATTAAAGAAAAGAGATAGAGTTTATAATTTTATCTCTTTTTTTAGTTTAATTTAAAAATAATAGTATAAACTTTTTTTATCTGATATTATTTATAAAAAATTAAATTAAAATAATATAATTATATTAATATAGTTGACAAATAAACTTTTATTTTGTACAATATGAGTAACGAGTTAAATAAAAATTTTATATAATATTATAGGTATTAAAAGAGTATATTAAAATAATATATTAAGGAGGTGATTATATGAAAAATAAAGATTTTAAAGAAAACTTCTCTAAATCAGATACTAATACTGAGAAACAATGTGAACTAAAACAAGAACTTTTAAAAAAAATAAAGGTAGTTGAAGTTAACAAAAAAGATGGATTAGTTTTTTTTGGACGTTGTCATTGCAGTGGTAATGGCGGAGTTGGAACTTTGTAAGTGAAAGATAATTAAAATATGCAAACTTAAAGTTTGCATATTTTGGTTTCTTAATTTATTGTGTTAGGAGATATAATGTATAAAATTTCTGAATTTTCAGTAATTCATGTAAAGATAGATTTAAAATATAGTGATACATTTTTAAATAATGTATTAAACTTAATAAACAGTAAAAACTTTAAAATGGTAATATTAGATATAGAGGAACAATTTGAAGATTATATTTTTATAGATAAGATGTTTAAACTTTTAGGACATAGTAAAGAATTAATATTAGTATCTAAAGACATTAATTTAAGCTATTTAAAGAATGAAAATATACTTAAATTTAAAACATTAAATATGACTAATATATTTGATTTTTATAAATGTAAATTTGATGTAGATGTAATTTTTTTAGATTTTGATTTAAGTTTTAATAAGCAATATAACTATTTTTATTTAAAAGAATTTATAAATATTAATAAAAATATTAATTTGTTTGTTAATTTTATTGTAAGTGAAAAAGAATATTTTAATATTAGCAAAGTTAATCAAATTATAAGTGAATTAGTTACTAATGATATAAATTTTTCTTTATCAACATTATTTAAAGAATTGCAAATAGTAAAAAAACATCCATGTAATATGTATTTGTGTAGTGGAGAACTATGTCATAATAATAAATCTAAATATCCAAGATATATATATGTAGACAAAGATGGAATTTTTCCCTATAAATGTTTAGATAGTAAGATTTCTATATGTGATAATTTATCATATAATAACATAGAATTTGTTTCTGTTATGAATAATTATATAAGATCAAGAAAATATGAAAAATTTATTTTATGTAATAAATTTATTTTTAATAGATTCATTCTTACTAATTCTTCAAGTATTTTACCTTGGAATGTTCTGTTGGAATATTCTTTAAATTGTTTATAATATTAATTGGAGGATTAATATGAAGATATTCAATAATTACTATTATATTCTAGGCAATGATATAATTAGTAAAGACTATAAAAAAATATATAAATTACCATTAGAATTGATTAGTTATTTAATGTCTAATTTTGATTTTGTTTCATCAGATTGTTTTGATTATGATTTTTATCAATTTCTTATAGAAAATAATATCCTAATAGATGGAGAAGATACTTATTATCCATTTGTTAAAAATAGTTTAGGGTTTTCCAAGTATAGATTATTTATTCAATTGACTGAAAGATGTAATTTAAATTGCAAACATTGTTATATTGGAAAAACAAATAATAAAGGAAATTTTTTTAATATTACTACATCAAAAAAATTACTAGAAGAAGCTGTTGATTTAGGTATATATGATATAGACTTAACAGGAGGAGAATTATTCTGTGAGGATTATATTTTTGATTTATTAGAATATGCTGATAATTTGCCTATAGCTATAGGTATATTTACGAATTTGACACTACTATCAAGTGGGGATATAATAAGGTTATCAAAATTTAAATGTGTAAAATCAATAACTACAAGTTTAGATTATTTTACAAAAAACAAACATGATGATTTTAGAGGTTGTAAGGGTAGTTTTGAAAAAACTATTAACAATATTATTGATTTGAATAGACTTGGAAAATCTGTTACAGTTAATACAATGATATTACCAGATAATCATAACGATATAATTAAAATGATTAATTTTTTTTCAAATAAAAAAATTGATATTCATTTGGATAGAGTTATAATGAAAGGTAATGCAGTACATAATATAGATTTTTTTAAAACTGAAGAACTTTTTGAAGATGTTGAATTTATGGCTTCATGTATTAAGATGATTGGAAAAGAAGATGAAATTTTATCATTTATAAAAAACGATAGTTGTGGTGTAGGAGATAATCTAATTTTTGTTGATAAGAATGGACGTTTTCAATTGTGTCCAGGATTGACAGAGAACATAAGTAGTAAGTATTTTATGGGTAATAATCTTATGGAAGCTATTAATTCCACAAAAAATTTTAGTATAGGTTGCTTTAATGTTAATTGCAAATATTATAATTTATGTTCTCATGGTTGTAGAGAAAGAGCACTTGAAGAAAATGGAAATGACTGTTCTCCGGATAATGGTGTATGTAAGTTGATTTCTTTATTAGACTTGGAGGAATAAATTATGGAATTTAATTTATTATTTAAAGTTACTTCAGAATGTAATCAAAAATGTAAATATTGTTATAGAGATTTTGAAAAAGTTTACGATTATAATAATACTAGTATAATAAATAATCTGCTTGGTATATTAAAATCTAGATATATTTCTAGAATAACATTCACTGGAGGAGAACCAACAACATATAAAAATCTAAAATTATTAATAAATTTATTTGGAACATATAAAAATTTAATAGTTTTAACAAATGGAATTAAATTATTGGACATTGACGAGAAAGTACTTAAATATATTGATTTAGTTGTAAGTCTTGATGGAGATAAAGATGTTATGAAAAAAAATAGAGGAGTTAATTTTAGTACATTTGAAACTATAATTGATAATATAAAATTATATATTTCAAAATGTAAGTCTGTTACTATAAATACCGTATTGACTAAATATAACTTATACAAGAGTGATTATTATCCATATAAAATTTTTGGAAGTAAAATTTTATATAATATATCAGTTCCTTCATTGATATATACACCAAATGATTATGTTATAGATTGTAGTAAATATGATAAAGCATATAATTTAATACTTAAATACATTGAAGAATCTAACTATAAAATGAATTGCAACACTAATTTAATATATTCTGATATTTTTATTTTTAATAAACATGATATAGTTAAAAATATGGTTTCTATTGAGTATAGAATGGAAACCAATACTTTTCATATTTTTGATAAAATATGTTTTTCTTTAGATGAAGCTATACTTTTTGCACAGAATATAGTTGATAAGATATTGGTTATACTAGAAAATTATATTAAGAAAAAAAATACTGCTTTTTTATTTGATCCTTATTCCACAATAGAAAAGATAATTTTTGAAAAAGGACTGTAAAATATGATTAATATTAACAATTTGTTTGAAGTATGTATTATAGATTATTTTCCTCAAAAATGGTTAAAGGAAAACAACATTTTTGAAATTAAAAAAATTTTAAGACATGATAAAAATCTGAATAAAAATTTAAAAACTCCATTAGGTCATGGAATAGCAATAGTAGGGATTATTAATTCAATAGTAAAAAATTTAAATTTTTGTGTGGCTTCAATCGATGATAAAACTAATTATCTTGATATTATTAATTTGTTATATGAATTAATTACAAATAGAATTGCAAGAGTTATAAACATAAGTTTCGGATTCTTTTTTGAGAATAATTTAGAGGCAATTGATTTGTTTCAGATGATTATTAATTTATCACATGAATACAATGTTTTAATAGTATGTTCCGAAAGTAATAAAAATAATGAGAAGGTTTATCCTGCTATGTGTAAAAATGTAATATCTGTTGGAAGTTGCAAGGATTGTGTTCAAGATATTCTTATTTATAATGGAAAGGTTTTATTTAAAGAAATTAATATGTTTGTTGATTGGATAGATAGAAGAAAAATTATTGTAAAAGGAAATAGCTTTTATAATGCTATAGCTTCTGGAATTATAATAAAGGAAAATTATATTTTTGATAACATGTTTGACAAGAAAATTTTTAAGTATTCTAAAGTTTTAAATGATGTTAAATATTTTTATTGATGATAAGGGGTATTTTTTTGGTTAGAAAATTTTATAAAATTATTAATTTTAATTATTTTATTAATATAGTAATTTTTGCTGTTTGTCTATTAACTTCTATTTGTCAACTTCTTGTTTATGTTTATACTAAAAAAATAGTTGATAAATTTATAGAATTAAATGGTATTTATTACTATGGTGTTAAAATATTTATGTGCTTATTGTTTGCTTTTTTGGTAATGAGCACCTTAAAAAAATTTTTGTTTTCAGTTATTGCTATAAAATTAGAATATAAAATTTTGAGTAAATATATTTTAAATATAAAAAATTTAAAAGAAGAAGAATTAAATAATTCCATTGTTATCATAGATAGAATTTCAAAATTTACAGATTTTCTAGATAATAATTTAAATAGTCTTATTTATACACCTTTTTCATTTATATTTACTTTTTTGGGAATTTTTTTGATTGATAGAATGACTGCTATAATAATTATACCAGTTGTTATAACTACAGTGTTTATCGACTTTTTGCTAACAGATAAACTGATATATTCTTCACAAAAGTATTATAGAGAATATAGTGAATGTATAAATTTTCAAAAAGAGATGTTAGAAAAAATAGAAAATATAAAAATTAATGGTCTTGAAGATTATGTTGATAGTTTACATAGAAAAAAACAAGAAAAATTATTGAAATCTAAAAATTATCTCACATTTAGAGAACAAATATCCTATATTCCTGCACTATTAAACGAATATTTACCGACTATTATATTAATTTTTATAGCAATTTTAAGAGTAAAATATTCTCCTATGAGCTATGGACAGTTTTTTGCACTACTTAGTATGGTTGTTGGTATATCATTACCTTTTACAAAATTTTTAAGAACAATCACTAATTTGAAATCAGTAAGTGTTTTGTTGGATGATATTGTTAAAATAATAGATTTAAAAGATTGTCATATCGTTAAGAATAATTTTAAAAGTTCAAGCTTTACTGATAATACAGTAATTAATGTTAAAAATTTGGATTTTAATTATGGAGATAAAATTATTTTTAGGGATGTAAATTTTAGTGTAAAGAATGGTGAAAAAATTTCTATAATTGGTGAAACTGGCTCAGGAAAGTCTACTTTGATAAAAATTATTTTAGGATTATATGACTTAAATGAAAAAACAAAAATAAATATTTTTGGATTTGATGTTAATAATGAAAAAAGAGAAATTTGGGAAAATATTGGATATGTTGATAATAATACATATTTATTTGATGGGAGTATAAATTATAATATTACTTTAAAAAACGATTTAACTAATTCTGAATTAAAAAATTTAGAAAATATAGCTTTAATGCTTGATATAAATTATTTACTATATAAAGAAATAGATGTAAAGCAATTTGGAACTAATTTATCTGGAGGAGAAAAATTAAAAATTTGTATAGCTAGAGCATTATTTAGAAATCCAAGTCTTTTGATTTTAGATGAACCTACATCTGCACTTGATGATTACAGTGAGGATTTATTTTGTGATTTGTTAAAAAACATTAATGTTACAACTATATTGGTTACACATAGAAAAAAACTTATGGATATGAGTGATAGAATACTTAAAATTTCAGATAATAAAGTTTTTGAAATAAATAAGGAGAGTGAAATTAATGTTTAAAAAAATTAATTTAGCAACAAAAAGTTTTAATTTGCTTTCTGGAATTTCATTTCTATTCAATGCATTTCAAAGTGTTTTTGCAGATTTTCTTTTTGGAATATTATATTTTTTAATTTTTGAAAAATTGTATTATAGTAAAATGCATTATCCTTTGTTAATGTTATTAACATTTTTAGTTTTTTTATATTTTGTGTTTTTAATTCCTTTTTGGGGATATCATATGGAAAAAGGTGTTAATATATATACTAAAAATTTAACTAATTTAGTTTTTAAAACAATTCTTAATAGAGATAATGTTGTACATTCATCTGAAAACATTACTTTAATTCAACATGATGTAATAAATGATTCAAAGATATTAGGCTGGGATCTTGTAGTGCTTTTTCAAGCGATTTTATCAGGTATTATATCAACTATTGTTATTTTTAATGCTTCATACAAAATGTTACTATTCCTTTACATTTTAGGTTTAATTGCAATAATATTAAATTTATTTTTTATAAAAATGATAAAAAAATTATATTTGTGTATAAGAAAAAATATTGAGCTTAAAATAAAACATGTATCTGATTATGTTAATAATTTAATAATAATAAATATTTTTGGATTAAGTGAATCAGTAGAAAGTGATATTTTAAAAGTATTGGAGGAAGTTTATAAACAAAAAATAAAAATAAAATTTTATGAGACAATAACTTTTTTCATAGACAATATAGTATATAAAATTGGATTTAAATTAATAATAATTATATATGGAATGTATCTTGTTTCAATAGGAGATATAAATTTTGGATATTTATTGTTATGTTTTTCTATGGTTGAAGGGATAATTTTCTTTTTAAGTTATACAGGTGAATATATATCTATTATTCAAAAAATATTTATAAGTATTTCTAAAGTTAACACTTTTTTGTATTCTAAAAGAAATTCTGAAATTTCGAAATTTGTTTTAAAGCCTGTATCTAGGATAGAATTTAAGGATGTATTTTTTAAATTTTTTGACAGTAAAGAGTATTTAATAAATGGATTAAATTTAGAATTTGACTTTTCAAATAACTATATAATTTGTGGTAAAAATGGTATTGGTAAAAGTACAATCTTTAAATTGATATTTGGTGTTTTAAAACCTGATAAAGGGAGCATTAACTTTAATTATTGTAAATTAGAAAATAGCGGAAATCCTGTTTATGTATCTCAAGAGCCTTTGATTTTTTCAGGCACTGTAAGAGAAAATATATTACTTGATAAAAGAAATGTTAGTGATGACAAAATATATAAAGCTTTACAAACAGTTTGTTTAGATAATTGGGTTAATTCATTGGATGATGGACTTGACTTTTATATTGATGAAAAAGTAAGTGTTTTATCTAAAGGAGAAAAGATGAGATTAACAATAGCTAGGGCGTTAATAACTAACCCCCAAATACTTTTTTTAGATGAACCAGATGCAAATTTAGATGTTGAAACAATAAAATTAATTATAAACAATATAAAAAAATTATATAAATGTAAATTTATGATTATTTCACATTTAACAAAGTATAATATTTATGATGAAGATTTTAAAATAATAAAGTTGTAGTAGGGAATATTTATGGTTAGTAAAAAAATACATAAAAATTATATGGCAAGAGAGCTATACAGAAAAGAAGAAGTTATATGTGGAAACATATCAGAATATAGAGGATGGATAAAGTTATCAAAGTTTTGCTTAGAGTTAATACTTAGTGAGATTGACAATGTAAATACAAGAACAGAGTTAATCTTTGTTTTAGAAAAAAAGTTTAAATTAGGAATTTGGAATAAATTAATTGATGACTTGATCTATATAAATTATTTATCAGATACTGAAGTAGATTTTAAAATAGAAAAAATCACTTTCGATATTACATCTAAATGTAATTTGAACTGTAAACATTGTAGTGGAATGTTTACAAAAAAATCTTTAGGTAATTTAAATAAGTTATTAATTTTCGAAATTTTTAAATGGGCAGAATATAATAATGTAAAATATGTTTGTATATCTGGTGGAGAGCCTTTTATAAGGAAAGATATTTTTGAAATTTTAAATTATGCAAAAAATATATATACTGGAGAAATAGAAGTTATTACTAATGCAACTTTAATAAATTCATGTGATTTTGATAACATTGTAAATAATATTGACATTTTAAATATAAGTTTAGATGGATATGATGTTTTTAGTGTAAACAAAATACGAGGATTAGGGGTATATGAAAAAGTTCTAGATGTAATTAATAAGCTAAAACAGAAAAATTTTTTAAAATTAAAGTTGAGTATGGTTAAAGCTTATGGAAATGAAAACCATATTAGTGATTTTTTGAAGTTATGCTCATTTTTGCAAGTTGAACCTGTTATTAGAGATTTAATTTATGCAGGTCGTGCCAATAGAAACAATTTGTCGGAATTAGAAACTTTAATACACAATTCTGTATTAGATGAGTCAAACATAAATATGAGGTGTGTTTGTAAATCGGGAATAAATTCCTTATATATTTCTCATGATGGAAAAATTTATCCATGTTCAACAATGTATAACTTGAAGAATTCATTTATGCAATTATCAGAGTTATTAAGTGACAACTGTAAGTCAAGATTATTTCTAGAACCTATAGTTGACCATATAGAAAGTTGTAAATATTGTGATGTAAGATACTTTTGTTGTAATACTTGTCCTAGCGTAAATTTAAGCTTATATAAAAATGAAAAAATTGTTAAAATGATATGCGATAAAAATAAAAAAACATTAGAGAATATTATTTGGAACAAACCTTCTATCTAAAAATTTATTGTGTTTTTAAATAAAAAGATTATAAAAAAATTAAGTAATAATAAAGATACTTATTGTGCTGCACCTAAACATTTAATACAAGAAATAGGTGCAGTTTTTATGGTTAAAAAATAAGGTTCTCTGGAAACAATTCGATGTGAACTTTAGTTTAAAAGAGAGTTTATTATTTAAAAAATAAGAATAGAATAAAAATTTAATAATGTAAAATAATGATTTAAGTTAAATTTTTTAATTTATTAAAAAGTAGATTACAAAATTATAAGTTTTTTAGTAAATATATAAAGTTGTAAATACCAAAATACTTTAAATATTAAAAAAGATTGAAAAAGATTGAAAAAATAGTTAAAAAATGATACACTTATTGTATAAAATTAAAGGAGAAAGACTATCTTATGGATTTAGATTTTAAAAGAGTAGTTATTAAACTTAGTGGTGAAGCTTTGTCAGGTGGAGTAGGACATGGACTTCATGATGAAACGATTGAAAAAATTTGCAAATCAGTAAAAGACGTATATGATTTAGGTATTCAAATTTGTATTGTAGTTGGTGGTGGAAACTTTTGGAGGGGTCGTTCAAGCGAAAAAATAGAACGTTCGACTTCTGATCATATGGGGATGCTTGCAACAATAATAAATTCTTTAAGATTACAAGCTACACTTGAAAATATGGGAGTTCCTACAAGAGTTCAGACAGCAATTAATGTTCATGAAGTTGCAGAACCTTTTATTAAAAGGAAAGCTGAAAGACATCTTGAAAAGGGCAGGATTGTTATTTTTGGTGCAGGAACTGGTATGCCATATTTTTCAACTGATACAACTGCAGCTTTAAGAGCAGCAGAAATGCAAGCAGATGTAATTTTACTTGGTAAGACAGGAACTGATGGTATTTATGATAAAGATCCAAATAAATTTAAAGATGCAAAGAAATTTGAAGAATTAACATATATAGAAATTTTAAATAGAGGTTTAGGTATAATGGATGCTACTGCTACTTCTCTTTGTATGGATAATGATATTCCTCTTGTTGTATTTGGAATTGATAATCCAGAAAATTTAGTTTCAGTAGTTAAGGGAGAAAAAGTAGGAACAATAGTAAGGGGGAAATAAGATGTATAAAGATATAATTAATGAATTAGAAAGAAAAATGTCAAAATCAATAGAATCATATGAAACAGAATTAACAACAGTAAGAGCTGGTAGAGCAAATCCTACAATATTAGATCAATTTACTGTAGATTATTATGGTACAGAAACACCAATTAAACAAGTTGCATCTATTTCTGTTCCAGAAGCAAGATTATTAGTTATTCAACCTTGGGACGCTTCTTTGATAACTCCTATAGAAAAAGTTATTTTAGCATCAAATTTAGGTATAACTCCATCTAATGACGGAAAAGTAATAAGGTTACCTTTCCCAGCATTAACTGAAGATAGAAGAAAAGAGTTAGTTAAGGTTGTAAAAGGTTATGGAGAAAATGCAAAAATTGCGATTAGAAATTTAAGACGTGATGGTCTTGATAAATTAAAAAAGATAGAAAAAGATAAAGAAATTAGTGAAGATGAGTTAAGACAAGCTGAAGAAGAAGTTCAAAAAGTTACTGATAAATTTATTAAAAAAGTTGAAGATATTACTAAATCAAAAGAAAAAGAATTAATGGAAATTTAATGAAAGATATAGATTTTACGAATATACCAAAACATATTGGTATTATTATGGATGGCAATGGTAGATGGGCAAATAATAGATTTTTACCTAGAATTGCTGGACATAAAGAAGGAATGAATAGAGTAGTTGACATTGTTGAAGAGTGTTGTAAAATAGGGGTTAAAACCTTAACTTTATATGCTTTTTCAACTGAAAACTGGAAAAGACCTGAAGAAGAGGTAAAAGGTCTTATGAATATTTTGGTTATTTATATAAATTCTCAATTGAAAAGAATATTAGAAAATAATATTGTTTTTAGAGTTATAGGAGATTATAGTAAATTACCAAGTTCTATAGTTAAGTTACTAGACAATAGTATAGATAAGTCAAAAAACAATACGGGTATGGTATTAAATATCGCATTAAACTATGGTGGTAGAGCAGAAATTATTTCTTCTATAAAAGATTTATTTGATGATATTTCAAAAGGAAATTTTTCAATAGATGATTTAAATGAGGAGAATTTTAAGAATTATTTATATACAAAAGAAAATTCGGAAGTAGATTTAATGATAAGAACAGGAAACGAAAAAAGAATAAGTAATTTTTTGATTTATCAGTTAGCTTATTCTGAGTTTTATTTTACAGATATTCTTTGGCCAGAATTTTATGCTGAAAATTTATATGATGCGATATATGACTTTCAAAATAGAAATCGAAGGTTTGGGGGAATTTAATGACTAGTTTTATCAATAGAACCATAAGTGGAGTATTGATGTTAATAATATCCTTTTTGTGTTTATGGCTTAAAGGATATGCACTTATGGGATATACTATGGCTATTACAGTTTTATGTTTAATTGAATTATTTAGGACATTTAAGTTAAATGATATATTAATTAGTTGTATTAGTATATTGTTTTCTTTAGCTATGGTGTACTCTATAGGTATTTCAAATAAAGACTTAATATTAACTTTGTTTTCATTATATTTTCTTATTGTTTCAATTTATTATTTATTTTTTAATAAAATTAATATTGAAAATTTAGGAAAATTGTTATTCTCTTTTATATATATTTCAGTTCCTATGGGAGTTTTTTTGAAACTCGGAGAAACTAATCTTATTTGGGCTATATTTTTTATTTCGTGGGGAACTGATACATTTGCTTATCTTTTCGGAATAGTTTTTGGAAAACATAAGTTATATCCTAGTATAAGTCCAAAAAAGACAGTAGAAGGTTCTTTAGGTGGCATTTTTGGTTCACTTATACTTTTAATTTTATTTAATTACTTTGTATTAAATTATAATATTATTTTTGTAATTTGTTCAGGAATACTTCTTTCTATTGTTGCACAATTAGGAGACTTGTTTGCATCAAAAATAAAAAGAGAAATGGGAATAAAAGATTTTAGTGATATTATCAAAGGACATGGTGGATTTTTAGATAGATTTGATAGTATAATTTTTGTAACTCCTTTGGTTTATATTGTTTTTTGTGTTTTTGGAGGTAGTATTTAATGATTATAAAAATAATAATAGCACTTTTGGTGTTTATGGTTGTAGTCGTTGTTCACGAGTTTGGCCATTTTATTTTTGCAAAAAGGGCGAAAATAAAAGTTAATGAATTTTCTGTTGGTATGGGTCCTAAGATTTTTGGAAAACAAAAGGGTGAAACATTGTATTCAGTTCGAGCTTTACCGCTAGGTGGTTTTTGTGCTATGGAAGGTGAAGATGAAGAAGAAGAGGAACAGGATATAGATTTTTCACAGAGAGGACATTTCAACGGTGCAACAATTGGTGGGAGAATTTTAACTATTTTTGCAGGACCGTTTTTTAATTTTATTTTAGCATTTGTTATTCTTTTTGCTTTATTTGGAATTAGAGGTCATCAAACTACAACTGTAGCAAGCATACAAGATAATTCAATAGCTCAAAAATATGGAATTGAAGTAGGAGATAAAATTGTAAATATTGGAGATAATAAAATAAATTCTTGGAAAGATATTCAAACAAGCTTATCTAAATTAGATAAAGAAGAAACTACTATAAAAGTAATAAGAAACGGTCAAGAAAAAGAAATAAAAGTAAAATTTGAAAATTCGAATGAAAAAGTTTTGGGAGTCACATCAAAACTAGAAAGAAATTTATTTGTTTCTATTAGGGAAACTTTTAATACATTCTTTTATTTTATAGGTACAATGTTTGATATTCTAAGACAATTATTTACTGGAAAGGTAGGAGTAGGACAGTTATCTGGGCCTATAGGAGTGGTTGGAGCAATTAGTAGTGCAGCAAGTAATGGAATATATTCATTATTATATATTACTGCTTTTCTAAGCGTAAATTTAGGTTTTATTAACCTATTGCCAATACCCGCTTTGGATGGTGGAAGATTAGTTTTCTTATTTATAGAATTAATTTTAAGAAGGCCAGTCTCTAGATCAAAAGAAGGTTTAATTCATACAATAGGTTTTATATTTTTAATGGGTCTTATCTTATTTGTATCATTTAAGGATGTAATAAGACTAGGAATTTTTGGAGCAAATTAATGGAAAGAAAAATAACTAAGAAAATTTATGTGGGGAATGTGCCTGTTGGAGGCGGTTCTCCTATTTCTATACAATCAATGACAAATACAATTACAAAAGATGTAGATTCTACTGTAAGACAGATTAATCAATTTGCAGAAGAAGGTTGCGATATTAGCCGTTCAGCAGTTAATGATTTAGACGATGCTTTAGCAATAAGAAAAATAAAGTCATTAACAACTATACCTTTTATTGCAGATATTCAATATGATTATAAACTTGCAATAATGGCAGCTGAAAATGGAGCAGATTGCTTAAGAATTAATCCTGGAAATATTGGTGGAAAAAAGAAAGTTAAAGAAGTTGTGGAATGTTGTAAGTACCATAATATTCCAATAAGAGTTGGAGTTAATTCTGGATCTGTAAATCAAAAGTTTATAGATAAATTTCATGGAGTTAATAAAGAATCTATAGTTTATAGTGCCTTAGATCAAGTTGAATTTTTGGAATCACTAAATTTTGACCAAATTAAAATATCAATAAAATCAAGTAATGTTCCAATTTGTGTTGAGTCATATGAACTTTTAAGTAGTTTATGTGATTATCCTTTACATTTAGGGATTACTGAAGCTGGTCCTAGCTTTAGAGGAACTATAAAATCTTCTGTAGGACTTGGTATTATTTTAGCAAAAGGAATTGGTGATACCATAAGAGTTTCTTTAACTGGAGACCCAGTTGAAGAGGTCAAAGTTGGAAAGGAAATATTGCGTTCTTTAGGCCTTTTAAATGATGGAATTGATTTGATTTCTTGTCCTACTTGTTCAAGAACTAGAATAGATTTGATTAATATTGTTGAACAGGCAGAAAAAGAGTTAAAACATATTAGAAAGAATTTGAAAATTGCAATAATGGGTTGTCCTGTTAATGGTCCTGGAGAGGCAAAAGAGGCTGATTTAGGAATTGCTGGTGGAAATGGAAAAGGTCTTATTTTTAAAAAAGGACAAATCATTAAAAAAGTAGATGAAAAAGATCTACTTAAAGAATTAATTAATGAGATTAATAAATTGGAGGAATAATATGTATAGGAGTTTAAAAAGTTTTTATTTTTCACAACGAAAAAATTATAGCTTATCAGATGATTTTATTATTGATGAGTTTGTTTTTGGTGATGAAAAAATAGATTTTAGATTACTTACAAACTCCGATGAAGTTGGAATAGAAGAATTAGTAGTTTTAGATAAAGAATTACATGAGTTATTTAATGGTAGAGAAGTTAATATCTCAGTTCAGAGTTTTTCAAAATCAGATTGTCCTTATGATTATTACTATTATATAAACTATGATGAATTTGTAAATAAAGTACAAAAATTATTAGGAAATCATGGTTTTTCACTTACTAATAATGATAGGATAAATTTCTTGGAAGATTATATAGAAATATATATATCGGATTCTGTCTGTAGATTTAAACTAATTTCAAATTCATTTTTAAATGATTTAAAAGCATTTGTTTCTGAAAAATATAATGATGATATTGAAATAATTATGCTAAATAGTTTGTTTACAAGAGAAGAAAAAAGTTCTGAAAAATTAGAAAGTAAATTAGATAATAAAAGAAAAGAAATTCAAAAAGAAAAAGAAAATAAAATCGAGAAAGTCAAATTAATTAAAGAAAAAAGTGAAACAGAAACAGAATTTAAAATTGGGAAAAAAATTTCCGATAAAGAATTGGTTTTAGAAATTTCAGATTTAGACCAAAATAGTGGTTTTTGTAAAATTCAAGGAAGAGTATATTCTTTAGACATTAGAGAATTAAAAAACGGAAAAAAACTTGCTTTGTTTGATATTGAAGACGAAACTTCAGCTATGAGTTGTAAATTTTTTTTAGATGATAAGAAGTTAGAAATTTTTAGTAAAAAAATTAATTCTAAATCAATACCTAACGGAATTTATGTAACAGCAGTAGGTAGAGTTGAATATGATCAATATGCAAAGGGAATTTCTATGATGATTGATGGAATGGAAGAAGCTCCAAGACATATATATGTAGATAATGCTCCTGAAAAAAGAGTTGAATTGCATTTGAATTCACAGATGAGTGGTCTTGATGGTTGTGTGAATTTAGAAGTACTAAAGACAAGACTACAAGAATTAGGGCATACTGCTGTTGGAGTTACTGATATCGGAGTCGTTCAAGCATATCCGCAAATGATGGATTTGTTTGGAAAAGGAGATATAAAAGCTTTATATGGTCTAGAATTAAATTTGTTAGAAGACAATCCGAGGATTCTATATAATTATAAAAATGGAGTAAATTTTGATACTTTTGTAGTTTTTGATATTGAAACAACCGGTCTTTCTCATTTGAAAAATAATATTACAGAAATAGGAGCAGTTCGTGTTGAGAACGGGAAAGTAGTTGAATATTTTAATGAGTTAGTAAATCCAGAGCAAGAAATAACTAAAGAAATAACAGAAATAACTGGTATTACTAATGAAATGGTAGCAGATAAGCCTTTGATTGGTGAAATTATGCCAAAATTTTTAGAGTTTTCTAAAAATGCAGTTTTTGTTGCACATAATGCAGAATTCGATATTTCATTTATAAAAACTAATTGTAAGAGATTGAACCTTGAATTTGATCCTACTTTTATAGATACAATGGGATTTGCAAGAGCAGTATTACCAAATTTAAAAAACCATAAACTCAATACTTTATGTAAGGAGTTAGGAGTAAAATTATTAAATCATCACAGAGCAAGTTTTGATGCAGAAGCTTGTTCAGGAATTCTTTTGGAACTTATAAAGATAATTGAAAAAGATGGAAAAATTTTTGATGAAAATATAAATAATATTGAAACAAAATGGCCTGTTGCAAAAAATATTTCATATAATTCAACTATATATGTAAAAAAAATGGAAGCCTTAAGTGGATTTTATAAGATGGTTTCAGAAGGATTAATGAAGTATTTTAGAAGGGTTGCAGGTTTTCCTAAATCAAGGTTAAAGGAATATAGAGAAGGTCTTTTAATAGGTTCAGGAAATTGGGACGGAGAGCTTTTTAGAGCTTTTATTGAAGAAAAAAGTGAAGAAGAAATTTTAGAAATTGCAAAATTTTATGATTTTTTTGAAATTCAACCTATATCTAATTTAAAACATTTGTTTTTTAGAGGTAAAGTTTTAAGTATAGATGATTTGAAAGAAGTAAATAAAAAGATTTATGAGCTTGGAAAAAAATTAGATAAATTAGTCGTTGCAACTGGAAATGTTAAATATCTTGATAAGAATGACTATGTTTTTAGAAATATTATTCTATATGGGCAAGGAAAGAAAAATCTTGAAAAAGAAGGTTCTTTCTATTATAGAACTACAGCTGAGATGCTTGATGAATTTTCATATTTAGGAGAAAATGAAGCATATGAAGTTGTAGTAAAGAATACTAATATTTTTAAAGACATGCTTGATGAAATTTTACCTATTCCTAATGGAACGTTTCCACCTTTTATAGAGGGTGCTGACGAAGAATTAAGAAAAATATGTTATGACAAAGCTAAATCTATTTATGGTGAAAATTTACCAAAAATTGTTGAAGATAGGCTTAAAAGAGAATTAGGATCAATTATTAAAAATGGATATGCAGTACTATATATAATTGCTCAAAAACTTGTTTGGAGGTCAAATGATGATGGATACTTGGTAGGCTCGAGAGGGTCAGTAGGTTCTTCCTTTGCTGCAACAATGTCTGGGATAACTGAAGTTAATCCATTAATTCCGCATTATATTTGTCCTAAATGTAAACGTTCAGAATTTCATTCAGAGTATAGCGGACAATCTGGAGTGGATATGCCAGATAAAGAATGTCCAGATTGTAAAATAAATATGATCAAGGAAGGACATGACATTCCTTTTGAAGTATTTTTGGGATTTGATGGAGATAAAGAGCCTGATATTGACTTAAATTTTGCAGGAGAATATCAATCTACTTGTCATAAATATACTGAAGAACTATTTGGATCAGATAAAGTGTATAGAGCTGGAACTATTGGGACAGTTTCTGACAAAACTGCATTCGGGTATGTAAAAAAGTATATTGAAGAAAATGAGCTCACTCTTACAGCTGGTAATATTCGAAGATATGTTAGAAAGATAGTTGGTGTAAAAAGAACAAGTGGTCAACATCCAGGTGGAGTTATGATTGTTCCACACAATAAAGAAATTTATGATTTTACTCCAATTCAATATCCTGCAGATGATCCATCTTCTGAAACAAAAACTACACATTTTAGTTATAAGTCTATAAGCGGAAGAATTTTAAAATTAGATTTACTTGGACATGATGTTCCTACTATAATAAAACATCTTGGAGATTTAACTGGTGTTGATCCTTTAAATATTCCTATGGATGATAAGGAAACTTTAAATATATTTTATTCAACAGATAGTTTAAAATTTATGGATGATAAATATAAAGATGGTGTTGGTACTTTAGGGATACCTGAATATGGGACAAACTTTGTAAGACAGATGCTACTTGATACAAGGCCAAAAACTTTAACTGAACTTATTAGAATTTCAGGTCTATCTCACGGAACTGATGTATGGCTTGGAAATGCACAAGATCTTATTAAAAAAGGAATACCTTTAAATGAAACGATTTGTACTAGAGATGATATAATGACATTTTTGATTTTTAAAGGACTTGAAAATAAACGTTCATTTAAAATAATGGAAACTGTTAGAAAAGGTAGAGGACTTGATGAGGAAACTGAATCATATATGAGAGAAAATGGAATACCAGAATGGTATATTGACTCTTGTAAAAAGATTAAATATCTATTCCCGAAAGCTCATGCTGTTGCTTATGTAATGATGAGTTATAGAATTGCATATTTTAAGGTTCATTATCCTGAAGCTTTTTATGCCACATATTTTACCACTAAAATTGATAATTACCCGGGCAACTTGATTTTTAAAGGTCTTACAGCAATTCAGAGTAAAATGAAAGAAATAAAAGAATTAGGAAAGTCTGCATCTCAAAAGGAACAAGATGTATATGATATACTTGAAGTTGCTGAAGAAATGTATCTTAGAGGAATTGTTGCTAGTAAAGTGGATTTGGAAAAATCTGATTCTTCAAGGTTCTTAATTGATGGGAAAGGTAAAATTTTACCACCTTTTAGGGCTTTAGATTTTGTAAGTGATGTCAACTCAACATCTATATATGAAGAAGTTAGAAAATTACCATTTATATCAATTGAAGATTTTCAAGAAAGAACAAAAATAAATAAAAATGCCTTGGAATCATTAAAAGAACATGGCGTTTTAAATGATTTACAGCAAACAAATCAAGTAAGTTTATTTGACTTTATGTAAAAAACAACTGAGATTATTAATCTCAGTTGTTTTTAAATATACAATCCAAAGTTAACTCAATTATTTAAAAATAGGACTTGAAAAAATTATTGGCTTATAGTATAATATTAATGTTATTTTTGAGGAGGTGAATAAAATGGCAAATATAAAATCAGCAATTAAGAGAATTGATGTTACAAAAAAACAAACTCTTAAAAATAAAAGTAGAAAATCTGAAATAAAGACTTATATTAAAAAATTTGAATTAGCAATAGAAGAAAATAATTTTGAATTAGCTAATGAATTGTTAAGAACAATTGATAAAAGACTTAAACAAGCTACTGAACACAGTGTTTTTCATAAAAATGCTGCTTCTAGAAAAGTAAGTAAATTAAGTAAAAAATTACATGATGCTTCAACACAAGCGTAAATATAGCGTGTATGGATCCAACACACTATATTTGCTCCGTGTGGAGCTTTTTTTTTTACATTTATTTATTGATATGATATAATATCAAAAAGACGTTAAAATCCATTTTTTTGGATTATAAAGTTGTATTATAAGGAGAGTTATAAATTTGAAAATTTTACATTTAATTAGTCAATATCCCTCAAAAACAGGTAGTGGAATTTACTTATCAGAGGTATATAAAAACTTCAAAGCTATGAATTTTACTCAAAAAGTTTTGTGTGCTATGAATGAGGATGATATTGTAGAAGTTAATTTTGATGATTTTGAAATAGTAAAATTTAAAAGTGATGAATTACCATTCCCAGTAGTTGGAATGAGTGATGTAATGCCTTATGAATCTTTTTTATTTTCAAATTTAACTGGAGAGAACTTGGAAAGATATATAAATGTTTTTACTAGTAAAATATTGAATATTGTTGAAAACTTCAAACCAGATATTATTTTTACAAATCATCTATATATTATGACATCAATTGTTGGAAGTCTTGATTTAAAATGTAAAGTTTTTGCATTTTGTCATGGAACTGATTTAAGACAACTTTATAAAAATGATATACATAAAAAATTTATTTGTGACAATATTCCCAAACTTAATGGAATTTTTTGTTTGTCAGGAAAGCAAAAAGAAGAAATTATTAATGTATTTAATTATAATAAAGATAAAGTATATGTTATTGGTGGTGGATATGATTTAGATTTTTATTATAAAGATTATAATAAAACTTATTCTAAAGATGCTAAAATAAGACTAATATATGCAGGAAAATTTAGTAGAGCCAAAGGAATTATATATCTACTTAAAGCTTTTGAAATGGTAAAAGATAAATACAATGTTGAATTAATTTTAGCGGGAAGTGGTACTGGAGAAGAGTATGACGAAATCATTAATTACTCAAAAAAGCTGGCTGATAAAGTTAAACTGTATGGATATATGAATATGAATGAGATAGGTGATTTATTTAGATCCTGCGATATTTTTGTTATGCCATCTCTTTATGAAGGACTATCACTTGTTACAATAGAGGCAATGGCTTGTGGACTAAAAGTTGTGATGAATGAACTAGAAAATTTCATTAACTTTGTAGGAGAAGATATTACTAAGTCAAAAAATATTGAATTTGTAAAAATGCCTACTTTATATGATACTGATAAAGTAATTGAAAGTGAAGTTGATAATTATATTTTAAGACTTAGTATAGCATTGGAGAATCAAATAAAGAATTTGTATAATAATGACTACGAACAAGATTTTTCATCAAAAATGACTCAATTTAGTTGGAAAAATATCAGCAATAACATAAAAAGAATAGTTGTATAGAAATAATTAATTAATAATATATATTAATAAGAAAAAACTATTTTACTTTATTTAGGATATATGGTATGATTTTATTGATTAAAATTTTGGAGGTAAATTAATGAAAAAACTATCAAAAATGTTACTTTTATCATTAGTTACTGCTACAACTTTAGTTGGTTGTGGATCAAAAAGTGACAATAAAGCAAATGATAAAAAAACTGAAAATCAAACTGAAAAGAAAGATGATAAAAAATCATCAGATATGATGAAAGGTGAAACTCTTTTAGAAGAACAAAAGAATGGTGCGACAGTAATTGATGTAAGAGTAGCTGATCAATATAATGCAGGACATATTAAAGATGCTATAAATATTCCTTTGGAAACAATCGAAAAAGATATTGAATCAAAAGTTACTAAAAAGGATGCAAAAATTATTGTTTACTGTAATACTGGAAATAGGAGTGGACAAGCATTAGAAAAGTTAAAAAAATTAGGTTATACTAATGTTAGTAATGCACAAGGTGTTAAACAATATAAATATGAACTTGTAAAATAGTTTTTAAAGCGATGAGTACTCATCGCTTTTGTATTTATTAGTATAAATTTTTAAGATTTGATCATTTTAACTTTTAATTACTTCATAAATTTTAATATAAAATATAGAAAATAAATTTTAAATATGATACAATATAGAATGAGGTGAAATTATGCATAAACAGATTTCTGTTGTAATTGTTGCTGCTGGTTCTTCTCACAGAATGGGAACTAAAGAAAATAAAATTTTTTTAGACTTATGCGGGAATTCTGTTATTGAAAGAACAATAAGTGCTTTTATTGATATACCTGAAATATTTGAGATTATTTTAGTAACAAAGAAAGAATTTTTTGACAGTATAAATAATATTATTAAAAGATTTCCTTTAAATATAAAAATTGTTGAAGGAGGCTCTTCAAGAGAAGAGTCTACTTTTAATGGTCTATTAAATGTTTGTGATAAGTCAAATTTTGTGATTTGTCATGATGGAGCGAGACCTTTAGTTAGTAAAGAAAATATTTTAAATGTTATTAGTGAACTTGATAATTATAAAGCTGTTATAACAGGCGTTAAAGCAAAAGATACAATGAAAATTGTTTCTTCTAATTTAGAAGTAGTATCTACTCCTGATAGAAGGTCATTATACAATATTCAGACACCTCAAGCTTTTGACAAAAAAGTCATTATAGACGGATATAAAAAATTTTTTGAGGAAGATAATTTTGTTACAGATGATTCTTCTGTGGTTGAAAAATTGAATGTTAGAGTTAAACTTGTTGAAGGAGATTATTCAAATATAAAAATTACAACAATAGAAGATATTTATCATGCAAGATTATTATTAGAAAGAGGCATTTAATATGAGAATAGGACTAGGTCTTGATGTTCATGAATTAGTTGTTGATAGAGATTTAATAATTGGTGGTGTTAAAATAGATCATGAAAAGGGTCTTTTAGGTCATAGTGATGCAGATGTTTTAGTTCATGCTATAAATGATGCAATTATTGGGGCATTATGTTTAGGAGATATTGGAAAGTTATTTCCTGATAATGATCCAAAATACAAGGATATTAGTTCTTTGATTATGACTAAGGAAGTAGTTAGGCTTATGAAAGAAAAAGGATACAAAATTGGAAATGTTGATAGTGTAATATCTGCACAACAGCCTAAACTAGCAGGATATATTTTGCAGATGAGGAAAAATATTGCTAATGTTTTAGAAACAGATATAGAAAATATAAGTATAAAAGCCACTACAACAGAACATTTGGGTTTTGAAGGTAGAGAAGAAGGTATTTCTTCTCAGGCGGTGGTACTACTTGAAAAAATATAAGGAGGAAAAGATGAAAAAAGTTTTATTTACATCTGAATCAGTAACTGAGGGTCATCCAGATAAAATTTGTGATCAGGTTTCTGATGCGATTTTAGATGAAATTTTAAAAGTTGATCCAATTGCAAGAGTAGCTTGTGAAACTTTAACAACAACTGGAATTGTAATGGTTGTTGGTGAAATTACAACTTCTCAATATGTTGATATACAGAGCATAGTTAGAAATGTTTTAAAAGAAATTGGATATACTAGAGCTAAGTTTGGATTTGATGCTTCAACATGTTCGGTTATAACAAGTATAAATGAACAATCAAGAGATATAGCATTAGGTGTTGACAGCGCATTAGAATATAAGAATGGTAATGAAGATAAGTATAATTCTGTCGGAGCTGGAGATCAAGGTATGATGTTTGGTTATGCATGTACAGAAACAGATGAATTTATGCCATTACCAATTACTTTAGCTCATAAATTGTCAAAAAGATTATCTTATGTTAGAAAAAATGATATATTAGGATATTTAAGACCTGATGGTAAAAGTCAGGTTACTGTTGAGTATATAGATGGAGTTCCTTCAAGAATAGAGGCAATAGTTGTTTCTACTCAACATAGTCCTTCAGTTAAATTAGAACAAATTCAAAAAGATATTAAAGAATTTGTCATTGATGAGGTTATTCCGGATTATTTAATTGATGAAAATACTAAGATTTATGTAAATCCTACAGGTAGATTTGAAATTGGGGGACCTATGGGAGATTCTGGATTGACAGGAAGAAAATTAATAGTGGATACTTATGGTGGATTTGGAAGACATGGTGGGGGAGCTTTTTCTGGTAAAGATCCAACTAAAGTAGATAGATCTGGAGCCTATATGGCAAGATATATTGCAAAAAATATTGTCGCTAGTGGAATCTGTGAAAAGTTAGAAATAGGAATTTCTTATGCTATTGGGGTAGCAAAGCCACTTTCTATTTATGTAGATACTTTTGGCACTGGAAAAATTTCAGATGACAAAATTATTGAAATAATTAATAAAGTATTTGACTTAAGACCTGCTGCAATTATTGATATTTTAGATTTAAGAAGACCAATATATCGTCAAATTGCCGCTTATGGTCATTTTGGAAGAGATGATTTAGATTTACCTTGGGAAAAATTGGACAGAGTTGAAGATATAAAAAAATTAATATAAATTGATTAAAAATATAGGAGATGTTATTATGGGAAGATGTTATGATTTTAATGAATATGTAGACAGAAAAAATTCACATGCTGAAAAATGGAATAATATGGTTGCTGCGGGGGCACCTAATAATGATCATTCAATTTTATCAATGTCTATAGCTGATATGGAATTTAAATGTTGTGATGAGATATTAGAAGCATTAAAAGAGCCAATATCAAATGGAGTAATAGGATATGACTGCCCTTGTGAAAAGTTTTTTTCATCATTTATAAAATGGCAAAAGGAAAAAAACAATTGGGATATTAAGAAAGAATGGATTGTTCCTGTTCCGGGAGTAGTACCTGGAATAGCAAATACTATTTTGCACAATACTAAAGAGGGAGATGCTGTAATTATAAATACACCAGTTTATCCACCTTTCTTTAATGCAGTAACTTTAAACAATAGAGTTGTTGTTGAAAGTCCATTAATTGAGTTAGAAGACAAATATGTTATGGATTTTGAAGATTTTGAAAAGAAAATCGTTGATAATAACGTTAAACTAAGTGTATTATGTAGTCCTCATAATCCTGTTGGAAGAGTATGGACAAAAGAAGAATTAGAAACATATGGAAGAATTTGTAGGAAACATAATGTATTAATGATTTCTGATGAGATTCATGGAGATTTAATACTTAAGGATTATAAACATATTCCAATTGCTTCTCTTAATGAAGACTTTTTATATAACACTGTTACTTTAACTGCTCCAAGTAAAACTTTTAATATTGCAGGTCTTGCTCAATCTGTTGCTGTAATTCCTAATGAAGAATTGAGAAATAGATTTATTAATGGACTTGTAGGATATGGAATTTTCCATATGGCAAGTTTTGCAGCAGTTGGTTTTGTTGCTGCTTATACTTATGGTAAAGAATGGTTTGAAGAATGTATGAGTTATATTGAAGATAACATTGACTTTGCAATAGAATTCATAAATAGAGAAATTCCAAAGGTAAAGGTAAAAAGACCAGAAGCAAGTTTCTTGTTATGGTTAGATCTTAGAGCTTTTGATATTGACCATGATGAGTTACACCAAAAGTTGATAAATGAAGGAAAATTATTGCTTAATTCAGGAATAAATTATGGGGAAAATGCAAGACTTTTCTTTAGAATGAATATAGCTTGTAACAGAGAAATGTTAATTGATGGATTAAATAGACTTAAAAAAGTTGTAGATAGTTTATAAA
Source organism: uncultured Parvimonas sp. (assembly GCF_963524015.1). Lineage (NCBI taxonomy): Bacteria > Bacillati > Bacillota > Tissierellia > Tissierellales > Peptoniphilaceae > Parvimonas > uncultured Parvimonas sp. Next base: position 357,163 of record NZ_CAURDT010000001.1, on the reverse strand, counting down.
CCTCAAAATATCTAGAGACTATAAATTTTATAGTCTCTTTTTTATAGAAAAAATGTACCTACATATTTAAGGTACATTTTTTGAAGAATAAAATATTTTATTTAATTTCTAAATAAACAGGGCAGTGGTCACTACCTAAAATTCTTTGATGTATTTGTGCATCTACAAGTCTGTCATCCATATCTTTTGAAGTTAAGAAATAGTCAATTCTCCAGCCTGTATTTCTTTCTCTTGATTTTCCAAAATAACTCCACCAACTGTATTCATTTTCTTTATCAGGGTAGAAATATCTGAAAGTATCTGTAAACCCACTATCTAAAAGTATAGACATCTTTTCTCTTTCTTGATCAGTAAATCCTGCATTTTTTCTATTGGTTTTTGGATTTTTTAGGTCGATTTCTTTATGAGCGACATTTAAATCTCCACAAACTATTACGGATTTAGTTTTATTTAATTCAAGTAAATAATTTCTAAAAGCATCTTCCCATACCATTCTGTAGTCAAGTCTTAAAAGTTCTTGTTTGGAGTTGGGTGTATAACATGTTACTAAAAAGAAATCTTCATACTCTAAAGTTATAAGTCTTCCTTCATTATCATGTTCTTCAATTCCCATTCCATATTTTACACTTAAAGGTGTATATTTTGTAAAAATAGCCGTTCCACTATATCCCTTTCTTTGTGCATAATTGTAATAAGTTTCATATCCTTCAAGTTCAAGATCAAGTTGACCTTCACTCATTTTAATTTCTTGTAAGCAGAAAAAGTCAGCATTAATTTCATTAAAATAATCTAAAAATCCTTTTTTTATGCAAGCTCTAAGTCCATTTACATTCCAAGAAACAAATCTCATTTAATCACCTCATATTATTTTTTAATCATACTAGTTAATTATACCATAATTTTTTATTTACAAACACCTATTTAAAATTTTGCTTTAGTTTGAACTGTTGAAATAAAATACCTTTTGATGTAAAATATAATAGAAAATAATTTAAGGAGGACTTTATGATAGATTATAAAAAAGTTTATGAAGAATGGTTAAATAATGAGTTTTTTGATGATAAAACTAGAAAAGATTTACTTTCAATAAAAGATAATGATGAAGAAATTAAAGATAGATTTTATAAAGTTTTAGAATTTGGTACTGCAGGTCTTCGTGGAAAACTTGGTGCTGGAACAAATAGAATGAACAAATATATGGTATCAAAAGCTGCACAGGCACTTGCAAATACAATAATTGATTATGGTCAAGAAGCCATTGAAAGAGGTGTTGCAATTAGTTATGATGTAAGATATGGGTCAAAAGAATTTGCAGAACTTACTTGTTCAATAATGGCAGGAAATGGAATTAAATCATATATTTATAGGGGAATTAGACCGACACCAATGTGTTCTTATGCGATTAGAAAATTAAACTGTATAGCTGGTGTAATGGTTACTGCTAGTCACAACCCACAAGCATATAATGGATATAAAGCATATTGGAAAGAAGGCTCTCAAATTCTTGATGATATTGCCAACCAAATTTCAGCTCATATGGATAAAATTGAAAAGTTTGAAGATGTTAAACAAATTCCTTTTGAGGATGCTCTAAAGAGCGGAATTGCTAAATATATTGATGATTCAGTAGAGGAAGATTATAAAAAAGAAGTTTTAAATTTAACTATTAATGATGAAAATATAGATAAAGGCATTAAAGTAGTTTATACTCCTTTAAACGGCGTTGGTAATTTACCAGTTAGAGAAGTTTTAAAAAGAAGAGGTTTTAAAAATATCTTCGTTGTAAAAGAACAAGAATTGCCTGATCCTGAATTTACAACTGTTGGATATCCTAATCCGGAAGTTCCTAAAGCTTTTCTTTATTCTGAAAAATTAGGTAAAGAAGTTGGAGCTGATATTTTAATTGCAACTGATCCTGATTGTGATAGAGTTGCTCTTGAAGTTAGAGATAAAAATGGGGAATATGTTTTTTTAAATGGTAACAGAATAGGAGCATTATTGTCATATTACATTTTCTCACAAAGACATGCACTTAATAATTTACCTGAAAATCCTGTTTTAGTAAAATCTATTGTAACAGGAGATTTATCAAGAGCAATAGCTAAAAAATATGGAATAGAAACTGTAGAAACATTAACAGGTTTTAAAAATATTTGTGGGAAGACAAATGAATATGATATAACTAAAGAAAAAAATTATGTTTTTGGATATGAAGAAAGCATAGGCTTTTGCTACGGAACATTCGTAAGAGATAAAGATGCTGTTGGAGCTTCAATGATGGTTGTTGAAATGACTGCATACTATAAAAAACAAGGAAAGAGTTTATTAGATGTTTTAAATGATATATATGAAGAATTCGGATATTATAATGAGAGACAAATTTCTCTTGAACTTGAAGGAATTGAAGGACAACAAAGAATTGGAAGAATGATGGAAGATTTTAGAGAAAATCCTATTAAAGAAATGGGAGATATTTCTTTAAAAGAAGTCATTGATTTTAAAGATGGATATTTAGATTTTCCAAAACAAAATTGTCTAAAGTATTATTTAAATGATGGATCTTGGTATGCATTAAGACCATCTGGAACAGAACCTAAGATTAAATTATATATTTATACAATAGGAAAAACAGAACAAGAAAGTATAAATAAATTAGATTTAATTGAAAAATTATGTAGAGAAAAAATGAATAATGTAAAATAAAGAAAAAAGGTATGTTGATTCATACCTTTTTTGCAATAAGAACCCCACCCTTCCACGATGCTTCGCATCGGGTGGGTTCCCGGGAACCTTGTTGTTTCACAATAAAAAAAACTAACGATAAGTTAGTTTTAAAATGGTGCCGGCAGTGGGACTCGAACCCACACACCCTTGCGGATAACAGATTTTGAGTCTGTCTCGTCTGCCAGTTCCGACACGCCGGCAAATTCAATTACTCGAATAGTATAACATAAAAAAGGAAAGAATTCAATAATTTTATAATATTTTTTTGTAGGAAAATAGTATAAATAATTTATCGATATAATTAGTAGACTTTACTAATCTAAAAAAATTTTGTATAATATTAAAAATTAATTTAATAAAATGAAAAATTTTTGCATAATTATAGGAGGTAATAATATGTCAAAATTAACAGTATTCGATCATCCGGTTATTTCTCATAAACTAGGATATTTAAGAGATAAAAAGACTGGTGGAAAAGATTTTAGAGCTTTGGTAAATGAAATTTCAATGCTTATGGCTTATGAAGTTACAAGAGATTTAAAAACAGATGAAGTAGAAATTGAAACACCTTTACAAAAGACTAAGGTAAAAAGATTGTCTGGGAAAAAGTTAGGAGTAGTTCCTATTTTAAGGGCTGGCCTTGGAATGGTTGAAGGAATGTTAAATATTCTTCCTGCTGCAAAAGTTGGTCATATTGGTTTATATCGTGATCCTGAAACTTTACAACCAGTTGAATATTATTGTAAATTACCGGTAGATGCTGAAGAAAGAGACTTTTTAGTTCTAGATCCAATGCTTGCTACTGGAGGTTCTGCATCTGATGCTATAAAACTTTTAAAACAAAAGGGTTGTAAAAATATTAAATTGGTTTGTATAATAGCTGCTCCTGAAGGAGTTGAAGCCGTTCAAAGAAATCATCCTGATGTAGATATTTTTGTAGCTGCGTTAGATGAGAGACTAAATGAACATAGCTATATTATTCCAGGACTTGGAGATGCAGGAGATAGACTATTTGGAACAAAATAGTTTTAAATTTAAAAAATTAGCTTATTATTGACAAATAAACAATTTTAAGGGAATGTGATTTACAATTGATATATTACATTCCTTTTTTATATATTAATTTATTATAAATATTTTTCTTTATTAGAATATTAACTATAAATATTTAAATTACTGATTTGAAATTTTATTTAATAAATTTTTTAAAATAAGATATATATGATATAATTAAAAAAAATATAAAGTCGAGGTGATAGGAAATGTTTAAAACGAAAAGATTTTTTATTATAACCCTATTATTGTCTGTATTTGTTTTTACAGGTTGTTCTAACAAGATGCAAGTAAGAGATCTTTTTGAGAAATCAAAAGAGGCAAATGATAAACTTCAGTCATATATAATGGATAGTGAAAGTAAAAATGAGACTAAAGGCAACATTAAAACTCAACTTATTCATGCTGAATTACAATATAATGCTAATACTAGAAAAATTATTAAAGGAAAAGGAAGTATAAAATATACAGGAAAAAGAGAAGAAGGAGAAGTAGATAATGATGTAGTATTTGTTGGAGATGCAAAAAAGACAACAATAACTACTTTCAAAGAAAACGGACAAACTAAAGAAACAAAAAAAGAAAATACTAATTACATTGTTAGTCCTGACTATTATAAATTGTTGGATGCAATTTATACTCTTAAAGAAAAAGATTTGACACTAGAAGAAGAAAATGATGAATATCATTTAAAATTAAAAACCGAAAATAAAAATTTAAAGATTATTGATGTTTTAAAATCACAGTATGGATTGAAATTATCTGTTAATGATTTTGAGGTTGATGTGAAATTTGAAGTGGTTTTTGATAAGAAAACTTTTTATCTAAAAAGTGTAGTTTGGACTTTAGAATATGGTGGAGATAAAGGAGCTTTTAAAATAGAAGAATCTTTAAAATATTCTGAATGGAACAATGTAAAATTAGAAAATAAATAGATTTAATACAAAAATGTTACTATAGCAAAGTAACATTTTTTATATATTTAAAAATATGATATAATATACGTAGATTTATTTTTTGGAGGATTAAAAATGTTTAAAAATAAAAAAATATTTATATTAGGAGTGTTGTTAGTAATTATAACTTTTTCAGGTTGTTCTAATAAGGTTGGTGTTAACGAATTGTTTGAAAAATCTAAAAATGCTAACAATAATATTGAATCTTTTTTATTACTTAATGAAATTATAACTGAACAAAATGGAAAAACAACAAAACAAATTCTAAAAGGAGAATTGATTAATGATAAGGATTCTAAGAAAATTACCAAAGGAAAAGTGATTGTTAGGTACTCAGGGACCTCAAATATTGAACAAAATAATTATGATGCAGAGTTTGTTGGTGATGAAAACAGAACAGCAATTATGACTAAAAAGGTAAATGGAGTAGATAAAAAATCTGAAACTAATAATAGCAATTATAATGTATTTCCAGATTATTTTAGATTATTAGATGGTATTTATTCCTTTACTGAAAATGATATAAAATTTGAAGAAGTTAATGATGAGTATCATTTAAAAATAAATAATGATGATAAGAATAAATCAAAAATTATTAACATATTGAAAGCTGAATATAAGTTGGATTTGAAAAAAATTTCTGAAAATGATGTTACTATAACATTTGAAGCAGTTTTTGACAAAGATACATTTTATTTAAAGAATGTTTTTTGGACTTTAGAATATATTGGGAATAATGAAGTGACAAAATTCTCTAATACTACTAGTTTTTCAAAATGGAATGATTTAAATTTAGATAAATAGAACTAAACAAGTTGCTCTATATAGTGCAACTTTTTTATTGTAAATAAAATATTTAATAAACAAAATTTAATATCATTTTTATACAATAGAAAAAATCATAAATTAGGTGCTTTGATGAATATAATAGTTAGTTTTAAAAACTAAATAGGGTATAATTAATCGAGGTGATTTAGGTGTATAATGTGATTTTTGTTGGACATGGTTCTCCAATGAATGCTATTAGTAAAAATGTATTTAGTGATAATTGGGTATCGATAAGAAAAAAATTAAAAACTCCGAAAATGATTCTTGCAATTTCAGCTCATTGGTATACTAACGGACAATTTGTTAGAACATTAGAATATAATGAACAAATCTATGATATGTATGGGTTTCCTAAGGAGCTTTACGAAATTAAATATGAGCCAAAAAATAATGTGGAGTTTGCAAAAAAACTAATATTTGAACTTGCAATTAAAGAGGATAATTCATGGGGGATAGATCATGGAATATGGAGTATTTTATGTAAAACTTATCCCAATGCTGAAATTCCTGTAGTTATGTTAAGTGTTGATAAAAATAAAAGTCCTAAAGAGCAGTATGAGTTTGGAAAAAAGTTAAAAAGATTATTAAATGAGGATATTTTAGTTATTGCTAGTGGGAATATAGTTCATAATTTACAATTAATTGATTTTGATAAAAAAGGTGGATTTAATTGGGCTAATAAATTTGATAATTATATTAAGGATAGTATCATAAATAAGAATATTGAATCAGTAATAAATTATAATAATAGTAGTTTTGATTACCATCATTCAGTACCAACACCTGAACATTTTTATCCTTTACTAATAGCTTTGGGATGTGCATATGACTATAAAAAAGTTGAAATATTTAATGAAGGCTGTGATTTGGGATCTGTTTCTATGACAAGTTATATTTTTGAAGGTTAAATTGTGTAATATACTATTAAAAATGTATCTTAAATTTGTTAATATGTATTGAATTATATGTTTTTTTGTGTTATAATTCTTAGGTATGTAAATAGAAAATAATATAATTTTTATAGAGTTGTTAGGAGGAAATTAAATGAATACTAAATTAGTATCAAGAGATGACAAGAAAATAGTTTTTACATCAGAAATTAGTCCAGAAGCATTCCAAGCTTCAATTAATAAAGTTTATAACAAAATGAAATCAAGATTTAACATTCCAGGTTTCAGAAAGGGTAAAGCTCCAAGAAAAATCATTGAATTAAATTATGGAGAAGGTATTTTCTTTGAAGATGCTGTAAATGAATTATTACCTGATTTATTTGAAGAAGCTGTTAAAGAATTAGAAATTGGTAAAGACATCTGTGGGATGCCAAAAATTGATATTGAAGAATTTGATAAAAATAAAGCTATAGTAATAAAATTTGAACAAGAATTAAAACCAGTTCCTGAGTTAGGAGACTATAAAAATTTAGTTGCTGATGATGTTAAGTTTGAAGTAACTGATGAAATGGTTGATGAAAGGGTAAATAAAGAACGTGAAAACAATGCAAGAATAGTTTCAATTGAAGATAGACCTGTAAAAGATATGGATACTGTTAATATTGACTTTGAAGGTAGTGTTGAAGGAGTTCCATTTGATGGAGGTAAATCTGAAAATTATGATTTAGTTGTTGGCTCACATACTTTTATTCCAGGTTTTGAAGAACAATTAATTGGGAAAAATATAGGAGATAATGTTGATGTTAATGTTATTTTCCCTGAAGAATATCATTCAGAAGAGTTAAAAGGAAAAGAAGCTCTTTTCAAAGTAAAAATAAATTCTATTAAAGAAAAACAACTTCCTGAATTAGATGATGAATTCGCGCAAGATGTTTCTGAGTTTGATACACTGGAAGAATATAGAGCAGATATTAAAAAGAATCTTGTTGAATCTGCAGAAAGAAATGCTTTGGTTCAAAAACAAAATAATGCAATTGATGCTCTTATTGAAAGTTCAAATGTAGAAGCTCCAGAATCAATGGTTGCTGAAGAAGTTGATAAAGCTTTTAGAGATTTTGCTGGTAGAATTAGACAATACAATATGGACTTGGATAATTATTTCAAAATGTTAAATACTACTGAAGAAGCTGTTAGAGAACAATTAAGACCAGAAGCTACTAAGAGAGCTAATGCTGAACTTGTTATCGATGCTTTTGCAAAATTAGAAAATATTGAAGTATCTGAAGAAGAAATTGATAAAGAAATCGATGAATTCGGAAAGAATATGAAAGTTAAAGATTTTGAAGAATTTAAGAAGGAATTGAAATCAGGAGAAGGTCTGGAAGGCATTACTGCAAGTTTAATTAGAAGAAAAGCGGTTGATCATTTGGTAAGTCTTGTTAAATTCCAAGAACCTAAAAAAGAAACTGTTGAGGAATAATTAGTTAAAATATAGCTTGCATTTTGCTAAGCTATATTTTTTATTAGGAGGTAATTATGGCACTTATACCTATGGTAGTTGAACAAACTAATAGAGGAGAAAGGTCTTATGATATTTATTCAAGACTTTTAAAGGAAAGAATTATATTTTTAAGTGGAGAAGTGAATGATCAAATGGCTGATTTGATTGTTGCTCAACTTCTATTTTTAGAATCAGAAGATCCTAAAAAAGATATTCAAATTTATATAAATAGTCCAGGCGGTTCAGTTAGCGCTGGACTTGCAATTTATGATACAATTCAATATATAAAACCTGATGTAAGTACTATTTGTATTGGACGTGCTGCAAGTATGGGGGCATTTTTATTGACATCAGGTGCAAAAGGAAAGAGATTTGCTTTGCCTAATGCAGATATTATGATTCACCAACCTTTAGGAGGAGCTCAAGGTCAAGCTGAAGACATTAAAATTCAAGCACAAAAGATTTTACAAGTTAGAGCAACTCTTAATCAAATTTTAGCAAAGAGAACAGGTCAATCTCTTAAAAAAATTGAAAAAGACACAGATAGAGATTTCTATATGAGTGCTTATGAAGCAAAAGAATATGGAATAATCGATGAAGTAATAGAAAATTAAGGAGTTAATTTTGGAAAAAAAGAAAACTAGATGTTCTTTTTGTGGAAAAGAGGTAGAAGAAGTAGATCAAATAGTCAGTGGAATTAATGCAAATATCTGCAATGAATGTATTGAAATTTGTCATTCCATGATTGAATACCAAGAAAGAACTAAGAAAAAAGAAAGCTTAGAAAAATTACCAACTCCAGTAGAAATTAAGAATATTTTAGATGAGTATATTATTCAACAAGACAATGCAAAAAAAGCTCTAAGTGTTGCTGTTTATAATCACTATAAAAGAATTAATAGAGATGTTGAAAGTGAAGTTGAAATTCAAAAGTCTAATATTCTTCTTGTAGGACCTACGGGAAGCGGAAAGACGCTTTTAGCTCAAACACTTGCTAAAGTTTTAGATGTTCCTTTCGCAATTGCAGATGCAACTACTTTAACTGAAGCAGGATATGTTGGAGAGGATGTTGAGAATATAATTTTGAAATTAGTTCAGGCAGCTGACTATGACATAGAAAGAGCAGAAAAAGGAATAATATATATTGATGAAATTGATAAAATTACGAGGAAAAGTGAAAACCCTTCAATAACTAGAGATGTTAGTGGAGAGGGTGTTCAACAATCACTTTTAAAAATAATAGAAGGAACTGTTGCAAATGTTCCTCCAAAAGGAGGAAGAAAACATCCTGATCAACAATATATACAAGTTGATACTACAAATATTTTATTTATTGTAGGGGGAGCTTTTCAAGGTATAGAGTCAATTTTAAAAGCCAGACTAGAGAAAAAATCAATGGGGTTTGGCGCAGATGTTAAAACGGATAAACTTGATGATTTTTCTGAAATTATTAAGAATTTAAGACCTGAAGATTTACTTAAGTATGGTTTGATACCCGAATTTGTTGGTAGAATACCTATGATTGTAACTTTAGAAAGTTTAAATGAAAATTCTCTAATTAGAATTTTAGAAGAACCAAAGAATGCATTAATTAAACAATATAAAGAGCTTTTATCTATGGATAATATAGAGCTTGAGTTTGAAAAAGATGCAATAAAAGAAATTGCAAAGATAGCTCTTGAAAGAAAAACAGGTGCAAGAGGTTTGCGTGCTGTTATAGAAAGTGCTCTTTTAGATACAATGTTCACATTGCCGTCTGAGAAAAATGTTGAAAAATGTATTGTCACTAAAGATGTAGTTTTAGGAAAGGCAAATCCCGTTTTAATATATAATGAAAATAAAAAATAGAGGAAAAATATTTATGAGCAATATAAATTTTAATATTGAAGAAAAATTAAATAGACCTGTAATAGCACTTAGAGGACTTTGGATTTATCCTTATTCTGTTGTTCATTTTGATGCAGGAAGAAAAAAGTCTATAGATGCAATAGAGTCTGCATTAAAAAAGGATTCAATTTTAGTTGCTTTTACTCAAAAAGATATTAGGACAGAAGATCCTAAGGCAGAAGATTTATATGAAATGGGAACTGTTGTTATCGTTAAACAAATTTTAAAGATGAATAATGGAATAACTAGAGTTTTAGCTGAAGGTATTTGTAGATGTAGAGCAAAGAAAATTTATGATGATGGTAAATTTCTAACAGCTGATGTTGAAGAATTCTATTATGATGAAGTTGGAGAAGAAGTAGACTCTGAATTGGCAACTTTACGAAATATGGTTGAAGTTGCATTTGAAGAATATACAGCTAAGAAAAGACATCTAGATGTTGATACTGAAATAAGTGTTCAAAATTCTTCAAATATGGATAAATTTACAAATAATGTAGCAAGTTATATAATTAGATTATCCGATGATGAACATTATGAAAACTTTAAAATATTTGATATGAGAGAAAGACTTGAAAAACTTTATGAAATTTTACAAAATTCTATAGAATTATCATTCTTAGAAGAAAGTATTTCTAGAAAGGTTTCTTCAAGACTAAATAAAAATCAAAGAGAATATTATCTTCGAGAACAACTTAATATAATAAAAGAAGAACTTGGAGATGGAGAAGATTTAAGCTCTGAATTGGATGAATATGCTAATACCATAATGAGTTTTGGATTTGATGAAAATATTGAAGAAATGTTATTTAAGGAAATTAGAAAACTTTCTGAAATACCATCAGGCTCACCTGAGGGAAATGTGATTAGAAGTTATCTTGATAAAATAGTTACATTGCCTTGGAAAAAGTCAAAAAAAGAAAAATTAGATGTTGCTTACACTAGAAAAATTTTAGATAAAGACCATTTTGGACTTAAAGATGTTAAGGATAGAATTATAGAATCAATAGCCTTAAGAAAAATTTCAAATAATCAAAAAGGCTCAATAATTTGTTTAGTTGGCCCACCAGGAGTGGGTAAGACTTCCATCGCAAAATCTATAGCGAAATCTTTGAATAGGGAATTTGTTTCTATGAGATTGGGTGGACTTCATGATGAAAGTGAAATAAGAGGTCATAGAAGAACCTATGTTGGAGCAATGCCAGGTAAAATTTTAACTTTATTAGAACAATGTAAAGTTAATAATCCAGTAATGCTACTTGATGAGATTGATAAGGTTTCAAATGATTTTAGAGGAGATCCTTCTAGTGCATTGCTTGAAGTTTTAGATCCTGAACAAAACAATAAGTTTACTGACAATTATATAAATATTCCTTTTGACCTTTCAAAAGTTATGTTTATAACTACTGCGAATACAACTGCTACAATTCCATCTCCATTACTTGACAGAATGGAAATTATTCCGGTCTCAAGCTATACTTATGATGAAAAAGAAAAAATTGCTATTAATCATTTGATTCCAAAGGCGTTTAAAAACTTTTCAATGACTAAAAAAATGCTTGATATAAAAGCTGATGCAGTAAGAGATATCATTCGATATTATACTAGAGAATCCGGTGTAAGAAATTTGGAAAGAATGATTGAAAAAATAATTAGAAAAGCAGCTGTGATTTTAGTTTCAAAAGAAAGTAAAAAAGTTACAGTTAATTCAAAAAATCTTGTTGATTTCTTAGGAAAGAAAAAATTCCATGATGATATTTTGGAAAAAGAAGATAGGGTTGGACTTGTAAACGGATTGGCTTGGACAGAAGTAGGAGGAGAACTTTTAACAATAGAAACTGATATTGTAAATGGAACAGGAAAAATTCAGCTTACTGGACAACTTGGTGATGTTATGAAGGAATCTGCAATGACTGCAATTTCATTTGTTAGAAGCAAAGCTGATAAATTTAATATTAAAGAAGATTTTTATAAGGAAAAAGATATACACATTCACGTTCCTGAAGGAGCAGTACCAAAAGACGGTCCATCTGCTGGTATAACAATGACAACAGCAATTGTCAGTGCTCTTACAAATAGGAAAGTCAATAGACAATTTGCAATGACAGGGGAAGTAACTTTAAGAGGAAGAGTTTTAGCAATAGGAGGACTTAAAGAAAAAATCCTTGCAGCAAATAGGTATGGAATAAAAAATATAATTATTCCAAAAGAAAATGAAGTTGATATTGATGAAATTCCTGAAGAAATTAGAGAAACTTTAAAAATTTATACAGTTTCTGATGTTTGTGAAGTATTAGATTTAGTTTTAGAAAAAGAGGTGTAAAGTGAAAATAATCTCAAGTGAATTAGAACAAATTGCTGCGATTATTTCACAGTATCCTGATTCTGATTTAAAAGAAGTTGCCTTTGCTGGTAGGAGTAATGTTGGAAAATCAAGTTTTATAAATGCTTTCATAAACAGGAAAAATTTAGCTAGAACTAGTTCCAAACCTGGAAAAACAAGAACAGTAAATTTTTATAAAATAAATGATTTATTTAGATTAGTAGATTTGCCAGGATATGGATATGCACAAGTTTCTAAAAGTGAAAAAGAAAAATGGGGAGTAATTATTGAAACTTATCTTTCTAATAGAGAAAATTTGTGTGAAGTTATTCTTATCGTAGATATTAGACATGCTCCTAGTAAGGAAGATGTTATGATGTATAACTGGCTTTTAGAATATGGATTTAGTGGTTATGTTATAGCAACTAAAGCTGATAAAATTTCTAAAGGACAATGGAATAAACATTTAAAAGTTGTTAGAGAAATTTTAGGAATAAAGGATATGAATTTAGTTATTCCATTTAGTTCAGATTCAAAAGCGAATTTAGAGGCAGTCCATAATAAAATAGAAGAAATATTAAGCTGTGAGTAATCGCAGCTTTTTTAGTCTATATTTCTTGTTAATAGCAATTAATTTAAGATTTATAATTGAATTAAAGCTAGTCCTTACTATTGACTTTTTAACCTGTTTCTTCTAAAATAGTGCTATAAATATGATATTCTTTGAAAAGGTTATCTGTTGAGGAGGAAATATTATGAAAAAAATATGGAAAAATAATTTGAATATTTTGCTACCACTTTTTGTAGTTATGTTTATTTATATTTCATTGGAAATTGGAGTTGCAATGTTTTTTGGTTATGTTATAGATTCAGCAAGTGGAGCAATAAATATGCAATTTTCTAAGGTTATGATTTATACTTTTGCTTTACTTATTACAGAGAGCGTTTTTAAATGGATTTATGAAGTTATGAGTTATAAATTTGTAGCTAAAATGTCTTTAGATACAAAGATTTACATATTTAATAATTTAATAAAACAAGATATTGAAAGTTTTTATAATAATGATGTAGGGAATAAGATTTCAATTCTTACTAATGATATTAATACTATAGAAACAGAGTATTTTAGAACATTTTTAAATTTAGTTAAATCAGGATTTTTGTTTCTTTTTGCCTTTGGGACAATTTTCTATGTTTCCTATCAAATGACGATTGCTTTAATGATATTGTCTATAATTTCATTTGCGTTTGGAAATATTCCAATGAAAAATTTAAAAACTTTTAAAGAGAAATTTTCAAATTCTCAAAGTGAATATACTGCAAGAACAAGTGAATATTTTAATGGTTATGAAACAATCAAAGTATTTGGACTAGAAAAATTTATTTCAAAAGTGTTTTATAATAACTCAAAAAATGTTTATGATAAAGGACTTGCATATCAAAAAAGGTATAGTTTAGTAACTATGATTTCATATTTTTTTGGAGGTTTTACATTTTTAGGTGGTTTTGTTTGTGGTGGATATTTAGCATATAAAGGATTTATAACACTTGGACAAATGATTGTTTGTGTGCAACTTACAAATCACATTGTGAATCCTTTGATGTTTGCAATAGAATCTTATGGTAAATTTAAGTCTGTTGATAAAATATTAAATAAAATAGAAAATACTTTAATTTCAGAAGAAAATGTTGAAATAACAGAAATTAAAGACTTTAATAATAAGATTTCTTTAAATGATGTTAGCTTTAAATATGATGATAAAAAAGTTTTAGAAAATATAAACTTTGATTTTGAAAAAGGTAAAAAATATGCTTTAGTAGGTTTATCAGGAAGTGGAAAATCAACTTTGATGAAGCTAATTTCAAAAAGAATTAAAGCAAATGAGGGGAAAATTTATATAGACGAAACTGATTTGGATGAAATTTCAAGAAATTCTATTATAAATTTAATTTCAACAATTAATCAAAATGTATTTCTATTCAAAGGAAGCCTATATGATAATATAACATTATTTAGTAAAGATTATTCGGAAGAAAAAGTAAAAGATGTTATATTGAAAGCTGAACTTGGTAAATATTTGGATAGATTGTATGATAAGGAATTGATTTCTGAAAACGCAAATAATTTATCAGGAGGAGAAAAACAGAGAATTTCAATTGCAAGGTCTTTGATAAAGGATACAAAGATAATACTTGCTGACGAAATTTTATCAAGTTTGGATAATGAAATTGCATTTTCAATAGAAAAGGGACTACTTGAACTTGAAAATATAACATTGATTTCTGTAACACATAGATTAATAAAGGAAAATTTAAAACAATATGACAAAATATTGGTATTAAAAGATGGGAAAATAGAAGAAAAAGGTAATTTTGAAGAACTTATGAGTTTTGATTCATACTTTAAGAAGTTATATACAATTTCTGAAGTTGAGAATAATTAATTATAAAATTTTTGTAAAAAATAAATTGATAAAAAATATCAATTATATTTAAAAATCTATTGAAATAATTTTTTTGTTGTGATATTATGAGTATGTTAAAAATAAAAAAATGGAGGAATAGTTTATGGTAACAAATGAAATGATGGAAAAATTTAAAGAACGTTTTGAAAGCGATTTATCAAGTAGAGTAATTTCAAATGCAATTGCTAAAAATGGTATTCAAGATAGTTCAATTAATAATGATGCTTTAAGATTTCATAATTTTAAGTTTTCAGACAGTGTAAAGAAAGCTGAAATTACAAATCAAAAGAAATCATGACGTTGTTGGATGTTTTCAGGACTTAATGTTTTAAGACTAAAAGTTATGGAAAAACTTAATTTAAAAACTTTTGAGTTTTCACAAGTTTATCTTTTCTTTATGGATAAAATGGAAAAATCAAATAATTTCTTAGAACTTATGATTGAACATATAGATGAACCATTAGGATCAAGACTTATGGATAGTTTGTTAGATTTAGGAGCTGATGATGGAAACTTTTTTGAATGCTTTGATGACTTAATTTCAAAACATGGTATTGTTCCTAAATCAGTTATGCCAGAAACTTTCAGTTCATCCGATTCTGGTGCTTTTGTTGAACAAATTAATGTAAGATTAAAGAGAACTGCAATGAATATGAGAAAAGCACATTCAAATGGAGCTTCAGTTCAAGAATTAAAGAAATTAAAAGAAGAAACTCTTTATGAAGTTTATAATATTTGTACAAAAGTTCTAGGAAAATTACCAGAAACTTTTGATTTTGAATATACAGATAAAGACGATAAATTCCAAAAGATTACAAATTTAACTCCAAAAAAATTCTATGAAGAATATGTTGGAAGTTACTTTGAAAATAAAGTTGATTTAATTGAAGATCCAAGGGGCAAGTATCCATTTGGTAAAAGAATAGAATTAAAATATTTTAAATCTGTTAGAGAAGGAAATCCTGTTGCTTCTTTAAATGTTCCTCAAGAAGACATTAAAAAAGCTATAATCGCATCTATAAAAGCTGGAGAAGCTGTGTGGTTTGCTTGTGATGTTATGAAGAACTGTGATAGAAAATTAGGTATAATGGATAAAGATTTATTTAATTATGATGAAACTTTAACAGAACTTGGAGAATTTTCTAAAGCCGACAGAATTGACTATAGATATACAGATTTAACTCATGCTATGACATTTGTAGGAGTTGATTTGGATGAAAATGGGAATCCAATTAAGTGGCAAGTTGAAAACTCTTGGGGAGATGAAGTTGGAGAAAAGGGAATATTCTCAATGAGCGACTCTTGGTTTACAAATGAAAATATTTCAGCAATAGTAGATAAAAAATTCGTTGATGAAAAATGGTTAAAAGGTTTAGAAGAAGAATCTATAAAGATTGAACCTTGGGAACCATATGCAATGATGCTAAAAAGATAAATTTTAAAAGGGATTACTGCGGTAATTCCTTTTTTTGAATTTTTAAATCTTTATAAGGCTATTTTTTATCATTAAATTATGTTAAAATAGTCTTGTATTTTAATTAAATAGGAGGTAGTTATGGCTAAAGAAAATTTAGATTTAAAGTTTGAGGATTATAAATATATTCGTCCCGACTTTGAAAAACTTAGAGCTGACATTAGAGCTTTGACTGAAAGACTTGCAAAAGCTAAAACAAGTGAAGAGGCAATTGAAACTTATAATGAACTTAATAAAGTAAGTTCAGATGCTGATAGTATGGTTGCTTTAGCTCATGTTAAAAATTCAATTGATACTAAAGATGAATTTTTTGACAAGGAAATGCAATTCATCCAAGAAAATGCTCCAAAAGTTCAAGAAGTCGAGGTTGAATATATAAGAGAATTTGTTAATAATAAATTCAGAAAAGAGCTTGAAGAAAAATTTGGAGTTTATTTATTCCAAAAATATGAAAATTATTTATTGACTTTTAATCCTTCAATTATGGATGATTTGGTTGAAGAAGCAAAAGTTGTTATGGAATATCAAAAACTTTTATCTTCTTGTTCAAAAGAGTGGAACGGGGAACAATTAAACCTTACTCAACTTGCTAAACATTCTCAAGATTCAAATGCAAATGTTAGAAGAAAAGCTACAAATCTTATATCAGAAATTTATGAAGAACAAACTGAAAAATTAGATGAAATTTATGATAAAATTGTAAAAATAAGAGATAAAATGGCTAAAAAATTGGGCTATAAAAACTTTATAGAGCTTGGCTATAAAAAAATGGGCAGAGTTGACTACAATGCAAAAGATGTTGAAGGCTATAGAAAACAAATTGTAGAAACTATTGTTCCTATTTGTAATAAGATTAGAGAAGAACAAAGAAAGAGAATCGGTCTGGATAAACTTACTTTTTATGATGAACCTATATTTTTTAAGTCAGGAAATCCTGCTCCGCATGGAAAAAAGGATTGGATGGTTGAAAAAGCTGAAAAAATGTACAGTGAGTTATCTCCTGAAACAAAAGAGTTCTTTAACTTTATGAAAACAAAAGATTTATTTGATTTGGATGCAAAATCAACTAAGGCTGCCGGTGGATATTGTACTTATTTAAGAAATTGGAGAAGTCCA
Source organism: uncultured Parvimonas sp. (assembly GCF_963524015.1). Taxonomy (NCBI): domain Bacteria; kingdom Bacillati; phylum Bacillota; class Tissierellia; order Tissierellales; family Peptoniphilaceae; genus Parvimonas; species uncultured Parvimonas sp. Next base: position 339,946 of record NZ_CAURDT010000001.1, on the reverse strand, counting down.
TTTATATTTGCGAATTTTAATGGAACTACTCATGATGTTGAGGTTTTGACTCATGAGGCAGGTCATGCTTTTCAGGTTTTTTCATCAAGAGATTATATTCCTGAATATATTTGGCCCGGAATGGAATCAGCAGAGATTCATTCAATGAGTATGGAATTTTTCACTTGGCCTTGGATGGATTTGTTCTTTGAAGAAGAAGCTGATAAATTTAGATATAAACATATAACTCATTGTTTGATGTTTTTACCTTATGGAGCATTAGTTGATGAATTTCAACATGTTGTATATGAAAATCCGGAACTTTCTCCAAAAGAAAGGCGTGAAAAATATAGAGAATTGGAAAAGAAATACTTGCCACATAGAGATTATGACGGAATAAAAGTTTTAGAAGATGGTGGATTTTGGTTTAGACAAAGACATATTTATCAAATGCCTTTCTACTATATAGATTATACTTTGGCTCAAGTATGTGCTTTCCAATTCTGGAATAAGGATAGGAAAGACCATAAAACTGCTTTTGCAGATTATTTAAGATTATGTAAAACAGGTGGAACAAAACCTTTCTTACAACTTCTTGAAGTAGCAAAATTAGAAAATCCGTTTATAGACGGAACCATTAAAAAAGCTGTTGAACCAATAGAAGAATATCTAAATTCTGTTGATGCAAGTAAATTTTAAGAAATAAAGTAAATAAGAACCTCACCCTTCCACGATGCTTCGCATTGGGTGGGTTTCCGAGAACCTTGTTGTTTCACAATAAAAGAAACGCTCCGTTTGGAGCGTTTTTTATATTTCAATTTCTTTTATATTTTCAATCAGATTTTTGTTTTCTTCTAAAATAGGATTAACTTCATTTTCTATAAATTCATCAACTTGTGAAGGACATCTTCCAACATATTTCATAGGATTAAGTACTTCTTTGAGTTCATTTTTACTTATATCAAAGAAATCATCTTTTTCAATTAATTCCAATAGATTATTTTCAAGCCCTTTTTCTTTCACATTTTTACCTGCAACTTGAGAAAGTTCTCTGATTCTTTCGTGAAGTTCCTGTCTGTCTCCACCTTTTTTTACTTGATTCATCATTATGTTTTCACTCGCCATAAATGGTAATTCGGCCATTAAATGTTTTTCGATTACTTTTTCATAAACTACCATTCCATCAACTACATTTGCATAGAGATTCAATATTCCATCTACTGCTAAAAATCCTTGAGAAATTGAAAGTCTTTTATTTGCACTGTCATCTAAAGTTCTTTCAAACCATTGTGTTGCAAAAGTTATAGATGGATTCATTACATTTGAAATAACAAAATTTGACAAAGCTCCAATTCTTTCTGATTTCATAGGATTTCTCTTATAGGGCATAGCAGATGATCCAATCTGACTTTTACCAAAAGGTTCTTCAATTTCTTTAAGATGTTGTAATAATCTTAAATCATTTGAAAATTTATGTGCAGATTGTGCTATATTTGATAATAAAAATAAAACTTTACTATCAATTTTTCTTGTATAAGTTTGACCTGAAACAGCATAAACTCCTTTGAAGTTCATTTCTGAAGCAATAAAATTATCAAGCTTTTTAACTTTTTCTTCATCATTATTAAATAACTCCATAAATGATGCTTGGCTTCCAGTTGTTCCTTTTGCACCACGAAGTTTTAAGTTTTCCAATATGAAATTTAATTCTTCAAGGTCAATAAGTAAGTCTTGCATATAGAGTGTTAATCTTTTTCCAACTGTTGTTGGTTGAGCTGCTTGAAAATGCGTATAAGCCAAAGTTGGAATGTTTTTATATTTTAGAGCATTTTTCTTTAATAAATTTAAAACATTTATAATTTTTTTCTTTACAATTAAGAGTGCTTCTTTCATAACTACAAGTTCAGTATTATCACCAACGTAGCAACTTGTAGCACCTAAATGAATAATCCCTTTTGCATTAGGACACTGAACTCCATAAGCATAAACATGACTCATAACATCATGTTTAACAATTTTTTCTCTTTCTAAAGCTATATCAAAGTTAATATCCTCTTTAAAGGCTTCAAGTTCTTTAATTTGCTCATCAGTTATATTTAGCCCTAAACTTTTTTCTCCTTTGGCAAGAGTTATCCATAATTTTCTCCAAGTTTTAAATTTAAATTCATCGGAAAAAATGTAACTCATCTCTTTACTTGAATATCTTTTTGTTAGTGGATTTGAATAAATATCGTTCATAAAAACTCCTCAGTTAATTTTTTAATACATAATTTAATTTTATCCATATATCTAAAAAATAATGGGTAAATATTTATAGCTATATTATATCATATTATATTAATTTTTTTAAAACAAAAATATATATTAATTTAATTTTTGTATCATTATTTATTTTTTAAAAATATATATGTTTTTTCGAATAATAAATAAAAAAATAATTGAATTTCTAATAATTGAGTTTACAATATATTTATAAATATGTTATAATAAATGAAGCTTTAGACTATGGGCTTAAACTATAGGGGATATACAATTATTAATTGGAAATAAATAATTGTACTAAATTAGGAGGTAAATTTAATGATAGATAATGAAGAAAAAATAAAAGTAACAAAGAAGAAAAAAAAGAAAAGAAGAAGAAAAGAAAATTTTGTTATAATAACTGCGGTTTTTTTAGCACTATTTGTCTTTTTAGGTGGTAAATATGTTTTAAGTGTTATGTATCAAAATAAAACACAAATACAAAATAAAAATAATGAAAATGAGCAAAAAAATACATCTGATAATAATTCTGAGGGAAAACAAAACACAACTGAAAAAGAACCAGAAAAACAAGATTCTAATGGTATAGATTTTTCAGAATCTGGAAGCCACATAAAGTCTGCAGATTCTTATGCTTATGATACTGCTGAAATTAGAGACTATATCATGAGTAAAAAAGAATATACTGGAAAGAAAATGGTGTTCTTAACTTTTGATGATGGTGTTACTCCTGGAATTACAGATAAAGTTTTAGATATTCTTAAGGAAAAACAAGTTCCAGCTACTTTCTTTATAGTTGGTAAAACATTAAATGATCAAGCAAAGCCATATTTGGAAAGAGAATTAAAAGAAGGACATGGAATAGCAATTCATAGTTTTTCTCATGATTATAATAAACTATATCCAAATAGAGTTCCTAATGCATCCGTTATAAAAGATGAAGCAGAAAAAACTTTATCAAGATTAAAGGAACTTCTTGGAGATAAATTTAATACTGGGGTTTGGAGATATCCAGGCGGACATATGTCCTGGAAAGGTCTTGAAAATGCTGGTAATGGTGATGAAGTTCTAAAAAGTTTGGGACTTGAATGGATAGATTGGAATAGTTTATCTGGTGATGCTGAACCACAAAAGGTTAGACCAACTAATAAAGAAGAAATGTTAAAATATGTTAAAACATCTTTGAGCTATTGGAAACAACAAAATGTTGCTGTTGTTTTAATGCATGATTCTCAAGGAAAGAATTTAACTGTAGAAACTTTGCCTAGTATAATTGATTATTTTAAATCTAATGGATATGAGTTTGGTATTTTAAAATAGGTGAAATATGATTTATTTTTTAATTGGGATTTTAATTTTACTAGTAGTTATTGTCATTGTTTTGATTTTAAAAATATTGAAAAAATCAAATGATGATATAATAAGAGATGAAGATATTCTAAAGTTAAAACTTAGTTTTTCGGATGAATTTAATAAATTAAACGAAAAATTAAATGGAAATAATGAAAAAATCTCCAATCAGTTGCTTGAATTTAAAAATTCCACTAATGATAATATTATAAAAGCAGGTAAAGAAAATATTGATTCAATTTTTAATTTTAATGATAAATTAAAATCTGAGTTGAAAAAGGACTTCTTAAATCTTACTGTTGTTGTAGAAGGTAGACTTGATAAGATAAATGAAAGTGTTGAAGTTAAGCTTGAAAAAAGTTTTGAAGATACTAAAAAGACATTTAGTAATGTTATGCAAAGTTTAGGAAGGCTTGATGAAGCACAAAAAAAGATGGAATTTTTATCTAATAATGTTCAAAATTTAAATAATGTTTTGACTGATAAAAAAACTCGTGGCATATTTGGTGAAGTACAATTATATCAAGTTTTGACTTCAGCTTTTGGAAATAATAATGAAATTTATCAAAAACAATATAAACTTTCTAATGGGACGATGGCAGATGCAGTGATATTTGCTCCAGAACCAGTTGGAACTATTTGCATTGACAGTAAATTTCCATTGGAAAATTATAGGAGAATTTTTGAAGATATATCTGAAAACAAGGTGGAAAACGAAAAGAGTTTTGAACAAAATTTAAAAAAACATATTGATGATATTTCTTCTAAATATATAATAAAAAACGAAACAACAGATCAGGCCATTTTGTTTTTGCCAGCAGAAGCTATATTTGCTTATCTTAATGCTTATATGCCTAAAATTGTTGAGTATGCGTATTCAAAGAGAGTTTGGATTACGTCTCCAACAACAATGATGGCGATATTAACAACAATACAAGCTGTTTCTCAAAACTTAAAGCAATCTCAATATGCTTTAGAGATTCAAAAAGAATTAAATTCGCTCTCTGCAGAGTTTGAAAGATATGCAAAAAGATGGGAAACATTAGAAAAAGATATAAACAAGGTAAGTAAAGATGTAAAAGATATTTTTACTACTTCAACAAAGATAACAAGAAGATTTGATAATATCAAGAATGTTGAGGTATTTGAAAAAGAAGAAATGGAAGAAGTTTTAAAAATTGAGGAATAAATTTAGTTAAGATAGTGTATAAAAATTATACACTATCTTTTTTTATATGTAGCTAACTTAATTTTACAATATATGGTGAAAAAATTTTTATAAAATTTTTAAAAAAATCTAAAAAAAGTATTGCAATAATAGAAATGATATAGTATAATATATGAGTGCTCATATGCACATAATAGGCGTTGACGAAATAGGTTGCTCAAATTATGGCTGTTTTATAGCCTTTTGAGGTAATTATTTCTGAGTATGTCGAACTAGATTTCGGCGACGGGTCGCCGTATTTTTTGGAAGTGAAAATGGAACACACGGATGAGTTGATACGGAGGACCTAGTTGCATGATGCCAAAACATGCGAAACAAGGAGGTAAAAAAATTGGCAAACAAACAAAAAATCAGAATCAGATTAAGAGCTTACGATCATGAATTAATCGATAGCTCAGCGCAACAAATAGTGGAATCTGCAAAGAGAACTGGTGCAGAAGTATCAGGACCTATTCCACTACCAACAGAAAAGGAAATCATTACAATCTTAAGAGCTGTTCACAAATACAAAGATAGTAGAGAACAATTCGAACAAAGAACACATAAAAGACTTATTGATATCCTAAATCCAAACCAAAAAACTTTGGAAAGTTTAAAAAAATTGAATCTTCCAAGTGGTGTAGATATCGAAATTAAGTTATAAATCTTAGAATGATTGTAAATCAATCCGCTGTAAGTAATAGGAGGTGTACTCAATGAAGAGTATTTTAGGTAAAAAAATTGGAATGACTCAAATTTTTACTGAAGATGGAGCAGTTGTTCCTGTAACAGTTGTTGAAGCGGGCCCTATGTTCGTTACTCAAGTTAAAACTGTTGAAACTGATGGTTATAATGCAATCCAATGTGGATATGTAGACAAAAAAGAAAAAAAGGTTACAAAACCTCTTAAAGGACATTTTGATAAAGTAAGTGTTGGATATAAGAGATTTGTAAGAGAATTTAGATTAAACGAAGGCGAAACTTTTGAAACTGGTCAAGAAATTAAAGTTGACTTATTTGCTGAAGGAGATAAAGTTGATGTTATCGGAACTTCAAAGGGTAAAGGTACTCAAGGCGCTATAAAGAGATGGAATTACGGAAGAGGTCCAGAAGGACATGGTTCTAAATCCCATAGAGTAGCTGGAGCTAGAAGTGCAGGTACTTACCCAGGTAGAGTACTTAAAGGTAGAAAAGCAAGTGGAAAAATGGGAAATGAAAAGAGTACTGTTCAAAATCTTGTTGTTGTAAAAGTTGACGTTGAAAAGAACCTAATTCTTGTAAAAGGTGCTATTCCAGGACCTAAAGGTGGTTTAGTAACAATTAGAGAAGCGGTTAAAAGATAGTTTAAGGAGGATAAATAATGCCTAAGGTTAATGTTTATAACCAACTAGGAGAAGTTGTTGGTGATATAGAATTAAACGAAGCTATTTTTGGTGTTGAAGTTAATGAACATGTTGTTTATGAAGTAGTAAAAAACCATTTAGCTAATAGAAGACAAGGCACACAATCTGCTAAAACTCGTGCGGAAGTACGTGGGGGTGGAAGAAAGCCTTGGAGACAAAAGGGTACTGGTCGTGCTAGACAAGGTAGTATAAGAGCTCCTCAATGGAAAGGTGGCGGAGTAGTGTTCGCACCAAAACCAAGAAGCTATAGATACTCAGTTCCTAAGAAAGTAAGAAGACTTGCTATGAGATCAGTTCTTTCTTCAAAAGTTCTTGAAGGAGAGTTAAGAATTTTAGATGCTTTAACAGTTGATGCATTCAGCACAAAGAAAGCAAAAGAAATTTTGAAAAATTTAAGCTTAGAAACAAAAACTATGATAGTTTTACCAGAAGGAAATGAAATGATTGTAAAATCATTCGCGAACCTTCCAAAAGTTGAAACTGTTGTTGTAGATTATATGAATGTTTATGATTTAATGAGATTTGATAATCTTGTAATCGTAAAAGATGCCTTATCAAAAATTGAGGAGGTGTATGCATAATGACAGCATATGATATTATTATTAAACCAGTTGTAACTGAACGTTCAATGGAAAATATGGAATCAAAAAGATACACTTTCAAAGTTGATACTAGGGCTAATAAATCAGAAATTAAAAAAGCCGTAGAAACAATTTTTGGTGTAAAAGTTAAACAAGTAAATACAATGAATATTACTGGTAAGAAAAAAAGAATGGGAGCTAATGTTGGCAAAAGACCTGATTGGAAAAAAGCCATTGTTACTCTTACAGAAGATTCTAAAGAAATTGAATTTTTTGAAAGTATTTAATATAGGAGGTAATATTAATGGCTATTAGAAAGTATAAACCAACTTCTGCTGGTGTACGTGGAATGAGCGTTTTAACTTTTGATGAAATAACTAAGACAAAACCTGAAAAGTCTTTATTAGTTTCTTTATCAAAATCAGGCGGAAGAAATTCATTAGGTAGAGTTACCGTTAGACACAGAGGTGGCGGTGCTAAAAGAAAGTATAGAATAATAGATTTTAAAAGAAATAAAGATGGAGTACCAGGAAAAGTTGCTTCTATAGAATATGATCCAAATAGAACTGCTAATATAGCATTAATTCATTATCTAGATGGAGAAAAGAGATATATCTTAGCTCCAGAAGGATTAAAGGTTGGAGATAAAATAGAATCAGGTGAAAATGCAGATATCGTGATTGGTAATGCATTAAAATTAAAAGATATTCCAGTTGGTACAAATGTTCATAATATTGAGTTAAAACCAGGAAAAGGTGGACAACTTGTAAGAAGTGCAGGTTCTGAAGCTCAGTTAATGGGTAAAGAAGGAAGATTTGCACAATTGAGATTACCTTCAGGTGAATTTAGATTAATTCATTTAGAATGTAGAGCTACAGTTGGTCAAGTTGGAAATTTAAGTCATGAACTTATAACTATCGGTAAAGCAGGAAGATCAAGACATATGGGTAAGAGACCGCATGTTAGAGGATCAGCGATGAACCCAGTAGATCACCCTCATGGTGGTGGCGAAGGTAGAACTCCTGTTGGACGTCCAGCACCTTCAACTCCTTGGGGTAAACCAGCTTTAGGACTTAAGACTAGAAAGAAAAATAAAAAGTCTAATAAGTTCATAGTAAGAAGAAGAACTAAAAACTAATTAAGGAGGAAAACAAATGGGTAGATCTCTTAAAAAAGGACCATTTTGTGATGATCATCTTTTAAAGAAAATAGATGCATTAAATAGTGCAGATGAAAAAAAAGTTGTAAAAACTTGGTCAAGAAGAAGTACAATTTTTCCACAATTTGTTGGACATACTATAGCTGTTCATGACGGAAGAAAGCACTTACCAATATACATTACTGATGATATGGTAGGACATAAACTTGGAGAGTTCGTTTTAACTAGAACTTACAAGGGTCATGTTGGAAAAAATGAAAAAAATAGTAAAGTAAGATAATAGATAAGGAGGAGATAGCATGCAAGCTAAAGCAATTGCAAAATATCAAAGAATTTCACCTCTTAAAGTAAACTTTATTTGTAGAGAAATAAGAGGAAAGCATGTAGATGAAGCTTTATCTATTCTAAGATTCACTCCTAAAGCGGGTGCTAGATTATTAGAAAAGGTATTAAAATCAGCTGTTGCTAATGCAGAAAATAATCATAATTTAGATAGAAAAGACCTTTATGTATTAGAAGCTTATGCAAATGATGCTCCAGTTATGAAAAGATGGAGACCAAAGGCTAAAGGTTCAGCTTACCCAATTTTGAAAAGATCAAGTCATATTGGTGTAACGGTAGCAGAAAGATAGTATAAGGAGGATAAAAAATGGGTCAAAAAGTTAATCCTCATGGGTTAAGAGTTGGAATAATAAAAGATTGGGACTCAAGATGGTTTGCCAATAAAAAAGAATTTGGTGATTTATTAGTAGAAGACCACAATATTCGTAAACTTGTTAAGAAAGAGGTAGCTCTTTCAGGAGTACCTAAAGTTGAAATAGAAAGATCAGCAAATAGAGTAAAGGTAACAGTTTTTACTGCTAAACCTGGAATGGTAATTGGAAAATCAGGTGCTGGTGTTGAAGAATTAAGAGTTAAAATTGAAAAATTAACTGGTAAAAAAGTAATTGTTAATGTTGAAGAAGTTAAGAGACCTGATTTAAGTGCTCAATTAGTTGCTGAAAACATTGCTGGACAATTAGAAAGACGTGTATCTTTTAGACGTGCTATGAAACAAGCTATGCAAAGATCATTAAAAGCAGGAGCAAAAGGTATTAAAACCGCTGTTTCTGGTAGACTTGGTGGAGCTGATATGGCTAGAACTGAAGGATATTCTGAAGGAACAATTCCTCTACAAACTTTAAGAGCAGACATAGAATATGGATTTGCTGAAGCTGATACAACTTATGGAAAATTAGGAGTAAAAGTTTGGTTATATAAAGGAGAAGTTCTTCCAGGAATGAAAGCTGCAGTTATAGAAGAAAAACCTGCAAAAAAAGATAGAAGAAACAAGAAAGACAATAAGAAAAGATTTAATAAAACTGGTGCTAAGAAAGAAGCTTAGTTACTGGAAGGAGGAAAGAGTCTATGTTAATGCCTAAGAGAGTAAAATATCGTAGAGTTCATAGAGGCAGAATGACTGGTAAAGCTCTAAGGGGAAATACAATTTCTTATGGAGATTATGCAATTCAAGCATTAGAACCTTGCTGGATGACTGCAAACCAAATTGAATCTGCAAGACGTGCGATGACAAGATATATAAAAAGAGGCGGTAAGATCTGGATTAAAGTATTCCCTGATAAGCCTGTTACTAAAAAGCCTGCTGAAGTAAGAATGGGTTCTGGTAAAGGAGCTCCTGAATACTGGGTAGCAGTTGTTAAACCAGGTAGAGTATTATTTGAAATGAGTGGTGTGCCTGTTGATGTAGCTAGAGAAGCTATGAGACTTGCTGCTCACAAACTACCTGTAAAGACTAAATTTATAACTCGTGAGATGAAGGAAGGTGAAGCTAATGAAAATTAAAGAAATTCGCCAAATGAATGATAGTGATTTACAAGCAAAATTAAAAGATTTAAAAGTTGAATTATTTAATTTACGTTTTCAATTAGCCACTGGACAATTAGAGAATCCTATGAGAATTGGTGGCATTAAAAAAGATATAGCTCGTGTTAAGACTATTATCAGAGAACGTGAGCTTAATGCTGGAAAGGAGGCTTAATACTATATGGAAAGAAATAGTAGAAAAGTCATAATAGGAAATGTAGTTTCTAATAAAATGGATAAGACTATTGTTGTAGAAGTTGCAACTTTTGTTTCTCACCCACTTTATAAAAAACAAATGAAAAAAACTACAAAATTTAAAGCACATGATGAAAATAATGAATGTTTAATTGGTGATAGAGTTAAAATTATGGAAACAAGACCTCTTTCAAGAGAAAAGAGATGGAGACTTGTTGAGATACTTGAAAGAGTAAAATAATTTTCATCTGGAAAGGAGTATCGTATGATTCAAACAGAAAGTCGTTTAAAAGTTGCTGACAACTCTGGCGCTAAAGAACTTCTTGTTATCAGAGTACTTGGTGGTACTAATAAGAAATATGCAAAAGTTGGCGATATAGTAGTTTGTACTGTTAAAAGTGCTACACCAGGTGGAGTTGTTAAGAAAAGTGACGTTGTAAAAGCGGTAATTGTTAGAACAACAAATAGTATAAAGAGAAATGATGGCAGCTACATTAGATTTGATGATAATGCAGCAGTAATTATAAAAGATGATAAGAACCCAGTTGGTACAAGAATTTTCGGATCAGTTACAAGAGAGCTAAGAGCTGGTAACTTTATGAAAATTATATCTCTTGCACCTGAAGTATTATAATAGGAGGTGTTAGAATGAAAATAAAATCTGGAGATACTGTTATTGTAATTGCAGGAAAAGATAAAGGAAAAACTGGAAAAGTACTTAAAACTTTAGTAAAAGAAAATAGAGTAATAGTTCAAGGAGTAAATATTCAAACTAAACATAAAAAGGCTAGAAATCCTAAAGATGAATCTGGCTTAATTAAAATTGAGGGAAGTATTGATGTTTCAAATGTAATGTACCTTGATCCTAAAGTTAATAAACCTTCTAGAATTGGTTACACTCTTGAAGGAGATAAGAAAGTTAGAATCAGTAAAAAAAGTGGTTCAAAAATAGATAAATAGTTGAAAGGAGGAATCTTAAGTGACTTCCAGAATGCAAGTTAAATATAAAGAAGAAATAGTTTCTGCTTTAATGGAACGTTTTAAATATAAAAATATTATGGAGGTTCCTAAACTAAATAAGATTGTTATCAATATTGGTTTAGGTTCAGCTAAAGATAATCCAAAAGTTTTAGAAAGCGCTTTAAGAGACTTGGAAATTATTTCAGGTCAAAAACCTGTAATAACTACTGCTAAAAAATCAATTGCAAACTTCAAACTAAGAGAAGGTATGAAGATAGGTACTAAAGTAACTCTTAGAGGAGAAAAAATGTATGATTTTCTAGATAGATTAGTTAACATCGCTCTTCCACGTGTAAGAGACTTTAGAGGTGTTAGTGCTTCAAGCTTTGATGGTAGAGGAAATTATGCATTAGGTATAAAAGAACAATTAATATTCCCAGAAATCGTATATGATATGATTGATCAAATAAGAGGAATGGATATTATAATAGTTACTACTGCTAAGACTGATGAAGAGTCAAAAGCACTTTTAGAGCTATTAGGAATGCCTTTTAAAAAGTAGTAGGAGGAAATTTAATGGCTAAAAAATCAATGGTACAACGTGAATTAAAACGTCAAAAGTTAGTTGAAAAATATGCTGCAAAACGTGCAGAATTAAAAGCCAAAGGGGACTATGTTGGATTAAGCAAATTACCAAGAAATGCTTCTCCAACACGTTTACACAACCGTTGTAAAATAACTGGACGTCCTCATGGATACATTGGAAAATATGGAATCAGCCGTATTGTATTCCGTGAATTAGCTTACAAGGGAGAAATTCCTGGCGTTAAAAAGGCTAGTTGGTAATATTAGATAAAGGAGGAAGCTTATATGATGACTGATCCTATAGCAGATATGCTTACAAGAATTAGAAATGGTAATAACGCAAGACATTCATCTGTTGAAATACCTGCATCAAAAATGAAGAAAAATCTTGTACAGATTTTATTAGATGAAGGTTTTATTGAAGGATATAATGTAATTGAAGATGACAAACAAGGAATCATCACAGTTGACTTAAAATATGGAAAGAACAATGAAAAAGTTATTTCAGGACTTAAGAGAATTTCAAAACCAGGTTTAAGAGTTTATGCTAGAAGCCATGAAATTCCTAAAGTTTTAGGAGGACTTGGAATTGCTATTATCTCAACATCAAAAGGAGTTGTAACTGATAAGGTTGCTAGAAAAGAAGGTATTGGTGGAGAGGTTCTTTGTTACGTTTGGTAACATGTTTAAGGAATAAAACTAAGGAGGTAAACCAATGTCAAGAATTGGATTAAAACCAATTGTTATTCCTGCTGGAGTTGAGGTAATCTTAGGAGACGAAAACTATGTTGAAGTAAAAGGACCTAAAGGGAAATTAACTCAACAATTAAGCAGAGAAATGAACATAAAAATGGAAGGAAATACAATAAATATAGAACGTCCTTCTGAAATAAAAAGACATAAATCACTTCATGGTCTAACAAGAACATTACTTGCGAACATGATTGATGGTGTTTCAAAGGGATTTACTAAAACTTTGATTATTGAAGGAACTGGATATAGAGCAGCAAAATCTGGAAAGAAATTAACTTTAAATTTAGGATATTCTCATCCAATTGAAGTAATGGATCCAGAAGGTATTACTGTTGAAGTTCCTGAACCAACAAAAATTGTGATTAATGGTATTGATAAACAACAACTTGGAAACTTTGCAGCTAATATTCGTTCTTATAGAAGACCAGAACCTTATAAGGGTAAGGGTGTTAGATATGAAGGAGAATATATCAGACGTAAAGTTGGTAAGACTGGTAAATAGAAAGGAGTGAAATTTAATGTTAAAGCAAATTAACAAGAATGAAAATAGAAAAGCAAGACATGCTAGAGTAAGAAAAAAAGTTTCTGGAACTCCTGAAAAACCAAGATTAAATTTGTATAGAAGTAATACTAATATATATGCTCAAATTATAGACGATACTAAAGGTATAACTTTAGTTTCAGCTTCAACTTTGGATAAAGAATTAGCTTCATTAGAATCAAAATCAAATAAAGAAGCTGCTAAAGCTGTTGGTCTTGCAATTGGAAAAAAAGCTATTGAAAAAGGCATTACAGAAGTAGTTTTTGATAGAAGCGGATATTTATATCATGGTAAAGTTAAAGAATTAGCTGATGGTGCCAGAGAAGCTGGACTTAAATTTTAGTATCAGGAGGGTAATTAATGGAACTTTTAATTAAAGAAGTAGAAGGATTAGAATTAGAAGAAAGAGTAGTTGCCATCAACCGTGTTACTAAAGTAGTAAAAGGTGGTAGAAACTTTAGATTTAGCGCTCTTGTAGTAGTTGGAGACGGAAATGGACATGTTGGTGTTGGTATTGGTAAAGCACTTGAAGTTCCTGAAGCCATAAGAAAAGGTGTTCAAGACGCTAAAAAGCATGTGATTAAAGTGCCTCTTGTAAATACTTCAATTCCTCATGAAATTGTAGGAGTTTTTGGAGCTGGTAGAGTTTTATTAAAACCTGCTGGAGCTGGTACTGGAGTTATCGCTGGTGGTCCTGTTCGTGCGGTTTGTGAACTTGCAGGAATCAAAGATGTAAGAAGTAAATCTTTGGGAACTACTAATGCTAGAAATATAGTTAATGCAACTATGGAAGGATTAAAGAATCTTAAGAGAGCTGAAGATATAGCTAGATTAAGAGGAAAATCCGTAGAAGAAATATTAGGTTAAGGAGGGCTTTTAAAATGGCAAAGCTCAAAATAACACTTAAAAAGAGTAAAATTGGTAGAATAGAAAAACATGTTAAAAATGTTGAAGCTTTAGGTTTAAAAAAAGTTGGTCAAACAGTTGTTAAAGAGGACACTCCATCAATTAGAGGGATGATCAATCAAATTAGTTTTATGCTTGAAGTTGAAGAAATTTAAGGAGGTATAAAGCGTGAAGTTACATGATTTAAGACCTGCTGAAGGTGGAGGCTCAAAAGCAAGAAAAAGACTTGGTAGAGGTTACGGTTCTGGACTTGGTAAATATGGTGGTAAAGGACGTGACGGTCAAAATTCAAGATCAGGTGGTGGAGTAAGACCTGGATTTGAAGGTGGACAAATGCCCCTATTTAGAAGACTTCCAAAAAGAGGTTTTACAAATATTTTTGCTAAACAGTATGCAGAAGTTAATGTAGAACAATTAAATATTTTTGAAGATGGTACAGAAGTTACTGAAGAATTAATATTTGAAGTTAATTTAGCTAAAAAAGCTAAGGCAAAAGATGGTGTTAAAATATTAGGTAATGGAGAATTAACTAAAAGATTAACTGTATCTTGCAGTAAATTTACTAAGAGTGCTGTCGAAAAAATAGAAAGCACTGGAGGAAAGGTAGAGGTGATCTAATATGTTCAAGACTCTATCAAATGCGTGGAGAATAAAAGAAATCAGAAGTAAAATGATTTTTACACTATTGATGATTGTTGTTTATAGACTTGGGAATATTATTCCAATTCCATTTATGGATAAAACAGTTGTTAATAAACTCATGAGTAGTAATGCTGGAGGTTTAGTAAATTTGTTAGATTTACTTGCCGGTGGTAGTTTAAAACAAATGAGCGTTTTTGCTCTAAGTATTTATCCATACATTACTGCATCAATAGTTGTTCAACTTCTTACTATTGCATTCCCAAGACTTGGCGAAATTGCCAGAGATGGTGAAATGGGTAGAAAAAAAGTTGCAAAATATACTAAGATAGGCGCAGTAATACTTGGAATATTTGAAGCTATGGCAATAGCAAATGGATTATTTGCAAAAGCAATAGTTGCTAAAGGATATATTCAATCAGCATTGATTATTACATCTTTATTAGCAGGTTCTATGTTCTTAGTTTGGTTAGGCGAAATGATTACTGAAAAAGGAATTGGTAATGGTATTTCAATTATTATCTTCCTTGGTATTGTTTCTAATTTACCAACACAAGTAGGAACATTTATTTATGGAATTGCGACTGGAACAGTTGGAATTTTAACAATAATAGGTGTTGTACTTGCTGCTATTGCAATAGTTGTAATTGTTGTACTTATAAATGAAGGTGAAAGAAAAATCACAGTTCAATATGCTAAGAAGGTTGTTGGAAGGAAGATGTATGGGGGACAAGCTACTCATATTCCTGTAAAAGTTAATATGAGTGGTGTAATGCCAGTAATCTTTGCATCATCTTTATTAGCTATGCCACAAACTCTTTCATTATTATTTTCTGGTGGGACTCCAAGTTGGATTAGTTCATACTTAACAGTTGAAGGTTCAGTTGGTGTTTATGTATATTCAATATTGAATTTTATGTTGATTATATTGTTTGGATTCTTTTATTCATCAATTCAATTTAATACTGTTGAATACGCAAAAAATTTACAACAATATGGTGGATTTATTCCAGGAATCAGACCTGGCAAACCTACCGGAGAATATTTACAAAAAATATCAAATAGAATTACTTTCTCAGGTTCTATTATACTAGCATTAATTGCTTCAGCACCAATAGTTATTTCACGTTTAAGTGGAATGAAAATTAATTTTGGTGGAACATCAGCTATAATTATAGTTGGTGTTGTAATTGAAACAATGAAACAAATAGAATCTATGATGTTAATGAGACACTATAAAGGTTTTTTGAATAAATAGTTTATAGGAGATAAAATATGAGACTAATTTTGTTAGGACCCCCTGGGGCAGGAAAGGGAACTCAAGCGTCAAGTATCGTTGCGGAATATGGTATAACTCATATTTCAACAGGAGATATTTTTAGACATAATATTAAAAATGAAACAGAACTTGGAAAAAAAGTAAAGTCATATTTAGATAAAGGTCAATTAGTACCTGATGAACTTACTATTGATTTAGTTTGGGACAGATTATCAAAGGATGACTGTAAAAAAGGATTTTTACTAGATGGTTTTCCAAGAACAATTAATCAAGCAGAAGCTTTACAAAAAGGCTTAGAAGAAAGAGGTCTTAAACTAGATAAGGTTATAAACATTGATGTTGATAAAAATATTTTAGTAAAAAGACTTTCTGGAAGAAGAGTTTGTAAAAACTGTGGAGAAACTTATCATGTAGATAATAAACCAACATTAAAAGATGGAGTTTGTGATAAGTGCTCAGGAGAAGTTATTCAAAGAGCGGATGATAATGAAAAAACTGTATTAGATCGTATAGAAGTATATGAAAAGCAGACTTTTCCACTAATTGATTTTTACAAGAATTTAGGATTGATTTTAACTGTTGATGGTACTTTGTCTATTGAGGATGTCTTTTCACAAATTAAGGAGTCTCTTTCTTAAATGTCTAACATTTTGGAGAGTATACTATGGATCTAAATTTTGATTTTAAAGTAGGTCAGGTTGTAAAATCACTTAAGGGCCGTGACAAGGGCGAAGTAATGATCATAGTTGAGGTAATTAGTTCATCATTAGTAAAAGTTGCTAATGGTAGTAACAGACCTCTTTCTAAACCTAAACTTAAAAAGTCAAAGCATTTGCAAATTTATAATGACGTGCTTAAAGATTTTAGTTTGAATCCATTATCATTTAATGATTCTAATTTGAGAAAATTATTAAAATCATATATACAGGATAATGTAGAAAAATAGGAGGTTCTTTAAATGTCCAAAAAGGATGTTATAGAAGTTGAAGGAACTGTTATTGATGCTATGCCAAATACTATATTCAAGGTTAAACTTGCAAATGGTCATGAAATAACAGCTCATATATCAGGAAAATTAAGAATGAATTATATAAGAATTCTTCCTGGAGATAAGGTATTAGTTGAACTATCACCTTATGATTTAACAAAAGGAAGAATAACTTGGCGAAACAAGTAGCATAGGAGGGACTTAAATGAAAGTAAGACCATCAGTGAAAAAAATGTGCGAAAAATGTAAAATCATCAGAAGAAAAGGTAGAGTAATGGTGATTTGTGAAAATCCAAAGCACAAACAAAAACAAGGTTAATGAAGATGGAGGTGTAGGTAACAGTGGCAAGAATTGTAGGTGTCGACTTACCAAGAGAAAAAAGGGTAGAAATAGGTTTGACTTATATCTATGGTATAGGTAGAAAGACTTCAAATGATATTCTTAGAAATGCTGGAATCAACCCAGATACAAGAGTTAAAGATTTAACTGAAGCTGAAGTTGCTTTAATAAGAGCTGAAATAGATAAATATCTTGTTGAAGGTGATTTACGTAGAGAAATCGCTATGAATATTAAGAGATTAAGAGAAATTAACTGTTACAGAGGAATCAGACATAGAAGAGGTTTACCTGTAAGAGGACAAAATACTAAAAATAATGCCAGAACTAGAAAAGGTCCAAAGAAAGTTTCTGGTACAAAAAAAGGTAAATAAGGAGGGGATTTAATTGGCAATTAAGAAACAAAAAGCTCGTGTTAAAAGAAGAGAGCGTAAAAATATTGAAAAAGGACAAGCTCATATCGTTTCTTCATTTAATAACACTATGGTAACTCTTAGTGATTTAAACGGTAATGTAATTTCTTGGGCAAGTGCTGGACAATTAGGTTTTAGAGGATCAAGAAAATCTACTCCATTTGCTGCACAACAAGCTGCTGAAGAAGCTGCAAAAAAAGCTATGGAACATGGACTAAAAGTTGTAGAAGTTTATGTTAAAGGACCTGGATCAGGTAGAGAAGCTGCTATCAGATCATTGCAAGCTACTGGACTTGAAGTTAGTTTAATTAAGGATGTTACTCCAATTCCACATAATGGTTGTAGACCACCAAAGAGAAGAAGAGTGTAATTGTAAACTTTTAAAGGTATTTAAAAGTTTCAATATGAATTAGACTAAGGAGGATAAAGTCTATGACAGAAGATTTAAATACAAATATTGAAGTTTTAGATATAGATCTTGAAAAAAACTATGGTAAATTTGCTATTATGCCTCTTGATAGAGGATATGGTACTACATTAGGGAATTCAATGAGAAGAGTACTTTTAGGATCTCTTCCTGGTTCTGCCATAGCAACTGTTAAAATTGATGGTGTTGGACATGAGTTTACTACTATTAAGGGTTCAATAGCTGATGTTCCAGAAATTTTAATTAATATTAAGGGAATTGCATTAAAGAAATTTAATGATGAACCGGTAATTTTAGAATTAAATGTTAAAGGACCAAAAGTTGTAACAGCTGGAGATATTTCTGAAAATCAAAATGTTGAAATAGCTAATAAAGATCATTATATAACAACTCTTAATGAAGAGGGAGAAATCCGTATGGATTTATTAGTCTTAAATGGTAAGGGCTATAGAGTTAGCGACTTGAATAAAGAATATTGCGATATTAATTCAATAGCAGTTGATTCTTCTTTTTCTCCTGTAAAGAAAGTAAACTTTATGGTAGGAAATACTAGAGTTGGACAAAGTATAGATTTTGACAAACTTGAAATTGAAGTTTGGACAAATGGAACTATTACTCCACAAGAAGCTCTTTCAACAGGTGCTGGAATTTTTATAGATTACTTAAGTCTATTTAGATCACTACCAGACATTAACCTTGATAATTCAAGTATAAAAGATGGTAAAAATTTAGACGCTAATAGTGTTTTATCTAAGAGTGTTGAAGAATTAGATTTATCCCTTAGAAGTTTTAACTGTTTGAAAAGAGCAAATCTTGATACAGTTAAAGATATTATTTCACAAGATATAGAACAACTAAAGAAGATTAAAAACTTTGGTAAGAAATCTGTAGAAGAAGTAGTAGATAAAATACATGAATTAGGTTTAAAATTTTTAGATGAAGAATAAAAAGAGGAGGTAGTACTTTGGCTAATTTAAGAAAACTTGGACGTAGAGCTGATCATAGAGATGCAATGCTTAGAAATCAAGTTCAATCTCTTATTGAAAATGGTAAGATTGAAACTACGTTGACAAGAGCAAAGGAAACTAGAAGAGTAGCTGAAAAAATGATAACTCTTGGGAAAAAAGGCGATCTTCATGCAAGAAGACAAGCTTTAGCTTATATTTACAAGACTGAAACAGTTCATAAGCTATTCGAAGAAATTGCTCCACTTTATAAAGAAAGAAATGGTGGATATACAAGAATATTAAAGCTAGGACCTAGACAAGGGGACGCAGCTGAAATGGCGATTTTAGAATTAGTAAAATAATTTGCTTAAAGGCTAATATTAGATTTTAATAAAATTTTACTAAAGGCACTGATTAATCAGTGCCTTTTTTGTATAAAAAATAGAATGAAAGATTTTTTATAAGATTATTATAGATTCGTTAGAGTATATTTTATAGAATATTAGGAAATTTTTTTCTTAAACTAAACAAGCTAATTGATAAAATAATAAATACAATAATTTGATTTTTAAAATGAGTAATTACTATTATTTTTGTACTTTTTATTATGTTTTCTTGTAATTTATAGCATTTTGGAGTATAATTATGGTAATGTATTTTTAAAAAATGGAGTTTTATGTATATGAGTAATATTATTTATTTTGATAATTTCGCGACTACAAGTTTAAATGAAGAAATTTTTAATGAAATGAAGAAGTTTTTGATTTTTAATTATTCTAATCCTTCTTCTCTTTATGAATTTTCACAAAAATCTAGAGTTGCTATTGAAAAGTCAAGAGAGAATATTTCCAATTACATAAATGCCGAAAAAAATGAGTTATTTTTTACATCTGGAGGGACAGAAGCAGATAATTGGGCCCTTATGGGACTTACTTTGTTTAAGGGAAGAAAAAATGGTCATATTATATTAACAGCCTTTGAACACTCTGCAATCATAGAAACTGCAAAATTTTTAGAAAATAGAGGTTTTGATGTTACTTTTATTAATCCCGATAAAGAAGGTTTTATAGATAAAAAAGATATTGTGGATGCAATAAGAGAAGATACAATTTTAGTATCTGTTATGTATGTTAATAATGAAGTTGGAACTATTCAAGATATAAAAACAATTTGTAGTTTTGTAAAGGAAAAAAATTCAAATATAGTTTTTCATACAGATGCAGTTCAAGCTTTATCTGAACTTGAAATTGATGTTAAAGATTTGAATGTTGATTTGCTTTCTATTTCTGGCCATAAGGTTCATGCTCCAAAGGGAATAGGCGCTTTATATATAAAATCAGGAACAGATATTGAAAATTTTATCTTTGGAGGGAGTCAAGAACGATCAAGGCGAGCAGGAACTGAAAATGTTGCTGGGATAGTTGGTTTTTCGAAAGCTATTGATATTTTAAGAATTAAAAGAGAAGAGAATGTTTCTAAGAGATTTGCATTAAGAAATTATTTTTTGAAGAAAATAAAAGAAAATTTTGAAAACTATAAAATTAATGGTTCTATAGAAAATAGATCTTCTGGAAATATAAATATCTCTTTTTTAGGAATAGATAAAGAAATGATTATTATGTCTATGGATTTTAAAGGAATATGTATTTCAGGTGGTTCTGCATGTAGCAGCGGATCTGTTGAAAATTCTCATGTTTTAACAGCAATGGATATTGGTGAAGAATTAAAGAATAGTGCTATAAGAATAAGCTTTGGAGAGAATAATACTTTTGGGGAAATAGATGAATTTATTATAGCTTTAAAAGAAATAATTAATTAGGTGGAGGTAATATGTTAAATTTTGATTCTGTTTTAAATATTACTATAAAAATACTGATTTCTGTTTTATTAATAGTTGGAATATATGTATTTATTCAATTTTCTAATAGAAAGTTAGAAGATGATGATAAAATAAGATTTAATAAATTAAAAATTATAAGAATATTACTGTATATTTTAATTGCATTTATAATATGCTTTTTATTTAAGACTTATCCAATTTTAAGGATAACATTATTTACTTTTATAGCATCCGTGATAATTGCTTATATTTTAAATCCATTTATGAAATTTTTGGAGAGAAAAAATATAAAAAGATTATATGCTATAATACTTATTTATATTATAATTGCATTAGCAATTTTTGTTTTAGCAATTGGAATTTTTCCAAGTACATTTAGACAGTTTAAACATTTATTATTTTCATTGCCTGATATGGTTAAAAATTTTGTAGATTATAGTGATAGAATTAGACAAGATTTATTTACAGATGCACCGTTTATTAGTGAATTTATAACTGGAATTAATGGACAACTAGTAAAGATTGCCAATACATTATTGTCATACTCTGCAACATGGATTACAGGAATGGTAGCTGGAATTTCAAGTTTTATAGGAGTTGTTATTCAATTAATTTTAATTCCTGTAATAACATTTTATTTGTTGCTTGAAAAAGATAAAATTTTAGATGTTATAAGCAAAAATGTTCCTGATAGGTATGAAAACTTTTTGGTTAAAATTTGGAGAGAAATAGATGAATCGCTGTCTATGTTTGTAAGGGGCAGAATTATAATGGCTATATTTGTAGGAGTAGCTACTATGATATATCTTATGGCATTTGGAATTGAGTTTTCCTTTGTAATAGGTGTTATAACATGTGTAGCAGATATTATTCCATATATTGGACCATTTTTAGGCTTTGTACCTGCGGTTCTACTAGCATTATTTAAAGGACCTTTTACTGCTTTCTGGGTTGCTGTTCTATTTTGTTTTGTTCAATGGCTTGAAAATAATATTTTGGGGCCAAAAATACTGGGAGATAGTACAGGAATGCATCCACTAATAGTTTTGATACTATTAATAATAGGCGGCGGAATGTTTGGAGTTTTTGGTATGATTTTCTCTGTACCAGTTGCAGCGGTTATAAAGATAATTTATAAACATACAAAGCCATATGTAAAAAAATATTTATACAAAGATAAAATTAATGATTAAGAGGGATATATGAGAAAACTAGGATTAAATGAAATAAGAGAAGAATATTTAGAATTTTTTGAAAGTAAAGGACATTTGCGTTTAAAAAGTTATCCTTTAATACCAAACAATGATAAAAGTCTTTTACTTATAAATGCTGGAATGGCTCCATTAAAAGATTATTTTACTGGAGTAAAAAAAATGAGTAAAAATAGAGCTACTTCTAGTCAAAAATGTATTAGAACAGCAGATATAGATAATGTAGGAAAAACTCAAAGACATGGAACTTTTTTTGAAATGTTAGGGAATTTTTCTTTTGGAGATTATTTTAAAAGAGAAGCTATAACATGGGCTTGGGAATTTCTTACTGAAAAACTAGAAATGGATAAAAATTTATTATCAGTAACTGTTTATGAAGAAGATGATGAAGCTTATAATATTTGGAGAAATGAAGTTGGACTTCCAGCAGAAAAAATTCAAAGACTTGGAAAAGAAGATAACTTTTGGGAATTAGAAGTTGGCCCTTGTGGTCCTTGCTCTGAAATAATGTATGATAGAGGAGAAAAATATACTAATCCTGATGATAGATTTATGGAAATTTGGAATTTAGTTTTTACTCAATTTAATAAAGATAAAGATGGAAATTACCATAGATTAGAGCATCCAAATATTGATACAGGTATGGGACTTGAAAGACTTACTTTGGTTTTAGAAGAAAAAGATAATATATTTGAAATAGGCTTAGTAGATACTATAATAAAGAAAATAGAAGAAATATCAGGTGTTCAATATAAATTAAATGAAATCTCTGATATTTCTATAAGAGTAATAGCCGATCATGCTAGAGCTATGACATTTTTAATATATGATGGTGTAATTCCTAGTAATGAACAAAGAGGTTATGTTTTAAGAAGACTAATAAGACGTGCAGCAAGACATGGCAAATTGTTGGGAATTAAGGATAATTTCTTAGTAGATGTTTCAAAAGTTGTTATGGAAGCATATAATACGGAGTATCCTGAATTATTGGAAGATAGTGAAAGAATTTTTAAGATTTTAAATGCTGAAGAATCTAAATTTCAAGAAACAATAGAACAAGGTTTAGGTATTTTAAATTCTTATATAGAAGATGAAAAATCAAAAAATTCAAAGATTCTATCTGGAGAGAAAGCTTTTAAATTGTATGATACTTATGGATTTCCTTTAGATTTGACAAAGGAAATTTTAGAAGAAGAAAAAATGTCAGTTGATGAAGAGGCTTTTAATAAAAATATGCAAGATCAAAAGATTAGAGCCAGAGAGGGTAGAAATATTTCATCAGCAGGTTGGAGTGAAAAGAATACTGATTATTTAAAAGCATTAGAAGCAACAGAATTTTTAGGTTATACTGAAAATGAATGTGTTGGAAAAGTAATAAAATTATTTAAAGATGAAGTAGAAGTTTCAACTTTAAGTCTAGGAGATAAAGCTCTTCTAGTTTCTGATAAAACTGTTTTCTATGGCGAAGGTGGAGGACAAGTTGGAGATATAGGAATTATTGTTGGTGAAAACTGTGAACTTAAAGTTTTAGATACTAAGAAAAATAAAAATAATGGAATATTTCATAGTGTTGAGGTAATTTGTGGAGAAGTTAAGCTAAATGATGAATTAACATTTAGAATTGATGTAAATAATAGACGTGATATTATGAAAAACCATTCTGCAACACATCTTTTACATCAAGCTTTAATTGAAGTTTTAGGTAATCACATTAATCAAGCAGGTTCTTTAGTAGATGCAAATAAATTAAGATTTGATATTACTCATTTTGAAGCTATAAGTACTGAAGATTTAAAAAGAGTAGAGCAGATTGTAAATGATAAGATAGCTTTAAATCTTAATACAATTGTAGAAGAAATGTCATTAGAAGAATCATCAAAAATGGGAGCTATTGGACTATTTGAAGACAAATATAAGGATGTAGTAAGAGTAGTCTCATTTGGTGGTTGGTCAATAGAACTTTGTGGTGGTACTCATGTAAAAAATGTTAGTGAAATTCAGATGTTTAAAATAATTTCAGAATCAAGTGTTGCTGCAGGAGTTAGAAGAATTGAAGCTATTACAGGAAGAAGTGTTTACGAGTACCTAAAGAAGACTGAAAATCAAATCGAAGAAGTTTCAAATGTGTTAAAGTGTAAAAAGTCAGAGTTAGTTTCTAAAGTGGCTTCTCTTACTGATGACATAAAGTCATTAGAAAAAGAACTTAAAGAAATTAAATCTCAAATGACTTTGAATAGTTTAGATGCTTTTATTGCTGAAAAGAAAGATATAGAAGGTATTTCTTTTATAGCTAAAAAAGTAGAATTTGAAAATCAAAATGACTTAAGAGATTTAATTGATAAATTAAGAGATAAATTGGGTACAAGTGTAATAGTGTTTGCTAATGTTTATCAAGGAAAACTTACTTTTACAGTTGGAGTAAGTAAAGATTTGAATGCAAGAAAAATTAATGCTGGAAATATTGTTAAAGAAGTCGCTAAACTTGTTGGCGGTAACGGTGGCGGTAGACCGGATATCGCATCAGCAGGAGGTAAAGACTTAAGTAAAGTTGATTTTGCTTTAGGGCAAGCTGAGGAGATTTTAAAATCTCAATTTTAAAATAGGAGGGATTATATGTCAAACGAATTCAATGAAACAATGAGAATTGAAATACCAACTGATAAGAAAAGTATTAGAGAAATTATAAAAATAGTGTATTGTGCACTAGAAAGTAAGGGATATAATCCAAAAAATCAAATTATAGGATATATTCTTTCAGGGGATCCTACTTATATTACTAGTTATAATAATGCTAGAGGTTTAATTAGACAAGTTAGTAGAGATGAGATACTTGAAGAATTTCTTGAAAATTATATAAAAGATTAATACTATTCCCGGCAAAAATTTTTTGCCGGGGCTTTTACATAATGAAAAAAAGGGGTATTTATGAATAGATATATGGCTTTAGATGTGGGTGATAGAACAATTGGTGTTGCTATTAGTGATCCTTTGTTTATTATGGCAGAAGGACATAGTACAATTTTTAGAGAAAGTATTGAAAAAGATTTTGATATTTTAAAAGATATAATAATTAAACAAAATATTATTAAAATTATTATTGGACTTCCTAAAAATATGAATAATACTATTGGTCCACAGGGAGAGAAGGTTCTATCTTTTGTCGAATCTTTAAAAGAATTTTTAAAAGAAAATTCTTTTAATACAGAAATTATTATGCAAGATGAAAGACTCACAACTGTAAGTGCAGAAAGAATTTTGATTGAAGGAAATATGAGTAGAAAGAAGCGAAAAAAAGTAATAGACAAAGTAGCTGCTACATATATTTTACAATCATATTTGGATAAAAAATAGGAGTGATATTTTGGAGCGTTTTGAAGCTTTTGATGAAAATGGGAAAAAAATTATTTTTGAATTAATTGATACTTTTGGTATGAATGATTGTGAATATGCAGTTTTAAATTCAAAAGATGATATTAGTACATATATTTTAAGAATTATATATGATAAGGATGGAAATATTAATTTAGAAGGTATTGGTGATGAAGAACTTTCCGATGCGATTGAAGTTTATGAGGAATTAAAGTCAGAAAAAGAAAAAATTTAGAAAAGGAGAATAGTTATGGAAGTAAAAGAAATGAAGAAGTTGTTAGTTGAAAACAACTACAAGATTACTAAGCAAAGAGAAATTGTTTTTAATGTCCTTAATGAAAACAAAGGTAATCATTTAAGTCCAGAAGAATTACATGAAATAGCTAGCAAATATGATAAAGATTTAGGAATTGCTACAGTTTATCGTACACTTGTTATTTTTGATAAGATGAATATAGTTCATAAATTGGATTTTGATGATAAAAGATATAGATATGAAATTATAAGAGAAGATGACAAACATCAACATCATCATCTCTTATGTAAAGATTGTGGAAAAATAATTGAAGTTGAAGAAGATTATTTAGAAACTTTAGAACAAATTATTGAAGAAAAGTATAAATTTAAAATTATGAACCACGATTTAAAATTCTATGGAAAGTGTTCAGATTGTTTAAATCTTGAAAAGAAGTAGGAGATTATTGTGGTGCAAAAAAACAAAAAGAAAACTTTAAAGATGATACCCTTAGGCGGAGTTGGTGAAATAGGTAAAAATATGTCTATTTTGGAATATGATGATGAAATTATCATCTTGGATTGTGGGATGACTTTTCCAGATGACGATATGCCAGGAATAGATATTGTAATTCCAGATATTACCTATTTAATGAAAAATATTGATAGGGTAAAAGCTCTTTTTTTGACACATGGACACGAAGATCACATTGGATCAGTCCCATATATATTGAAGAAAATAAATGTACCTGTTTATGGAACTAAATTAACTTTAGGCCTTGTTGAAAATAAATTACAAGAACATAATCTTAGTAAAGAAAATTTGCATTTGGTTAATGCAGGTGAAACGATAAAAACTAAACATTTTTCTGTTGAATTTATAAGAGCTTGTCATAGTATTCCTGATAGTGTAAGTTTTGGAATAAAAACACCAGTCGGAAATATTATTTTTACCGGAGACTTCAAAATTGATTATACGCCTATTGATGGAGATAAGATGGATTTACATCGTATAGCTCAATGGGGAATGGATGGAGTCATGCTTCTATGTGCAGATAGTACTAATGTCGAAAGACCAGGATATACTATGAGCGAAAGTTCAGTAGGGGAAACTTTTATAGAACTTTTTAATAAGGCTCATGGAAGAATTATAGTTGCAACATTTGCTTCTAATTTACATCGAGTTCAACAAATTATAAAAGCTGCAGAGAAATTTAAAAGAAAAGTCGCGGTGTCAGGTCGTTCAATGGTTAATGTTATTAAAGTTGCAACTGAACTTAATAAATTAGAGATAGAAAAAGGAACTCTTATTGATTTAAAGGATATTAATAAGTATGATGAATCTGAAATTGTACTTTTAATGACTGGAAGTCAAGGCGAGCCTATGAGTGCATTAAATAGAATGGCTTACGGTGAACATAGAAAACTAGTATTAACAGAAAATGATACTGTAATAATTTCAGCTTCCCCTATTCCAGGAAATGAAAAAATCTTTTTTGGTCTTGTAAATCGTCTTGTTGAAATGGGAGTTAAAGTAATTCATTCTTCTCTAGCAGAGGTTCATGTTTCAGGCCATGCTTGTCAGGAAGAATTGAAGTTAATTCATACTTTAGTTAAACCAAAGTACTTTATTCCAGTTCATGGAGAATCAAGGCATCTAAAAACTCATGCTAAATTAGCTGTTGAAATGGGAATGCCAAAAGATAATATTTTAATAGGACGAAATGGAACTGTTTTTGAATTTAATTATAAACAAGAAGGATTTATATCAGGAACAGTTGAGTCTGGAAATATACTAGTTGACGGACTTGGAGTAGGAGATGTAGGTAGTGCAGTTCTAAGAGATAGAAAGCATCTATCTGAAGATGGTATTATAATTGTTATGGTAGTTCTTGAAAAATCTACTAAAGAAATAATTTCAGGACCTGAAATAGTTTCAAGAGGATTTATCTACGTAAAAGAAAATTTAGATCTTGTTTCTGAAATGAGAAAAGTTGTTGAAAACACCTTGAATATTTGTAAGGAAGATTCTATAACAGATATTGGAACTATCAGATATAATATTAGAAAAGATTTAAATTCTTATATTTATCATGAAATAAAAAGAGGACCAATGATTATTCCTATAATTACTGAACTTTAGGAGGTTTTATGAATATATATAATAGTATTTTAACTTTTTCAAATGATTTTAAAAATTGTGATGAAGTTAAAGAATTTAAGAAATTAAAGAAAAAGATTGATGAAAATCCTGAAAACAAAAAAATTATAGATGATTTTCATAAGAAATTATATGATTATCAAATTGCAAAACAAAATGGAGAAGATGTTGCTGAAAAAGAAAAGCAATTAAATGAATTGAATTCTATTTTGATGAGCAATTCTGAAATATCAGAATTTATGGCTGCTGAAGTTAGAATTTCAACTATAATGAATGATATTGTAAAAATGTTAGAAGAAACAATAGCGGAATAATGGAAATAGTTGCAAATTATGTTTCTGAATATATCAGGAGTTTAGAACAAAGTAAAGAGCCTATATTAATTGAAATCGAAGAATATGCTAACATAAATAAAGTACCAATTATAGAAGTAGAAGTTGCCAGATTTTTAGAATTTTTGGTAATGTTAAAAAAGCCAAAAAGAATATTAGAGATTGGAACAGCAATTGGCTATTCATCTATAATTATGAATAGAGCTTATCCTGATTCTATTATCACAACTATTGAGATTGATGAGAAAAATTTTTTAAAAGCTAAAGAGTTTATAAAAAGAGCAGGTTGTGAAAAGAATATTGATCTTATATATGCCGATGCAAATGATGCTTTAGATTTTATTACAGACGAATATGATATGATTTTTATGGATGCAGCAAAAGGGCAATATATAAGTTTTTTTGAAAAATCCATTGAAAGATTAAATCATGGGGGGATATTAGTTTCTGATAATATTTTATTTAGAGGTCTTGTTGCAAAAGAGAAAAATATTATAAGAAGAAAAAATACAATAGTTAAAAGATTGAAAGAATTTTTGAAAATCATAACGAATAGTGATAAATTTTCAACTACTATAATACCAATAGACGATGGTATGGCTATATGTTATAAAAAATAGACTAAATATAAATGGGAATCCGATTTTCTTGGATTCCTATTTAATAGTTAAAGGAGAAAATAATTAATGAAAGAAGTTGAATTATTAGCCCCCGCAGGGGATATAGAGAAATTAAAAATGGCAATTATCTATGGGGCAGACGCAGTTTATCTTGCAGGTGAATCATTCGGTTTAAGAAAAGCATCTAAGAATTTTACAATTGAACAACTAAAAGAAGCTACTGATTTTGTTCATGAAAAAGGTAAAAAAATATATATAACAATGAATATTATTCCCCATAATGATGATTTAATAGGTCTTGAAGAGTATGTAAGAGTCCTAGTTGATATAGGGGTAGATGCATTAATCGTTGCAGATGCTGGAATATACACTGCTGTTCGTTCTGTAAGTAAAGATATTGAAGTACATATGAGTACACAGGCGAGTGTTACAAATTATAGAACTGTAAAATTTTGGTATGATTTAGGTATTAAACGAATTGTAATGGCAAGAGAATTATCTTTAGAAGAAATCAATTTAATACATAATGAAGTACCTGAAGTTGATATTGAAGCTTTTGTCCACGGTGCAATGTGTATTTCATATTCAGGAAGATGCTTATTGAGCAACTATATGTGTGGAAGAGATGCAAACAAAGGGGATTGTGCTCATGCTTGTAGATGGAAATATAATTTAGTTGAAGAGAGAAGGCCGGGAGAGTATTATCCTATTGAAGAAACAGAACAAGGAACTTTTATATATAATAGTAAAGATTTATGTATGTTGGATTCTCTTGAAGATGTTATCAAAGCAGGAGTTCATAGTTTAAAAATTGAAGGAAGAGTAAAGACTCAATACTATGTTGCAACTGTTATAAGAAGTTATAGATTAGCTCTCGATGCAATTAAAAATGGTACTTATACAAAAGAAATGGCAGAAAGACTTTTACTTGAGATTAAAAAAGCAAGTCATAGAGATTTTACAAAGGGATTTTACTATAAAAAGCCAGATGAAAATGATCAACTTTACAATTCAAGCTCATATATAAGAACTTATGATTTTGTTGGACTTGTTTTGGACTATGATAAGGAAACAAAAATTGCAACAATAGAACAGAGAAATAGAATTTTTGTTGGAGATGAAGTTGAAATTTTTGGTCCAAGAGATGGTTTTGAAACTTTTAAAATAGAAAAAATGTATGATGAAAATGATGAAGAAATTGATGTTGCACCAAGGGCAAAACAAATTATAAAAATGCCTTTGCCGTTTGAAGTAAAGCCTTGGGATATAATGAGAAAAAAATTATCTGATGAATAAATTTAGGAGAAATTTATGATTGAACTAAAAAGAATTCAAAGAGATGACTTAAGACGATTATATGAAATTGAATATTCAAGTAAAAAACCTAAATGGAAGGAATACGATGCTCCGTATTTTGATGATTTTGAATTTAAGACCTATGATGAATTTATAACATCAAAGGAGATAGAATTCTTTTTAGGAGAAAGAGTAAAAGGTATTTATTTTAATGATTCTATAATTGGAATAGTTTCAAAATATTGGGAAAATGAAAAAACCAGATGGATTGAAATTGGAATAGTAATTTTTGATGAAAATTTCTGGAGTAAAGGAATTGGGTCAGAGGCACTTTCATTATGGATAGATGAAATCTTTAATGCTGAAGAAAATTTAGAGCATATAGGTTTGACGACTTGGAGTGGAAATCTTGGAATGATGAAATGTAGCTTGAAAATTGGAATGATACTTGAGGGAAGAATTAGAAAAGTTAGATATCATAATAATATATATTATGATTCAATGAAATATGGAATTCTAAAAGAAGAGTGGAAAAATCAAATTAAGAATTAATAATTGTAAAATTATAATATAATATCATAAAAATTCGATAATATTCAGTAAAAGTTTTAAAAAACAGTTTACATTTATTGCGTTTTATGGTATACTTATCGAGTACTGTTGCTATGTTTATGGAAACTCCGACCTTTACATTGCTACGGTGAATTATATTTTAGGAGGTAGTTATAATGATAACTAAAGAAGACAAATTAAGAATTATTGATGAATTTAAAAGAAGTGAAGGAGATACAGGTTCTCCAGAAGTTCAAATTGCATTATTAAGTTTCAGAATTAAGTATTTAACTGAACACTTAAAAGAACATAAAAAAGACCATGCAACAAGAAGAGGTTTATTCAAATTAATCGGACAAAGAAAAGGTCTTTTAAAATATCTTAGTAATGTTGATATCGAAAGATACCGTGAATTAACTAGTAAATTACAAATAAGAGGATAATTATTAAAGGGCGATTTTTTTCGCTCTTTATTTTTAGAAGACCATAGGAGGATTAAATGGTTAGAGAATTTATATATGATTTAAGTGGGAGAGAACTTAAAGTAACAATTGGAAAAGTAGCAGAACAAGCTAATGGTTCCTGCCTTGTACAATGTGGAGAAACAGTTGTTTTAGTAAATGCATGTGCTTCTAAAGAACCTAGAGAAGGAGTTGACTTTTTTCCGTTAAGTTGTGATTTTGAAGAAAAACTTTATTCAGTAGGAAAAATTCCTGGTGGATTTATTAAAAGGGAAGGACGTCCAAGTGAAAAATCAATATTGACATCTAGACTTATAGATAGACCACTACGTCCACTATTTCCAGAAGGATATAGAAATGATGTTCAAGTTATTGCAACAGCATTATCTGTTGAACAAGATAATCAACCAGACATACTTGCAATGATAGGATCATCTATTGCACTTACAATTTCAGATATTCCTTTTAATGGACCTACTGGATCTGTTAATGTTGGTTATGTTGATGGTGAGTATGTAATAAATCCAACAATTGCACAAAGAGAAAAATCAAGACTTAATATTACAGTATCAGGAACAAAAGATGCTATTATGATGGTTGAAGCAGGTGCTGATATTTTAAGTGAAGAAGAAGTTTTAAATGCAATTCTTTTTGCACATGAAGAAATCAAATCAATTTGTAATTTTATTGAAACAATAAGAGAAGAAGTTGGAAAAGAAAAATCTGAAGTTATAATAAAACAAAGAGATGAAGATTTATTCAACTCAATTATTGAATTTGGTAAAGAACAAATTATTTCTGCTCTTAGAACTCCAAACAAAATGGAAAGAGAAGAAAATCTTGATAAAATTACTAAAGAAATTTTTGAAAAATTCTTACCTGATTATGAAGATAAAAAAGGTGAAATTAATTCTGCTATAGAATCAGTTATAGTTGATGAAGTTAGAAGATTAATAATAGAAGAAGGAATTAGACCAGATGATAGAGAACTTGATGAAGTTAGAAAAATTTCTTGTGAAAGAGGACTTTTACCAAGAACTCATGGTTCAGGGTTATTTACTAGAGGACAAACTCAAGTTTTAACTTTAACAACTTTAGGAGCTCCTGGAGAAGTTCAAATTTTAGATGGAGTTATTGATGAAGATGATAAGAGATATATGCATCAATATAATTTCCCTCCTTTTAGTGTTGGAGATGTTAGACCTTTAAGAAGTCCGGGAAGACGTGAAATTGGTCATGGTGCTTTAGCTGAAAGAGCTTTAGTTCCTGTTTTACCAAGTGAGGAAGAATTTCCATATACAATGAGATTAGTTTCAGAAGTTTTATCTTCAAATGGATCAAGTTCACAAGCAAGTATTTGTGGCTCAACACTTTCATTATTGGATGCAGGTGTTCCTATTAAAGATTCTGTTGCAGGTATCGCAATGGGACTAATAAAAGATGAAAAAACTAATAAAATTGCCATTTTAACCGATATTCAAGGTTTAGAAGATCATTTTGGAGATATGGACTTTAAAGTTGCTGGTACTAAAAATGGAATCACAGCTTTACAAATGGATATTAAAATTGATGGTATTAGTAGAGAAATTTTGGCAACCGCACTAGAAAAAGCAAAAAGAGCAAGACTTCACATTTTATCAATTATGAATGACTGTATAGCAACTCCAAGTGAAGAAATTTCAAAATATGCTCCAAAGATATTTACTATGCAAATTTTACCAGAAAAAATTAGAGAAGTAATTGGACCGGGTGGAAAAGTTATCAATAAGATTATTGATGAAACAGGAGTTAAGATTGATACTTTTGATGACGGACGCATTGCAATTACAGCTGATTCAAGAGAAAATGGTGAAAGAGCAAAAGAAATGATTAATGAAATTGTTAAAGAAATTGAGGTTGGAGAAATTTACAGTGGTGTAATTACGACAATCACAAATTTTGGAGCATTCGTTGAACTTATTAAAGGTAAGGAAGGCTTACTTCATATCTCAAATATGACTCACGAAAGATTAAATAAAGTTGAAGATTTATTTAAAGTTGGAGATGTAGTTGAAGTTAAAGTAATAGAAATTGACAATCAAGGAAAGATTAAATTGTCAAGAAAAGCCTTACTTGAAAAGCCTAAAAAAGATAAAGAAAAAGAAGAAAAATAAATAACAGAAATAGGTCAATATTCTAATTAGATTAGGATTGACCTTTTTTATTAAAATCTTATGATTGGAGGATTTGAATATGGGAAAAATAGTTTATAGTGCATTACAGCCTTCAGGTCAACTAACAATAGGAAATTATTTAGGTTCTATAAGAAATTTTAAGAGTTTACAAGATCAATATGAATGTTTTTTTAATGTTGCAGATTTACATTCTATAACTGTACCACAAGAGCCTAAATTACTTAGAGAAAGAACATTGGACTTAATGGCTATATTTTTAGCATCAGGATTAGAACCTGATAAATCTACTCTTTTTGTTCAGTCACATGTACCTCAACATGCTGAATTATCTTGGGTTTTAAGTTGTATGAGTTATATGGGACAACTTAATAGAATGACTCAATTTAAAGAAAAATCACAAAAATCTGAAGAAAATCTAAATGCAGGTTTGTTTACTTATCCCGTATTAATGGCTGCAGATATTTTACTATATCAAACAGATTTAGTTCCTGTTGGTGTTGATCAAAAACAACATTTAGAGCTTGCAAGAGACTTAGCTGAAAGATTTAACAATAAATATTCAGATACTTTTGTAGTTCCTGAAGGAATAATTGGAAAAGAAACTGGTAAAATTATGAGTCTTAAAAATCCTGAAAAGAAGATGAGTAAATCTGATGAAGATGTTAATTCATTTATATTGCTTCTTGATGATGAAGAAACTATCAAGAGAAAAATTAAAAAATCTGTAACTGATAGTCTTGGAAATTTCGATTATAATGATGAACAAAAAGGACTAAAAAACTTAATAAATATGTATATTGCTTTTAGTGGAAAAACAAGTGATGAAATTGTGGCAAAATATAGAACTGAAAATTATTCGGTGTTTAAAGAAGATTTAGGACAATTAATTGCAGATAGTTTAAAACCGCTAAGAGATAACTACAAAGAATTTATTTCAGATAAGGCATATCTTGAAAAAGTTATGAAAGAAGGAGCAGATAAAGCATCCTATTATGCAACTAAAACACTTAGGAAAGTTTATAAAAAAGTTGGTTTTTTACCAAGATAAAAAAAAGACAGAAAATTTTATATTTTCTGTCTTTTTCTTTTAATTATTTATAATCTTCTACAATCATTTTTGCAAGTTCATGTGGATTTCCACATCCTGTTGTAATTATAGTATCTTTATCTTTAAATGTTTCAAAGATATAATCTCTTGCTTCTTCAAATGTTTTTAGGTATATAGCATTTACTCCATTTTTATTTAGTTTTTCAACTAAATCTATTGAATGAATAGTAGGATCGAATTTTTCTCTTGCAGCATAAATCTCAGTAACAATAACTTCATCACAATCATCAAAACATTTTGCAAAGTCATTTAATAAAGCTTTTGTTCTTGAATAAGTATGTGGTTGGAAAATACATACAAGTCTGCCTTCTTTATGTTCAGCAATTGAACTTAGACAACTTTTAATTTCTCTTGGATGATGTCCATAATCAGTTAGAATAGTAGCTTTTTTACCATTACCTATTACTCCATAAACTTCCATTCTTCTGTGTAAATTTTTATATTTTGAAATAGCATTCTTAATATATTCAACATCTATTCCTGTTTCATAAGTAGCTATAATAGCAGCAGCTGCATTGTAAATATTATGTCTTCCTATTATATTTAAACAAAAATGATGTTTTCCAAATTTTTCATTTTCAATATCAAAACAAGGATGACCAACTTTATCAAAACTTATATTTGTAATGTTATAAGTAGCATTTTCATTATTTATACCAAATGTAATAGTTTCTCCTTTGATATGTTCTAATAGGGGAAGACAGTTTGGATCATCAATATTAATTATAGCTTTTGAATTTTCATCCAAATTTTTCATATATCCTATAAAAGTATCTACAATATGATCTAAGTTTTTATAGAAATCTAAATGATCTTCATCTATATTTAGAATAATAGCCATACTAGGATAATAATGAAGAATATTTGCCTTAAATTCACAGGCTTCTGTTACAAGATAATCTTCGTTTCCACATAGAACATTTCCGTCAATTTCATCTAAATTTCCACCAATTAAAATTGATGGATCAAATGGGGAATTAATTAAAATTTTTGAAATCATACTCGTAGTTGTACTCTTTCCATGTGACCCAGAAATTGCAATAGAATGAGTATAATTTCTCATCAATGCACCTAAAAACTGTCCTCTTGTTACACAAGGAACTCCAATAGATTTTGCTTTTATTAATTCTTCATTATCCGGTAAAATTGCATCTGTATATACAATTAAATCAGGATTTTCAATATTTTCCTTTTTTTGACCTATAAATATTTTTGCTCCATTTTGTTCTAATATTTGAATTTCTTTAGAAGTATTTCTGTCACTTCCAGAAATATTATATCCCTTTTTTAAAAGTAGTTTAGCAATTCCACTCATACTAATTCCACCAATACCGATGAAATGTATATTTTTGTATTTTTTATCATTAAAATTAAACTTAAACATAATAACTCCATTCAAAATAATATAATCATTGTAATTATATCATAAAATTAATATATATGCCAAATTTTTATCGTAGAGACTAAAAAAGAGAAGAAAAACTTCTCTTTTTAAAAAATAAATATATTTATTTACATGTTATAACTAATATTTCACCATAAATAGCTACATAAGTATTTTCATCTTTACATACTATTTCTTTTAGTGTTAAGTTATTTCCATACCAACAATTTGTATCATTATCATATTCGTCATAATACTTATTATATGGGAAATTAGATGAATTTCCATAAACCTTTATAGTTTTAAATTTTACTATTATTCCTGTATTGAACTTGTTAATATCAAATGAATTAGTAGATGTCATATCTTCAGTAGCATCCAAATCACAAATCCTAGAAATTTCATCTTTATCTACAATCGTAAAAAAACCTTTTTTAAATTCAATTTCTAATTTTCCATTTTCTAGTTCTCTAACTCTATATTCTTCTTTAATTCCATATTCTTTTCCGGATTTAGTGTTTTTGTGAGTTGGTTCAAAATGTTCATTTGCCATTACTTTATTGTATCCTAATCCCATTGATAAAATCAATGTACAAAGTATCAAAAATTTTTTCATATTAACCTCCATAAAACAATCAAATCATTAAATTAACTTCTTTACAATACTACAATATCATAAAAAAACGAAGCTGTCAATATATTAATAAAATTTTTAAAATACTCAACTTTATGCTATAATTAATATAGTTTTACGCCAAGTGGTAAAACTATAATTATTTCAGCATAATAACCAAAATTTAGTTATAATATAGGAACTATGTTATAATTAATATAGTTTTACACCATATGGTAAAACTATAATAATTTCAACATAATAACCAAAATTTAGCTATAATACAGGAATTATGTTATAATTAATATGGTTCGCCAAGTGGTAAAACTTATAATAATTTCAGCATAATAACAAAAATTGATTTATCTTATGGGAATTATGCTATAATAGATTCAACACGATAACATTAATAGAAAAAAAGAACAAGTTTAATAATTTTTATGATAGAATATATTTTGGAGAATAAAATGAAAAAAATACTTTTAATTGATGGGTCAAGTCTTATTTTTAGGGCTTTTTATGCAATAAGAAATTTAACAACTAAAGATGGTGTTTTTGTTAATGGAGTTTATGGCTTTTTAAATATGTATTATAAGGCATTAGAATTAATAAAGCCTACTCATGTTTTTGTTGCCTTTGATAAAGGGTCAAAAACTTTTAGACATAATGAATTTGCAGATTACAAAGGAACTCGTGATAAAGCACCTAATGAAATAACTTACCAATTTGGAATTTTAAAAGATTTGCTTTCTTCCATGAATGTAAATTATTTAGAACTTGATGAATATGAAGCTGATGACATCTTAGGAACTATAGCAAAACTTGCTCAAAAAAAAGGTTTTGAAGTAGATATTTTTACAGGAGATAGAGATTATTTACAATTGATTGATGAGAATATTTTAGTTTATTTAACTAAAAAAGGTATAAGTGAAATTAAGCTTATGAATAATGAATCAATTTTTGAAGAATATGGACTTTCTCCTAAACAGCTGATTGATGTTAAAGCTCTTCAAGGAGATAGTTCAGATAATATACCTGGAGTTAAAGGAGTTGGAGAAAAAACGGCTTTAAAGTTAATCCAAGAATATGGTAATCTTGAAAATTTATATGAAAATTTAGATAGTCTTAAAGGGAAACTAAAAGAAAATCTTGAGAATGAAAAGGATAAGGCCTATTTGAGTAGATATCTCGGAGAGATTTTTTTGAATGTTCCTATTGCAAGAAATATTGAAGATTTTGAAATTAAAGATGTTTCTAATGAATATCTTGAAAAATTAGAAAATTTAGAGTTTAAGAGTATTATTAATAAGCATTTTAAAGATATAAAGAAAGAAAATGACGTAAAAATAAGTCAAAAAGTTGATTTTGAGGTTATTAATTTTTCAGAAATTTTTGAAAAAATAAAAAATGATGATGCAATATCAATAAAATTTTTCTCTGATAAAGGATATATTTATAGGGAAAAGTTTTATACTGGAATTTATTCAAACTATAACAAGAAAGCTTATATTTGTAAAGATTTTATGTTATCTGATTTTGAAAAGTTTTGTAATTTGGATGTAAATATAATTGGCTACGATATAAAAGAAGAATTGTATTTTGCATTAAAAAATAATTTAGAATTTAAAAATTATGAAGATGTTATGATTTTAGAATATTTATTTGATTCTAATAAAGGAAATTATGACATTGGAAAAGTAAGCAACGATTTATTGCATCTAGAAATTCTAGACCTAAAAGAGATTTCAGGAAAAGGAAAGAATAAAAAGACTTTTTTCGAATTTGAAGAGGATATTATTTTTAAATATATTTCTCAAAATGTATTTGCTATTTATAAATTATACAATATTTTTATTGAAAAATGCAAAGAAAATAATTTGATTTCGTTGTACGAAAATGTTGAAAAACCTTTAGTAAAAGTATTAGCAGATATGGAAAACACGGGTGTTTTAGTAGATAAAAATATGATTAAGGAATTAAATGAGGAGTATTCTAAACTTGCAAATGAGTATGAACAAAAGGTATATGAATTAGCAGGTGAAGTATTTAATCTTAATTCTCCAAAACAACTTGGAGTAATTTTATTTGACAAAATGAAATTGCCTGTTGTAAAAAAGACAACAACAGGATATTCAACAGATGTTGAAGTTTTAGAAAAACTATCTAAAAAGCATGAGATTGCAGATTATATTTTAAAGTATAGGTCTTTGAATAAATTAATTTCAACTTATCTAGATGGTATATTGGAATATATTATGGATGATGGTAGAGTTAGAACTTCTTTTAAACAAATGATTACTGCTACTGGAAGACTTAGTTCAGTAGATCCTAATTTACAAAATATTCCAATAAGAAGTGAAGAAGGAAAAAATATTAGAAAGGTATTTGTAGCAGATAAAAATAAAGTATTTATTGATGCGGATTACTCACAAATTGAGCTTCGAGTTTTAGCACATTTATCTAAAGATTCTGTTATGATTGATTCTTTTAAAAATGATTTAGATATACATTATAAAACCGCAAGTGAAGTTTTTGGTGTTCCTATTAATGAGGTTACAGATAATCAAAGGAGAAGTGCAAAGGCTGTAAATTTTGGAATAGTTTATGGAATAAGCGATTATGGTCTTTCAAAAGATTTAAATATTACAAGAAATGAAGCTAGACAGTATATTGATGGATATCTGAATACTTATCCTAGTATAAAGAAATATATGGAAGAAATAGTTAATAAAGCTAAGAAAGATGGCTATGTAACAACTATTTTGGACAGGAAGAGATATATTCCAGAAATTAATTCAAAAAATTTTAATATTAGAAGTTTTGGTGAGAGAATTGCCTTGAATACTCCTATACAAGGAAGTGCTGCAGATATTATAAAACTTGCTATGATTAAAGTTTATGAAAGATTAAATTCAGAAAATGTTAATGCAAAATTAATTTTACAAATTCACGATGAGCTTATAATAGAGTGTGAAGAAAGTGAAAAAGAAATTGTTAAGAAGATATTAAAAGATTCTATGGAAAATGTATATAAATTAGATTTGCCATTGAAAGTTGATGTTTGTGAAGGGAGGAATTGGTATGAGTCAAAATAAGAAATATATTGTTATTACAGGTCAAGCTGCTAGTGGTAAAAGCAGTTTAGCTAATTTTATTAAGGAAAAAAATGAAAATTATTTAGTTTTGGATGCAGATGATCAAATTAAAGAGTTATATAAAAGAGGTGCTGAACTTTATAAAATTCTAGTAAAAGAATTTGGAGATAGCATTTTAAATGAGAAGGGTAATATATCAAAAGGAAAGCTAAGAAGAACAATTTATTTTAGTGATGAAAATAGAGAAAAGCTAAATTCTTTAACTCATCCAGTCATTTTAAAAAATATGGTTAATATTGCTAAGAACTCTGATGCAGATGTTGTTTTTTTACAAATTCCACTATTAAATGAATCAATAGATAGATTAGAAAAATTAATTGATATTGATGAAGTATGGAATATAACAGCAAGTGATGAAGTTAGATTTAAAAGGCTAATGGAAAGAAAAGGAATGACTGAAGAAATTGCTCATAGAATTATGGAAATTCAATCAGAGTTTGAAAATGAAAACTATGATATTTTAACTGTTGAGAATAACGGAAATTTTGAAGATTTAAAAAATAAACTTGATTTATTTTTTAAGAATAGTTGTATAAACGAACAAAAAAAGTCGGGGTTTTTTGGAAGATTAAAGAAAAATAAGAAGGAAAGCGAAACTGATAAAATCGAAGAAAATCTTGATGATAAAAATGATGATACTGGTGCTTTTAGAAAAATATCTGAAGAAGAGGTCGTACTAGAAAAAATTGAAGATATTGACTCTAAAAAAGAAATTTCTGAAGAGCAAAATCTAGACAATTCTAAAATTATTGATGAACAAAGACAACCAATATTTTTTCAAGAACAAAACACTGAAAATATTGATTTAGAAAATTTAGATAATCAAGATTCATTAGATATGAAAAAAACAAAATTAACAGATTTAAGTTCAGTACGTGATGATATTAAAGAAGATGATACTAATTCTGTTAAAAGTGAAATAGCTAATTCTAACGAAGAATTTTTTGAAGAAAGTGTTGAAGAAGAAAAAAAAGATGAAGTCAAAAAGAAAAAGAAAATGAAAGTTTGGAAAAAAGTATTAATAACCATAGTTACTATAGTTATTATATGTAAGGCACTATTTTTAGGTGCTGTATATTATGGTGGTCAGAATTATCCAGTAAATTATATTGAAGAAATACAAAAATATTCAAATGAATATGGTGTAGATCCTAAAGTAGTTCTAGCCATTATGAGAGTTGAAAGTAATTTCAAAAGCGATGCAGTAAGTAAAGTTAATGCTAAAGGTCTAATGCAAGTTTTACCTGATACCGCTAAACATGTAGCAAAGTTATTAAATGTTGATGCTAATTCTTTAGATTTAAATGATCCCGAAACTAATGTTAAAGTTGGAACATACTATTTAAAATATTTAATGCAAAATTTTAGTAATATGGATACAGTTTATGCGGCATATAATGGTGGTATAGGAAATGTGAAAACTTGGTTGAAAGACTCAAAATATTCTAGTGATGGAGTCAGTCTATATACTATACCTTCAGCTGAAACGAAAAATTATGTTAATAAAGTAAATAAAGCTTTGAAAGCTTATGAGATTCTTTATGGAAATGAATTCCCTACAAAAAAACTTAAGGGATTTGCTAAATTTAAAGAAAATGTAAAGAATACGGTTAGATATATTTTAAATAATTTTTAATTAGAAACTTATAACTTAATATTGAATATAAAAAGCAATGAACGGAATATTTCATTGCTTTTCTTGTTAATAAATTTTAAAATCGTAGGAATAAATTGATTATATAAAAGTAATATGCTATAATCACCATAGTATTGTAATTACTGTATTGGAGATTTGTGTGTATAATAAAATTAATAATTTATTAAATATTTTTACAAAAGATAAAGAAACTATAATAAAATTCTTATTTAGGTGTTCAATAGCGTTGGATTTATTTTTAATTTTGAGTTTTGTTATTGGTTTTTCTCTTGGAATGATAAGTTATGAAATTGGTTTTTTTATAGTAGGAATAGTTTTTAGATATGGTTTTATTATTTTTATATTAAGTATTCTACTTAAGTTTATAACTTTTATTTTGAGTTTTCATAGAAATACTGCAGAAGAAAAGAGATTTTTTTCTACTAGTTTAACTTATATGTTTAGATTGTTATTTGTTGCAGCATTACTTTATGGAATTTATTATATTGGAAAAGTTATGACTGCAGTTGGATAATAAATTCTAATAATATGATTAGTTTAAAATAAGAACCCCACCCTTCCACGATGCTTCGCATCGGGTGGGTCCTGGGAACCTTGTTGTTTCACAATAATAAAGTTGAGTTAATATTAAAAATTTACTCAACTTTTTTGATATAGAAAATATTTTGAAACTTAAAAAGTTTTTTTAAATGTAAAATAGTAAAAATCATTGGGTATAATATAATAAAGGTCAAAGTAGGTCAGGAGGTGCTCTTTTGGCAGGTATTAGTGATGTTATTGAAAAATTTTTGAAAGAAATGTTAGAAAATTCGGAAGATGGAATTATTGAGATAGGTAGAAATGATTTAGCAAGTAAATTTTCTTGTGCACCTTCTCAAATAAATTATGTTTTAACAACTAGATTTTCCTCTACAAATGGATATTATATTGAAAGTCATCGAGGAGGAAGTGGTTATATAAAAATTTCTACTCTTTCAAATGAAGATGTATTTTTTAATTCTGTTTTTGATTATTTAGAAAATAATATAATTACTTTTAATGAAGGTAGAAGGATTGTAGACAGATTGTTTGAATTAGGATATATTACAAAAAGAGAAAGATTTATTATATTACATGCTATAAGTGATAACTCTCTTTGTATTGATACTAAAGCAAAAGATAGTTTAAGAGCAAATATATTACTAAATATTCTATATTCATTTGGGAGGA
The DNA here is from genome assembly GCF_963524015.1 of uncultured Parvimonas sp. Lineage (NCBI taxonomy): Bacteria > Bacillati > Bacillota > Tissierellia > Tissierellales > Peptoniphilaceae > Parvimonas > uncultured Parvimonas sp. Next base: position 297,796 of record NZ_CAURDT010000001.1, on the reverse strand, counting down.
AAAATGACTAGGAAAATTGCAACAATTAGTTATGAAAAAGAAATATCAGATAATGAATATGACAATTTATTTGAATTTTTAAAATCTAGTGAAAAAGATGATTTGTTTTCTAATTTTAAAGGTCAAGTTTCTAATTCAAATGTTAAATGTAAAAGATGTAAAACATCTGTAAAGGATATGATTTTTACAAATCGAACAGTATGTCCATGTTGTTATGAAACAATTTTTAAATTGATAAGAAAAAAGAAAATAAAACCAAGTCTTATTTATTCAGATATTCTCGATAGATTATTAAGGGACGATTTTAAAAAATATAAGGGTAAGGTACCTGAATATACAAAGATTTATTTTGATAATATAATAAAAATTGCGGACTTAGAAAGAGAGTTGAATCATTGTATAGAGGCTGAAGAATTTTTAAAATGTGATGTTTTAAAAAATACTATTGAAGATTTAGAAAATAAAAATCTTAAACTTAGGAGAAAAATTAATGAGTAATTTCTTAGGAAAAATTTCTGAAAAATATATTTCCCTTTCAAGTCAAGTTGATGTTTATAGAAATGTAAAAGGTTATAATTTTAATTATATGTTAACTTTTAATGACGAAATTAACTTATATAATAAAATTTGTTCTTCATTCTATAAATTGTATTATAGTGATAGATTTTCCTTTGAAAAAGTGAATTCAAAAAAACAAATCATAAAATATTATAATGATGGACTTTTTATAGATTCAAATGATATTTTTAGAGAAAATTCATATATAGCATCAAGAGATGATGGATTTGTTTATATGAATATAAATATTAGAGAACATCTTAGATTTACAGGAAAACTTCCGGGTGTAAATTTTCTGAGATGCGGACATTTTGCTTATGGATTAGAATCTGATTTAGAGGAAGAACTTGATTTTTCATTTAATACAAATTTTGGATATGTTTTTGAAGACATTAACTTAATAGGTAATGGATTAAAAATGATTAGTGTTTTACATATTCCATCTTTGAAATATTATAAAACAACTGAATTTTTAGAAAAGAAAATGAAAAAAATGGGGATAAATTTTTATTCTTTATCAAAAATAGGATTATGTGATGATTTTTATATTGCTGAATTTTCCAATCCTAAATCAGAAGAATTTTCAGCAATTAGAAAAATGGATAAATATATTAGTGAGATAGTAAATCTAGAAATAGATAATCGTAGGAAGCTTTTAGGTATAAAAACTGACTACTATAGAGAAAAATATGAAAAACTTAAAAAAGTTCTGATAAATAGAGAAAATATAACTCCATTTATAGTTAGTAAATTTATTTCTCTTTGTATATTATTGCAAAGTTTAGAACTTATTGTAGATTATGATATAAATTTACTGTATAAATGTCTTATGAGTATAAGAAGTTTAACTTTTTTAAATGATAAAGAGAGCAATAAAGAACTTTTAAATATAATTATAAAGTTAATTTAGGAGAGGTGATTGTATGTATGAAAATGTAATTAGAAGTGTGGATGAGTTTATTCGTTATGCTGTTAATGAGGCTTTTTATTTAAAAGATGATTATATCGGTACTGAACATATATTACTTGCATTCTTGAAGATAAACAGTAGAGAGACTGAGTGTCTTGTTTCTGCTGGTGCAAATTATAATTCTTTAAAGGGTTATTTAATAGATAAAAAGGGTTTTGGTGATTTTACAAATGTTGCAAGTAAATTATCAAAAAATGCAAAGAAAGTTGTTGATAATGCAGTTAATATTGCAATGGAATCTGATAATGTTCAAGTTTTACCCTGTCATCTTTTAATTTCATTAATGGAACTAAAAACAAGTCTTGCATATAAAATGCTTATTGATGCAAATATAAGTCCTGAAGGTATTTCTGCTGATATAAAAGAAAAGATACATTTTGCTTCAGATACTGAAGATAATGGTGGAGTAATGACAGAAACTTTAGATAAATATACCATTAATTTAAATGAAAGAGCAAAAATAGGAAAGATTGACCAAGTTATTGGTAGAGATAAAGAAATAGATAGAATCTTGCAGATTTTACTAAGAAGAACAAAAAATAATCCAATTCTAATTGGAGAAGCTGGAGTTGGAAAAACAGCTATTGTAGAAGGGCTTGCTCTTAGAATTGTTGAAGGTAATGTTCCAGAGTTTTTAGAAAATAAAACAATTTATAGTTTAGATTTACCAGCTATGCTTGCAGGAAGTAAGTACCGTGGAGACTTTGAAAAAAGAGTAAAAGATACGTTAAATGAAATTATGAAAAATAAAAATGCAATTGTGTTTATTGATGAATTTCATAATATTGTTGGAACTGGTGGTAGTGAAGGATCTATTGATGCTGCTAATATTTTAAAACCATTTTTAGCTAGAGGAGAAATACAATTAATTGGTGCCACAACAATCGATGAATATAGAAAACATATTGAAAAAGATTCTGCTCTTGAAAGAAGATTACAACCAATAGAAGTTTTAGAACCTACAGTTAGTCAAACTATAAACATATTAATAGGATTAAAAGAAAAGTATGAAAAACATCATGGGATAGTAATCACAGACGAAGCAATAAAAGCTGCTGTAGAATTATCTAATAGATACTTAACAGATAGATTTCTACCTGATAAGGCAATTGACTTAATTGATGAAGCTGGATCTATGTTAAGAATTAAATCATATTTAAATCCAGATGATATCATTTATTTGAAAGAAGAAAATATAAAGTTAAAATCAGAAATTAAACAATTTGTTGAACATCAAGAGTTTTTAAAAGCTCAAGAATCAAAAAATAAGTATGAACAAAATCTAGAAGATATAAAAAAACTTAAAGAGATAAAAAAAGATAAGAAAAATAATGAAAATTTAATTTTAAAGTATGATGATATTGCAAAAGTTGTTTCAGACTGGAGTAAAATTCCAGTTAATAGATTGACAGCAAAGGAAAGTCAAAAATATCTATCTCTTTCTGATAATTTAAAGAATATAGTTATTGGACAAGGAACTGCTATTGATAGAGTCACTAATGCTATAAAGAGATCTAGAGCAGGAGTATCTTTGGGTAGTAAACCTATTGGTAGTTTTATATTTGTTGGAGCTACAGGTGTTGGAAAAACTTATCTTGCAAAATCATTAGCAAATCTTTTATTTGAATCTGAAGAAAATATGATTAGAATTGATATGAGTGAATATATGGAAAAACATACAGTTTCTAAACTAGTTGGATCTCCTCCTGGATATGTTGGATATGGAGAAGGTGGATATTTAACTGAAGCGGTAAGAAGAAAACCATATAGTGTAGTTTTGTTTGATGAGATTGAAAAAGCACATCCAGATGTATTTAATATGCTTCTTCAAATTCTAGATGATGGAAGATTAACAGATTCTCAAGGAAAAACAGTAAATTTTAAAAATACTGTAATTATTATGACTTCTAATGTAGGAGCATCTGCAATCGAAAAGAAGAATACATTAGGATTTTCTTCAAAAAAGGATGAAGAAGAAAAGGAATATGATAGAATTAAAGAAATTGTTAATTCTGAACTAAAAATTATGTTTAAGCCTGAATTTTTAAACAGGGTAGATGATATAATTGTATTTTCAAAATTAGATGAAAAAGACATATTGAAAATTACAGAACTTTTACTAGAAAAACTGAAAAAAAGACTTAAAAATATTGGGTTAAATATTGGATATAGTAATAAAATAATAAAAAAATTATCTGATATGGGCTTTGATAAGTCTTATGGAGCAAGACCTCTTGAAAGAATTATTAAATCAGAACTTGAAAATAAAATTGCAGATGAAATTTTAAAGAATCAAATTTTAAGTGATGAAAAATTATTTTTAGATGTAAAAAAAGGTAATATTGTATTAGAAAAAGTAAAAATAAAAACAAAATAGAATATCCTTTATTAATTTATATATTAGTAGAAAAACTATTGATAACATTTTACAAGTGTGTTAATATTATAAAAAAAGGAGGATATTTCTATGATTATTACAACTACAAATAATATTGAAGGATATGAAATTGTTGAATATAAGGGAGTTGTCTTCGGTGAAGTTATTACTGGAGTAAGTTTCTTAAAAGATTTTAAAGCAGGTCTAAGGGATATATTTGGTGGACGTTCATCTTCTTATGAAAAAGAATTGATGGGTGCAAGAGACGATAGTTTAGATGAGATTACTGAAAGAGCTAATGAAATTGGAGCTAATGCTGTAGTTGGACTAAAAATGGATTATGAAATGCTTGGAGCATCAAATGGAATGATGATGGTTACTTGCTCAGGTACTGCTGTTAGAATTATAAAAAAATAAATTTTTAGGTGTTTTAAAAATTTTTTAAAACACCTTTTTTGTGAAACAGCAAGATTTCTAGGAACTATCTCAATATAAAACATTATAGAATGTTGAGGTTAATGTTAAAAAATAAAGTTTTAAATATTCATTCAATGCAAAGATTAGCGAAATGTTGTAGTATTATTTTTATTTAAAATTACTTGAAAAATTTTTTAAAATTTAGTATAATATAACTAATAAAGGGGAGTAGCTAATTTTGTTTAGTCGTCAATACGGTTTATCCCGGCTAAACACCTAACTATTTCAATAGGAAGCAAGACCTTTGTTTAATTTAATTAAACAAGGTTTTTTTTATGCAAAAAAAGCCTTAATTCAAGGAGGATAAATTATGTTTTGGTACAACAAAAGTGTTGATGAATGTATCAATGAACTTGGAAGTGATGATAAAAATGGACTTTCAAGTAAAAAAGCTTTAGAGCTTTTAGAAAAAAATGGAAGAAATGAGTTAAAAGAAAAGAATAAAAAATCACTTCTTTCAAAAATTATTGACCAATTTAAAGACCCTATGATTTTAATTTTAATTGGAGCTTGCATTATGTCAGCTATAGTTGGTGAAATAACAGATGCTTTTATAATCATAGCTATTGTAATTGTTAATGCAATTCTTTCACTTAATCAAGAGGGAAAAGCTGAAAAAGCTATAGAAGCTTTACAAAAAATGGCTAGTCCAATGGCAAAAGTTTATAGAGATGGAAAATTAATTCATATTCCTTCTCCAGAAATTGTGGTTGGAGATATTGTAGAGCTTGAAACAGGTGATATTATTCCAGCAGATTTAAGATTAATTGAAAGTTTTATTTTAAAGATTGATGAAGCTTCTTTAACTGGGGAATCTGTACCTGTTGAAAAATTTGCAGATAAAGTTTATGATGGAGAAATTGAGATTGGTGATAGAGAAAATATGGCTTACTCTTCTACTATTGTTGCTTATGGTAGAGGAAAAGGAGTAGTAGTTTCTACTGGAGAAAATACGGAAATTGGTAAAATTGCAACAACTCTTGATTCTTTTGAAGATGAAGACACTCCACTACAAAAAAAGCTAGCTGGTCTTTCAAAATCTCTTGGGCTGATAACAATAGGAGTTTGTATTGTAGTATTTATAGTTGGGCTTTTGTATAAACAACAGTTTTTACTTATGCTTTTAACTGCAATTTCACTAGCTGTTGCAGCGGTTCCTGAAGGGTTGCCAGCAATAGTTACAATAGTTTTATCTCTCGGTATGACAAAAATGGTAAAAAAGAATGCTATAGTAAAAAAACTTTTAGCAGTTGAAACATTAGGAACTACAACAGTAATTTGTTCTGATAAAACAGGAACTCTTACTCAAAATGAAATGACGGTAAAAAAAGTTTTTGTAAATAATCTAGTTTATGATGTAGAAGGAACTGGTTATGAACCTGTTGGAGATATATATTTAAACGGAGAAAAAGTTAATGCTAAAGAAATAGAAAATTTTATTTCAATTTCTAAAATTTCAACTCTTGTTAATGATGCAAAACTACTTAAAGATGATAATATGTATAGAATAGCAGGAGATCCTACTGAGGGTGCATTGCTTACTCTTTCAGAAAAAGTTGGCATTACTAAAGATGAATTAAATAACAATCATAAAAGAGTAGCAGAAATACCATTTGATTCAATTAGAAAGATGATGACAACATTTAATGAAAATGTATTTTCATCTAATGTTATATCTGCTACAAAGGGTGCACCTGATATAGTTATAGATAATTGTAAATATATTTTAATTAATGGAAAAGAAGAAGAATTTACTTCAGAATTAAAAGAAAAAGTTCTTTTACAAAATAGTCAATTTGCTAAACAAGCACTTCGTGTTTTAGCATTTGCATATAGAAAATTTGACTCATTACCTGAAGAAAAAACTTCAGAAAATATAGAAAGAGATATGGTTTTTGTTGGTCTTATGGGAATGATAGATCCTGCAAGGCCAGAAGCAAAAGAAGCAATCAAAGAATGTAAAAAAGCAGGAATAATTCCTATAATGATAACTGGAGATTATCTAGAAACTGCAGTCGCTATAGCTAAAGATTTAGGAATTTTAGATGAAAATTCAAAGGCTATTATGGGTCGTGAGCTTAACAAAATGACTGAAGAAGAAATTTGTGAAGTTGTCAAAACTACACGAGTTTTTGCAAGGGTAAGTCCTGAAAATAAAGTGCAAATAGTTAGTGCGTTAAAGAAAAACGGACATATTGCTGCAATGACAGGCGATGGGGTAAATGATGCTCCTGCAATTAAGAGAGCTGATATTGGAGTTTCAATGGGAATTACAGGAACAGATGTTGCAAAAAATACTTCAGATGTAATTTTAACAGATGATAATTTTGCTACAATAGTATCAGCAGTTCATGAAGGACGTATTATTTATTCAAATATTAAAAAGTTTGTTTCTTTCCTATTATCTTGTAATGTAGGAGAAATTTTAATAGTTTTAATATCTATTCTTTTAAATATACCAGTACCTTTTATACCAATTCAATTACTTTGGTTAAATCTAGTTACAGACAGTTTTCCTGCATTGGCACTTGGTGTTGAAAAGGGTGATGAAGATATTATGCAAGTTCCACCAAGAAATCCAAATGAACCAATTTTAGATAAAGAAATGATTTATAGTATAATTTCTCAATCTTTAGCAATTACAGTTGCAACACTTGGAGCGTATTTCTATGGAATGCATCATTATCCTAATCATATTGAAGGAGCAAGAACAGTTGCATTCTTTACACTTATAACTGCAGAACTACTAAGAAGCTATTCTGTTAGAAGTAGTAGATTTACATTATTCCATATTGGAATATTTTCAAATAAAACATTGGTATATGGAACAGCATTATCTTTCTTTATGATGCTAGTAGTTGTATATGTACCTTTCTTACAACCATATTTTGATACTGTTTCTTTAGGAATAAAAGAGTTAGCAGTTGCAATACCACTTGCATTCTTACCTTTTGTTGTTGCTGAAGTTTCCAAAGTGTTAAGAAAGAAATAAAAGAATTAAAAAATATTATAAAAAGTTGGATTATTAAATTATAGTCCAACTTTTTTTATATTATATTTCTGATATTAAAAATAATTATTTGTAAAAATTGATAACATATTTATAAATTTATACTATAATCTTTATATTTTTAATAATAAACAAACGTTCATCATGATATTAACAATTATATAATTTTATAATAAAATCTGTTTTGCTTTTTATTTATAAGGGTATTTTATTCTATAGGTGTGTAGTTTATTTTACAATGATATAAGATTCTTTTTACAATAAAAGATATTGACATATTATTAAATAAATTGTATACTGAATAAAGGGAATAACGATTCCCAATAAATGTTTTTTAAATTAAAAAGGAGGACTTTTATGAAGACAGATGTGCAAATTGCTCAAGAAGCAAAAATGAAACCTATCAGAGAAGTAGCTGATTACTTAGGATTTCCGGAAGAAGCTATTGAACTTTACGGAAACTATAAAGCAAAGTTGAATATACATGAATTGAAAGATTATAACGAAAGACCAAATGGAAAGTTAATTTTAGTAACTGCTATAACTCCAACTCCTGCAGGAGAAGGTAAAACTACTACTGTTGTTGGGCTTGGTGATGGACTAAATAAAATAGGAAAAAGAACATCTCTTGCATTAAGAGAACCTTCTTTAGGACCGGTTTTTGGAGTTAAAGGTGGTGCTGCAGGTGGTGGATACGCACAAGTAGTTCCTATGGAAGATATAAATTTACACTTTACTGGAGATTTTAATGCTATTGGTGCTGCTAATAACTTATTAGCTGCTATGTTAGATAATCATATTAATCATGGAAATGAATTAGATATTGATTCCAGAACTATTACATTAAAAAGAGTTGTTGATATGAATGATAGACAACTTCGTTTTATTGTAGATGGATTAAACGGAAAAGCAAATGGTGTTCCAAGAGAAGATGGATTTGAAATAGTAGTTGCATCTGAAGTAATGGCTATTTTATGTCTATCAAATGATTTAAAAGATTTAAAGGAAAAATTAGGAAAAATCATTGTTGCTTACAATAGAAAGGGTGAACCAGTAACAGCAAAAGATTTGAATGCTCAAGGTGCAATGGCGGCATTATTAAAGGATGCTATCAAGCCAAATCTTGTTCAAACATTAGAACATACTCCTGCATTTATTCATGGTGGACCTTTTGCTAATATAGCTCATGGTTGTAATAGTATAATTGCTACAAAATTAGCATTGAAATATTCTGATTATGTTGTTACTGAAGCTGGTTTTGGAGCTGACTTAGGAGCTGAAAAGTTCTTAGATATTAAATGTAGATTTGCAGGTTTAAATCCTAATGCAGTTGTAGTTGTTGCTACTGTAAGAGCTTTAAAGATGCATGGTGGACTTGCTAAGACAGAATTAGGAAATGAAGATTTAGTTGCTTTAGAAAAAGGACTTCCAAACTTACTAAAACATGTTGAAAATATGCAAAATCTATTTGGCATTCCTTGTGTTGTTGCAATTAACAAATTTCCATTAGATACTGATGCAGAAATTCAATTAATTGAAACTAAATGTAAGGAATTAGGTGTTAATGTTGTTCTTTCAGATGTTTGGGCAAAAGGTGGAGAAGGTGCAGTTGACCTTGCTCATGAAGTTGTAAGACTTGCAGAAAATGACAAACCAATTAATCAAATATATGATATTGAAGACTCTTTAGAAGAAAAATTAAATAAAATCGTTCAAAAGGTTTATGGAGGTTCTGGTGTAACATTCTCTCCAGGAGTTAAAAAGAAAATTAAAACTATAGAAGAATTAGGTTTTAAAAATGTTCCTATCTGTATGGCAAAAACGCAATATTCATTCTCTGATGACAAGAATAAAGTTGGTAGACCAGAAGGATTTAAGGTAAATATCAAAAATATAAAGATTGCTGCAGGTGCAGGATTTGCAGTTGCTTATAGTGGTGATATTATGACTATGCCTGGACTACCAAAAGTTCCTGCTGCAAATAATATTGACATTACTGATGACGGAAAGATAGTTGGATTATTCTAGTTAATAGGAGGAATTTATGGAACAAAAAATGTGTGATAAAACCATAAATTTATTTATTCAAGAATTATCAGATAAACAACCAGTACCAGGGGGCGGAGGAGCATCCGCCCTTGTAGGTGCTTTGGGAGTTGCCCTTTTAAATATGGATGCAATTTATACTACTGGTAATGAAAAATTTAAAGATGTTGAAGAAGAAATTAAAGAACAAATTAAAAAGTATAATGAATTAATTACTTCCTTAAAAGAATTAGTTCAAGGAGACGCGGATGCTTTTTATCCACTTTCTCAATGTTATAAGATGCCAAGAAATACTGACGAAGAAAAAAGATTAAAGAGAGAGGCTTTAGAAGTAAATCTTTATAATGCTGCTATGATTCCATTACAAATAATGGAAAAATCTTATGAGGCACTTTGTCTAGTAGATAGACTTATAAGAATTGGAAACAAAAATCTTATTGGAGATGTTGCAACTGGAGCTGTATTTTTAGAATCCGCTCTTAAAGGAGCAAGTCTTAGTGTCTTTGCGAACACTTCTTCAATGAAAAATGAAGATAATATTAAGATGATAAATGAAAAATCCATGAAATTATTAAAAGACGGAACGAATCTTGCTAACAAGGCGTTTGAAGAAATATTTAATGGATTTTTAAAATAAGGAGACTATTATGACAACAATAATGAAAGGTAAAGAAGTAGCAATTGCTTTAAAGGAAAAGATTAAAGCAGGAGTTGCTGAACTTAAAGAAAAAGGAAAAGTTACTACTTGTGGTTTTATTAGAGTTGGAGATAGAAGTGATTCTATAGGTTATGAAAACGCAGCAATTAAAGTTTTATCTTCTTTAGGAATTGAATGTGTTCAATTTCACTATCCAGAAGATATTACTGAAGCTAATTTTATTTCTGAACTAGAAAAAATTGGAAACGATGATAGTGTTGATGGTTTTTTACTTTTAAGACCATTACCTGCACATATTGACGATGATTTGGTTGGAATGAAAATTAATCCTAAAAAAGATATTGATGGAGTAAGTCCATATAATATTGGAGAAGTTTTCTATCCGAAAGAAGATAGTTTCATTCCTTGTACTGCTGCTGCTGTTATAAAAATGTTAGAATTTTATGATTTAGATTTAAGTGGTAAAAATGCAGTTGTATTAGGGCGTAGTAATGTTATCGGCAAACCTGTTGCAATGTTATTATTGGCAAAGAATGCAACAGTTACAGTATGTCATAGTAGAACTCAAAATTTAAAAGAAGTATGTAAAAATGCAGATGTTTTAGTTTCAGCTATTGGAAAAGCTCATTTTGTTACAAAAGAATTTGTAAAAGAAGGAGCTATAGTAGTTGACGTTGGAACAAATTATGATGAAAATGGAAAGGTAACTGGTGATGTTCATTTTGATGAAGTTTCTGAAATTGCAAGTTATATTAATCCAGTACCAGGCGGTATTGGATCAATAACTACTTCAGTTTTAGCAGAAAAATGTTTAATTGCCGCTAGAAAAAAGGTAAAATAATATGGATTATGAAACTGCAATGATTAAACTCAGAGGAGAAGTTTGCAGTGGAGTTAAATTAGGTTTACAAAATATAAAAAATCTTATGGAAAAATTAGGAAATCCACAAGATAAATTAAAAATTATTCATATTGCAGGAACCAATGGTAAGGGTTCCTGCACTTCTTTTGTAAATTCTGTTTTAGTTTCACAAGGGTATAAAGTTGGGATGTTTACTTCTCCATCTATTTACAATTTTGAAGAAAGAATTAGAATAAATAATAAAAATATTCCAGAAGATAAATTAATAGAATTAATGAATGAGGTAAGAGAAATTGCAAATACTCTTGAAGTTTTTCCGGCCGATTTTGAACTTGTAACGGCTTTAGCATTTTTGTATTTTTACAGAGAAGATTGTGATTTTGCTATTATGGAAGTAGGATTAGGTGGAAGACTTGATGCTACAAATGTAATAAACAAACCTTTAATTACATTAATTACATCTATAAGTTTTGATCATCAACAATTTTTAGGAAATACTATAAAAGAAATATCTCTTGAAAAAGCAGGAATAATTAAAGATGGTGTCCCTCTAGTTCTATATTCCCAAGATACTGAAATTATGGATAATATAATAGGAGTTGCGAAATCTAAGAATTCTAAAGTTATAGTAAATGATTTATCTAAAATTAAAGTATTGGAAAATAAAAAATCAGGGCAAGTTATTGACTATAAAGATTTTAAAAACTTAAAAATAAATTTACTTGGATCACATCAAGTTAAAAATGCTACAATTTCTCTTGAGCTACTTTTAGAGCTTAGAAAAATGGGTTTTGATATTTCAAATGAAAGTATATATAATGGATTTTCAACAGTTGATTGGCCTTGTAGATTTGAACTTGTTTCTAAAAATCCAGATTTTATTTTAGATGGAGCACATAATATTGACGGTATAGAAAAATTTATTTCAAATATGAATTTTTACTATAAAAATAATAAAAAAATTGCAATTTTTGGAGTGTTAGCTGATAAAGATTATAATGAAATGCTAAAGAAAATTATTCCATGTTTTGATGTTTTTCTAACTGTAAGGCCAGATTCAGAAAGAGCAATGGAAGCATTGGAATTAAAGGAGAGAATTGAAGTCCTAACTGAAAAAAAAGTTTATAGTTTTGAAAACTATCAAGATGCTATTGATAAAGCCTTTGAAATTTCAAATAAAGAAGATGTAATTTCAGCATTTGGATCTTTATATTTTGTGGGGGAAGTTCGCAAACTTTTGGGAGTGAGTGATTATTAATGGATAAAAAAATTATAAGAAAACAAATTCAAGAAAAATTAAAAAAAATATCTGAAGAAGATAGAAAAATATTTGAAGAAATTTTATATAAAAAATTGTATGAAAATGGAAATTTTAAAAATGCTAAATGCGTAGCATTAACAATTCCATTTGGAACGGAGATAAACACATACCCTATAATTGAAAAATTATTAAAAGAGGGTAAAACAGTATGTTCACCAATATGCGAAAAAGAAACTAGAAAAATGACTTTTTATAAAATAGATTCTTTGAATGAATTAATTGAGGGTTATTATGGAATTAAAACACCTCCTGAAATTGAAAAAAACATTGTTGAAAAAAATGATATTGATTTAATATTAGTACCTGGAGTAGGATTTGATAAAAATAATTATAGAATTGGCTTTGGTGGGGGATATTATGATAGATATTTAAAAGATTATAAAGGACATACTATAGCTTTGGCATTTAAAGAACAAATTGTAGAGAAAGTTCCGAAAAACGAATTTGATTTGCCCGTGGATTTGGTAATTACAAATTAAATATTAATTTTCAAAAATAGTTTTATTTTAAAACTATTTTTTTCTTGCAAAAAATTCCAAAATAGTATATTATATAGACTAGGTAAGTTTTTTAAAAATGGAGGTAGATATGATAAAGTTATTTTCTGATATGGGAGCTGATATTCCAGTAGAAATTGCAAAAAAATATAAAATCCAAATTTTTAATATGGTAGTTACTGATGGAGAAAATGAATATATTTTAAATCATGATATAGATAAATATAAATTATTTGAGAATATGGCTAAAGGAGTTAATTATAAAACATCCCAGGTATCATATAAAGATTTTTATGATACATTTAAAAAAGAAGTATTAGAAAAAAATGAAATTATTTATATTTCCTTATCTTCAGGCCTTTCCGGAACTTATAATACTGCTAATATGGTAAAAAATGACTTATTAGATGAATTTCCAGAAGCTAAAATTCACATAATAGACAGTTTAGGAGCTAGCTTTGGATATGGAATTCTTGATATAAAAGTTGCTAAAATGATTGAAAACAATGAAGGTATAGAAGAAATATTAAAATATATAGATTTTTATAAAAAACACATTAATTACATTTTTACTGTTGATGATTTAACTTATCTTTATAGAGGAGGAAGATTAAATAAAGCTAAATTTATAATAGGCAATTTATTAAATATTTGCCCTATATTAGATGTTTCGAAAGATGAGGGGAAACTTAATTTTTTTGATAAAGTCAGAGGTCATAAGGCATTTAAAAAGAAACTTGTAGATATAATTAGTAACAGATCAAATGTTTTAGATAAACAAACTCTTGTTATTTTTCATGGAGATTGTGAAGATAAGGCAAATGAGTTAAAAGAATTATTGATGAGTGAATTTAATAATGACGATATTTTAATTAGTGGAGTAGATGCTGTTATTGGATGTCATACAGGGCCAACAGTAGTAGCAATGGTTTATCTTGATGAATTATATGGGAAATATGATAAGTTTGAAATTTAAGGGTTAGAGATAACCCTTAAATTATTTTAGGAGATGATTTTTATTAAACATATTTATGAATTTTTAGTTATTTTAATTTTTTTATTTTTTGGAACTATTTTAGAGGTTATTTTTAAATCTCCTATACCAGCAACGATTTTATCAATGTTATTCTTAGTTACTTTGTTATATTTTAAAGTAATTAATTTAAAGAAAATAGAAAAAGTTTCAGAATTCTTACTTGAAAGTATTACACTTTTTATGACACCATTAGTTATTGGAGTTATAGATAAATTTCATTATTTTAATGGGAAATTTTTACAAATTTTCTTAATCTTATTTGTAAGTGTAGTTGTATCTATGATTATCACGGCTTTTGCTACAACTTTTTTTGTAAAGATTTTTGTAAAAGGAGATAAAAATGGAATTAATAATTAACAATCCACTTTTTGGTATTTTTTTAACTATAATAACATTTGTAATAGGGTATGAAATTCAATTAAAATTAGGATTAAAATTTTTAAGTCCAATGGTTACATCTTCTATTTTAATTATTTTAGTTCTTGTTGTTCTTAATATACCATATTCAAATTATAGGCAAGGAGCCGATATATTAATTTTTTTTGTTGCACCGGCAACTGTAGTACTAGCGGTACCATTATATAAAAATTTAGATATAATAAAAAAATATTTTCTTCCAATATTGTTTGGATGTCTAGTTGGAATAAGCGTTGGAGCAATTGTTGGAATATTTTTATGCAATGTTTTTGGAATAAGTAAAGAGATTTTGCTTTCTATGTTACCAAAATCTGTTACATCTGCTATAGGTTATGAAATTTCAAAGAAAATTGGAGCAATTATGGAAATTTCTATGGTATTTATAGTTATCTGTGGAATTATAGGTTATAGTGTAGGAGAATTAATTTTTAAGATTTTTAAAATAAATGATAAAGTTGCAAGAGGAGTTGCACTTGGTTCTTGCAGTCATGTTCTAGGAACTGCAAAAGCAATGGAACTTGGAGAAATCGAAGGCTCTATTGCTACAGTATCAATTTCAATTTCAGGAATTTTAGCAGTAATTTTAATTCCTGTAATATTAAATTTTATTTAGCAAAAAGCTGATAAAGAATACAATAGTAGTCTTTATCAGCTTATTTTTAATGTTTAATTATTGGAAATTACTAGATAAATATCATACATTTATGATTGTATTATTTTATACAAGACAACTATTATTATATTTATTCATGCAAAAAAGATATAAACTCAGTTTCATTTTTGGTATTTGTGAATAGCTTATAAAGTTTTCTTGAATTTTGTTCAATTTCAAATTTGTTTTTTTGAAAATCCGATAGATTATGTGTGCTTTTGTTTGTTGTTATAATTTCTAAATTAGTTTTATTTTTAATTTCTTTAAGCAGTTCTTGTCCTTTTTTGTTAAATCCTAAAACTGTTATATATTCAATATCTTTAGAATACATTTCCTTTATTTCATTATTTATATTCAATAGATAATTGTAAATAAATCTTTTAATTCTAACTTTTTTATATCTTTTACTCTGTATTTTTTCTGCTAATTCTTCTATAAAGTTTACTGAATAAATATTTTTCTTAATTAAATTTAAAATTCCATTTTCGTAATTTACAATATTTTCAGGATTGATTTGATTTATTAAAATATTGTATTTTAAAATTTCTAAAATAACTTTTTCATTAGGTAAAATATTGTTTTCTACTGAATTTTTTATTTCATAAAAAGTTATTTTATCTAAAAAATTTTCAATTTTTTCTAAATTATTTTCATAAATTGCTTTTCTTATTGCAGAAGCACTTAATTGTTCTTGTGAATTGTAATTCTCATCATTATAATTTTTTCCTTTTCTTTTTATAGGAAAAGGAGTTATTTTAGATTTTGATAATATTATATTTTTAACATATTCAATTGATAGAATATTATTGGAAATAAAAAAGTCATCTTGTATTTCTAAAATCTTATATTTTCTGTTAATTTCTATACAAGCATTTTTATATGCAACTGCATAACTTTTTCCAAGTTTCATTTCATAGCTTAAGATTTTTTCTATTTCATTTTTGTATTGAAGTTGAAATTTTGCAATTTCTATAATATCCTCTTTTTTCTCACATTCGAAACCAAAGCAAAGATAGTCTATGATATCTAGTTTATTTAGAATAGATATTCCACCTTTTGCAAAGTTTTCAGCACTTTGCAAACTGTAGTAAAATGGAAGTTCTATTACGAGATCAACTCCATTATTAACTGCAATTCTAGCCCTTGTGTATTTGTCTAAGATTGAACATTCACCACGCTGAACAAAATCTCCGCTCATTATTGCAATTATATTGGAATTCAATTCATTTTTTATTCTATCTATTTGATATTTATGACCTAAATGAAATGGATTGTATTCAGCAATTATTCCTGAGTTTTTCATAAAATCTCCTTTTTAAAATTATTTAAAGATTATTATATTAAAATATTCGTAATAAAGTAAATAATTTTACTATATACGATTATTATATCATAACATTTTATTAATTGAAAAATAATTAAAAAATATTAATCATAAAATTATCAATTTTATATGCTTATGATTATTGACTAAAACTAAAAAAAAATATATAATAATTGTACTATTTTTATTATAAGCTTTTGGAGGTTTGTTATGGATATTAGAGTAGTTAGCGAAAATATTTTTGATATTGAATCTGACTGCATAGTTTATTTCGTTGATAATTCTTTTTCAAATGATGATACTATGGAAATAATATCTAAGGCCGGAAATAGACTACTCGATGTTTTTAGTAAATTAAGTTCACTAACAACAGGAGAATTTAAAGTTGTTCCGGCGTTTAATCTCAAAGCAACTTATATTGTACTTTGTTCAATTCCACAAAAAATTGAAAAAGAAGAAGATGAAAAATTTTTGGAAGGTATTTTTTCTAATATTTTAATTGAAATTGAAAGACGTGAATTCAATACAGTTGCTGTTGATATTACAAGGCTTTTTAATAGTTATGGATCTAAACATAGTGAAGTTTTTAAAAGATTTTTAAGAAATTTAAATAATGATATAGTAGTTTTTTTGTGTAAATAGCTTAAAACAATGTTTTTTTGAAAATATTAATGATTAAATTAAGGGAGGAGGATAATATGAATGCGTTATTAGATAAAGACACTAGAATTGCTTTAGAATATAATTTTTTATATTTAAAAGATTCAGTTGCCTTTGATATTTTTATTTCCTCACTCTCAATTGAACAACGTGGATTTAATGTAAGATTTAGACAAGCAATTTTTAATAAAATCTCAAAGAGTTTAGACAGCTTCTACAAGAATAGATCTGATAAAGAATATATAAAAAGTGCAGTACAAAAATTGGTTTATGACGATATAAATCGTCTTGAAATTGTTTTAGCTGTAGATTCTTATATATATGGAAAAAAATCAAATGTTTTTGCTAATGAAGTGGAAAATTATTTTTTAGTCAATTATCCTAATTTAAAAATTAGTAGAAAGCAAAAACTTATTGTAAGAAAATTATCATCTAAAGATTATAGATTTAGAAATAGATTAATAAATAATGTTATAGATTATTATAATTTAAATAAAAAATTTGAAGAAAAGACTAATGATTTTTTTGAAAATGTGATTAAGGATTATATTTTTAATCTTAATAATTATATTGTAAAACAATTAAAATTAGAATTTAAAGATAATAATTATTATGTTTTACAAAAAGAAAAATTTTTGACAAAAAAAGATTTAGAGGAACTTTATAATCATATAAATAAAGTTTTTATGGATCATTTACATAAAACTTCAAGAATATTTATATGGTATGGACTTAATGATAAAGTAACAAGTAGATATAAAAACTAAAGTCAAAAACTTATGTTTTTGACCTTTTTTATGATAGGAGAATTTTATGGGTTATACAGCTTTTTTGCTAATGGTTATAAATATTTTATCTAAAATATTAGGATTTTTTAGAGAAATACTATTATCTTATTTTTATGGAACAGGAGAGATAGCAACTGCTTTTCAAATTTCACTTTTGGTTCCTTATACAATTTTAGGATTTGTTATGTCTGGTATTTCAATTAATTTTATACCAACTTACACTTCTTTGGAAAAAAGAGAAGGAAAAGCAACATCTGAAAAATTTACAAGTAATATTTTAAATATAATTTTTATAATTTCCCTTATTGCAACAGTTCTAGCTTATATATTTGCAAGACAAATTGTATTTTTATTTGCAATGGGATATTCTGGAGAAATTTTTGAATTATCAGTTACATTTACTAGAATTACTATACTTGGAATGTTTGCTCAACTACTAAACTCAATCCTTAAAGGATATTTAAATATAAAGGGTAATTTTGTAGTTCCTGGTTCAACAGGATTTATATATAATATTGTAATTATAATATTTTTAATAATAAGTTATAAGATAAATCCAATATTAGCACCAATTGGTGTTGCAATTGCTACAATTTTTCAGTATATACCATATATTCCAGCTATTAGAAGTACGGGATATAAACATAAATTTATTGTAAATTTTAAAGATGAAAATATAAAGAGAATGTTAGTATTAGCACTTCCAATTATTTTTGGGGTTGCTGTAAATCAAATAAATCAACTTATTGATAAAAATTTAGCATCTTTTATTTCTGTAAGAGGTATTTCTGTTCTATCTTATTCAGTTAAATTAAATGAATTTGTATGGGGAATCTTAGTAGTATCTATTGTTACTTCTATTTTCCCAACACTTAGTAAATTAGCTATAGAGTCAAAACAAAAGTTTAAAGTACAGATTGCTAAAACTCTTTCAACTATTATATATCTAGTAACACCTGCTTGTGTAGGAATACTAATTTTTTCAAAGGAAATAGTAACTTTGATATTTAAAAGAGGAAAGTTTGATGAAAATGATGTTATTCTGGTTTCTGGAGTTTTGTTTTATTATGCAATAGGACTTATAGGGTTAGGAATTAGAGATGTACTTTCTAATGCTTTTTATGCACTAAAAATGACTAGAATACCACTTATAAACTCTGTTGAAATGGTAATAATAAATGTAATTATGTCAATTATTTTATCAAGATTTATGGGACTTAATGGTCTTGCATTAGGCTCAAGTATTGCAACTATATTTGGAGCAGTAAATTTATATATTAAACTTGAAAAACAAATTGGAAAGATAAAGTCAAAAGCAATTGTTAATAATGGTATAAAAGTCTTAATTTCTGTGATTTCAATGGCAATTATATCAAAATTAATATTTATTTTACTAAATATTAAGTTGTCTTCAAATTTAAGCTTTTTAGTTGCTTTAATATTCGCAGCTATTATTTATACAATTGTTTCTGTTTTATTGAGAACAAGACAAGCAATAGATATATTAAAAGTTATTGTTAAAAAATTTTAAATAAAAATAATAAAAAGGAGATATTATGAAAAAAGGAAATATTTTATTTGGAACGATTGGTGCAATTATCGGATGTTTACCAGGAGTTGCATTGTATGTAGGAGTGGCTATGTTAAGAGTGTTTAGTTCATGGTCAGGATTTGTTGCTTTATATTGTGCGATTTTTATGTATACTTTATTTTCAAGAAAATTAACGAAAATTGGAGTTATTATATCAATTATTATTTCTTGTGCATCAATGCTTTTAGCTGAGGTAATTGTAACTTCTATAAGTATAGCTAACCGCTATCATTTTACATTTTTTACAGTTTTTAAAAATTTTTTAAAGATATATCCTAAATTAAATAATAAATTTTCATTTTGGATTTATCCTATTATTGCATGTGTATTTGTTGTTATAGGTGGATATGGGTATTTAACTAACAAAAATAAAAATGATGTTGAACTTGTTGATAATAATGAAGTTGAATATGATTATGAAGAAGATGATGAGATAGAAGAAATAAATGATAATATAGAAAAAGAAACTAAAGAATAGTTTTATAATAGGAGCTTATTATATTATTGGTATCTTACTTTTAAGTATTAGGAATTGTGTATAATTCGTTTTGTTGACTTTTTTTGATAATATTGATATAATTACTTAAATTAGAATATTAGGCGATGAAGGAAAAAAGTTTTGTTAAGATTTTTAGAGAGGTAACAATTGGTGAAAGTTACTAATTAAAACAAAACGGGACAATCTGGAGCTATTATTATAAAGAGAGATACCTATAATTAGGGTGGTACCGCGGATTTAATTCGTCCCTGCATTTTTGCAGGGATTTTTTTATAAGGAGGATAATATGGCACAAATGGGAAAATTAAGAAGAACACATATGTGTGGAAATTTAAGAAAAGAAGATATTGGTAAAGAAGTAATTTTGATGGGCTGGGTTGCTAAGGAAAGAAATTTAGGTTCATTAATTTTTATGGATTTAAGAGATACTACTGGAATTTCACAAATAGTTGTGAGAGATACTTTAGGAGAAAGTGTTTTTAATAGTGCAAAAGAAATAAGATCAGAATTTGTTTTAGCTGTTAAAGGAGTTGTTAGTGAAAGAGAAAGTAAAAATTCAAAAATACCTACTGGAGATATTGAAGTTGAAGTAAATGAATTAGTAGTTTTAGACACAGCTCAAACTCCTCCAATTTATATTAAAGATTACGACAATGTTTCGGAAAGTTTAAGATTAAAATATAGATTTTTAGATTTAAGAAAAGAAAGTTTACAAAATAATTTAAAATTAAGGGCTAAAGTATGTAAGATTATCAGAGATTTTTACACTGAAAATAATTTTGTGGAAATAGAAACTCCATATCTTAATAAACCAACACCTGAAGGAGCAAGAGATTATCTCGTACCATCTAGATTAAATCCGGGAAATTTTTATGCGCTTCCACAATCTCCTCAAATAATGAAACAACTTTTAATGATTTCAGGAATGGATAGATATTTTCAAATAGTTAAATGCTTTAGAGATGAGGACTTAAGAGCTAATAGGCAACCCGAATTTACTCAGGTTGACCTTGAAATGAGTTTTGTTGATGTTGAAGATGTTATTGATGTAAATGAAAGAATGTTAAAAAGATTATTCAAGGAAATTAAAGGAATTGATATTGAATTACCTATAAAAAGAATGAAATATGATGATGCAATGGAAAAATATGGAAGTGATAAACCGGATTTACGTTTTGGTTTTGAAATTAGAAATATTACAGATTGTGTTAAGGAAGTTGAATTTGATTTATTTAAAAATGCAATTGCTTCTGGTGGGAGTGTAAGAGCAATTTCAATTGGAAAATATTCAAAGGAATATACTAGAAAGAAAATTGATAAATTAATTGACTCAATTAGAGATTATGGTGCAAAAAATTTATTCTGGATAAAAATAACTGATGGAGAAGTTACATCTTCTATTTCAAAATTTTTAAATGAAGAAATTATCTCTAATATAAAAACAAAGGTAGAAGCTAAAGATGATGATTTGATTTTAATGCTTGCAGATAAAAATGATATTGTTTTAAATTCACTAGGAGCTTTAAGATGTGTTATTGCAAAAGAAATGAATTTATTAAATCCTAATGAATATAACTTATGCTGGATTGTAGATTTTCCACTTTTTGAATATGACGAAGAAGAAAAAAGATATGTTTCAAAACATCATCCTTTTACTCATCCGAAAGATGAAGATATTAAATACTTGGAAAGCAATCCCGAAAAAGTTTATGCAAAAGCATACGACATTGTAATAAACGGAGATGAACTAGGTGGAGGTTCAATTAGAATTAACAATTCTGATTTACAAAATAGAATGTTTAAAGCTTTAGGACTTACTAAAGAGGAAACAGAAATAAAATTTGGATTTTTACTTGAGGCTTTAAAATATGGAACACCACCACATGGCGGTCTTGCATTTGGACTTGATAGATTGATTATGCTGTTAGCGGGTACAAACAATATAAAGGATGTAATAGCATTTCCAAAGACGCAATCAGCATCTGATTTATTAACAGATGCACCATGTATTGTATCAGAAGGACAACTTGAGGAGTTAAATTTAAAAATTGGAAAATAATATTTATTCAAGAACTGAAAGTCTAATAGGGAAGGATTCACTTGAAATTTTAAAAAATTCTAAAGTTATTGTATTTGGAATTGGTGGAGTAGGAAGTTTTGCAGTTGAATCGCTTTGTAGATGTGGAATAGGAGAAATCTCATTAGTAGATTTTGATACTATTGACATAACTAATGTAAATAGACAAATTCATGCAATGTCAAATAATATTGGGAAATATAAAGCAGATGAAATGAAGAATAGAATAGAACTTATCAATCCAGATATAAAAGTAAATATATTCAAAAAAAAGCTAGATAAAAACAATATTGAAAATTTCAATTTGAAATACTATGATTATGTTATTGATGCGATAGATACTATTACTTCTAAAATTTATCTGATAAAATATTGTTATGAAAATAATATAAATATAATTAGTGCAATGGGAGCAGGTAATAAACTGGATCCTACAAGATTTAAAGTAGTGGATATATATAAAACATCATGCTGTCCACTTGCAAGGGTAATGAGAAGAGAATTGAAAAAGCTAGGAATAAAAAAATTAAAATGTGTTTGTTCTGATGAAATTTCTAGTGGAGAAATAATTGAATCTGATAAAATTAGAAAATCATCCCCTTCAAGTATAAGCTTTATTCCTTCAACTATGGGACTAATTATTACATCAGAAGTAGTAAAGGATTTGATATTATGGAACAAGTAGGATATGTAACAAAAATCTTACCTGAAGATAAGTGTAAAGTTTTAATTTCAAGAATAAGTGGATGTAAAGGAACCTGCAAAACTTGTGGAGGATGTCCAACTCCAACAATGCATATTGTTATGAAAAAGACATTAGATGTTTCAGTTGGAGATTATGTAAAAATAGGAGTGGATAGTAATATTGTATTAAAATATTCTATTTTCTTATATGGATTTCCTATTTTAATGTTTATCCTTTCAATATTATTAGTCAATATAGCTCTACCTAATTTAAAAGGAATTGATTTGATTGGATTTGGTATTGGTTTATTTACGATGTTTTTGGCATTTTTAATTGTCAAATTTGTAGATAATAAATATGCACATTTATCAACAAAAGCAATGTATATGGAAGAAATTATTTCAAAAAAAGATTAGATAGTAGTAGATATAATTTATGTTGATAATATAGATTGGAGGTTTTATTATGATTTATATTGTAGCAATCGTATTTATATCAGGAGGGATTATTATGAAGGTATTTCCTCCAAAGTTCGATTCGGGAATATATGGTTTTAGAACTAAAAAATCAAGTAAGAACAAGGAAAATTGGGTAATAGCTCAAAAGAAATCTTCAAACTATATTATATTTTTTGGAATATTTGATTTTGTTTTAACGTTTATAAACGATACTTTTGTAAAAAATAATTTATATTATGATTTACAAGGACTTTTAGTAATTGTTTATTCTATATTGATATATATTTTTGTTCAAAAAAATTTAAAATAAATAATTGTTACTGAGAAAAAATTATTTTTTAGGCATAGTTTCAAATACTTGATTGAAACTATGCCTTTTTTTTGCTAAATTTTTAATTAAAATTATTAATAAATAAAAATCTATAATAAATTAAGTACAATTACATTTAATAACAAATAAATTTGATAAAAAATATTAAAATATGAAATGTTTTTAGAACATAATCAATGAAGTAATTAGAAAAAATATGCAAATAAAGATATTTTATACTTACATCAGATTAATAGATAAGAAATTTTAATATTAAAATTGGTGTTTTTTATTGAAAAAAATAATTAATTTTAGTAGAATTGATAATGCCTATTGTTATTTTTATAAATAAGTGACAAATTTATAAATATAACAAAATAAACAAAGGAGGGATATATGAAAAAAAATAGTGTTATTGCAGGTTTATTTGTTTTTTGTATTACAACTGCAGGAATAGGTTACACTGTTTATAATAGTGTTTATTCTGATAGACAAAAACACAGAGCAAATGAAACTACAAAGCTCGACAGTGCAAAGGCTCCAAATGAATTGAAAGATGGAGAATATATAGCAAGTGCTGAGGGATATGAAGGTCCTATAACGGTAAAAGTTGTAATTAAAGAAGGTAAAATTTTTTCTGTTGAAGTGCTTTCACATAATGAAACACCTGAATACTATGAAATGGCAAAAAAAATTTTACAAACCATTGTAGAAAAGAATACATTTAATGTCGATTCAATTTCTGGGGCAACAGTTACTTCTGATGCTATTAAAGTTGCTGTTTACAAGGCGCTTGTTCAAGCTGGAGCAAAAACAAGTGATGTAGCTGAATATCTTGAAAAGGAAAATCAAGAACTAAGAGATAAAGAGAAAGCAAAATTGTTAGCAAAGCAAGCTTCAGCTGTTGCCGGTAAAATTGGATTTAACAGAAATAATCTTAAAGATGGTACATTTATTGGCGTTGGACGTGGATATAATGGACCAATCAAGGTTTCTATTTCTATAAAAAATGGAGTAATTTATGATGCAAGAGTTATAAGTCATAGTGATGACTATCCATATTTTACTTGGGCATCCAGTGTACTTAATAAAGTTATAAGAGGAAATACTAGTATTGATACAGTCTCAGGAGCAACTGTATCAAGTAGAGGGATATTAAATGCTGTAAAAGATGCCTTACGAAAGGCTAGTAATGGTAATAATAATTTAGATATTAATTCGCCTGAAGGAACAGAGCAAAGTATTCCTAGACAAAATAGACGACAAATAGAACAATTAAAAAAATATTTTAAAGGTTTAAAAGACGGCATTTATTATGGCAAATCAAATGGATATTATACAAATTCAATTGAAGTTAAAGTAACTGTTAAAGATGGTAAAATAGCTAAAATAGAATTGATTAAAAATAAGGATGATGAATCATATTTTGATAATAAAAAAGCAGGGATATTAGGAGAAAGAATTATTTCAAGCCAATCTACAAATATAGATACAATTTCTGGAGCTACAACATCTTCAAAAGGTTTTATAAATGCTGTTGTTAATGCCTTAGAAAAAGCAGTTGATTCTAATGGAAGTGATGCTGATAAATATATTTATTCCCCTAAGACTATAATTGCAACTGTAGGGGAAATTATTGGATTACAAAAGATAAGAGATGCATTAGAAAAATTGCCAGATGATGCACAAATTAATATAAAAAGTAATGCAGATACAAGTTCTGAAGGTAAAACTAAAATTATAGTTGAACTTATATTCAAGGATAATAGTAAAAAAATTGTAGAAATTCCTGTATTGGTAAATGTTAAAGTGAATGGAAGTTATAAATTTTTATCAGCAGAAGAAGTTAAAAATCTTGACAAAAATGTAAATTACCCTGACGGAGTTTACTATGGTGACAGTTATGGATTTGTTTCTAATAAGCCTATACCTGTAAAAGTTACTATTAAGAACAATAAAATTGAGAATGTAGAGCTTGTTAAAGAAGAATTAAATAGATTAAAAGGATTAACATCACCTGGGAATATAGATGATGGTGGAATATTCCAAGAAAAATTTTATACTGTAATTGATAGGATTAAAAATATGCAAAAGTTTGAATCCTTGATATATAAATTTCAGGTATTAAGAGATGCGACTAATAAGGTTATGGAAGAAGCTCGTGGTAAAGAACAAACTGTAGAAGTTTATAGAGACGCATTGGATAAAGTAATTGGAAAACATAATTTTGGTAAATGGAGATTAACTATAGATCAGTCAGATATAAAAGGTGAGAGAAATATTCATGATAGAATATTTACATTGTTAAAAATATATGTTAGAGAGGAACTGGGCTATGATGGTGACGATTATGATGCAGTAAGTGGTGCTACGTTCACTGCAACAGGGACTGCTACATCTATAAAAAATGCATTATTAAAAGCTAAAAACTTTGATTTTTATGATATGAGAATTGACGATAGCAACTTTAAAACTTCATATAAAGAAGGAGATAAACTTGATTTAAAAGACTTAAAAGTTACTATATATAAAAAAAATAATCAAAAAATTACAGTCTCTTATTCTGACTTCGACAAATATGGATTGAAGGTAATTGATGAGTATAAGAAGGAACTAAGAGATGGATTAGTTTTAAATAAAGAAAACTTGGGCTACAGTGTTACAGATGGATTGAGATTTAGAGTGGTTCATAAAGAAAGTAATAGCTTTAAATTTTTAAATACAATTCTTATATCCAAAAATAGGACTAAGAATTTTGAAATTTCTGGAATTAAGATAAAAGCCAAGAATGAATCTGAGTGGTATGATACCAAGGGATATAATACTGCAGATTTTATTCAAAATATTACTGTTTCTAAAGCAGTTGCAGAAAAACTTAATGGTAAAGAAATAGAGTTTAAGATAATTGCCAAGGATAAAAATTCTTCTGATGAAATTGAAATTCCTTTAAAACAAGCACAAAATAAGACTTTAATTGGAGATTTTGTTAGTGGAGAATATACATTAGATGTTATTGAAAAATATAAAGGTGTATTATTTAATAATACTTTCCGTATTAAAACAAAAGTTGATGGGAAGATTCCAAAAGCATTTTTATACAAAGAAATACCAGAAACTTTGATTATACCAAAAGGAACAGAAATAACAGAAGATAAAATAAGAAATGTTCTTAAAAATTTACCTGATGAAACTAAAATTTCAGTTTTAAGTCAAGTTGATGTAAACAAAGTAAATGAGAATATCCCTCAAAAGCTTTTAATTAAACTTAAATTTGATGATGGTAGTGAAAAAAAATTAGAAATAGATGTTATTGTAAAAGAAAAAGTTACTTCTATGGCTGACAAATATGTTTATAAACCAAAAGATTTGATTACAATTAAAGGTAAAGAAGTAACGTTAAGCCATTTGAAAAATCACCTCGATGACTTGCCAGAAGGTACAAAAATTGAGATTATTTATGAAGCTGATGTAACTGAAGTGAATGAAGAGGGTACTTCAATGGAAGTAAGGCTTGAATTTGCAGATAAAAGTATAAAGGATATATCAATTAATGTTATAGTAAAAGATACCGCTCCAAATAAAGCTGAAGAATTTAAGATTTTATATCCTGAAATAAAAAATGAAATAGTAAATGTAGTTGTAAAAGACTCTAAATATGGAAATATGAAAAATTTTGCCGAAACTGTTAAATGGGGTTCCTTTTCAGACTTTGCTATAAATAGAGATTTAAAACTTAAATCTCGTTCTGCAGATATTTCACGTATTGAAGTATTAAAAGAACCAGACAGATCGAAGTTAGGAGATCAAAAAGGTAAGATAAAATTAAGCTTTAAGGATGGTTCAAAACTTGAACTTGAAATATCAGTAAAAATAGTACCATATCCAGTATATAGAATATTTAGATTAACTTCAAATAAAACGCAGTATAAGTTAGAAGATAGATTTAATTTGAATGATTTAAAAGTAACATTATTTATTTCTAATAAGTTGGAAAATGAGTCAGATTGGGCTACAACCGGAACACCTATTCAAAATATTCCTTATTCTGATTTTCATTTATTTGGAATTAAAGTTGTAGATTTAGATTCAAAAAAAGAAATTGAAAATAACAGTATAATAAGTACACTTGTTAAAAATAACAAATTATCAGTTGGAGCATATTGTGAAAATCTAATTCAAAATAATGATTACGAAAGTGGAAAAAAACTGGTAGAAATTTTTAATATAAAAATAACAAATATTGATAAATTGATAGAATCTAAAAAAAATATTGTAGAAGTTAAAGATGAGAAAGATGTTAACGAAGTAGATGACTCTAATAAATCAGGAAAAGTTATAGAGTCAAAAAAAGATATTAAAAATGTTGATAATATAAATAATACTTCAAAAGAAATTAAAACTATTGAATCTGAAAAAAAACTAAGGACAATGTTCAAAAAAAAGATTCGAGTAGTGGAGGGAAAATAACTTATGACTCATCAGAAAAACAAAAAGTAAAAACTAATGAAAGGGAAGAATAGATGAATTTAATAGTAGGATTAATTGCAATAACATTATTTTACATTTTATTTGCAAATATTATAAAAAAATATCCAGTGCTATTTTATATGGCAACTTATATTTTGATAATTCCCGTTGTTTTATATTATGAAACAAAGTTTTATAGAGAAATGCCAATCTGGTTTACAAAATATGTTATGGACATATTCAGAAGAGGAATTTTCTCGACAGTAACATTTATGATAGTAATGTTTCTAGGAGTAGTTACAACTCATAATAAATATACTAGAAAACTTATGAGTATAAGAGGAGAAATGTCAATTATAGGATGTTTTGCTGCGCTTTGTCATAATGTGGCTTTTGGAATAAGATATTTTGTAGAATTTTTTACAAATGCATCAAAAATGAATGTATATACTAAGACGGCAACAATAATAAGTTTAATTCTTATAGCTATGATGATTCCGCTTATGATAACTTCATTCAAGTGTGTAAGAAAGAAAATGAAAGCTAAAAATTGGAAAAATTTACAAAAATTAGCATATCCGTTTTTTTACTTGATATATGTTCACTTGATGGTTTTGTTTATGCATAAACCTGAAAAACATATACTATCAATAGCATTATATACTTTTATTTATTTGCTATACACAATTCTAAGATTAAGAAAATATCTACTAATTAAAAAAAGGAAAAACTAAATTTTAATAATACTATTGTAATCTTGATTACAATAGTATTATTTTTTTGTAGATATAGTATAAAACAAAATAATGATTTAATTTATGACGTTTAGCTTTTATAAAATATGAATAAGATGTTAATTAAAAATGAAAATTTTTATTAATTTCTTGAAATTTTTTTCTGAATATGATAATATATATTTGATAAAAATAATAATAAGTATAAGGCATTGATTGATTTGTAATTAGTGCTTAACTTTTTAGTAATTATATGATATATATTATCTTTATCATAAATTGTTTTTAGGGAGGTGCTAAGTTATAAAAAAGATATTTTCATTTTTTCTAATACTTTGTAGTGTTTTGCTTGTTTGTAACATAGGAAATGTAGAAGCTAAATCTGAAAAGAAAAAGTACTCTAATTGGCAAGAAGTAGCTAAAGATATGCATTTAAAATTTACAGAAGCAAAAGAGTATATTGATAAAAAAGATTATCAAAATGCTTATAAATCAATGGATTCTGCATATTTTGATTACTATGAAGTTCAAGGTTTTGAAAAAAATGTTATGGTTGCAATATCTAATAACAGAGTAAATGAAATTGAGGCTGCATTTAGAGAAATTAAGCATACTCTTTTAGGAAATACAAGTGATTCTGTTGAAAAAATTAAGGCATCAATAGATGAACTTGATATGAAAGTTTATAGAGATGCACTTGTTTTGGATAAAGTAATTTCAAAAAATGCACCGGATTCTGAAGGTAAAGCTGTATTTGGAGATACTGAAATTAAACAGGGAGATGAGAAAGCTAAAAATATCCAAGATTTTTTAACATCATTCGGATTGATGCTTAGAGAGGGATTGGAAGCAATTCTTGTTTGTGTTGCAATTATTGCTTATCTTGTTAAAACAGGCAATAAGCATCTTTGTAAGTCAGTTTATTTGGGAATGGGTGCTGCCGTTGTATGTAGTTTTGGTTTAGCCATAATAATAAACTATTTATTAGGAGGAGTTGGACAGGAACTACTTGAAGGCTGGACTATGTTTTTAGCGGTTATTGTTTTATTCTATGTTAGTAACTGGATTTTATCTAAATCTGAAGAAGAAGCATGGGAAAATTATATTCAATCTAAAGTTCAAAAATCAATAGATAACAGAAGTAAGTGGACTTTGGTTTTTGCTGCTTTTTTAGCTGTACTAAGAGAAGGAGCAGAGCTTATTTTATTTTATAAGGCCTCATTTTCGGGTGGAGGTAAGATTTTGTATCCAATGGGAGGGCTTGTTGCAGCCTCTGTTGTTTTGGTTATAATATTTTTACTTTTTAGATTCACATCAGTTAAATTACCGCTTAAACCATTTTTCTTGTTTACAAGTATATTATTATATCTAATGTGTATCTCGTTTATGGGAAAAGGGGTTATTGAGTTAACTGAAGCCGGAGTTATTTCTGGTTCAACAGTTATACCTGCAATGCAAGGTTGGAGTATTCCAATTTTGAATATCTATGATAGAGCCGAAACTTTAATTCCACAAATTATGTTGGTAATAATTACTGTTTGGATATTGTTAGGTCACTATTTAAAATTAAGAAAAATAAAAAAGGAAAGTTAAATTTCTATTTTATTAAAGTTAAAAAATTAGGAGGATTTATTTTATGAAAAAATCAAAAATGGTTGTAACATTAGCATTATTAGCGTCAGTAGGTTTAGTTGGCTGTCAAAAAAATGACACAGCAAAAATAAATGAATTGCAAAAATCAATTGAAGAAAAAGACAAAAAAATTGCTGAATTAAATGATAAATTAAAAGAAGCCGGTGGCGACGATGAAAAAGCTGAAGATGCTGAAAAACCAGGTGAATCAGGATTTGAAGAAATAAAAATTGGAGAAGAAAAAATTGTAGGTCCTTTCCAAGTTGCTACAGTTTATTTTCAAGGAGTTGATATGATTCCTGAAGGAAGACAACCTAGTGCTGCAGAATCAGATATGCACTTAGAAGCTGACATTCATTTGACTAAAGAAGCTGGTAAAAAATATGGTTTCGGTAGTGGAAAAGATATTTGGCCTGCATATTTAACAGTAAATTATAAAGTATTATCAACTGATGGAAAAGAAGTTACTTCAGGATCAATGATGCCAATGAACGCTGATGATGGGGCACATTATGGAACTAATATTAAAAAGAATGTTCTTAAAGTTGGTAAATACAAATTAGTTATTGAAATTCAACCATCTGCAGATTATTTACTACACACTGATGAAGAAACAGGTGTTCCTGCTATTAAAGATGGCGGAAAAGAAGCCGCTTCAAAGTACTATGAAAAACAAACTGTTGAGTTTGAATGGAATTATACTGGAGAACAATTACAAAATAAATAATATTGATTTTTAAATTAGAATATTAGTATTCAATATATGACAAACGGATAAATCCTCTCTTATTATTTTAAGAGAGGTTTTGCCGTATTTTAGAAGTGAGGTTTTATTTTGGGAAAATTTTATGTTGATGTAATTTTTACTATATGTACATTTTCTTTTTTCTTTGCATTGGTGTTATCTTTTTTAAAGAAAAATTCAACACTGATTAATAAAATAATTTCTTTTTCAATTTTAGTGATAGGAATTTTTTTAGGTTTTTATATACATATTCTTAGAGTAAAAAATAAAAAGGAAATGATACATACAGTTACAAAATTAAATAGATATGTTTTTGCATTATGTCTTTTTGTTTTTATTTTAATGAGTATTACATTGATTTTAGGAGTTATAACAAAAAATAAAAATAAAATATATAATTTTATTACTTCTATAAATTTAGGTTTTATGTTTATAACTATCTCGTTTATGCTATATTTGCTTATTCCTAAACTTTTAACTCAAGCGATGGAATTTATTGCATTTGGAGAAGATTCTGTAAGTACTGTGACTCTATTTAGAGTAAGTGGATTTATTCTTGGAATCTTAACCGGGATATTATTAGTATTAGCATTTTATAAGTTTCTAGTTAGATGTAGCAAAAAACAATATATTATAATGTTTATCGCTATATTTATTAACACATTTTTAGAATATGCTTTAAAAGGAATAACATCAATAGTTAGACTTAAGGAATATCTAAAGAAAGACTTTAATATGGCTCCAATTTTAACTGAAAAGAGCAATATTTTTGGAATAAAGGTTTTTGACTTAATGATTATAGAAGATAAAAGTGAAACATATTTTATTTCTATCGCTTTTATAATAATTTTATTAGGTATGATTTTTTTTGTATCTAAAAATTTAAGGGTAAAGGAAAAATTTGATAATAATGCAAGTTTAAGAAAAGAAAAATGGAGATTGATAGTAAATAGAAGATGGGCTTATTTTACTACAGTATTATCATTTGTAATGTTGTTTTCTGCGACTTACTTAAATTATCAACTTACAAAACCGGTTGAATTAACAGCAGCACAGCCATATCAAGAGGAAGGAGATAAAATTATTATTCCTTTATCTGATGTTGATGATGGGCACTTGCATAGATTTTCATATAAGAAAGATGGTCATGATATTAGATTTATAGTTGTTAAAAAGCCTAATAGTACTTCTTATGGAGTAGGCTTAGATGCTTGTCAAATATGTGGAGTTGCAGGATATTTTGAAAGAAAAAATGATATAGTGTGCAAAAGGTGCGATGTTGTTATGAATAAAGCAACTATAGGATTTAAAGGTGGATGTAATCCAATTCCTTTTGATTATAAAATTGAAAATTCAAAAATAATAATTGATAAAAAAGTTTTAGATAAAGAAAAAGAAAGATTTCCAATAGGAGAATAGTATGTTTTGGAGAATGGTTTTTGGAACTTTAATCAGACAACGAAAAAAGATGTTTATGATAGCTTTTACTGTCGCACTTGGTGTATCTCTTGCTACAGGAATGTTAAATGTAATGCTTGGAGTTGGTGATAAAGTAAATAAAGAGCTTAAAACTTATGGGGCAAATATAAATGTAGTTTCTAAGGATGCTTCATTAATTTCTGATTTGTATGAATTAGAAAATTCTGAAACTACAACAAATGATAAATATTTAAAAGAAGAAGATTTACCTAAAATCAAACAAATTTTTTGGGGGTTTTCTATAGTTGATTTTACTCCTTATCTTGAGAAAACTGCAAAAGTTAATAATCAAAAAACTAAATTAATAGGTACATGGTTTTCTAAACACATGGATTTAACAACTGGTGAACAAATTGATACTGGTATGAAAAACTTAAAAAATTGGTGGAAAATCACTGGAGAATGGTTAAATGAAGATGACGATAATAGTATTATGGTTGGAAGCTTGTTTGCGGGAAAAAATGGAGTTAAAGTTGGAGATAAAATAGAAATAAGTAATGGTAAAAATACTAAGATGTATAATGTTAAAGGAATATTTGAATCTGGTGGAAATGAAGATTTAAACGTTTTTTCTACTTTGAAGTCAGTTCAAAACTTATATGGAATTGAAGGAAAAATTTCTAATATAGAAGTTTCGTCACTTACTACTCCTGATAATGAATTAGCAAAAAAAGCAACTAGAGATCCAAATAGCTTAACACCTACTGAATATGAAACTTGGTATTGTACAGCTTATGTTAGTTCTATTTGTTATCAAATACAAGAAGTTGTTGAAGATAGTGTAGCCAAACCTATAAGACAAGTAGCAGAGTCAGAAGGAAAAATATTAGATAAAACGAAATTACTTATGATTCTAATTACAGCATTAGGATCAATTGGTTCTGCACTTGGAATTTCAAATCTTGTTACTGCTACTGTAATGGAAAAAAGTCAGGAAATAGGTCTTATAAAAGCAATTGGAGGTTCTAATCTTAGGATAATGTTGCTTATTTTAACAGAAATTGTATTAACTGGTATCATAGGTGGAATAGCAGGATATTTTATTGGCCTTGGATTTACACAAATAATAGGAATTACTGTGTTTGGATCTTATATAGAACCAGCGGTAATGGTTATTCCTATTGATATTGCTCTGGTAATTGGAGTTTCATTAATTGGAAGTATTCCAGCTATACATTATCTATTTAAACTTAAACCGACAGAAGTTCTTCATGGAAGGTAGGATTAAAATGAGTAAGAGAAAAATGTATTTAAAAATGATTTTAAGTTCTTTCATAAGAAGAAAGTCAAGAATGGTAGTAGCTTTATTAGCTGTAATAATAGGAGCTACTATTATGTCTGGTCTTATTACTATATATTTTGATATTCCAAGACAGTTGGGTAAAGAATTTAGATCATATGGCGCTAATTTTATATGTCTACCTAGTGAAGGAAAAATTACTGAAGAAGAATATAAAGAATTTAAAGAAATTATAAAAAATATGAATGTTGTAGGTATAGCTCCATACCGATATGAGACGACAAAAATTAATCAAAAGCCATATATTCTTGCGGGTACTGATATGGATGGAGCAAAAAAAAATAGTCCTTTTTGGTATGTTGAAGGAGAATGGGCAACAAATAGCGATTCAAATGAAGTTATGGTAGGAAAAGAAATTGCCAAAACTTTAGGACTTTCAGTAGGAGATAAATTTAAAGTTAGTGGAGTAAAACACGGGAAAAGTGCAATTGCTTCAGATGTGAATGATTCTGCAGAGAAAAGTAAAAATAAAGATACAGGTGATGATTTTTACGACGTAACTTTAATAGTAAAAGGAATAATTACAACTGGGGGTAAAGAAGAATCCTTCATATTTTTAAATATAGACAAACTAAATGAAATAGTTGAGGATACAACAAAAATTGATTCAATTGAATGTAGTATAGAAGCTAATCACAATGAATTAGATACTTTCGCAAAAAATTTGAGTAATAAATTACCTAATGTTATAGGTTCTGCTGTAAAAAGAGTTACTCAATCTCAAGATACTGTATTAAATAAATTAACTGCTTTAATATTATTAGTTAATATAGTTATATTAGTTTTGACAACAATTTCAGTTTCGACAACTATGATGGCGATAATTGCTGAAAGAAGAAAAGAAATAGGATTAAAAAAAGCACTTGGGGCACATAATAAAGAAATTATAATGGATTTTATAGGAGAGAGTGTATTGCTTGGACTAATTGGAGGAGTTATTGGTGTTATATTTGGGTTTATATTTGCTCAAAGAGTAAGTCTTAGTGTTTTTGGTAGGACAATTACATTCCAATATATATTAATTCCTGTAATTGTTGTTATTTCAGTATTAGTAACTACTGCAGGTTGTATTTTACCGGTTAAAAAAGCTGTTGACATTGATCCTGCATTAGTATTAAAAGGAGAGTAAAATATGGATAATGATAAAGTAATATTAGAACTTAGAGATGTTTCTAAAATTTATGAATCAGTTAATGCTCTTAGTAACATTAATTTAAAGGTTAAAAAAGGTGACTGGATTGCTATAATGGGCTCATCAGGTTCTGGAAAAACAACTATGATGAATATAATAGGATGTATGGATAGACCATCAAATGGACAAGTATTAATTGATGGAATAGACATTTCAAAAGAAAGTCAAAAAAATCTTACTAATATTAGAAGAGAAAAAATTGGTCTTATATTTCAACAATTTCATTTGATTAGTTATTTAACCGCTCTTGAAAATGTAATGGTTGCTCAGTATTATCATAGTATGATTGATGAAAAAGAAGCTTTAGAAGCACTTAAAAAAGTAGGTCTTGGTGATAGAGCAAAGCATTTGCCAAGTCAATTATCTGGTGGAGAACAACAAAGAGTATGTATAGCAAGAGCTTTAATAAATAATCCTGAAATAATATTAGCTGATGAACCAACAGGAAATTTGGATGAAGCAAATGAAATTATGGTAATAGAAATTCTAAAACAACTTCACAAGGAAGGTGCTACTATAATTGTTGTTACTCATGATCCTGAAGTAGGAGATGAGGCTATGAGAAAAATAATATTAGATTATGGAAAAATTGTAGATGATAAATTATTGACAATATAAATTATAGATGTTATAATGTTTTTGGTGGTATATATGAAAAGGAAAAATTTTAATTTTTTTATTATTCTAATTTTATCTATGATATTTGTTACTTCATGTAGTTCAAAAAAAACATTAAAAGATGGAGTATATGAAGGATATTACAAAGATGAAAGTTCAAATGTTAAAGTCGTAATTACTGTTAAAGATAAGAAAATTGTAGATTGTGTTAGAGAAGAGAGAGAAAATAAGAATAATAAGATAAAAGACGAAAATTATGGTAAAGATGATGCTGATTTTAATTATAAGCAAGCACAAAAAGCTGTAAAGAATAGTGAAGGATATGCAAAAAAGTTAGTTGAGGTTCAAGATATTGATAAAGTTGACTCAGTTAGTGGAGCGACAATTTCTTATAAAAGATTTAAAAATGCGGTTAATAATGCTTTAAATAAATAATTTTTAGGAGGATTTTCGTGAAAATATTAAAGAAGAAAATTGTTAATATTATTATTTTACTATTAGGGACTGTACTTGCATTAACACCATTTGTAATCGCACCTGTTTGTCCTGCAATGGCTAATGGGTCAAGAATGAGTTGTTATTATAGCGGTCTATTAGCAACTTGTGTTGGTATAGGAATTGTTATAATTTCATTAGTATCTGTTTTTGTAGATAATAAAATTTCAAAGATTATTTTTAATATTATTAATATATTAGCAGGAATTAGTGTTCATTTAATACCAAATAAAATAATTAAGGTTACTATTGGTGCCGGAAAAGATGGAGCTCCTAGATTCATGGGATATTGCATGAAAGATTCTATGGATTGTATCAAACATAATACATTTACAATAGTTTCTATTTTAGGAATTGCAATTGCTCTTATCTCAATTTTTTATTTGATTTATGTTTTGATAAGAAAAGAAAATTAATTCATTAAAGAAAAGAGAAAAAAATGACTAATAAGAAAATTGATATTAAGTTTTTAGCGAAAGAAAACATAAGAAAAAAACCTCTTAGAAGTATTTCATTAATTAGCATTATTGCTATTTTTGTTTTATTTTTGTTCTGTGGTACGATTTTATCATCAAGTATTTCTGGTGGAGTTAATAATCTGTCAAATAGACTTGGTGCAGATATTATTGTTGTTCCAGAAGGTTATAAGGCAAATATTGAAAGTGTATTACTAAAAGGAGAACCTAGTGAATTTTATCTTCCTAATGATTCATTAGAAAAGATAAAAAAAATTGAAGGTATAGAATCAGCAACACCTCAGCTTTATGTTGCAACACTTTCTGCATCTTGTTGCTCGTACCCCGTTCAAATTATAGGAATAGATTATGATACAGATTTTTTAATTAAGCCTTGGCTTCAAAAAACACTTAAGAGAGAATTAAAAGATGATGAAGTAATTGTAGGAAGTAATATTGTTGGTGAAAAAAATTCAAAAGTTAAATTTTTTGAAGAAGAGCTTGATATAGTTGGAAAACTCGAACAAACTGGTATGGGTTTTGATGCAACAGTTTTCGTTAATATGAAAACTGCTAGAAAACTTGCAAAAGCAAGCGAACGAATTCAAAAAAATCCAGCTTCTGAAGGCGAAAAAATTTCTACAATTTTATTGAAATTAAAGCCAAATTACAGTGCTTCAGAAGTATCTAATAAGATTATGAAAGAATATGCTAAAGATGGAATTTTTGCTATGTTTAGTAAAAAATTTGTAAATGAAGTATCTTCAAATTTAAAGGTTATTTCAAGTTATATATATATTTCAATAGCTGTAATATGGGGAATGTCAATGATTTTATTGGCAGTAGTATTTTCTGTAATACTTAATGAAAGAAAAAAGGAATTAAGTATTCTTCGAGTGTTAGGAGCGTCTAAGAAAAAGTTATCTAAGATTATTATGTATGAGTCCTTATATATAGGTTTTTATGGATCAGTTCTTGGAATAATTATTGGCATTATAGCTGTGTTTTCAATAATTCCAATTATTCAAAAAAACTTAAATTTACCGTTCTTAACTCCTTCAATACCAAAATTAGTTCTAGTTTCATTGTTTAGTTTATTAGTTGGAACAGTAATTGGATGTTTATCATCATTAAATGCTGCTAGAAAAATCAGTAGAACTGATGTTTATTTGACTATGAGGGAGAATGATTAGAATGTTAAAAGTAGAACAATTATACAAAACATATGTTAGAGCGAAAGAATTTAATGCATTAGATGATGTTAATTTGGATATTAAGAGCGGAGAATTTGTTGCAATAGTCGGAAAATCTGGAAGCGGCAAATCTACACTTTTAAATATCATATCTGGAATATTAAGTCCTACAAGTGGGAAAGTGTCATTGGATAATAAAGAGATAAGCTCTCTTTCTGATGATGAAAAATCTTTTATAAGAAATGACTTAATGGGATTTGTTCCACAATCTACAGTAGTATTGTCAACACTTAACATTCTAGATAATATTTGTTTACCTTTTTATCTAAGTAAAAGAGAAGGAGATCCTGTTGGTCGCGGAAAATATTTGTTAAAAGAATTAGGTTTAGAACATTTAGAAAGTTCATATCCTAGAGAATTATCAGGGGGAGAACTTAGAAGAGTTACAATTGCAAGAGCACTGATGAATTATCCTAAAATAATTCTTGCAGATGAACCTACTTCTGATTTGGATGTTGAAAATACTAAGGAAGTATTAGAAATAATGAAAGATATTAATAAAAAAAATAATACAACAATTGTACTTGTTACACATGACCTAGCATGTCTATCATATGCAGATAAGGTTTATACTATGATTTCTGGAAAAATTTCGGAAGGTAAGAATATATAATTTTGTAAAACTGGTTTATTTTTAGTAAATCAGTTTCTTTTTATATAATGTGAAAACATTATTTAATAGGTTATTTAATAATTTAAAAAAAATCTTTTTAAAAATTATTTTTAAATATGGACAATTATAGATTGTTTTGATATAATATAGATTAAGAAAGAAAAATAAAGGAGGCAAATATGTTAAAGGAAAAGGTTGTAGTCAAATCGGAAATTGGCCTTAATGCCAGAGTAGCTTCTATGTTTTTAAGGAATTCAGTAAAATTTAATTCTGATATTATATTAATAAAAGATAATAATAGATACAATGGAAAAAGTATTTTAAGTATTTTATCAATGCAGGTTGGAAATGGTGAAGAAATAGAAATTGAAGTAACAGGAGATGATGAAAATGTGGCTATGGAAACTTTAATTTCATTTTTTGAACAAGACTTAAAAGAATTTTATACAATATAATAAAATGTTTTAAAAAATTCTCTAAAAGAGAATTTTTTTTATTGCGAAGCAACAAGTTTCCCAGGTACCCACACGAAGCGAAGCATAGAAAAGGGGTGGGGTTCTTATTATAAGTAACGTCAAAAAAACATAACATATGGAATAGAATTATTTTTTAAGATTAAAATGGATATAATTTAAGAAAATAATTAGATTAATTATATTGTTAATTATATAGATAAAATTAAGTATTAAATAAAATATTTTTTTTGAAAATCTATCAAAATTTTTAATACTTAAAAGCTAAAATGCTTGAAAAAATTTGCTGATTTTGCTATACTCTAAGTATGATGTAGTATTGTATTTCGCTATATTATAACTAGAATAACTATATGATGGTTATATACTAAAATAGTACATATTAATGGATTAGAGTATTGTTATCAATGTTTAATGTTTTAAATAAGTAATTTCTTGTTTTTTATTATATAATTACATATGGTTCTTCTAAAAAATTTTACAAGGAGGCAAATTATGGCTTTTGTTTTTAATGTTGAAGAAAATCAAGACAAAATTGATGAGCTTTGTGAATTTATTGATAAGAAGAAAGATATTCCGGGAGCATTAATGCCAGTTTTACAAGAAGCACAAAGTATTTTTGGGTATCTTCCAGAAGAGATTATGGATTTGATAGCAAAAAGAATGAAAATATTCCCTGCTAAAGTATTTGGTGTAGCTACTTTCTATTCACAATTTTCATTTATTCCAAAAGGAAAATATCAAATTTCTGTATGTATGGGAACTGCTTGTTACGTAAAAGGAGCTCAAGAAATTTTAAATGAGTTTTGTGACAGAGTAGGTGTAGATGTTGGTGGAACTAGTGAAGATTTGAAGTTTTCTGTTGCTCAAACTCGTTGTATTGGTGAATGTAATTTAGCACCTGTTGTTACAATAAATGAAGATGTTTATGCTCATATAAAAAAAGCAGATATCAGAAGAATAATGAGAAAGTATAAATAGAGGTGATCTTATGATAAAAACTGAAGTTGATTTTAAAATATTAGATACTATTAAAGAAAAAAACTATCCTCTATTAATTGAAAGGTTAAATCAAGAACCTGATAAGTACATAATTGACGAAAATGGTATTCGTCTAAAAGGAGAGTTTTTTGAAAAACAAACTAGAATTGCATTAAAGAATTTTGGAATAGTTGATGAACATAGTGTTAATGAATATGTTGCATTAGGTGGATATTACGCTTTAGCGAAAGTAATAGGAAGTCTTACTCCTGAAGAAGTTGTAAATGAAATGAAAAATTCAGGACTTAGAGGCCGTGGTGGTGCAGGTTTCCCAACAGGGAGAAAATGGGAAGGTGCTATGCAACAACCTGCGGGCCAAAAATACGTAGTATGTAATGCAGATGAAGGAGATCCAGGAGCGTTTATGGATAGATCTATACTTGAAGGAGATCCACATTCTGTATTAGAAGGAATGGCGATTTGTGGCTTTGCGATTGGAGCTGATAGAGGTTTTATCTATGTTAGAGCTGAATATCCTAAAGCTGTCATAAATTTAAGAGAAGCAATAAAGAAGGCAGAAGAAAAGAATCTTCTTGGTGATAATATTCTAGGAACAGATTTTAGTTTTCATGTTGAATTAAGGCTTGGTGCTGGAGCATTTGTTTGTGGAGAAGGCACAGCACTTATAGAATCTA
Source organism: uncultured Parvimonas sp. (assembly GCF_963524015.1). NCBI lineage: Bacteria > Bacillati > Bacillota > Tissierellia > Tissierellales > Peptoniphilaceae > Parvimonas > uncultured Parvimonas sp. The sequence continues at coordinate 257,391 of NZ_CAURDT010000001.1, read as the reverse complement.
TAGAAGGTAAACGTGGTATGCCTAGAACTAAGGTTTATAGAACAACAGTTAAAGGCCTTTTCCAAAAACCTACTGTTTTAAATAATGTTGAAACATTTGCAAATGTACCGCAAATTATGTATAAAGGTTCAGATTGGTATAAATCAATTGGTACAGAAGATAGTTCTGGAACTAAAGTATTTGCCCTTGTAGGTAAGGTTGCCAATGCAGGACTTGTTGAAGTTCCTATGGGAACTACAATAAATGAAATTGTATATGACATTGGTGGTGGTACTGGTAATGATAAAAAAGTAAAAGCTGTTCAAACTGGTGGACCTTCTGGTGGTTGTATTCCTACAGATTATTTTGATACACCTGTAGACTTTGGATCTTTAGCTAAGATTGGTTCTATTATGGGATCAGGTGGAATGGTTGTAATGGATGAAACAGATTGTATGGTTGATATTGCAAGATTTTTCTTAGATTTTACTGTTGAGGAATCTTGTGGTAAATGTGTTCCTTGTAGGGAAGGTACAAAGAGAATGTTAGAGTTATTGGAAAAAATAACTTCTGGGAAAGGTGAAGATGGTGACATTGAAAGACTTGAAGATCTTTCCGAAACAATAACTGTTGCATCACTTTGTGGACTTGGACAAACGGCTGCAAATCCAGTAGTAAGTACTTTACATTATTTTAGAAATGAGTATGAAGCTCATATTTATGATAAAAAATGTCCTGCGGGAGTTTGTCAAGCTCTTCTTGAATTCTTTATTACAGATAAGTGTATTGGTTGTACTAAATGTGCTAAGGCTTGTCCAGTTGATTGTATTACAGGAGTTCAAAAGCAATTACATGTTATTGAACCATCTAAGTGTATTAAATGTGGATCTTGTGAAGCTGCGTGTCCAGTTAATGCTATAATTAGAAGATAGGTTCTGGAGGTATATTATGTCTAATATGATTAATTTAACTATAAATGGAAAGAATGTTAGTGTTGAAAAAGGAACTACTATTATTGAAGCTGCTAAAAAGGTTGGAGTAGATATTCCAAATCTATGTTATGAAAAAAGTCTAACTGCATTTGCTGGATGTAGAATGTGTGTTGTTGAAATTGAAGGAAGTAAAAAACTTGAAACAGCATGTTCAACACTTGTAAAAGAAGGAATGGTTGTAAATACTGAAAGTGAAAAATTAACAAAAATAAGAAGAAATATTCTAGATTTATTGTTTTCTAATCATCCAAGTGATTGCTTAACTTGTGATATGGTTGGTAATTGTAAATTGCAAGAATATTGCTATAGATATGGAATGAAGAAGGGTACATGGATTGGTGAAGTCCAAAATCATGAAATTGATGCAAACAACCCTGTTATGATAAGAGATCAAAACAAGTGTATTTTATGTGGTAAATGTGTTAGAGTATGTCAAGATGTACAAGTTACAGGAGCTATAGATTTTGTAGAAAGAGGATTTAATGCTTATATTGGAACTCATAAAAATCTAGATTTAAATACTGATAACTGTAGATTTTGTGGGCAATGTATTAGTGTTTGCCCTACAGGAGCTTTACTAAATAAACAATTAATGGGAACTAGACCTTGGGAAATAAAAAAAGTGAGAACAACATGTCCTTTCTGTGGTACTGGTTGTAATTTTGATTTAAATGTAAATGTTAAGACCGGAAAAGTAATTGGAGTTACTCCAAATGAAGATTCTCCAATTAATGGAACTCAGCTTTGTGTTAAGGGGCGTTTCCATACTGACTTAATTAACAGTCCTGATAGACTTACTGATCCATTGATTAAGAGAAATGGTGTATTTGAAAAAGCAACTTGGGAAGAAGCTTTAGATTTGGTTGTTTCTAAGTTAAGTAGCACAAAAGAGACTTATGGTCCTGACTCAATTGCAGGTTTAAGCTCTGCTAGAACTTGTAATGAAGACAATTTTGCTTTTCAAAAGATGATGCGTGTTGCCATTGGTACAAATAATGTTGATCACTGTGCGAGAACCTGACATGCTCCTACAGTTGCAGGTCTTGCAACAACATTAGGTTCTGGAGCTATGACAAATTCTGTTAACGAAGTTTTTAAGACTGATTTAATGTTTGTTATAGGTTCAAATACAACTGAAGCTCATCCAATAATTGGAAATAAAATGCAACAGGCTCATAGACAAGGTAAAAAGCTAGTAGTAGTTGATCCAAGAAAAACTGAATTAGCAAGAGAAGCTGATTTGCACATTTCATTGAAATCAGGAACAGATGCTGCTTTAATTAATGGTATCATGAATATAATAATAACTGAAGGTTTATATGCTAAGGAATATGTTGAAAATAAAGTAGAAAGATTTGAAGAAGTTAAAGAACTTGTTTCTAAATATACTCCAGAATTAGTTAGTAAAATTACTACTGTTCCTGTAGATCAAATTTATGAAGCTGCAAGAATGTATGCTTCTGCAGAAAGAGCTGGAATTTTCTATACTTTAGGTATTACTGAACATACAACTGGTACATCAAATGTAATGAATCTTTCTAACTTAGCTTTATTATGTGGAAATATTGGAATTGAAGGTGGTGGAATTAATCCTCTTCGTGGACAAAATAATGTTCAAGGTGCTTGTGATATGGCAGCTTTACCAAATTATTTTCCGGGATATCATAAAGTATTGGAAGAAGATAATGTTAAATTGTTTGAAAAACATTGGAATTGTAAATTAAATAGAAAGATGGGACTTAGAATCCCTGAAATGCTTGATGGAGCAGCAGAAGGTTCAGTTAAAGCTATGTACATTATGGGTGAAGATCCTGTACTTTCTGATCCAGATGCCAACCATGTTAAGCATGCATTAAGTAGTTTAGATTTCTTAGTCGTTCAAGATATTAACTTAACTGAAACTGCTAAACTTGCAGATGTTATTTTGCCAGCCACATGTTATGCTGAAAAAGATGGTACTTTTACAGCATCTGAAAGAAGAGTTCAAAGAGTTAGAAAAGCTGTTGAAGCTCCTGGACAAGCAAGATTGGATTGGGCTATTTTAGCGGATGTCTCAAAACGTCTTGGAGGTAAGGGATTTGATTGGAAGACATCAGAAGATGTTTTTGATGAAATTAGAAAGTGCATGCCAACTTATAGAGGAATTACTTATGATAAAATAGATAAGTTGAATGGAGTTCAATGGCCATGTACATCAGATGATCATTTGGGTACAAAATATCTTCATGAAGGTAAATTTACAAGAGGAGATAAAGCTCTTATGATACCTGTTGAATATGAAGGTCCAAAAGAACTTGAAAATGAAGAATATCCAATAATCTTATCTACTGGTAGAGCATTATACCACTATAATGTAATGACTAGATATTCTGATGCGCTTGATGGAATTTTACCATATGAGTTAATTGAAATTTCAGCAGAAGATGCACAAAAATATGGATTAGAAGATGGAGATTTTATGAGAGTTACTTCTAGAAGAGGTAGTGTAGTTGGTAGAACAAAAATTACTGACAAAGTAAAACCAGGATTAATCTATATGACATTCCATTTTGCTGAAACACCAGTAAATCAATTGACTAGTGCACACTATGATCCTATTACTAAAACTGCAGAATATAAGGTAACTGCTGTAAATATTAAGAAGGTAAACAAACTAGATAAAGGATTAAAAAGTGAAAAGTTTGTTGACTTAAATGAATTAGTTGATGAAACAGTTTAGTTAAATAGTTACTATTGTTTAATTAATTAGATTGGGAAGTCCAAAGAACTTCCCAATTTTTTTTTGTGTATTTTTAACATTATTATTGAAACTTAATTAAATTTAATATATACTTATAGTAGTTTATTTATTTTTTTAGGAGGTTACAATGAGTAAAATTTTATTAGTTGAAGATGAAGAAAATATTAGATTGTTTACAAAAATTAATCTTGAAAGAGAAGGTTTTGAAGTTCTAGAAGCTGAAAGTGGAGAAATTGGAGTAGAACTTGCCTTAAAATATAATCCTCAAGTTGTTATTTTAGATGTAATGCTACCAGGAATAGATGGCTTTGAAGTATGTAAGATTCTTAGAGAAAAACTTCCTAAAATTGGGATTATAATGCTTACTGCTAAAACTCAAGATGTAGATAGAATTAATGGATTAGAAAGTGGAACTGATGATTATTTAAGTAAACCATTTAATCCTGTTGAACTTATTTTAAGAATAAAATCTCTTATTAGACGTCTTGTTTCAATTCAAAATAGTAGTGACTTGATAAGTATATATCCTTTTAAATTAGATTTATATTCTAAGAATTTTTATAAAGATGGAAAAGAAATTGAACTTACGCCAACAGAACTAACTATTATTACAATATTTATGTCAAATCCTGGTAGAGCTTTTTCAAGAAATGAGCTTTTAAATATGACATGGGGAGAAGAATTTGATGGAGACATTAAAATCGTAGATGTTAATATTAGAAGACTAAGAGCTAAAATTGAGGACAATTCAAGTAAACCAAAATATATTGAAACAGTTTGGGGGACTGGATATAGATGGAATTCAAACTAAAGTACAATAAACTAGTTGATAAATTTAATGAAATAAAAGATTTGATTTTAAAAAAATCTTTAAGAACTAGAATAATGACTCAGTTTTTTATGGTTATAGTTTTAATAGTAGTATTCTTTGAAATTTTTTTGATTTTTACAATAAAAAACTATTATTATTCTGGTGTTACTGGAATAATACAAAATCAGGCTAAGTATAGTGCAAAGCTATATGAAATTCATTTAGCCAATTCAAGTTTATCTGAGCTTGTATTAGATGATATTGAAGAGTTTTATAGTGAAGTAAATGCACAGGTGCAAATTCTAAATAATTCGGGAAAAGTTTTACTTGATACAGTAAATGGAAATCAAATCGGTAGTGTATTATCTTCAAATGACGTTACATCAGCCAAAAACGGAAGTAATGGTTCAACTGTATATAAAAATCCTATTTCAAATAAAAATGAATTGGCTGTAACGATTCCTCTTAATAATGGGAATGAACAAGTTGGCATAGCAAGGTTTATAATTTCTATGGAAAATATTGATAGTATGATTGCGCAACGTTATCTTGTTTTCTTTTTATTTGGTTTTTTTGTTATAATAATAGGGATGAGTATAAGTATATTTATGAGTAATAGAATTGTCAATCCTATTGAACGATTAACTAATGTCGCATTAAAATTAGCTGATGGGCAATTAAATGAAAAAGCAGATGAGGTTGGAGATTTTGAGATTTCAAAGCTTGGTAGTACAATGAATTTAATGAGTGAAAATTTGGTAAAAAAAGAGCAATTAAAGAAGGATTTTATTTCAAGTATTTCTCATGAATTAAGAACACCCCTTACTGTTATAAAGGGATGGGCTTTTACTTTACAACCAGAGGCTAAAAATAATAAACTTTTAGAAGATGGTTTAAGTATTATAGAAAAAGAAAGTGATAGATTAGGGAATATGGTTACTGAGCTTTTAGATTTTTCTGAACTAAGTAGCGGTAGACTTATAATGAATAAAGAACTTTTTGACCTTAATGAGCTTGGAATTTTTATTAACAAACAATTAATGCCTAAATCAAGTTCTAAGAAAATAGATATGATTCTAAATTATGATGAGACAAAAAGAGTTATGGTAATGGCTGATAGAGATCGAATCAAACAAGTGTTCATAAATATTTTAGATAATGCTCTAAAATTTACTGATGAAGGTGGAGTTGTTTTAACAGATATTAAAATTGAAAATGAAAGAGCTGTTGTTGAAGTCATAGATAATGGTTGTGGAATTTCTGAAGATGAAATATCTTTAGTTACTGGTAAATTTTATAAAGGTTCTAATAGTAACTCACATACAGGTCTTGGTTTGTCAATTTGTGAGGAAATTGTAAAAGCTCATAATGGGAACTTGATAATAAGAAGTGTTTTAGAGAAAGGTACTGTTGTTAGAGTTGAATTGCCAATTGAAAAAGGAGATATTCAAAATGAGACATAGAAAAATTATTTTAAGTAGTATTGGAATAAGTTTAGCGTTTTTAATAATTTTATTGTTTTTTGTCTTAAGAGGAAATTTTTTTAGATATACTGATATTAATTCTATGATATTAGAGCCAAAATCAAATTCGCTGTTAATTTCTGGAACTTGGAAATTGACTTCTATAACATCATTGAGTGATGGAAGTGAAGAAAAAAGTTCTGATGATAAGTGTTATATTAACGAAAAATTTGTTTACTTTGAAAAAACAAGTACATCAAATCCAAATTTTAAGTTTAGGCAACTCAATTTTAAAAATTATTTGTTGTATAATGGCATCATAACTGATAAGATTAGTATTGATTCTGATGAGGTGATAGTAGTTTCTATAAAAGATGAGAGAAATTTTTATAAAGAATTTATAATTTTGAATAAAAATAAAATTGCTACAATTCATCACAAAAAGTATTATGTTTTTGAAAAAATTTCAGATGATGTAGATAATGATGTTATTGATAAGTTAAAACTTAATGAAAGTTCTAATAATACTAAAAAAGATATTTCATTTTTAATTGGAGTAAAAAGTGTTGGAACAAAGGATGTTGATTATGAAACTTTTTTAATAAGAAAAAATGGAAATGATAAACCTACTGCAAACAAGATAAATGGGCTCTTTGTCAATAATCAAAACAAATTTTTTCTTGTAAATTCTACCAAGGATAGTATTTATATAACAAATGACTATATAAATAACACAACAAAAAATATATTAGATATAAAGAATGCTACAATAAATTTTTTGAGTAAAAACTATATTAGTATTGAATCATATAATTCAGAAACAAATAAAAAGAATTATTCTATTTATAAAATTGGAAATTTATCAGAAGAGAGTAAAATGTCTATTAAAGATATTGCCGGAGATAGAGGAGAGAAGGCATATTTTAACAATATTAGAAAACTTGGATATTCAAGTGAAAATGTTAACTCATATGATATGAAGAATTTTGGGGTAAAGAGAAACAATTTTAATTGGTTTTTTAAGGGAATATTAAGTAACTATTCAAACGATAATTTTGTTTCTAGTGAGATTGATTTAGATTTAATTCCTAATGTAGATATTTTTACGAATAAATCAAGTAAAATTTCAAAATTAAAAGTAAAAGAAAAAGTACAAAATGTGTTGGATTATTTTGTTTCTCCAGATGAGAGTATGATAGTTATTTTAACTGCTGATGATATTTCAATGTATGAAATAAAAAATAACGAAATTGGAACTTTACCAATATTTAATACAACTTTGAAAAATCGAAGAGAGGTTGTAACTTTTCAATGGACTAACTCAATTAGTAGTGAATTGACATATACTGAGTTTATGAAAATAAAACAGGTAAATTAAATAGAAAAATCTCTATGCATTCATAGAGATTTTTCATTATATAGAATTTATATCTAATTCTTTTTTTAATTCATTAATTTCATCTATCATAAAATCTTTGAATATTTTATTGATGTTAGAAAATTGTAAATTTTTATTGTATACAAAATAAAATTTACGATTTAAATAAAGATTTTTTATATTCAATATTTTAACTTTATCTTTAAATGGAGATATATTTAACATTCTTTGAGATACAAAGCCAGTCCCAACTCCTTTTGTGATAAGTTCTAATATTGTGTTAGTATCATGTATTGTAGCTACACTATTAGAAATTACGTTTAAAGAGTTATTTCTTTTTAATTCATCTTCTACAATTTGTCTTGTACCCGAACCAATTTCTCTTAGTATAATTTTATCATTACTTAAATCTTCAATATCTATAACTGAATAGTTCTTTAGGTCAGGATAATTATCCTTATTTACAACATAAACAATATGATCATCCATAATTTGAGTATATATCAATTTAGGATTAGAAATCTTTAATCCTACAATACCAAAGTCAGTTTCTCCTACCAAAATACTGTCTATTACAGTTCTTGAATCATCATTACTAATATTAAAAGATATATCAGGAAATAAATTTGAAAATTTTTCAATCAAATTTGGTAAAATTATTTTTCTTGGAACGGAAGAAACACAAATATTTAAAGTTCCCTTTAAATTTTGAGAATATATGTCCAAATCCCTTATTATTTCATCATAAGAAGCTAAGATATTAAGCGCATGTTTATATACGATGCTACCCGCTTGTGTCAGTGTTACACTTCTTCTAGTTCTTACAAATAAAGAAGTATTTAGTTCAGATTCAAGAGCTTGTATATGATTAGTAACAGATGGTTGAGTTATATATAACACATCTGCTGTTTTTGTAAAAGATTTAGTTTTTACAATTGTAATAAAAGTTTCTAATTGTTTAAAGTCCATAAAATCCTCCATATTTATAATTAAGACAATAAAATGTAATTTTTATATATTTTTTAATATTATAACATTTTTTTAACAAAAAGTAAATATTAATAAAATATTATAAATTTAAATGAATTGTCTTTAATAACCTGGTAAATAGCGAAATAAGTTTGAAAATAAAAAATTTTAGAAAACGTGTTGACTTAAAATATAAAATATGATAATATATCATTGTTAGGGGGTAATAGAAATGTTTTCAAATGAGAATATAAAAAAAGTTGATCCAGCTATAGCTGAAGTGTTGGATAAAGAATTAGAAAGACAAAATAGCCATATTGAATTAATAGCTTCTGAAAACTGGGTAAATGATGCGATTTTAGAAGCAGCAGGAAGCATATTAACTAATAAATATGCTGAAGGATATCCTGGAAAAAGATATTATGGTGGTTGTGAAGTTGTAGATGAAGCAGAAAAATTAGCTATTGAAAGAGTTAAAGAACTTTATGGTTGTGAATATGCAAACGTTCAACCTCATTCAGGCTCTCAAGCTAACTTTGCTGCATTTTTTGCTATTTTAAAACCAGGCGATACTTATATGGGTATGAACTTAAACCATGGTGGACATTTAACACATGGAAACCCTATTAACTATTCAGGTAGTATATATCATCCAGTTCCATATGGAGTAGATGAAAATGGATTTATAGATTATGAGGAAGTTTTGAAAATTGCAAAAGAATGTAAACCTAAATTAATTTTGGCAGGTGCATCTGCTTATGCAAGAAAGATAGATTTTAAGAAATTTAGAGAAATTTGTGACGAAGTAGGTGCAGTATTAATGGTAGATATGGCTCATATTGCAGGTCTTGTTGCTGCAGGATTACATGAGTCACCAATTCCTTATGCTGATGTAGTTACATCTACAACTCATAAGACATTAAGGGGACCAAGAGGCGGACTTATTTTGTCCAATGCTGCTGCAAACGAAAAATTTAATTTTAATAGAGCAGTATTTCCTGGATCACAAGGTGGACCATTGCTACACATAATAGCTGCAAAGGCTATAGCTTTTAAACAAGCGTTAGAGCCTGAGTTTAAAGAATATCAAAAACAAGTTTTGAAAAATGCTCAAGCATTAGCAAAAGGATTAATGAATAGAGGAATTAAACTTGTATCTAATGGTACAGATAATCATTTAATGCTAGTTGATTTAAGAGATTATGATATGAGTGGTAAAGAACTTGAAAAGGCATTAGATTCCGTTCGTATTACTTGTAATAAAAATACTATTCCAAATGATCCAAGATCACCATTTGTTACAAGTGGTATAAGACTTGGAACTCCAGCAATTACTACTAGAGGATTTAAAGAAGAAGAAATGGATTTAATAGCTGAAGCAATTGCCGAAGTTATAAAGAATGGAGAAGAAGGTAAAGAAAAAGCATTGAAAATAGTTGAAGAATTAACTAAGAAAATTCCTTTAAAATAGTATTATTTAATATTTATAAAAAAAAAAAAGACGTCAGCACATTTTACTGACGTCTTTTTATGGAATTAATGATATTATCTTATTAATTATTAATTGTTCGAAATTAAAATTATTTTTTTCTAATTCTAAAATTTCTTTTGAAAGAGTAACTTCATCTGTTATTATTCCGTCTGCACCACTAGAGTATGCCTTTGTGATATCTTCATGAGTATTCGCAGTCCAGATATATACTCTTTTTCCATTTTTTTGAATTTTTCTTATCATTTCGTTCGTTACTATTTCTTTTTCTATGCAGAAAAAATCTACAAATTTCATGTTGTAAAAATTGCCATAACTAAAAGCTAAAATTAGTCCCGTTGGAATATTTGGCTCTATATCCTTGACTTCTTTTAATGCTTTAGGAGATAATGAAGAAACAATTACATCATAAGGTTTATCTTTGATTAATTTTGTAACTTCTTTAGCTAAATTCTTTTCATTATTCTTAAAAGGTTTTAATTCTATATTTAATTTTATCTTTCCTGAAGTTTTTTCAAGAACAGTTTGTAAATTAACAAAATTATATTCTTTAGAATTTTTTTTATCAATTATTTTATATTTTTTTAATTCTTCAAAAGTTAAATCTTCAATATTAACTTTTTTTCCAGTAAGTCTTTTCAAGTTATGGTCATGCGATAAAACAACTACATTGTCTTTGGTTAATACAACATCAATTTCTGCAAATTCTGCTTCGTTTTGTATAGCTTCATTTATAGATTCCAATGTGTTTTCAGCAGAATTTTTTGTGCTTCCTCTATGAGCCATAATATCCGGTTTTAAATTTCTAAAAGTATGATAAAATTTAATTTCTTCATTTGAGTTTCTGTATTTACTAAAAATTCCGGCAAAAATTAGAAATATTATTACAAGAGACATCTTTAGTTTAATTTTATTTGTAGGATAGACTATGTTACTAAATTCAACATTGGTTGAAGTTTTAAAATAAAATTTTGATAAATCATAAAAGGTAACAGTATTTGATAAAACATTTGTGAAAATTTTTAAAATTGTTGCTATAGATAAATAAGCTATTATTCCAATATTACTTAATGTTTTATTACTTGTTTGCATATAAAATATTAATATTATAACAAATAAGAAGATAAATTTTACTATTTGAATTAGTAAATTTTTTATTCCTATTATTAATAGTACTTTTATACTTTTGAAGATATTTTGTTTAATTCTCTTAAAACTTATTTTTATGCTTTCTATAAAATTTTTATTTTCTAAAAAAAATATATGGTAAACAAACAATAAAATTATTGAAAAAATTATTGCTAAAATAATTATGATAATAAATAAAACTATGCCTGTAGTCGAATTTAAAATATATTCAGTAATAAAATTGGGAATTTTAATTCCTTTATGAATTGATGTTGATATTGGTATGTTTATGGATACTAATATCAAAATTAAGTAATTTTGTATTTTTTTTATTTTAGATTTAACTAGTTTATATGAATTATTAAAAATCTCTAAAATAGAAACTTCATTTCCAAGTCTTATTTGATTTGTAGTAAATATAAACCCACTTACTTCAAATAATTTAACTATGGAAAATGAAAAAATAATTATTAAAATAGACCATATTTTTGTTGGAGATTTTGCAAAAATACTAGGACTTTCTATATAGAAAAAGCCAAATTTAGTTAATTTTAAAATATATGAAAAAAATTCTTTTGCAAAAGGCAATAAAATAACAATAAAAGCCAGTTGATATAATAAGTCAAAAATTAATAAATTTTTAAAGCTTTTTTTTCTTAACAGTTTAAGCATATTATCTCCTTTCTAAAAAATATATAGATAATGATAACATAAATTAGAAAAAATATAAAGAATTATAGCTTTAAATTTTAAGTTTGTCATTAATTTAATCAAAATTTAAATTACTTTATAGATAAAAAAACTCATTTGATTTTTAATAAAAATATTTTTTAAAGTCATATTGACAAAATACAATTTTCTTGCTATCATTTAGTTGTAAGTTAATTACGATTACTAAAATGAAATAAAATCTATGAGAGAAAGAGTATCTAGGGTTCCGAATTTTGTTGCTGGTCCGAGCGATACGAATACTTTTTAAGTATTACACCTAAGGGAGAAAAGCCCAGGAGGTAGGTTTCGCTTGAAGCCTACTTGCTGGGCTTATTTATTTCTTATGTTTAATTTTAGGAGGTATTTTATGGAAAAAATTTACACTGGAAAGACAAAAGATATTTACAAGAGCGAAGATGGAAATTACGTTTTAAAGTTTAAGGATGATGTTACAGGAGAAAATGGAGTTTTTGATCCTGGTGCTAACACTGTTGGTTTATCAATTGAAGGTGTAGGACACGAAGGATTAAAAATTACTAAATATTTCTTTGAAATATTAAAGGAAAAAGGAATTAGAACTCACTACATAGATTGTGACTTAAATGAAAATACTATGACTGTAAAGCCTTGTGAAGTTTTTGGTAAGGGATTAGAGGTAATTTGTAGGTTTAAAGCTGTAGGTAGTTTTATAAGAAGATATGGTTTATATGCAAAACCTAATGATGATTTAGATACTTATGTTGAAATTACATTAAAAGATGATGAAAGATGTGATCCTTTAATTACTAAGGATGCACTTGTTATGTTAAATATATTAACAGAAAAGGAATATAAAGACTTAGTAGCACTTACTAAAGAAATTTGTACTATTATTAGAGATGTTTTAAAAGAAAAAGGACTTACTTTATACGATATTAAGTTAGAATTTGGTAAAGTTGATGGAGAAGTTGTATTGATTGATGAAATATCTGGTGGAAATATGAGAGTGTACAATGGAGATAAAATTGTTGCACCAACTGATTTATATTCTTTTTTGGTTAAGTAATTGTACCCGGAAGAATATTTCCGGTTTTTTTTATATTAATAAAATTTTTTGGAGGTTATTATGAAGGTTGCTGTTATTATGGGCAGTATTTCTGATAAAGATATTGCTAAAAAAACTTGTGATATTTTAAAAAAATTTGGGATAAAATATGATGCTAGAGTTATCTCTGCTCACCGTTCTTTAGATTTTGCTATCGATTTTGTTAATAAAATGGAAGAAAATAATATTGAATTAATTATTGCATTTGCCGGAAAGGCTGCACACCTAGCAGGAGTTTTAGCTGGGATTTCGACTGTACCTGTTATAGGAGTACCTGTTAAAGCTTCAACTCTTGACGGATTGGACGCATTACTTTCAACTGTTCAAATGCCTAAAGGGGTGCCTGTTGCAACTGTTGCTATTGATGGAGCGGAGAATGCTGGTATTTTAGCAACACAAATTCTTTCAATAAAATATGATGAATTAAAAGTTAAACTTAAAGAATATAAGCTTGAAATGAAAGAACAAGTAAAAAAAATGGATAATGATTTAGATATATAAATGGAGGATATTTTAATGGCATTAACATATGAATCTGCTGGAGTAAATAAACATGAAGGATATAATGAAGTAAATTTAATAAAAAAATTTATTAAAAACACATATACAAAAGGGGTTCTTTCTGATTTAGGCGGTTTTTCAGGACTTTTTGAACTTGGAAAAGAATTTAAAAATCCTGTTTTGGTTTCCGGAACTGATGGAGTTGGAACGAAAGTAAAATTAGCTCAAATGATGGATGTTCATAATACAGTTGGAATAGATTGTGTTGCAATGTGTGTTAATGATATTTTATGTCAAGGTGCTAAACCTTTATTCTTCTTAGATTATATTGCTACCGGAAAACTTGTTGCAGAAAAAATGGCAAGTATTGTTGAAGGTGTTGCAGAAGGATGTATTCAATCAGGAAGTGCTTTAATTGGCGGAGAAACTGCTGAGATGCCAGGAATATATAAAGAAGAAGATTATGATATTGCAGGTTTCTGTGTAGGTGTTGTCGAAAAAGATAAAATAATTGATGGTAAGAAAAATGTAAAAAAAGGAAATGTTATTTTAGCATTACCATCTTCAGGGGTTCATAGTAACGGTTTTTCTTTAGTCAGAAAGATAATTTTTGATTGTAAACACTTTTCATTAAACGATATGATAGAAACAGGAAAAACTTTAGGGGAAGAACTTTTGACTCCAACTAAAATTTATGCGAAATCAATAGTTAATTTGTTAGAAAAATTTAAGGTAAATGGTCTTTGTCATATAACAGGTGGAGGAATTTATGAAAATGTACCAAGAGTTTTAGGTGATGATGTTGATGCTAAAATTATAGAAAAAAATATTCCTCAAAAAGAAATTTTTTCACTTCTTCAAAGATGGGGAGAAATTTCAAAAGAAGAAATGTATGGCACTTTTAATATGGGAATAGGAATGTTAATTTTTGTGGAAAGAGAAGATGTTGAAGGAATAAAAGGCTTATTTAAAGAAATGAATGAGGAAATTTACGAAGTTGGAGAAGTTGTAGAAGGAAATTCTAAAGTAATTTTATGTTAGTAAATTTTGGAGGAATTATGGATAAGAGAATTTTTGTTAAGAAGAGAGATGGATATAATAAAGAAGCTTTAGATCTTAAAGACAATTTAAATATAGAATATAATTTAGGAATAAAAGATTTAGAACTTTATATTATATATGACATTTACAATATCAATGAAAAAACATATGAATTAGCTAAAAATTCAGTTTTCTCAGAAATAATGATTGATGAAGTAATTGAGGACATAATACTTCAAGATGGAAGATATTTTGCTTATGAAACATTACCAGCACAGTATGATCAAAGAGCTGATAGTGCTGTTCAATGTGTATCTCTTTTAGATAATAATTCAAAAATTACTGTAAGAAGCGGAAAACTTATAATTTTTGATAGAGTTTTAAATCAAGATGAAATGGATAAAGTAAAAAAATATTTGGTTAATCCTATTGAATCAAGAGTTAAAGATATGAATGCTTTGAGTTTTTCAATGAGTTCAGAAATGAAAAAAATGAAAGACTTAAAAGGCTTTTCTTTCTTTTCAAAAGATGAATTAATTGATTTAAAAAATGAAATGTCTCTAGCGATGAATATTGAGGATTTAATTTTCATTCAAGATTATTTCAAAAATGAAGGAAGAATACCTACTGAAACTGAAATCTACGTTTTAGACTGTTATTGGAGTGATCATTGTAGACATACAACTTTTGAAACTGTGTTAGATGATATTAAAATTGAATCTGAGCTTTTCCAAAAAGAAATGCAAAGTGCTTTTGATATTTATTTAAATGTTAGAAAAGAATTAAATATTACTAAGCCTATAACTCTAATGGATATGGCAAGTATATTTGGGAAATATCACAAAAGAGTATTAAATGATAAGAATATAGAGGTTAGTGAAGAAATTAATGCTTGTTCATTTTTTACTGATATTGAAAATAATGGAAAAATAGAAAAATGGTTAATTCAATTTAAAAACGAAACACATAATCACCCTACAGAGATTGAACCTTTTGGTGGAGCGAGTACTTGTGTTGGTGGAGCAATTAGAGATCCATTGTCCGGAAGAAGTTATGTTTATCAAGCAATGAGAGTAACAGGTTGTGGAAATATTTTACAAAAAAGAGAAGAAACTTTGAAGCATAAATTACCTCAAGTTGATATTTCTACAAAAGCTACAAGCGGCTACTCATCTTATGGTAATCAAATTGGACTTGCAACAACTTATGTAAAGGAACTCTATGATGACTCTTATGTTGCTAAACATATGGAAGTTGGAGCGGTTGTTGGAGCAGTCAAATACGGAGATTTCAAAAGAGAAACTCCTGTTAAAGATGATATTGTAATCTTAATTGGAGGAAGAACAGGTAGAGACGGTATTCAAGGAGCAAGCGGTTCAAGTTTAATTCATACAAATGATTCTCTTGAAACAGCATCAAGTCAAGTGCAAAAAGGAAATGCCATTGAAGAGAGAAAAATTCAAAGATTATTTAGAAAACCTGAAGTTACAAAATTGATTAAGAAATGTAATGATTTTGGTGCTGGTGGTGTTTGTGTTGCAATCGGAGAATTATCTGATGGAATTGAAATTCATTTAGATAAAGTTTTATTGAAATATGAAGGGTTAAATCCAACAGAAATTGCCACAAGTGAGTCACAAGAACGTATGGCAGTTGTAATTTCACCAAGTGATTATGAAATTTTTATAAAAGAATGTGAAAAAGAAAATATAGAATATTCTAAAGTAGCAACTATAACTGACAGAAGAAGACTTGAGATGTATTATTATGATGATAAGGTTATGGATTTAAGTGCAGACTTTTTGGCAACAAGTGGAGTAAGACAACATTCAAAAGCAACACTATGCGATAATGATGGTATCAATCCTTTTGAAAATAAGATTGTTTCTAAAGAAAATGTATTAAATGAATTATCTTCATTAAATGTGGCTTGCCAAAAAGGAATTGCTCAAAGATTTGATGCTTCAATAGGTGCAACTACTGTATTAATGCCTTTCTCAGGTAAAAATCAATTAACTCCGGTACAAGCTGGTATTCAGGCATTACCTACAATTCACTCAACTAGTGATACAGCTACAATTTTGAGCTATGGATTTATTCCAAAGATATCTCATTACTCTCCATTCTTATCATCTATTTATGCTGTTTTAGAATCTGTTGCCAAAGTTTATGCTGTTGGTGGAGATAAAAGTAATTTATATTTTTCATTCCAAGAATATTTTGAAAAACTTGGAAAAGACAGTAAAAAATGGGGAAAAGTTACCCAAAGTTTACTCGGAACTATTTATGCTCAAAATGAGATAGGTTGTCCAAGTATCGGAGGAAAAGATAGTATGTCAGGAACATTTAATGACTTAAATGTCGTTGAAACTTTGATATCTTTTGCATGTACTCCTGTTAAAATTAAGAATGTAATTTCTCCGGAATTAAAAACAATTGGAAATTATATATATTATATTCCCATTGTAAAAAATTCGAAAGGATATCCTGAAATTAAGGAAACATTAAAAAGTTATGAACTGATAAATGAATTTATAAAATCAGGTAAAATTTTATCTGCATATGTTCAAGAAGAAGGTAGTATAGTAAGTTCTCTAGTAAAAATGGCAGTTGGAAATGGTTTAGGTTTTACAGTCAATAGGGAAAATATTTTAAATTTTGATCCTTCATCAATTGTTGTAGAATCAAATTGTGAATTACCTTTTGAAAAAATTGGAATGGTTAGTGAAGAAATTTCGATAAATGGAATTAAATTTGATTATGATGAAATATATAATGCATATACAAAAACATTAAATAAAATTTATCCTTTATATCAAAATTTAAATTGTGAAAATTGTGAAAATTTATCTAATTATAAAACTGGAAAAAAATATTACAAAGAATATATTGAAAATGTAAATGTCTTAATTCCTGTATTTCCTGGAACTAATTGTGAATATGACATAGAAAAAGCATTTATTGATGCAGGAGCTACAACAAAAACTATTATTTTTAGAAATAAAAAAGAAGACGATATCGAAAAGTCAATTGAAGAATTAGTAAATGGAATAAAAGATGCTCATATTATTATGATACCAGGAGGATTTTCTAGTGGAGATGAGCCTGATGGAAGTGCAAAGTTCATAGTAAATGTTTTGAAAAATGAAAAAGTTAAAGAGGCAATTCACAAACATTTAGATGATAAAAAATTAATTTTAGGTATTTGTAATGGATTCCAAGCGTTAATTAAGTCAGGACTGATACCTTATGGAAGAATAAAGTCCTTAACTGAAGATGACTTGACACTATACAGAAATGACAGTTATCATCATATTTCAACAAGTGCTATAACTCGTGTTGCAAATTTAAATTCTCCTTGGACTCAAGATTTTGAAATTGGACAATTGCATGAAATTATGTTTAGTCATGGTGAAGGAAAACTTGTTGGAAACAATATTGAGAAATTTAAGGATTTATGTGCTTTTCAATATTGCGATTTTGAAGGTAATGCAAGTAGCAATGGAAAGTTTAATCCTAATGGTTCACTATATGCAATCGAAGGTATGATAAGTGAAGACGGATTGATTTTAGGGAAAATGGGACATAGTGAACGTTATGGAACAAATTTGTATAAAAACAAAACTATAACAGGAATTCAAAATATATTTAGAAATGGTGTAAATTATTTTAAAGGAGAAAAATAATATGAAACTTTTATATGAAGGCAAGGCAAAACAATTATTTCAATGTGAAAATAATGAAGAAATATATATTCATTATAAAAATAGTGCAACTGCATTTAACGGAGAAAAAAAGGAGGAATTTGATAAAAAAGGTATTTTAAATAATACAATCACCTCATTCATTTTTGAGTACTTAGAAAGAAATGGAATAGAAACTCATTTTATTAAAAAAGTGAATGATACCGATCAAATCTGTAAACATGTTAAAATTATTCCTTTAGAAGTTATTACTAGAAATATAGTAGCGGGTTCTATGGCTAAAAGATATGGTTTAGAAGAAGGTATGAAATTAAAAAAGCCAATTTTTGAACTGAGCTATAAAAATGATGAACTCAATGATCCTCTAATAAATGATGAGCATGCAATAGCTTTAGGAATTGTTTCAGAAGAAGAACTTTCTTTTATAAAAAAAGAAACTGAAAAAATCAATGAGCTTTTAAAAGTATTTTTTTTGAAAGCTGGATTAATTTTAGTTGATTTTAAAATTGAGTTTGGAAAAACAAGTGGCGGTAAAATAATTTTGTCAGATGAAATTTCTCCTGATACTTGCAGATTATGGGACGTAAAAACAGAAAATAAACTTGACAAAGATCGTTTTCGTAGAAACTTAGGTTCGGTTATGGATGCATATGAAGAAGTTTTAAGGAGAATAACAAGTGCGTGGAATTAATGAAGAATGCGGAGTTTTTGGTGTCTGGAATCATAAGGAAGCTTCGAAGTTAACATATTTTGGGCTTCATAGTTTACAACATCGAGGTCAAGAAGGTGCAGGTATCATAAGTTCAGATGGAGAAACTTTATATAGTTATAGAAATCTAGGATTAGTTTCTGAAGTTTTTAAAGATAAAGAAATTCTCTATAATTTAGTTGGAAGTTCTGCAATAGGACATGTAAGGTATGCAACTGCAGGAGATAATAGTGTTAGAAATGTTCAACCATTTTTATTTGACTTTTATGATATGAGTATTGGTATTTGTCATAATGGAAATTTAGTAAATGCTAAAACTTTAAGATTGGAATTAGAAAAAAATGGAGCTATTTTTCATTCTTCTTCAGATACTGAAGTTTTAATTCACTTAATCAGAAGAAGTAAAAAAGAAACTTTTGAAGAAAAATTAAAAGAGAGTTTAGGTAAAATTAAAGGAGGATTTACTTATTTGATTTTAACTAAAGATACTTTATATGGAGCTGTTGATCCTAATTCTCTGAGACCGCTAGTTATTGGAAAAACAGAAAATGACACCTATGTTATGGCAAGTGAAACTTGTGCTATAGATAATATAGGAGTTGAATTTCTTTGCAATGTAAAAGCTGGTCAATTGGCTATAATCGATAAAGATGGTCTTAAAATTGAAAATTATACTACTCCTGAAAGGATTTCTATTGCTGCTATGGAATATGTTTATTTTGCAAGACCAGATTCGAATATTGCGGGAGTAAATGTTCATACTGCAAGAAAAAACACAGGCAGAGCTCTTGCAAGAGAATGTCCTGCGGATGCAGATATAGTAGTTGGTGTACCTAATTCTTCGCTTTCTGCAGCAAGTGGATTTGCAGAAGAAAGTGGCCTACCTTATGAAATGGGATTGATTAAAAATCAATATATTGCAAGAACTTTTATTCAACCTACTCAGGAACTTAGAGAGCAAGGTGTAAGAATGAAATTATCTGCGGTAAAAGGGGTTGTTAAAGGAAAAAGAGTTGTTATGGTTGATGATTCAATTGTTAGAGGTACAACATGTAAAAGAATTGTTAAACTTTTAAAAGATGCAGGAGCATCTGAAGTTCATGTTAGAATTGCATCTCCTCCTTTTGCGTTTCCTAGCTTTTACGGAATTGATATTTCTACTTCAGGAGAACTTATTGCAGCCAATAAGACATTGGAAGAAATAAAAGAAATAATAGAAGCAGATTCATTAGGATATTTGAGTGAACAAGGACTTGTAGATTCAATAGGTCTTAAATTTGATGCTCCATATAACGGATTATGTATGGATTGTTTTAATGGAGACTATCCAGCTGGATTGTATGATTATGAAGAGGATTTTAATAATTCTTTAACTGATATTCAAAGAAGAATTTTAGAAAGAAAAAATAAATAATATTAGGAAAGGTAAATTATGTTGAATATAGCTGTTTTTATTTCTGGTGGAGGAACAAATTTACAAGCCATAATTGATGCTGTTAAAGAAAATAAAATTAATGGAAAGATTAAATTGGTTTTTTCAAACAGAAAAAATGCTTATGGACTTATGAGAGCACAAAATGAAAATATCGATACATTTTATTTGAATAGAAAGAAATTTTTTTGTAATGAAGAATATGATGAAAGAATACTTGAAGAGCTAGAAAGAAAAAATATTGATTTGATTGTACTTGCGGGTTATTTGAATATTTTATCTTCAAAATTTGTTTCGAAGTATTCTAATAGAATTATAAATATTCACCCATCTTTAATTCCTTCTTTTTGTGGAGACGGGTTTTATGGAGAAAATGTTCATAAGTCAGTTATAAAATCTGGTGTCAAATTCACCGGAGCCACAACACATTTTGTTGATGAAAAAGTAGATACCGGAGCCATAATCTTGCAAGATGTTGTTCCTGTTTATATAAATGATGACTTTGAAACTGTTGCTAAAAGAGTTTTAGAAATAGAACATGAAATATTGGTGAAGACAGTAAAGGCATTTTGTAATAATAAGATTGTTTTTAAAGATAATAGAGCATTCATAGTGGAGGAATAAGATGTCAAAAAGAGTGTTAATAAGTGTTTTTGAAAAAGAAAATATTGTTGAATTTGCAAGTGAACTTGTAAAATTAGGATGGGAAATTATTTCAACCGGTGGAACTTATAAAATTTTAAAGGAAAGTGGACTTAATGTTATTGAAGTTGATGAAGTAACTAATTTTAAGGAAATTTTAAATGGTCGTGTTAAGACTTTACATCCTTATATTCATGGTGGAATTTTATATAAACGTAATGAACAAAATCATGTTGAAACAGTTGAAAATCTTGGTATTTCTTCAATAGATATGGTTGTAAACAACTTATATCCTTTTGAAAAAGTTTTAAATAGTGATAATAAAACACATGAAGATTTAATTGAGAATATTGATATAGGTGGACCTTCTATGATTAGAGCAGCAGCTAAAAACTATAATGATGTATCTATTGTTGTTGATCCTAAAGATTATTCTGAGATTATTGAAAGATTGAAGGAAGGTAAATTGGATAAAGATTTTAGATTGTATCTATCTTGTAAGGCTTTTAATTATACTGCATATTATGATGCATTGATTTCATCTTATTTCAATGATTTATTAAATATTGATTTTCCTGAAAAACTAACAATGACTTATAAAAAAGTTAATAATTTAAGATATGGAGAAAATCCTCATCAAAATGCTTCTTTTTATGAAAAAGTTTATATTAAGGATGATGAAAAAACGGATTTTAAGCAATTACACGGAAAAGAATTGTCATATAATAATTTAACTGATATGTACTCAGCTATTAAAATTGTGAAAGAATTTGATGAACCTTGTGTAGTTGCAGTTAAACATAATAATCCTTGTGGACTTGCAATTTCAGATTATATTGATGATGCTTATGATAAGGCTTATGCTTGTGATTCAGTTTCAATTTTCGGGGGAATTATAGCTCTAAATAGAGAAGTGACAAAATATATAGCAGAAAAGATAAATAGTTTTTTTGTAGAAATTGTAATTGCAAATAAATTTTCTAAAGAAGCCATTGAAATTTTAACTCAAAAGAAAAATATTAGATTAATTGAAGTAGGAAATATTTCAGATTTTAAACTTCCAAAAACAACAGTAAAAGAAGTTTTAAATGGTATTGTTGTTCAAGACTACGATAATATTTTATTTAAAGAAGATTTAAAAGTTGTTACAAAGAGAAAACCAACAGAAGAAGAGTTTAAAAATTTAATTTTCGGTTTTAAAGCTTGTAAAACAGTATGTTCAAATGGAATTGTAATTGTAAAAAATAATGCTACTATTGGAATAGGACAAGGAGAAGTTAGACGTTCTTGGGCAGTTGAAGAAGGATTAGAAAGAGCAAAAGAAAATTTAAAAGATGCAGTTTTAGCATCAGATGCATTTTTCTTCGAAGATACTGTCGAACTATTAAAAGAAAATGGAATTAAAGCAGTAATTCAACCGGGAGGTTCTATAAAGGATGAGAACGTAATAAAATTATGTGATGAATATGGGATAGCGATGGTATTTACATCTACAAGACATTTTAGACATTAGGAGGAAGTTATGAAAGTTTTAGTTATTGGTAATGGTGGAAGAGAAGACGCTATTTGTAAAAAAATATCTGAAAGTAATAAATGTACTGAACTCTTTTGTTCAAAGGGTAATGCAGGAACTCTTAGATATGCTAAAAATGTCGAATTGAATAGTAACGAAGAAATTTTTGAGTTTTCAAAGAACAATAATATTGATTTAGTAGTTATAGGACCAGAAGCTCCGCTTTGTGAAGGTATTGTTGATTTTTTTAAGGGTAGTAATATACGAGTTTTTGGAGCGGACAAAAAAAGTGCAAGACTTGAGGGTAGTAAAGACTTCGCAAAAGAATTTATGAAAAAATATGATGTTCCAACTGCAAAATATGAAACTATAAAATCGATAGAAGAAGGAAAAAAAGCTATTGAAAATTTTTCGTATCCAATAGTTATAAAGGCTGATGGACTTTGTGCAGGAAAAGGTGTTAGAATTTGTAATACCGAAGAAGACGTTTCAGAATATTTTAAAGAACTTTTTGAAGATAAAATTTTTGGAAAAGAAGGGACTACAGTTGTTATTGAAGAATTTTTAAAAGGAAAAGAAGCTTCTTTACTTTGTTTTGTGTCTAAAGGAAATTTAATTCCTATGGAAAGTGCAAGAGACTATAAGAGAATTTTTGATAATGATGAAGGTGAAAATACAGGAGGCGTAGGCTGTTATTCGCCAAGTGAGTTATTTAATGAAGAATTAAAATTACAAATTGAAAAAATTTTAGATAAAATTTCAAATGGATTAAAAAAAGAGAATTTAGAATATTCTGGCGTGCTTTTTATTGGATTTATGATAGATGAAGATGCTAAAGTATTAGAATTTAATGTAAGATTTGGAGATCCTGAAACGGAAGTAGTTTTACCTAGAATGGAAAGTGATTTACTCTTAGCTATAGAAAAATCTTTAGATGGTAGTTTAGAAAGAGAAGATTTAAAGTGGAAAAAAGAAAAATGCCTAACAGTTATTTTAACTTCCAGAGGTTACCCTAAAAATTATGAAAAAGGAAAAGAAATAACAGGCATAGATTCTGTTGATAAGGATATCTATATTTATCATAATAATACTAAGATTAATGGAAATAAAATATTGACAGATGGAGGTAGAGTTTTATCTATTACAGCACTTGGTAACAGCTATGATGAAATCAGAGAAAAAGTTTATAGAAATATTGAAAAAATATCATTTGAAACAAAACAATATAGAAAAGATATTGGAAAAATGTAATATTCTATAAATCTAAGTGAAGTGTATGTAATTTTTTACATAAAAACTTTACATATATTTTTTTGTGTGATATAATATATCAGTAAATCCTTGCTCAATAAAAAGAGCCAGAGACCATAAGGAGGTGAATATAATGAGAAAATATGAAGGGGTTTTTATTTTTAAACCAAATCTAGAGGATGAAGTAAGAAATCAAGCTTTTGATAAGATTAAATCTGCTATAGAAGCTAATGGTAGTATTACTGAAATTAATGAATGGGGAAATAGAAAACTTGCTTATGAAATTAACTACATTAAAGAAGGATATTATATCATAGTTAATTTTGAAGCAGCAGCTGAAGTAGTTGCAGAAGTAGAAAGAAGATCAAGAATATCTGATGCTATCATTAGATATATGGTTGTTAAGCAAGAAGCTTAGTGGAGGAACTTTATGAATAGTGTAATTTTAATAGGTAGATTAATCAAGGATCCCGAATTAAGATATACTCAGACATCTAGTAGTAGTTATGCTAGATTTACCATTGCAGTAGATAAGGGAATGTCTAAAGAAAAAAAACAAGAATTAGAAGCTAAAGGTCAACAAACAGCTGATTTTATAAATATAGTTGTTTGGGGCAAACAAGCTGAAAATTGCCAAAAATATTTGCAAAAAGGTAGAAATGTAGCAATTCAAGGAAGACTTCAATCTGGAAGTTATACTGCTCAAGATGGAACTAGAAGATTTGTCACAGAAGTTTGGGCTGAAAGAGTTCAGTTTATTGACTGGGGTGATAGAGCTCAAAAACCTGCTGCAACACAAGGATTTGGTTCATTTGATACAGGAATGGATGACGGATTTGATTTACCTTTTCAAGATGCATCAGATGAAGAAATTCCATTTTAATTTTTAAAGGAGATAACAATATGCAAAGAAAATTTAGACCAAGAAAAAAAGTTGTTGCATATTTCTCAGATAACAGTAAACCACTTGATTATAAAGATGTAAATACTCTAAAAAAATTTATTAGTGAAAGAGGTAAGATTTTACCAAGAAGAGTGACTGGTGCTACTGCTAAACAACAAAGAGAAATCACAGCAGCTATTAAAAAAGCTAGACAAGTTGCATTATTACCATATAGTGCAGAATAGTTTGTAACTAACGGGAGAGAAATCTCCCTTTTTTAGTTTGATAATAGCTTTTTAAATTATTAGGAGATAGTATGAATACTAAAAAAAGAAATTTATTTATTTTTGCTGGATTATTATGGCTATTTGCTGGAATAATGGTTATGAATGTTGGAATACCATTTTTAATAAATGATGATAAAATGTTTATATTTGGGTTTCTAGGTGCAATAGCAATATTTTTAATATTTTATATAATGATATTTTCTAAATATGTACATAAACATAAAAATAGGATTTTAAATGATAAAAGAGAACAAATGAAAATTTGGGAGTTTTTTGATAAATCAAGTTATATTTTAATGTTTTTTATGATGACTTTTGGAATAGCATTAAGATTTAGTGGATTTTTACCGAATTTTTTCTTTGAATTTTTCTATTCTGGATTAGGATTCGCATTATCTTTAAGTGGAGTTTCATTTTTGATATTAGCATTTAAATATTATAATTTTTAAATATTCATTTTTAACTGAGTGTAATATATGGTATTAATATTAACAATTTGCTTAGTTATTAGCGAAACAATCGCAAAATCAAGTAGTTTTTGATTGTTTCCTTTTTTATATAATGTAATTTTGATTTTATAAAATTATACTAATATTTACTAAAATTTTAATTAAATTCCTGTTATAAAAAATTTTTTAGACATAATATTCCAGATTAAGTATATTAATAAATAGTATGTTATAATTTTATTTGTATAACATTATTTCTAAAATATTAAATGTTAATTTAAATTTTGAATAAAATATTGATAATTTAATAGTTTTATGATACAATTTATTATGAATATATTTGAGTAGATTATATTTTTTCTTTTACAAATATTATAACTAAAAATATTATTATTAAGGTAAAAAAATGAGAATTATATCGGGTGAAAAGAGAGGATTAAAATTATTATCGCCTATAGATTATAGAGTAAGACCAACTACTGATAAAATTAAGGAGTCTATTTTTAATATTCTATCAGAAATAGATGAAAATTCAATAGTTTTAGATTTATTTTGTGGTAGTGGTGCTATTGGCATAGAATTTATTAGTAGAGGAGCCAAAAAAGTATATTTTTGTGATTTTTCAAATGATAGTATTAAAGTTACTAAAAAAAATATAGAAAGTACTAATTTTGTAGAAAAATCAGTTATTATAAAAAATGATTATATGGAATGTTTAAAATATTTTTTCAAAAATAACTTAAAATTTGATTATATTTTCCTAGATCCTCCATATAAAAATAATTATATTGAAAATACATTGGAATTTATATGGGATAATAATATTTTAAATGAAAATGGAATAATTATATTAGAGACGGATAAAAACATAATAATAAAAAATTTTATTCCAATAAAAGAAAAAAAATACTCTAAGATAAGAGTAATATTTCTAGAAAGGAAATAATATAAATGAAAGTAGTTTTTCCGGGTAGTTTAGATCCTTTAACTATTGGACATAAAAAAATTATTTTAAAAGCCTTAGATATTTTTGGCTCTATAAATGTTGTAATTTTAAATAATATAAATAAAAAACCTCTTTTATCACTTGAAGAAAGAAAAGATGTTATCTCAAATGTATTTATGGAATATACAAATGTTAGTGTTGATGTTTATTGCGGGTTATTGAGCGATTATATTATGCATAATGATGTCAATATTATTGTAAGGGGTGTTAGAAACACTTTAGATTTTGAATCTGAGAAGATTAATGCTAAAGTAAATCAAGAGCTTTGTGGGGTGCAAACAATTTTATTCTTTTCTGAATCTTCAGAAGAACATATTAGTTCAAGTGTTGTTAAAGATATATTCTTTAATGGTGGAAATATTGAACCATATGTAGATAAGATTGTTTTAGATATATTAAATAAAAAATTTAGGAGGAATGGATAATGGAAATTTTAGAATTAATTGATCGTATTGAAGATTTGGTGGAAGAAAGTTCAAGTTTACCTTTTTCAAAGAAAGTTATGGTTGATTCAGAGGCTTTGTTTTTCATTTTAAAAGAAATGAGAGAAAATATTCCTGAAGAAATTAAACAAGCAGAATGGGTTAATGTTGAAAAAGATAGGATTTTAAATGATGCTACAAAAGATGCAAATCAAATTTTAGAACAAGCAAATAAAGAAGCATCTAATATAAAAACAGCTGCTGAATTAAAATGTCAACAAATGATTAACGAAAGTGATGTTGTTGTAGCTGCCGAAAGTAAAGCAAATGATATTTTATTAAATGCCGAACAAAATGCAAAAACTATTAAAATGCAAACTAATACTTATGTTGATGATGTTTTATCTAAAACTCAAGAGAAATTAAGAGATATAATAACAGTTTTAGATAATAACAGAAGTGAAATTAGAAAATAAATTGGAGAAATAATGAATAAAGTTACTGAAAATTTAATTTTAGATATTGAAGATATTAGAAATTTATTTGGAAATTTAGATTCTAATATAGATTTTATTTCTAAAAAATTTGACGTTTCTATAAAAAATAGTGATGAAGGTTTATCTATAACTGGAGAAGAAAAAATGGTTTTATTATGTATTAGGACCATTGAGTTTTTAGTTAAAGATAAATCATCGGAAAGTATGGATAAGCAAAAAATTTCTTATGTAATTGAGAAAGTAAAAAGTGAAAATAAGGAAATTCTAAAAGATTGGTTAGATTATGTTATATGTATAAATGCAAAGTTAAAACCTATTAAGCCTAAAACTTTAGGTCAAAGGAAATATATATCTGCAATAGAAGAGAACATAATTACTTTTGGTATAGGCCCAGCAGGAACTGGAAAAACTTTTTTAGCTATTGCAATGGCTGCTAAAGCTTTAAAGAATAATTCTGTATCAAAAATTATTTTAACAAGACCGGCAGTTGAAGCTGGGGAAAATTTAGGATTTTTACCTGGCGATTTACAAGAAAAAATTGATCCATATTTAAGACCTTTGTATGACTCATTGTATAATATTTTAGGATATGATAATTTTCTTAGACTAAAAGAAAAAGGTATTATTGAAGTGGCACCCTTGGCTTATATGAGAGGAAGAACATTGGATGATGCATTTATAATTCTTGATGAAGCTCAAAACGCTACGAATGAACAAATGAAGATGTTTTTAACCAGAATAGGATTTGAGTCTAAGGCTGTTATTACTGGGGATATTACTCAGATTGACTTAGGAAGAAGAAAAAATTCAGGTCTTGTTTCAGTAAGTAAAATCTTGAATAATATTAATGGAATAAATTTTAATTATTTTGATAGTTCTGATGTTGTAAGACATAGTATTGTTATGAAAATAATTGATGCTTATACTAAATATGAAGATAATTTAGTGGAGAAAAAATAATGAATGTTCTTTTTGATAATAGACAAGATGCTTTTGATGTGTCTGAAAATCTCAAAGAAAAAATAGTTGAATGTATTGAAACAGCTTTAAAAGTTGAAAAAATTGAAATGAATAACATTGAAGTTTCTATATCATTTGTTACAAATGAAGAAATAAAAAATATAAATCTTGAGTTTAGGAATATTGATAAAGAAACGGATGTGCTTTCTTTTCCGATGGATTTTGAATTTTCAGAAGAAGGAATGCCTTATATTTTAGGAGATATTATTATTTCCACAGAAAAATCTATAGAACAAGCAAAAATGTTTGGTCATAGTATTGATAGAGAGATATTATATCTAGTTTGTCATTCGGTCTTTCATTTACTTGGGTATGACCACATTGAAGAATCAGACAAATTAGTTATGAGAAATAAGGAAAAAGAGACTATGAAATTGATGGAAGTTTTTAAAAATGAAGAAGAATTCTAATTTTTTTGAAAGTTTTCTTTGTGCTTTCAGAGGAATAATATATATTTTTAAAACAGAGAGGAATTTTAGATTTCATATTGTATTTTCTTTGTTAGTATTGTTGAGTTCTTTAACTTTAAATTTATCTTATGTTGAATTATCTGTAATATTGATTATGATAGCAGTTGTTTTGACTTTAGAAATTATTAATACTATCATTGAAAATATTATGGATTTTTTATGTAAAAATTATAATTTTAAGGTTAAAATTATAAAGGATATGGCATCAGGAGCAGTTTTAGTTTCAGCTTTTATTTCTGTAATAGTTGGTTATTTAATATTTGTTCCAAAAATATTAGTTATAATTGGTGGTTAAATGAATATTTATGAAAAAATGATAGATTGTGCTTTAGATAGTCAAAAAAAAGCTTATACACCATATTCAAATTTTAAAGTAGGAGCTTGTGTATTAACTGATTCAGGTAAATTATATGGAGGATGTAATATAGAAAATGCATCGTATACCCCTACAGTTTGTGCAGAAAGAGTAGCTATATTTAAAGCAATATATGATGGAGAGAAAATGATTACAAAAATAGCAGTTGTTGGGAAAGAAAATTCTTTAACATATCCTTGTGGAGTCTGTAGACAAGTTATAAGAGAATTTTGTTCTAATGATTGTGAGATAATTATAATAAAAAATGAACAAGAATATAAGATAGTAAAATTTTCAGAAATTTTACCTTATAGTTTTGGACCAGAGGATTTGTAATATGGATGATATAAAATCAGGATTTGTTACAATTGTTGGTAGATCAAATGTTGGTAAATCAACATTATTAAATAGAATAATTGGAGAGAAAATTTCGATTATATCTAACAAACCACAAACTACTAGGTCTAATTTAAAATTAATATATAATTCTTTAGATTCTCAAATTATATTTCTGGATACTCCCGGTATTCAAAATCCAAAAAATAAATTGGGAGAATTTATGCTTAAAGAAGCTAGAAGTTCTCTTAAGGATGTAGATTTAATTCTATATATGGTTGATGTTAATTTTGAAATAGGAGAATTGGATAATTTAATAATAGATATGCTAAAGAAGATAAATCTTCCAAAATTATGTATTATTAATAAAATAGATACATTAAATGTTGACGAGATTTCTAAACTTTTTTCAAAATATGAAGATATGAATTTGTTTGAAAAAATTATTCCAATATCCGCTTATGAAGGAACTAATGTATATAATTTAATAGATAGTATAAAATCATATTTACCCTATGGTCCTAAATATTATTCAGATGACATGATTACTGACCAATCTGAAAGAGAAATAGTAAGTGAGATAATAAGAGAAAAAGCTCTTAATTTCTTAAGAGATGAAATTCCTCATGGGATTAATATATTAATTGAAAAATTTTCTATAAGAAAAAATAAACCTATTATTGATATTGACGCAATAATTTGTGTTGAGAAAAAATCTCACAAAGGTATGGTAATTGGTAAAAATGGAGATATGATATTAAAAATTGGAAAGTCTGCTAGGTTAGATATAGAAAAGTTTTTAGATTCAAAAGTTAATTTAAAACTTTTTGTTAAAATAGATGACGATTGGAGAAACAAATCATTTAAGGTGAAAGAATTTGGATATTTTAGAAAATAGTATTTATGGTAATATAAATGGCTTCGTTATTTCAGAAAATACCTATTTAAATAATGCTAAAATATTTAGAGTATATACTGATGAGTTTGGACTTATTTCAATTTATACAAAAAATATTGAAATGTATTTATCTATGTACTCTAATTATAGTTTTAAATTAAATTACAGAAACGAATTTTTCTATTGTAATGAATATGAGTTGT
This sequence comes from uncultured Parvimonas sp., assembly GCF_963524015.1. Lineage (NCBI taxonomy): Bacteria > Bacillati > Bacillota > Tissierellia > Tissierellales > Peptoniphilaceae > Parvimonas > uncultured Parvimonas sp. Next base: position 227,028 of record NZ_CAURDT010000001.1, on the reverse strand, counting down.
TAGAATTTATTTCTTTTAAATCTAAGGAACATATATTATTTTTGAACATTCTTTCAGAAATTATTTTAAAGACTACTGTATCTGAATTTAAAAATACAGAAGTTTATAATCTAATAAAAGAGGTGTTAATAACTAAGCAAATAGATTATAAAATAATATTAAGTTATTTTATTCTTAAATATTTGATTTTTAATGGATATCATATATTATTTGATTGCGATAAAAATATAAAAAATTACAATTTTGATATTTCAGAATTAATTATAAATTCAAGTCTAAAATATAATTATAAGTACAATTATATAATTGATGAAAATGAATATAATTATATTTATTTTCTTTATAATTCTAAAAAATTAGAAAATATTGTTTTAAATAATATTAACATGAATTTTTCAAGAATTCTTGGAATATTAATAAATGCATTATGCTTAAATTTTAACATATATCAATTGAAAAGTTTTAACATAAGGTGATAGAAATGTCTTATATAAAAAAGGAAAAAATTGAAGAAATTAAAGAAAAATCGGATATTATATCAGTTGTTAGTGACTATGTATCCTTAAAAAAAAGTGGAAGGTACTATATGGGAAATTGTCCTTTTCATAGTGAGAAAACACCTTCTTTTTTTCTTTATCCAGAAACAAATACTTTTCATTGCTTTGGATGTGGTAAACATGGTGATAGTATTTCCTTTATTATGGAAATAGATTCATTGGATTATGTTAGTACTCTAAAAAAGTTAGCTGAAAAGTTTGGGATTGAATTAGAATATGAAAACTCTTTTAATGTTAGTAATAAAATAAACTTTGATAAATATTATGAAATAAACGAATTTGCAGCTAGGTTTTATTATAAAAGTATGATGGAAAATTCTATTCCTAAACAATATTTATCAAAAAGAGGTATTAATCAAAAATCAATTAATCTTTTTTTTATTGGCTATGCAGATGAAAATTGGAAATCTTTTTATAATGAATTAAAACTAAAAAAAATGGATATTAAAATTGCTGAAGAGTTAGGATTGATAATAAAAACTAAAACTGGTGATTATATTGATAGGTTTAGGAATAGGATTATGTTTCCTATTTTAAATACAAGCAAAAAAATTATAGGTTTTGGTGGAAGAACTATTGTAGATGATAGTGCTAAATATTTAAATTCTCCTGAAAGTGTTGTATTTAAAAAAGGAGATAATATATATGCTCTTGATAAAATAATCGAAAATAATATTAGAAATAAAGTCTTAATTGTTGAAGGATATATGGATGTAATATCTTTGTATCAAAGTGGTATAAATTACGTTGTTGCAGGACTTGGAACGGCATTTACTGAAAGTCAAGCAAGACTTATTAAAAGATATTTTAGAAATAATGTATATTTATGTTATGATGGTGATAATGCAGGCATAAGTGCAACAGAAAAAACAAATTTCGTATTTAATGAAATTTCTGTAAAACCTAATATAATTATGCTTCCAGATAAATTAGATCCAGATGATTATATAAAAAAATATGGATTGAATGAATTTAATAAGCTTTTAGAATCTCCATATGATATTAATAGTTTTAACTATGAAATATTGAAAAAAAACAAAAAAAATTCTAATTCAATTACTGATAATTCAATTTTTTACGATTCAATATTAGACTTTTTAGTTAAGATTGATACTAATATACTAAGAGATTTATATATAAATAAAATTTCTAATGAATTTGGGTTAGATAGTAATTCGCTTAAAGAAGATTTTTTAAACTATGATAAAAAAGAAAAAGTAGTTGAAAAAAAGGATGAAGAAGTTGAAATAAATTATAAAACAGAGCATTTATTATTAAATTCTGACAAAAAAGTTTTAATATTGGGTATCATACTATTAATGAGATGTGAAAATAATGTACTGAAGATCATTGGTAAATTGGAAAAATTATCTAAGAATTCTGATTTGTTTGATATCTTTTGTTATGTTAAAAATAATGCTGAGAATAATACTATAACCGTTCCATCAGCATTAATTGATGAATTTAAGAATAGTATTAATAACTTAAAAATTGTTGAATATATAGTTAAGTGTTATAATGAAAAGATAAAATTATCAACATTAGATTATAATAGATTACTTGATATAACTATTTTAAATTTTGAGATTAGAAAAACAACTTTGAATATTGAAAAATTGAAACAAATGGATAAAACTAATAAAGACGTTATATCAAATTTGAATTATAATATCGAAAAGTTAATGGAGCTAAACAGGAATCTTAAAAATATTGAGAAAGGGGTTCATCATGAATAATAAATTAAATGATATTGAATATGATGAGGTAAAAATTCTAATAATAGAGGAACTTACAAAATATGCTAATGAACATGGTGGTTTTGTTAATAACAAGTATCTTGAATCTTTAGATTTATTTAATTTAATAGATATTGATGATATTGAAGAAATAAAAGCAAAATTAGCTGATAATCAAGTAGAGTTTATTGATGAAAGCGAAAACTTGGAGGATCTTGAAATTACTGATGATTTAATTGATTTAGAAGATGAAAAAGAAGATCCTGAAGATGAAGAAATTAAATTAGAAGATTTTTCTGACTTAAAGGGTTTTAATATTGATGATCCTGTTAAAATGTATTTAAAAGAAATTGGAAAAATACCTTTATTAAGTGCTGATGAAGAAAGAATTTTAGCAGAAAATATGGAAGCTGGAGATATTGAAGCTAAGAAAAAATTAGCAGAAACAAACTTAAGGCTTGTAGTGAGTATAGCTAAAAGATATGTTGGAAGAGGAATGCAATTTTTAGACTTGATTCAAGAGGGAAATATGGGTCTAATGAAAGCAGTTGAAAAATTTGATTTTAGAAGAGGTTTTAAATTTAGTACTTATGCTACTTGGTGGATAAGACAAGCAATTACTAGATCTATAGCAGATCAAGCTAGAACTATAAGAATCCCAGTTCATATGGTTGAAACTATAAATAAATTAGTTAGAATTGAAAGACAATTAGTTCAAGAACTTGGAAGAGAACCAACAAACGAAGAAATTTCTGAACATATGGGAATTGAAGTCGAAAAGGTAAATGAAATAAGAAAAATTGCTCAGGAACCTGTAAGTTTAGAAACTCCTATAGGGGAAGAAGATGATAGTCATTTGGGAGATTTTATTGAAGATGAAACGGCCATTGCTCCAGATGAAGCAGCAAATTTTTCTATGTTAAAAGAACAATTAAATCAAGTTTTAAGTACTCTTTCAGATAGAGAGAAAAAAGTTTTAGAACTCAGATTTGGACTTAATGATGGTACACCTAGAACTTTAGAAGAGGTTGGGAAAGAATTTGAGGTTACTAGAGAAAGAATAAGACAGATTGAGGCTAAAGCACTTAGAAAATTAAAACATCCAAGTAGAAGCCAAAAATTAAAAGATTTCTTGGAATAGATATATGACTAGTTTAAGATTAAAAAAAATTTGCAATTTAGTTGATGAAAATTCAATTGTTGCAGATATAGGAACTGATCATGGAATAATACCTATAGAATTATCCAAAAATAATATATCAAAAAAAATTATTGCAACTGATATTAGTAAAAACTCCTTAGAGAAATTAGAACAAAAACTAATATATAATAGCAATATTGTAAATATTGAAACTAGAGTATCTGATGGTTTAGATTCCATTGTTGAATTTGAAGTAGATACAATAATTGTATCTGGTATGGGTGGAATTCTAATTAAAGAAATTTTAGAAAAAAATTTAAATGTTGCAAAATCTGCAAATAGCTTAATTTTATCTCCAAATAATTCATTGGATATTCTTAGAATGTTTTTATTGCATAATAATTTTGTTATAGAAAAAGAAGATGATGTACTAGAAAATAGAAAATATTATCAAATTTTGAAGGTAAAAAGAGGTAAAGATTACTACAGAAATGATTATGAATACCTATATGGAAAGTTACTTATAAAAAACAAATCTGAGAATTTGAAATTATTTTTAGAAAATGAATTAAAAAAATATAGAGATATTAAACATAAAATTAGTATACAAAGTAAAAATAATGAAAGAATCATAGAGATTACTAATTTAATTGATGAAATTAGAGGTATTTTAAATGAATTTTAAAGTAAGTGATTTAATCGATTTATTGGATTCTGAATATTCATTCTATTTACAAGAAGATTGGGACAATTCAGGTTTCCAGATTGGAAATCTTGAAGCGGAAATTAAAGGAATTTTAATAGCACTTGATATTACTATTGATTCAATTAATTATGCGGTATCAAATAATATTAATTGTATTATAACACATCATCCTTTATTTTTTGAAAAAATTCAATATTTAAATGTGAATTCTGAATATTACAAAAAGATTGAACTATTAATGAATAATAAAATTAATGTAATTTCCATACATACACCTTTAGATATTCATCCAAATGGAGTAAACAAATATTTGGCAGATAAATGTTTGTTAAATAATCAAGAAGTTTTTGTTGATTATAAAGAGGATTATGGTTATGGAATAGTTGGAAACGTTGAAAATGATACATTTAAAAATTATCTTATAAAACTAAAAAATAATTTCGAAAATCCATTATTATATTTTGGTGATATTGAAAAAAGTATTTCAAAAGTTGCAGTATTAGGAGGATCTGGTGCATTTTCTATTAAAAATGCAGTTTTAAGGAAAGTAGATTTATTAATTAGTTCAGATTTTAAATATCACGATATTCAATTAGCTTTAGAAAATAATCTAAATATTATTGACTTAGGTCATTTTGAGTCAGAAATTTCAGGTTTGATTTCTTTAAAAGAATTTTTGATAAATAAAAATATTAATTTAAAGATGCTAATTTATAGAGATAATATTTTTAAAAGAAATATATTTTAATCAAATTAAGTAAAACAGACAATCGCGTGATATAATCACGAGGAAAGTCCGTGCACCACAGAGCAGGATGCTGGATAACGTCCAGTGGGGGCGACCCTAAGGCTAGTGCAACAGAGATATACCGCCATTTATAATGGTAAGGGTGGAAAGGTGAGGTAAGAGCTTACCAGCATATAGGAGACTATATGGCTATGTAAACCCCATTCGGTGCAAGATCAAGATTGAACTTTTGTAGTTGCTCGCTACGTTCATAGGTAGATTGCTTGAACAAATTGGCAACAATTTGTCTAGATAGATGATTGTCTAATACAGAACACGGCTTATAGTTTTGCTTAATATTTATAATTAAATATAAGGTATGACCTTATATTTTTTTACTTTTTACATACAAGGAGATTTTAATGAATTTAGAAAAACAATTATTAAATTTTATGAAAAAAAAGAATTATATTCCATTAACAAAGGAAGAACTAGCTGTAGCTTTAAATATTTCATTTAATAATTTAAAGCAATTTTTTAAATTATTAGATTCTCTTGTTAATAACAGAAAAATATCATTAATTGATTATAAATATAGTATTTATCAAAAAAAAGAAATCTTAAAAGGGAAAATTTCTTTTACAACAAAAGGTAATGCATTTTTCATTTCTGAGGATGATATTGATGATGTTTTTATTCCCAAAAAGGAATTAAATCACGCTAATCATAATGATGATGTTGAAATAGAAATAATAAAAGAAAAGGGAATAAACTCGAAAGCTGAAGGTAGAGTTATAAATGTCTTGAATAGAAATAACAATTTAATTGTTGGTACTTTTACAGAAAATAAAAATTTTGGATTTGTGGTTCCTGATGATATTAAATGTAATTATGATATTTTTATTAAAAAAGGTGACAAAAACGGAGCAAAAACTGATGACAAGGTTGTGTGTAAATTAGTTGAATTTCCTGATAAGAAGCGTAACCCTGAAGGAGTTATTATTGAAGTAATAGGAAATAAAAATAATAAAAATACTCAAATTATTTCATTGTTAAAAGATATGGAAATACCTTATAAATTTTCAAATAAGATTAATAAAGAATTAGAAGAATTAACACAAATTGATATAAAAAAAGAAATTAAAAATAGAGTAGATTTTAGAAATTTATTTACGGTTACTATTGATGGAGCTGACGCAAAGGACTTTGATGATGCCATTTCTATAGATAAAAAAGGAAATGATTATATACTATATGTTCATATAGCAGATGTATCTCATTATGTAAAAAAAGACAGTAAGTTGGACAGAGAAGCTTATAAAAGAGGTAATAGTGTATATTTAATTGATTATGTTGTTCCCATGTTACCTGAAGTGCTTTCTAATAATCTTTGTTCTTTAAATCCTAATACTGATAAATTATCTATTACTGTAAAAATGATAATTGGAAAAAATGGTAATGTTAAAGAATATAAATTTTATGAATCTGTTATAAATAGCAATTATAGATTAGTTTATAATGATGTTACAAATTTTTTAGAAGGTAAAAAGCATTTTTATAATGATGAAACTTTAAAAGAAAAATTATTAGTTATGAAAGAATTAGATGAAATTTTAACTAATAAAAGAATAAATAGAGGAACTATAGACTTTAATTTTCCTGAAATTGCAATTACTTTTGATAATGATGGTAAAGTAGAAAATATTAGTAAAAAAGAAAATGGAGTAGCAAATAGGATAATTGAATCATTTATGATATGTGCTAATGAAGTAGTAGGAAAGCATTTTGGAGATTGTGATATCCCTATAATATATAGAATTCATTCTAAACCACAAGAAGATAAATTAGAAATCTTAAGAAATCATCTAAATCGTTTAAATATAAAAATGAAACCTATAGATATGATTACTTCAAAGTATTTAAGTGAAATAATAGATCAATTTAAAGATACAAACCAATCAGAATTTATAAACTATTCTATTTTAAGATCTATGACTAAAGCTAGGTATTCTCCAAATATTGATATACATTTTGGATTAGCAACATTTTTATATTGCCATTTTACTTCTCCTATAAGAAGATATGCAGATTTAACTGTTCATAGAACTTTAAAAAATTATTTACATTCAAACATTGAAATACCTAAAAATTATATAAGCTACTTAGATATAACTTCTAATCATATAAATGATACTGAAGTATTAGCTATTGATGCAGAAAGAAAGTTGGAAGATATCAAAAAAGTCGAATTTATGAAAAATAAAATAGGTCAAGTTTTTAGAGGAATTATCGTTTCAGTTACTTCATTTGGACTTTTTGTACAATTAGAAAATACTGTTGAAGGACTTGTCAAGTATGAGGACATTATGGATGATTACTATGAATTTGATGGACAAACATTAACCGCTATTGGTAGAAGAAGAAAAAATGTATTTGATATAGGGATGGGAGTAGAAGTTATTGTTGCAAAAGTAAATGAAATAACTAATGAAATAAATTTTTATTTAAATAGGTGATATTATGAGAGATAAAACGACTATAAAAACAATAGCGAGCAATAAAAAAGCAAGACATGATTATTTTATAGAAGATATCTATGAAGTTGGAATTTCTTTATCAGGTACTGAAGTTAAAAGTATTAGGCAAGGAAAAGTTTCTATTAAGGAGAGTTATTGTTCAATTAAGAATGGAGAAGTTTTTATTCTCGGAATGAATATAACGCCTTACGATCATGGAAATATATATAATTTAGAACCCACAAGAGAAAGAAAATTACTTTTAAATAAAAGAGAAATTAATAAATTAATTGGACAAACAAAAGAAAAAGGATATTCATTAATTCCTTTAGATGTTCACATAAAGAATGGATGGATAAAACTTGATATTGCACTCGCTCGTGGCAAAAAAAATTATGATAAGAGAGACAGTATGCTTGAAAAAGAACACGAGAGAAAGATACAATATGCATTAAAAAACAAATATAAATAGAGGTGAATTTTTTGAGCAAAAAATATACAATTATAACTTATGGTTGTCAAATGAATCATCATGATTCAGAAAAAATATCATATTTATTAGAAACTTTAGGGTATACAAAAGAAGATGATTTAGAAAAATCAGATTTTATTATTTATAATACATGCTTAGTCAGAGAAAATGCAGAACTTAAAGTTTATGGACAACTTGGTGCTTTGAAAAATTTAAAAAGAAAGAAACCTGAAATGATTATAGCTGTTTGTGGTTGTATGATGCAAACAGGAGATGCAAGAGCTACTATAATTTCAAAATATAAACATGTGGATATAATTTTTGGGACGAAAAATATCTCAAGATTGCCTTCTCTTATTTCTAGACATAGAAGTACAGGAGAAGTTGTCGTAGATATTGAAGAAGAAGATATACTTGACGATGAAACTCCTATAAATAGAGAACATCCATTTATTGCTTATGTAAATATAATGACAGGTTGTAATAATTATTGCACTTTTTGTATAGTTCCTTATGCTAGGGGAAAAGAAATTAGTAGAACCCCTGAAAGCATAATTAATGAAATAAAAGAATTGGCAAAAAAAGGATATAAAGAAATAACATTATTAGGACAAAATGTTAATTCATATGGAAAAACTTTAAGACCTAAAGTGACATTTCCAGAATTATTAAAAATGGTTAATGAGATAGAAGGAATTGAAAGGATTAGATTCTTGACAAGCCATCCGAAAGACTGTTCTGATGAATTAATAGATGCCATAGCAAATTTGGATAAAGTTTGTGAAAATATTCATTTACCATTCCAGTCTGGTAGTAATAAGATACTAAAGGATATGCATAGAGTATATACTAGAGAACATTATTTGGAATTAATCAGAAAATTAAAAGAGAAAATACCTAATATTACTCTTTCTACTGATATAATTGTTGGATTTCCAGGTGAAACGGAAGAAGATTTTGAAGATACATTAAGCATGGTGGAAAAGGTTAAATATGACCAAGGATTTACTTTTCTATATTCTATAAGAAAAGGTACAAAAGCTGCTGAAATGCAAAATCAAATACCACACGAAGTAAAACAAGAAAGATTTCAGCGACTAATAGATTCTATGTATAAAATTTTTTATGAAAAAAACAAAGAATGTTTAGGACAAACTCTTGAAGTATTAGTTGAAGGAATTAGTAAAAATAATCCAGATATTCTTACAGGTAGAACAAGAGGATATAAATTAGTACATTTTAAAGGTGGAAAAAGAAATATTGGACAGTTAGTTAACGTTAAAATAACTGGACATAATTCATTTGCACTTGAAGGAGAGATAGTTTAGTAAGGAGTAATTATGAGCGATTTTACACCAATGATGAAACAATATCTAGAAGTTAAATCTAATTATAATGATTGTATTATTTTTTATAGACTAGGTGATTTTTATGAAATGTTTTTTGAAGACGCAAAAATAGTTTCAAAAATTTTAGATCTAGCATTAACTAAAAGGGATTGTGGCAGTGGTAAAACTGCACCAATGTGCGGTATTCCACATCATGTTGTAAATCAATATTTATATAAGTTAGTTTCTGAAGGTTTTAAAGTTGCTATTTGTGAACAAGTTCAAGATCCAAAACTTGCTAAAGGAATTGTAAAGAGGGAAGTTATTAAACTAGTAACTCCGGGAACTATTGATGAATTCGATGAATTAGCTACTAATAAAAATAATTATATTATGAGTATCTATATGGATTCTACAAATTTAAGTATCACATATTCTGATATTTCAACCAGTGAAATATTCTGTACAAGTATTTTTGAAATGAACAGAGATAATTTAATTACTGCTTTAGAGGAAGAAGTAATTCGTACAACTCCGTCAGAAGTTATAATAAATTCAAATATATTAAAATCATTAGAAAAAAGTGTTGTTAAATTATTAAAAAATTTAGGAATTATTTATACAAAAGTAGATATAGATCAAGATTTTAAATCTTTAAGAGAGAATAATGAAGAATTTTATTCTAATAATCTTAGTAATAAAATATTACTTTTTTCAATAGATAACTTTTATAAATATGTTTGCAGATTTAATGTTAAATTGAATGATTTTAAAAAAGTTAATTTATATAAATTAAGCGATTATCTAAGAATTGATGCTAATTCAAGAATTAATTTGGAACTTAAAAAAAATAATTTTAGTAATGACATAAATGGATCTTTATTATCAGTTATAAATTATACTAAAACTCCTATGGGTTTTAGATTGCTTAATAAATGGTTAGATCAACCTCTTCTAGAAATAGAAAAAATTCAAAGAAGACAATCGTTGGTTGAAGATTTAGTTTCAAACTCTAATTTAAGAAATGAATTAGAAGAACTATTAGCAAGTATTTCTGATATAGAAAGAATAAATTCAAAAATTTCTTTTGGAAATTGTAATGCAAGAGATTTAATTCATTTAAAAAATTCTTTATCAGCTGTTCCAAAGATTAAAAGATTATTTTTAGATAGTAATACTTTATTTTCTAATATAGCTTTAAATATTCCTGATACCGAATATATCTATAATCTTATAAATTCAGCTATTCTTGAAGACGTAGGAATTTTATTGAAAGAAGGAAATTTGATAAAGATTGGTTATGATGAAGAACTTGATTTAATAAGAAATAATAAAATAGTTGGAAAACAAAAGTTAATTAAATATGAAGTTGATCAAAGAAATATTACCGGAATTAAAAATTTAAGATTAATATTTAATAAGAAAACAGGTTATTTTTTTGAAGTTACAAAATCATATCAAAACTTAGTTCCTGAATATTTTGAATTAAAACAAACTTTAACTAATGCAAATAGGTATAAAACAAATGAGCTTCTAACTATTGAAAATATGATATTCGGATCTGAAAGTGATATTATAGAAAAAGAATATGAATTATTTATTTCAATAAGAAATACAATAAAAATGAATATTAAAACATTACAAAAATTATCAGATATAATTTCATTCATAGATTCTATATTTTCTTTATCAATAGTTGCATTTAAAAATAATTATTGTAAACCGACTTTAAATTCAGAAGGGATAATAGATATAAAAAATGGTAGACATCCTGTTATAGAAAGTTTTTTAAGTTCAATAAATGAATTTATCCCTAATGATACAAATATTGGACAAAGTGATAATTTAATTCAGATTATAACAGGGCCTAATATGAGTGGAAAATCAACTTATATAAGACAGATAGCTCTCATAGTTATATTAGCTCAGATTGGTTCATTCGTACCTGCTGATAGTGCAAATATTTCGATAGTAGATAAAATATTTACTCGTATTGGAGCTTCAGATAATCTATATAAAGGAGAAAGTACCTTTATGGTAGAAATGAAAGAAGTTAATAATATTTTAAGATATGCTACTAAAAATAGTTTACTTATACTTGATGAGGTTGGAAGAGGAACTTCAACTTTTGATGGATTAAGTCTCGCTTGGGCAATTCTTGAGTATATTACAAAAAATATAAAATCGAAAACATTATTTGCTACACATTATCACGAATTAATTGACTTAGAACATACTTTTGCTTGCATAAAAAATAAGCATATTCAAGTTATTGAAGATAAAGAAAATGATGAAATAGTCTTTTTAAGAAAAATAATGGATGGTGGAGCTAATAAGAGTTATGGGATAGCAGTTGCAAAACTTGCAGGACTTCCTATGGAAGTTATAAATCGTTCAAAAATTATTTTAGATAGCATTGAAAATAAGGAAATTGAAATAGAAAAAGATATTATTGATAGTTCAAATGTAATAAAAACTAAGGTCAATGATAAAATAATTACTAATTTAAATAGTATAAATATTGAAAAAATAAGCCCAATGGAAGCTTTTGGTATATTAAATGATTTAATAAATATATCTAAAAGTGATAATGAATAGATAGGAGATTTATATGTCTATAAAATTATTGTCAGAAGATACAATTCAAAAAATTGCAGCAGGAGAAGTTATAGAAAATCCTTATTCTGTAATAAAAGAGTTGGTTGAAAATTCAATAGATTCAGGTGCAACATTTATTAAGGTTGAAATTAAAAATGCCGGTAAAAAAGAAATTATGATTTCTGATAACGGCTGTGGAATTGAAGAAGATGATATAGAGTTGGCATTTACCAAACACGCTACATCTAAATTAAATAATTTTGAAGATATATATTCTATTCTTTCTTATGGATTTAGAGGAGAGGCATTAGCTAGTATATCTGCAATTTCAAAAGTTGACATTAATACAAGAACAAAGAACAGTGAATTCGGAATTCACTGTTATCTTGAAAATAATAAGATTATTAGAAAAAATAAGATAGGGATGAATTTAGGAACAACAATTTACATTAGAGATTTATTTTACAATGTTCCTATTAGAAAGAAATTTTTAAAATCAGATGCATATGAAAACTCAATCATAACAACGTTGATGTACTCTTTTGCATTGGCTAATCAAAAAATATCTTTTAAATATATAAAAGATTCGAAAGTTGTATTCGAAACAAGTGAAAAAAATACTTTAAAAGATAATATAAAATATATTTTTAAAGATGATTTTTATAAGAATTTAATTTCTGTAAATATTGAGGACTCAGATTATAAGATTTATGGATATATTTCAAATAATCACTTTTATAAAGGTAGTAGAGCATCACAATTTTTATTTGTTAATGGAAGATATATTTTTGATGAAAAGATTAGAAATATAATAGAAAAATCAATTGCTACATTAATACCAAAAGGAAAGTTTCCTGCATTTGTAATGTTTATCGAAGTAAATCCCAGCTTAATAGATATAAATGTTCATCCAAATAAAAGAAAGATTAAATTTATTTTTGAAGACAAGTTACTAAATTTACTTAATAATAACATTACTGACATTGTTCTAAAAAATACTACAAGTGATTTTATATCTGTAAAGGAAGAACAAAAAGAAAAAATCTTATACAACGAAGAAAAGATTAATAACGAACAATCTTCAGAAGAAGATATTATTGAAACTATAATTTATGATGATGATTATAATACACAAAATATTGTAAATAAGTTTTCTTATGATGATTTATTTAAAGTAAATAAAGATGATATAAAAACGATAAATGAAGAAGATAATATTGAAAATTATATTGTTGAGGACGAAAAAGTAGAAAATACTCCAGTATTGGAACAAATAAAACTTGATGATAATACTGAAACTTCAAAAAATATTTTAGATTATGAAATTATAGGTAAAATTTTTTCAAAATATATTTTATTGTCCGATAAGGATGAGTTTATAATTATAGATATACTAAATGCTAAATATAGACTGTTGTATGAAAATTTATTGGATAATTACAATAATTGTACTATTACAAAACAGATACTTTTATTTCCTATAATTTTGGAATTAAATGAATATAAATTGAGTGTGTTTAATACTATTAAAGATAAGTTGAAAAATTTAGGTATAGAAGCTGATATTTTTGATGAAAATTCTATAGCAATAAGGACAATTCCTAATTTATTAAATGATAATTTAGATAAAGAAGATATTAGAGAAATGATTGATGAACTGTTATTTAAAGATAATAGAGTGTTTGAGGACTCATTATACAAAATGGTTTCTAAAAAACGAATAAATTTAAGTTTAACGGATTTTGAGATAGAAGAATTATTGTCACAGTTATCTAAAATAAATCTAGATATAAATTTCTATGACAAAAAAATATTAAGAAAAATATCTAAAGAAGATTTTGATAAATTATTTTTTAAGGAATAAAAATGAAGAAAAAAATAATATTTATTGTTGGCCCTACATCTGTTGGAAAAACAAAATTAAGCGTTGATATAGCAAAAGATTTTTCAGGAGAGATTATATCTTGTGATTCTATGCAAATTTATAAAGAATTTAATATAGGAACTGCTAAGATAACAGAAGAGGAAGTTAGTGGAATTAATCATTATATGATTGATATTTTAGATGGAAATCAAAAATTTAATGTTTCTGAATATAAAAATATGGCAGAGAAATATATTGAAGAAATTTATTCTCATAATAACATTCCGATTTTTGTAGGAGGAACAGGACTTTATGTAAATTCTATATTATATGATTTTAAATTTACTGAATCTGAAGAATCGAATAATCTAAGAGAACAAATTACAGAATTTTACGAAAAAAATGGGGCAAATTTGCTTTATGATTTATTATTATATCTAGACTATTCAAGTAGAGAAAAAATTCATAAAAACAATATAAAAAGAGTAATTAGAGCAATAGAAGTTTGTGTAAATACAAAAAAAGAATTTTCCAAACAATGCAAAGATTATGAAAATAATAATTGTAAGTATGATTACTTAATAATAGGATTAACTTTAGATAGAAAAATATTATATGATAAAATAAATTCTAGAGTCGATATAATGATTAATAATGGACTTGTTGAAGAAGCATCAAGTCTATATAAAAAATATGGCGAGTATTCACAACCATTTACTGCTATTGGATACAAAGAGTTTATTCCATATTTTAAGAGAGAAATTACTCTGGAATCTTGTATTGATAATATAAAACAAAATTCAAGAAAATACGCTAAAAGACAATTTACTTGGTTTAATAGGAATGAAAATATACATTGGATTGATGTTGAAAATGGATATGATGAAGTTCTATTTAAATCTAAAAAATTAGTAAAAGATTTTTTAACTAAAGGAGAATTATAAATTGGAAAAATATTTAGATACTGATTTTAATTTTGATTCTAAAATTATTAATTTTGTAAACAAATGTTCTAAGGAAATAGAAATAGAATTTGAAACTTTAAAAGAAATAGAAGAATATAATCAATTAAAAGTTTTAAATGCATTTAAAAAGCAAAAATTATCTGCTACTGATTTTTCTTGGACAACAGGATATGGATACGGTGACTTTGGAAGAGAGAAATTAGAAAGGATATATTGCGACATCTTTAAAGCAAAAGATGCTATAGTAAGGCAAGAAATAACATGTGGAACTCATGCAATATCTTTAGCATTGCAAGGTAATTTATTACCAGGAGACGAGTTTATTTATATAACTGGAACTCCTTATGACACACTTTTAAAGGTTATAGGTATTAGTGGAGATGAAAAGGGAACACTACTTGATTATGGAATAAAGTATGATAAAGTTGATTTAGTAAATAATGAAATTGATGTAGAAACTGTATTATCTAAAATCAATTCAAAGACTAAATTATTAGCTATTCAAAGATCTCCTGGTTATAGTAGTAGAAGATGTATTTCAATTAGTGAATTAAAAACAGTTATTAATAAAATAAAATCAAAGTTTCCAGATATTATTATAATGATTGATAATTGCTACTGTGAATTTGTTGAAAAAAAGGAACCTCTAGAAGTTGGCGCCGACATAGTTGTAGGATCATTATTAAAAAATTTAGGTGCAGGAATCACTTTAAATGGAGGATACATAGTTTCAAACTCCAATGATATTATAGAATCTATTTCGAATAGACTTACTTCTCCAGGTCTTGGAAAGCATGTAGGTGTAAGTTTTGGTACTACAAGAGCAATTATTCAAGGATTATACTTTGCGCCTCATATAGTTTTAGAAGCAGTAAAAAGTGCAATATTAGTATCATATATTTTTGAAAAGTTAGGATATAAAACAATTCCTAAATATAATGAAAAAAGAAGTGATATTATTCAAGTAATTACTTTAAATGATGAGAATAAAGTTATAGATTTTTGCAGAGCTATACAAGAATTTTGTTGTGTAGATAGCCACGTTGTCCCCTATCCATGGGATATGCCAGGATATTCTGATAAAGTTATTATGGCTTCAGGAAGCTTTATAGATGGTTCAAGTATTGAATTGAGTGCAGATGGACCTCTAAGAGAACCTTATAATGTGTATTATCAAGGTGGTTTAAATTTTTATCAAACTAAAATAGCACTAATTAATGTATTAAATACTTTTTATGATAAAAAATACATAAATTTATAAAACTTTTAGAAATATTTTTAAGAATTAGCGTATTTTAAAAAAAATTATGGTATAATAGTTATAGTTTTACACTTTTTACAAAAAAACTATAGCTATTAAATAATAAGATATTGGAGTGAATGTTTTGAAATGTTTATCTAAGGAAAAAATAAACATTGTAATGGAAAAATTAGAAAAATTATATCCTAATGCAAAACCAGAACTTAATTTTTCTAACAGTTTCGAGCTGCTGATAGCAACTATTTTATCTGCTCAATGTACTGATGTAAGAGTTAATAAGGTTACTGAAAAATTATTCAAGGATTTTAAGACTCCAGAAGAATTTTTAACTTTAGATGTTGATGGTTTGTCTAAATATATACATAGTTGTGGTTTTTATAATTCAAAAAGTAAAAATATTTTAGAAACTTGTAGAATTTTAGTTGAAAAATATAATTCTATAGTTCCAAGTGATATGGAATCATTAACTTCATTACCAGGAGTTGGAAGAAAAACTGCAAATGTAGTTAGATCTTGTGCTTTTGGTATTCCTTCTCTTGCTGTAGATACTCATGTGTTTAGAGTTACAAATAGAATAGGAATTATAAATGAAGGTAATGTTTTAGATTCTGAATTTGCATTAATGAAGAAGCTAAAGAAAAATACATGGAATAAAGCACATCATTTATTTATTTTTCATGGAAGAAGATTATGTAAATCAAGAAAACCAGATTGTAAAAATTGCATAATAAATTCCGAATGTTTATACTTTAAGAATTTATAGGAGGATATATGAAAAGATATATAAAAATATTTGCTGTATTAGGAATATTTTTAATAGTAACAATATCGGGTTATTTTTTGCTTAATAGAAATCCATTAAGTAATGCTACAGGACATACTAAAAATTTAAAGAAAGAAGAACTTTTAACATATGATAAATTCTATGAAGGAATTTATATTAATAATATTGATTTAAAAGATTTAACTAAAGAAGAAGCTTTAAATAAAATAAAACAAAGTTTAGAAATGGGTAGCGAGTTCACTTTAAAACATGGTAATTATGAAAAGAAGTTTCTTCCTAAAGATATTGACTTTTCATATAATTATGAAAATTTAGTTAATGAAGCTTTTAATATAGGTAGGTCAGGATCCGATGATGAAAGGATTGAAACTTTAAAAAATTTGATAAAAAATCCTAAAAAGTTTGATGCTAAGTCTACTTTTGATTTATCAAAATTAAATAGCATTATTACCGAAGTTTCTGAAAAAATAAATTCTGAACCAATAGATGAAAAATTTTCTTTTTCTGAAGGAAAAATATCAGTTGTGGATGGTAAAGTTGGATTAAAAGTTGAGAGTGAAAAAATATTGGATAATTTTAATACAGTTCCTGTGAAATTTGATTTAGAAATACCAACTATTGTTACAGAATATAAAAAGATTGATAAAACATTGTTATCATCAATCAAAGGTGTAATAGGAGAAGCAACTACTAAATTTGATAATCAGCCTAATAGAAATAATAATATAAAAATCGCAGCAAATAAAATTAATGAATTTGTAGTAAATCCAGGAGAAACATTCTCTTTTTCAAAAGAGTTAGGGGAAGTATCTAAAAATACAGGTTATAAGCCTGCAGGAACATTTATTAATAGTAAGATAGTAGATTCTATAGGAGGAGGAATTTGTCAAGTTAGTTCTACCTTATATCAAGCGTTAGTTAAATCTGATTTAAAAATAGTTGAACGAAATCAACATTCAATGAGGGTACCTTATTGTACTATTGGTTTAGATGCAATGTACTATGAAGGTTCTAGTGATTTGAAATTTCAAAATACATTTGATTTTCCTATAGTTATAACTAGTTATGTTTCAAATGGGGAAATAACTTTTAGAATATTGGGTGATACAGATAAGAAAAATTATGATATTAAACTATTTACTACTGATGTTTCCCGAATTCCAATGCCTATAGAGGAAGTTCCGGATCCAAGTTTACCAGAAGGAAAGAAAGTTGTAGTTGAAAAGGGATTTCCAGGTTATAGGGGCTCATCATATAAACAAAAAGGAAATGAAAAAGCAGAATTATTAAATAGTGATTATTACAAACCAAAAAAGCAAATTGTTAAAGTAGGAACAAAAAAAGAAGTAAAAGAAACTATCGAAAAAGAAAAAAATGATTAATAATGAGCAAAAATATAGATATTTTTAATGCAATATGTTATAATACTTTTTGGATTATTTATTAAAATAGGAGGAATAATAATGATTTCAGCAGGAGATTTTAGAAAAGGTACTACATTTGAAATGGATGGAGATGTATACCAAATTATAGATTTTCAACATGTAAAACCTGGAAAAGGTGCTGCTTTTGTAAGAACTAAGATAAAATCAGTAAAAAATGGTGGTTCTAGAGAAATGACTTTTAACCCAAATGATAAATATGAAGTTGCAAAAATTGAAACTAAAGAGATGCAATATTTATATTCAGACGGTGAGTTATATTACTTTATGGATACAGAAACTTATGAACAATTACCATTGAACTTTGATGTTGTAGAAGATGCTCTACTATATTTAAGAGAAAATGACAATGCTACAATAAGATTTCATGATGGAAAAGCATTTAATGTTAGTGCACCAAATTTTGTAGAACTTGAAGTTGTAGAAACTGAACCTGGTGTTAAGGGTGATTCAGCAACTGGTGCAAACAAACCTGCCAAAGTTGAAACAGGAGCAGTTATAACAGTACCTTTATTTATTAATAATGGTGATAAAATAAAAATTGATACTAGAACAAATGAATATCTTTCAAGAGTTTAATAAAAAAGACAAGTAATGAACTTGTCTTTTTTGATTCAATAATATTATATTTTTAACTTTGAAATAGGGTTTTTTGAAATTCCTTTTTTTATATCGTCATCATCCAAGTGGGTATATATCTGTGTTGTAGCTACACTTGTATGACCTAAAATACTCTGAATAGTTCTAATATCTACATCTCCATATTTATACATAAGTGTTGCTGCTGTATGCCTTAATTTATGAGGAGTGTAAATTTTTGGATTCAGTCCAGCTAATTCAATATATTTTTTTAATCTTAATTGAATAGATCTATTTGAAATTCTTTTTTTATGTGAACTTAAGAATAGGGCATTTGTATCTTTTGTTACAGGCCTAAGTTTTAAGTAACTTTTTATTGCATAAATACAATTTTCATTTAGAAAAACAGTTCTTTCCTTATCACCTTTTCCAATAACAGTTAATTTATCATCTTTAATAGATTCTATATTTATACCAGTTAGTTCAGAAATTCTTAGACCACATGTTAAGAAAATTAATATTATACATAAATCTCTTGCTCTGTTAAACTCATTATTTTCACCTTTTATAGAATTAATAACTTTTTCTGATTCAGATAAAGTCAAATATACAGGATTTCTTTTTTGTAACTTTGGTAATTCTAATTTTTCTGAAGGGTTTTTATCAATTAATTCAACAGTATTATGCAAGTATTTAAACCATGATTTTATAGCAGATATTTTTCTTGCTTTAGTTTTAGTAGAATCATTAAAGTATGAATCGCAAAAAGAAATATATGCATGTAAATCGGTTATATCAATATCTAGTATATCACGTTTGTTAATTGATAAAATACAAACAGAATCTATATCAGAATCTAAATTATAACCGAATAATTTTTTTCTCATAACTATAAACTTCAAAAATCTTTTTAAATCATAATAATATTCTTTAACAGTAAGGGTAGAACGTCCTTTTATAGTTAATAAATAATTCAAGTAGTCATCTAATATAGTTGGACAATCATTAAAATGTTCCATTATAGTATCTCCTTAAAATTTTAATTATTTTTCGCAAAACTATTATTTTGCGAAAAATAAAAAATTTAAAATAAAGAAGAGACTCCAATTAAATCCCTACTCTATTTATGCATAAATTATATTATATTATTTCCAAAAAGTCAATACTACAGAAAAAAAACTATTTTAAATTTTCTTTGTATAATTCTTTTAAATATAATACATCATTCATTATAGAATTATCTAAATCTTCGTACAATAATAATTTATCTATATCTTCTTTCGCTTTTTTATATTTTTTCAGTTTTAATTCTAATATTATCTTATTAAATAGCAATATTTCATCATCAATATATAAAGATAGTCCTCTTTCGAAAATTTCAAGTGATTTTTCGATTTTTTGTGTTTTATAATATAATAACCCTAATTCTATAAAAATATTCAAAAAATCGGCGTTTAAATCTAATGATTTTTCGTAGAATTCTATAGATTTTTCATTTTCATTTAATTTATTATATATATATGCAATCCAATAAGAATCTTCCTTATCTAGATTAAGATTATCAATATTTTTTAATATTTTATAACAGTCTTCAAACTTATATCTATCTACTAGTTGTAGTAGCTCTTCAATTTTAACTTTTACACTAATATCTTTTATTTTTTTATTGATAATATTATCAATTATCTTATTTGAATTAGTTATGGCTTTTTTATAATATATACTAGCTTTAATGTAAAATTTTTCTTTTACGCATAAATCACCATAAAGCATATTTAGTAAATAATCATCTTCATTTTTATTTTCTAAATTAGACAGCAAAATTTTAATTTCATTAATTATTATATTATAATAACTATTATCATAATCTAAAATCATTAAAAGATATTTAGTATATATTTTTATAATAAAATCATCAGATATTTCTAAATTAATTAATCCTCTAATAATTAATAAATTATAAATTATTGTATCATAATTATTATCATTAAAATCAATTTTAGACTTAGCAAAATCTAATAAGTTAATATTTTTTGATTTTATAAAACCATTTAAAAACTCAATATTATCAAAGTTTGAATCTATTCCATTTAATAGTAAAATACCCTCAAAAAAGTATGTTAAATTGATATTTTTATTAAATTTATTATTTTTAATATTTTCTAATAGAACATTTGAACTAATTGGAAAATCAATATTTTTATATTTTTTTTCATTAATTTCAATATTTTTTACTGTAAGAAAATATAGTTTATCAGTAAATTTTATAAAATAATTATATAAATTATCCATATTCACCTACATTTTTTTAGGAGTATCCATACCTAAAAGTCCTAATCCAATCTCAATAAGTAATCTTGTACAATATGTTAGTATAAGTCTAAATTCTTTAACACTATCTTCTTGATTATTTATAGGACAAGAATTATAAAATTTATTAAATAATTTTGCGACTTCAGTTATATATCTAGCAAGTATTGAAGGTTCGTATTTTTTAGCTGAATCTAATAAAATATCTTCAAATTTATAAATTGATTTAATTAAAGATAATTCATCTATATTCATTTCATAATCTGAAACTTTAGAAATATCGATATTATTTAATTTTGAATAAAAATCATTTTTTTCTAATATACTATTAGCCCTCGCAGCAGAATATTGAACATATGGGCCTGTTTCTCCTTCAAAATTAAGAACATTGTTCCAATCAAAAGAATAATCTTTAATTCTAGTATTGAATAGTTCTTGAAATATTACAGCACCAATTCCTACTTCTTTAGCAATTTCTTCTTTATTTTCAAGAGAACTGTTTCTCTCGTTTATAATTTCTAAAGTTTTTTCTACACTTTTTTCAAGTACATCATTTAAGAATATAACATTTCCTTCTCTTGTACTTAGTTTTGCAGAAGTTCCTAAAAAATCATCTTTTACGCTTACCATACCAAACGAAACATGAATACAATCTTTAGCCCATTCATATCCCATTTCTTCTAAAATAGCTTTTAATTGTTGAAAATGTAATTTTTGTTGGGTTGCAACCACATAAATATTTTTATAAAAATTATAGTCTTTTTTTCTAGTTAATGCAGTTGCAATATCTCTTGTTATATAAGTACTAGAAGAGTTGCTTTTTAAAATTAGAGCAGGAGGTAAATCATATTTATCTAGATTAACAATTTTACATCCATCACTTTCAACTAATAAATTTTTATCTTCAAGTTCTTTAACAACATCATCAATAAATTGAGAATGATATGCTTCACCTCTGTATGAGTCGAATTCAACTTTTAATTTATCATAAACCTTTTGAAATTCCATTAAACTAATGTCTTTAAACCAATTCCAAAGTCTAACGGACTCTTCATCTCCATTTTCTAATTTATTAAAATAGTCTCTGGCAGTTTCTAACATTTTTTCATCAGTTTTGCATAGATTATTAAAATCAACATATAATTTTAATAACTGATTTATTGGATCAGCATTTATCTCTTCATCATTTCCCCATAATTTGTATGCAGCTATTATTTTACCAAATTGAGTTCCATAATCTCCAAGATGGTTTACACCAACTGTATTGTAACCTAAAAATTTGTATATATTTTTAATTACATTTCCAATTAATGTACTTCTTATATGACCAATATGGAATGGTTTAGCTATATTAGTTGAAGAATAGTCAATAACAATAGTTTTATCTAAATTATCTTTTGAGGATCCATATTTTCCCTTTTTTTCAAATATTTCTTTTATTACATTTTTAGAAAATTCTGAATTTTTAATGAAGAAATTAATATAAGGTCCAACATTTTTTACCTTTGAGAATATACTATTATCTACATTAATTTTATTCACCAATTCTTCAGAAATTACATTTGGTGCTTTTCTTAAAATTTTAGATAATTTAAAACAAGGAAATGAAAAGTCTCCCATTTCTGGATTAGGTGGAATTTCAATTAATTCTCTAATTTCTTCTTTGTTTAAATTTATATCTAGTTCAAAAATTGTATCTATAACTATATTCTTAAAATTTATCATAATTTTCTCCTATTTTAGTTTTACAACAGTAGCGCCATCGCCACCTTCATTAAATTTACCAAAGCTAAAAGATTTAACCAACTTATGTTTTTTCAAAAAATCTGAAATATTATTTCTTAAAACTCCTGTACCTTTACCATGAACAATAGTTACTTCATTTAAATTAGCTATAAAAGAATCATCTAAAAATTTATCAATTTCATAAATTGCATCTTCTGTATTATATCCTCTTACATCTATCTTATTATTATACATTTTATCACTCTTGATAAAAGTGGCTTTAGAATAAGATGCTTTTTCTTTAGTATTATCTATAATTTTTTCAATTCTAATAATATCACTAATATTTGCATTTACTTTTAAAATCCCAATTTTAACCTGCAAATTTCCATTTTTATCAGGTAGTGTCTGTATGTATCCATTTTCATTTAAACTTAAAACTTTAACTTCTTCTCCTAACATTAAAGGTTCTTTTAATGTATTTGATTCATTTTCTTTTTTAATCATTTTCGAATGATTAATCTTATCCATTTTCTTTAGTATTTCTTCAGATATTTTTTTCAATTTAGTAGATTGCTCTTTTGATCTTGCTTTATTTATATGATTAATAGTTTCTTTGCAAAATTTTTCGGTTTCATATATTGAATTTTCAATATATTCTTCTAATTTTCTTATCTTCTTTTCTTTTTGTTTATTAAATTTTTCAAGTTTTTCTTCATATTCTTCTTTAATTTTTTTATTAAAATTTAATATCTCTCTTTGTTCAATAATAAGCTCTTCATATTCTTTACGTCTATTATCAATATTACTAACTAATTTATCAAAAGATAATTCGTTATTGGATATAAACTTTTTAGCATTAACAATAAAGCTTTCATCAAGTCCTAATTTTTTAGAAATCTCAAACGCATTTGATTTTCCAGAAATTCCGATAATTAACTTATAAGTAGGTTCTAATTTTTCAACATCAAATTCCATTGCAGCATTTTGAACATTTTCAG
Source organism: uncultured Parvimonas sp. (assembly GCF_963524015.1). Classification (NCBI taxonomy): domain Bacteria; kingdom Bacillati; phylum Bacillota; class Tissierellia; order Tissierellales; family Peptoniphilaceae; genus Parvimonas; species uncultured Parvimonas sp. The sequence continues at coordinate 203,316 of NZ_CAURDT010000001.1, read as the reverse complement.
TTGACATTGCATACATTTTTAATTGACTATAATGTGTTGTAGCAATAGTTCTAATATTCCTTCCTAAAAAATAATTTAATATTGAAATTGAAAGACCAGATCCTTCTTCAGGATCTGTCCCAGATCCCAATTCATCAAATAATATTAATGAATTTTCTTTTGCATTTTTTATTATTTCAATTATATTTTTCATATGTGACGAAAAAGTACTTAAAGACTGTTCAATACTTTGCTCATCACCAATATCTGCGAACAATTCATCAAATACAGCTACTTCTGAATTATCTGCACAAGGTATCATAAGTCCATATTGAGTCATTAAGGTCAAAATTCCAACAGTTTTTAGAGTAACAGTCTTACCTCCAGTATTTGGACCTGTTATAACTAAAGTATTAAAACTATTACCAAGAGAAATATCAATTGGAACTACTTTATCCCTATCTATTAGAGGATGTCTAGCTGATTGTAATGAAATAATACCTCTATTATTTATTATAGGTTTAATAGCTTCCATATCATATGCCAATTTTCCTCTTGAAAATATAAAATCGATTTTAGCAATTACACTTAAATTTGAAATTAATTCAGGTAAAATTTCTAAAATACGGCTAGAAAACGCAATTAAAATTCTTTCAATCTCTTTTTCTTCATCAATTTCTAATTTTTTTAAATCATTATTTAGATCAACTACAAACATAGGTTCTATAAAAACTGTCTGTCCTGAAGCAGATTGATCATGAACAATACCTTTAAAAGAATTTTTAAACTCACTTCTTACTGGAACTACATATCTACCATCTCTTAACGTATATAGATTATCCATTAACTTATCAGATGTTGAAATCAGTTGATTAAGTTTATCTCTAATCAAATCGTTTTTTGATTTTATCATTCTTCTTATTCTTTTTAAATCAGAACTTGCATCATCAGAAATTTCATTTTCGGATATTATAGACATTTCTATATCTTTTTCCAATTGAGTAGCTATATTTAAAGAATTTATAAGTTCAAAAATATTTTTAAATTCAGATGACTCTTCTTCTGAAATTATATTTTTTAAAAATCTTGAAGTATTGAGAAGCTTCCAAACTTCTAAAAGATTTTTAGGTGAAAAATATTGTCCTATTTCTAAAAGCTTAAAATCTTCCTCTAAATCATCGATATTAGAAATGCCTGGTAATCTATGTTTTATTATAAATCTATAAGCTTCATCTGTTTCATCTAATAGTCTTTGTACTTCTATTAAATTTGATGAAATTTCTGAATTTTTAATAGTTTTTTTTCCTATTATACTTTGAGAACGATTCAATAACATATTTATAATTTTATAAAATTCTAAAGTTTTTAACACTTTATAGTTCATTATAATTATTTTTTCTCCATTTTTATAATTTTTTCAATATATTCATTTTTAATATTAACAATTTCATTTTGTAATTCTATTATTTTCTCATTTTTTTGTTTTAATTCATAAAAATTATCATATGAAATTTTTTCAATATTTTCATACCTTTTTTCAAGAGAATTTATTGTACGAGTTAAAACATTATTCTTATCTGTTAGATCTTCTACTATTTTTTTTAGTTCTTTCTTTTCTTTTTCAATTTTTTGACTATTTTTAATAAATTCTTCTTGCTTTTTTACAGGAAATTCACTATCTTCAGTTAATAAGTTAATTTCTTTTTTTAAGTCAAAATAATCGCTTGAAATATTTAGTGCGACTAATGTAGCAGCCATAGTAGGGTTTAATAAATAATTTTGCGATGTAATTTTCTTTATTTCTTCATCAACATAATTTGCTATTTCTTCTACTTCTTTATTACTTTTTTCTCCAATAATTGTATAAGTAGTTCCCGCAATATTGACTTTTATTTTATTAGTTTCCATATTAATCTCCTAGTTAAAATCTTAAATAAGCTCCTAATTTTTCTTTTAAATCAGATAACATTCTATCAATTACACAATTTATATCTTCATCAACTAAAGTTTTGTCTTGTGATTGGAAGGTTAGTTTGTAAGCCATTGATTTTTTACTATTTTCAATTTGATTACCAGTGTAAATATCAAATAGTTCAACATCTTTTAAAATATTACTTGAATTATCTCTAAATATTTTTTCAATGCTGCCACTATCTACATCTTTATCAACTATTATGGCTAAATCTCTTTTAACAGCAGGATATTTAATCAATGGCTCATATATTTTTATTAAACTTACTTTATCTCTTATCTTTTCAAGATCAATCTCACAAACAAAGATATTTTTCTTTATAGAAAAGTTCTTACAAACATCATAAGATATTTGTCCTATTTCTCCAATTTTTTCTTCATTTACTAATATATCAGCACTTACACCAGGATGAAAATAGTCTATAGAACTATTTTTTTTGAATTCTAAGTCTTTAATGTTCAAAATATTAAATAAATTTACAACAATATCTTTAATATAATAAAAATCATATTTTCCATAACAACCTATAACCAATTTTTTCTTTTCTACTGGCACTTTGTCATTGGTAATATTGTGAAATGTATTACCTAATTCGTAGACTAATAAATTTTCATTTTTATAATTCAAATTCTTAGCTAAAACATCAATTACATTTGGAATTAAAGATTTTCTCATAATACTAAATTCTTCTCCTAATGGATTTAAAATCTTTACTGTATTTTGAGTACTCATTTTTGCTTTTCCAATAATATTACCACCAATAAAAGAATAAGTTGTAATTTCATATAATCCCAAATTTAATAAAATATTTTTTATCTTATCCTCAAGTATTCTTTTTCTGCTTTTTCTACCTATTGTATTAGGTGCTAAAATAGGTGTAGGCTTAAGATTTGAGAATCCATATAGTCTACCTATTTCTTCAACAATATCTTCCTGAATAGCTAAATCTGTTCTGAAATAAGGGATAGTACAAATTATAGTATTATTTTCAATTTCTGTATTAATTTCTAATAAATTTAAATAGTTTATAATTTCAGAATTTCTAATCTCAACACCTAGTAATTTTTTTACTAAATTAGGATTAAATTCTATTATTTTTGTAACTGTTTTTTCATTATTTACATCAAATACTGAGTCAATTTTACATTCAATGTTTTTTTCTAGTAAATATAAAAACCTTGATAAAACATTCATAGTATGTTCTGAAGTTAATCCCTTTTCATATCTTATAGATGCTTCAGATTTTAAACCCAATCTTTTTGATGTAGATTTAATAGCTTTTTTTGTAAAATAAGCAGATTCAATAAAAATATTTTTAGTATTTTCATCAATTTCAGAATTTTTTAAACCCATAACACCCGCAATAGCAATAGGTTTTACATCATCACATATCAACATATCTTCGCTTGAAAGAATTCTTTCAACATCATCTAGAGTTACTACTTTTTCTCCTTCAAAGGCATTTCTAATAGAAATATTACCTTCTAATTTATCTAAATCAAAAGCATGTAATGGTTGACCTAATTCTAGCATCAAAAAATTAGTTAAATCTACAATATTGTTTACAGGTTTTATACCAGAATTCAATAGATAATTTTGAATTTTTCTATCTGATTCCTCTATCTTTACATTTTTTACAATACTAGCAGAATATCTTCTACAATTTTCTGAATTAATATTAATATTTAATGAACTTTTATTTTCTATTTCTTTAGTATCCATAAGATTTACTGGATTTAATTTTTCATTAAAGCTTGCCGCAATTTCACGAGCCATACCAACAATTGATAGACAGTCAGGTCTATTTGGAGTTATTTCAAATTCTACAACAGTATCATCTAAATCTAGAATTTCTCTAATATCAGTTCCAAGAACTATATTTTCATCAAAAATTCTAAGAACACCGTCTTTATATTCTTTAGGAATAACAGAATCAGAATATCCTAATTCTTTGTAACTACAAAACATACCTTGAGAAATTTCTCCAGCAAGTTTTGCTTCCTTGATTTGTGTATTATCAGCAAGTGTAGAGTTAACTTTAGCAACTGGTACATGATCAAATTGTTGTAAATTTTGTGCAGCAGTAACAATTTGAACTATTTCATTTCCCAAATCAACTTTAGTAATCCATAATTTATTTGAATTTTCATGTCTGTAAATATCTATAATTTTACCAACTACAATATTATCAATTTTAGTGCCTAATTTTATAATAGATTCAACATGTGATCCTGTAAGTGTTACCTTATCACATATATTCATTATATTATCATTTATATCAACATATTCTTTTGCCCATTTAATTGGTAATAACATATAATCCCCCTTAAAATTGTTCTAAAAACCTCTTATCATTATCATATAATAATCTAATATTATTTATTTTATGCTTAACCATTGTAATTCTATCAATTCCCATTCCAAAGGCAAACCCAGAATATTTTTTCGAATCAATACCACATGCTTCTAATACATTAGGATGAACCATTCCACATCCTAGTAATTCCATACTCCATCCAGTCCCATTACAAACTGGACATCCCTTACCCTTGCAATTAAAACAAGAAACATCTACTTCAGCACTAGGTTCAGTAAATGGAAAATAATGTGGTCTGTATCTTGTTTTCATATCTTCTCCAAAAAATTCTTTAATAAAAGTATTAAGAGTATCAATTAAGTTACTCATATTTATATTTTCATCTACTACTAGTCCTTCAATTTGATGGAACATTGGTGAATGAGTATCATCAACTTCATCAAATCTAAATGTTCTACCAGCTGATACCATTTTTATAGGTGGTTTTGTTGTCATCATAGTTCTAATTTGAACAGGAGATGTATGAGTTCTAAGTAACAAATCCTTATCAATGTAGAATGTATCTGACATTTCTCTTGATGGATGATCCATTGGAGAATTTAGTTTATTAAAATTATTTTCAACAGTTTCAATTTCAGGACCATCAATTACTGAAAAACCCATTGAAATGAAAAAATTCTCTAACTCTTCCATAGTATTATTTAAAGGATGTCTATGACCTATGTAAATAAGTTTTTTATTTATTGTAACGTCAATAGTTTCTTTTTTAATTCTTTTTTCTAATTCTATTTTATTAAAACTTTCAATTTTTTCATTTATTATACTATCAATTTCCTGTTTTGTTACATTTATAAGCTCTCCTATTTTTGGTCTTTCTTCTTTTGAAACATTTGCCATATTTCTAAGAATACTAGTAAATTCACCTTTTTTTCCTAAATATTTAATTCTAAGTTCTTCTAAGGTGTTTTTATCCACTGAATTTTTAATTTCACTTAAAATTTTTTCTCTTAAATTACTAATCAAATCTTTCATATTTATCTCCTATTTAACCTTGTATTTTTTTATAATAATAGCCTTCTCCCCATTTAGTTTGAATATAGGTAACATCACCCATATTTATTTTTTCTCTTAATCTTCTAATATGAACATCTATTTTTCTGTAATCACTAACACGTTCTTCTTTCCAAACTGTTCTAGCAATATCTTCTCTACTAAAAATTTTTTCAGGATTAATAGCCATTATATATAAAATATCAAATTCTTTTCCAGTTAAATCAACCTCTTCACCTTTAAGCTTAACAGTTCTTCCTACTATATTAAACTCTAAGTCATCAGCAAATATTAAGTTATCAATATCTGTTCTTCTTTGACCAAATCTTCTCATTATAGCTCTAATTCTTGCTTTTAATTCAAGAATATTAAATGGATAAATTAAATAATCATCAGCTCCATATTCAAAAATTAAAATTTTTTGCATATCATCCTTTAAAGTAGTAGTGACAATAGTAGGAATATCACAAAATTCATTTAACTTTCTTTTAAGGTCTAATCCTGTACCATCCTTAAAATTCATATCCATAATAATCATATCAAAATTTTTCTGATCAGCTAAAATAATAGTATCTTCGATATTATTAGAATTAGTTATTTCATAATTTTCATCTTCCGTCATCGAATACATTAAATCATTTATTTGTGAATCCGTAGGTAAAGCCATTAATATTTTTAATTTCATAATCTTCTCCTATTTCACCAATATTCTTTCATTATCTTTTCTTAAAGTTATCTTTTCTTTATCTAAAAATTCAAGTAATTCCATAGTGGATTTTCTATTAGAATTTAATAAATCTCTCGCATCTGAGACAGAAATAGTTCCATTTCTTATTATAAATTCTCTAATCATATTTACAGCTAAATCATAATTTTCTCTGAGCATATAACCTGAATCCAATTTTATAACCTCTTTATTACTTATCAAATACAAAATAAGTTCCTTAAAATGTTCAATGTTCATATCTAAATTAAAATCTTCAAAATTTATAATTAAAAATTTATTTGAATTAAATGTATTTTTTATCATTTGAAGATTTTTAAAATCTGTATCATCTAGTGAAACATTAAAATCTAAAGTAGAAACATATTCATCTAAAACTTTGAATTTATCAGAAATTAAGTAATTCATAAATTCATTTTTTGTTTTTCCGCTTAATGAGTCAAAAAATTTTGATTTAATAGTCTCTTTTGAAATTCCAATTCTCTTAGGATATTTTTCTTGAAAATTCTCTATAAATTTAGTTATATTTTTAATTAACTTTTTAATAAATCTATCTGATAAAATTAGTCTATCAGAATTATTTCCAAATGAAACAACTCTATTTTCTTCAATTAATTCGTCAATCAACTTCGAAATATTTTTAGATGAATCTGATAAAAAATTGTAATAATTTTTTTCTATATAGAATTTTTCACTAAATCTATCTATGTAATTATATATATATTCTTTGAAATTACAATTATCAAGATTTTTAATTTTTTCTATATCATAACTATTAAATCTTTTTTTCTTAGTAGCGTTTGGATCAATAATATATCCTCCACCAATAGTATATAGTGGTGAAAATAATCTTAATATAAATCTATCATTTCTTTTACTAATGATAGGTTCTTCCAATCTTAATTGAACTATATATTCTTTATTTGATTCTAACACGTCATTTTCTAATAAGATTGCTCTACATAAAACTTCACTGGAACCTAAATATAAATGAAATCTTGTTCTATTAGTAATTTCAAAAGGTAAATTAATTGTCTTTAATTTTACATCTATAATACTACTCTCAGTAAAAGTGTTATTAGGAACCAGTACTGAACCCTTTGGAACATCTTCTTTTCTGATATTTGCGAGATTTACAGCAACACGTTGACCAGAATAAGCCGAATTAACATTATTGTCATGTACTTGTAAATTTCTAACCTTTGTTATTTTGTTTGAAGGATAAATTAGAATTTCATCATCAAGATTCAGTGTTCCTGATATTAATGTTCCTGTAACAACAGTCCCAAATCCCGTTATTGAGAATGATCTATCAACATATAATCTTGGATTTGAATTTAAATCTTTTTCAGGTAAAGTATCTACAATTCTAATTATTTCATCTTTTAGTTTATCAATTCCAATTTTTTCAGTTGATGATACTTCTATTATTTTAGCATCTTCTAAAAATGTTCCAGAAACTTCATCAGCTATATCTAATTTAACAAGTTCAATCCAATCTTTATCAACTAAATCGCATTTTGTTAAAGCAATAATTCCATTTTTTATACCTATTAAATTTAGAATATCTAAATGTTCCTTAGTTTGAGCCATGATTCCTTCATCAGCAGCTACAACTAAAATTATCATATCCATTCCACAAACGCCGGATAACATATTTTTTATGAACTTTTCATGACCAGGAACGTCAATAATTCCTACTCTAAGTTCATCATTTAAATCAAAATGAGTAAATCCTAATTCAATAGATATACCTCTATTTTGTTCTTCTTTTAATCTATCTGTATTTCTTCCGGTTAATGCTCTTATTAAAGTTGTTTTACCATGATCTATATGTCCAGCTGTTCCTACGATAATATTTTTCTTATTATCCATATTATTCTCCTATTAACGAATTTAATGCATCTTTAATTATACAAAATTCATTTTCAAAAATTGTTCTCACATCAAAAATTAAATTTCCTTTATAAATTCTTGTAATTATTGGAATTTTATTACTTCTTAACTTTTCTTCTAATTCATTTTCTGTAAATGATTTTGAAATTACTTTTATAGCCTTTGATGGTAATTTTTGAGTTGGAAGTGAACCTGCACCAACTTCTGAATCGATATCTATAATTTCATAAGAAAATTCGTTATTTTCTCCCAAATATTCGATAAGTTTTTGGGCTTTATCGTACAGTTTCTCAATTTTTATAGTTAACATATTTAATGTTGGTATCTTTGAAATAGCTAATTCTTCGTCAATATAATATGAAAATACAGCTTCTAATGCTGACAAAGTAAATTTATCAACTCTTAAAGCTCTAGTTAATTGATTTTTTTTCATTTTTTCAATATATTCTTTTTTACCAACAATAATACCTGCTTGAACCCCACCAAGCAATTTATCTCCACTGAAACTTACAATATCAACACCATTTTTAATACATTCTTGGACAGTCGGTTCATGAGATAACCCATATTTAGATAAATCTATAAGAACTCCAGAACCTAAGTCTTCAATAATAGGAATATTATATTTTTCTTTTAAGCTATTTAATTCAAATGAAGACACAGCTTCAGTAAATCCTAAAATTTTAAAATTACTTTGATGAACTTTAAACAGTGCTGCGGTATTTTCATCAATGGCATTTTCATAATCTCTAAGATGCGTTTTATTGGTTGTCCCTATTTCTTTTAGTTCTGCTCCGCTTTCTCTACAAACATCAGGAATTCTAAACGATCCTCCAATTTCAACAAGCTCACTTCTACTTGTAATTACATTCTTTCCTTTTGCTATTGTAGATAGAATCAACATAACTGCCGCAGCATTATTATTTACAACCATACAGTCTTCTGCCCCGGTAATTTTTTTTATAATTTCACTTAAATGAGAATATCTCGATCCACGTTCTCCTTTTTCTAAATTATATTCAAGATTAGAATATCCGATTGAAACTTTTTTAATATTTTCAAAAATTTCATTATTTAAAACAGATCTTCCTAAATTAGTATGAATAACAACTCCTGATGCATTAACAACATTTCTTAAACTGAATGTTTTTTTGTTCATTAAATTATCTTTAATGTTATCAATTAGATTTTCAATCTTATTTGATATAATATTTTTATCATATCCATTAGAAATATTATTTCGAATATTATCTAGTTCTTCATGAATTGATTCCATAACTAAACTTTTTGAATTTTTATCTAATAAATCTTTTATTACTTCATTATCTAATATTTGATCAACTTTAGGTATCATTTTGTATAAATTCATAGTCTTCTCCACTTTAAAATTACTTAATTATATTATTATTTTATTATTAAATATTTTTCTTTTTTTTCTACAACTTTACCAACAACAGCAAATCTTGTTGGAATACCTCTTAAATTATTTAGAATATCTACTACTTCGTTTTCAGGAACTGTAATTAGAAGTCCACCTGATGTTTCAGGATTAAACATTACATTTAAAAGAGATTCATCTATTTCTTTTTCCACCATATAGTTATTTCCAACAAATTTTTTATTATCGTAGCAACCTTTAGGAATAAGTCCAATATTAGCATAATCTATGGCACCCTTTAAAATAGGTAAGTTAGAACTATCAAGTACAAAAGTAGTATCTGATCCTTTAGCCATTTCATAACAATGGCCCATTAATCCAAATCCTGTAATATCCGTACAAGAATTAATTGTATAATTTTCTATCGATCTTTTTGCGTATTTGTTAAGAGTTTCCATAGTATGAACTGCATCTGTAATTTCTTCTTCAGTTGCAACTCCACCTTTTATAGCAGTATTTATTATTCCGAGACCTAATGGCTTTGTTAAAATTAAAATATCACCAATTCTAGCAGAGGAATTTTTCCAAACTTTATTAGGATGAACAAAACCTGAAACACTTAACCCATATTTCGGTTCATCATCTTGAACAGTATGTCCTCCAATTAGTAAACATTCAGCTTCTTGCATTTTTTCAAGTCCACCTTTTAATATTTCTGTTAAAATCTTTGGAGGTAAACAATTTGGGAAACATACAATATTCATCGCCATAGTTGGTTCTCCACCCATTGCATAAACGTCTGAAAGAGAATTAGCAGCGGCAATTTTGCCAAAAGTATACGGATCATCAACTATAGGAGTAAAAAAGTCTAAAGTCTCAATTAATGCTAGTTCATTATTAATCTTATAAACAGCTGCATCATCAGAAGTTTCTATTCCTACAATTAAATCTTCACTTATTGAAGTGCTGTTATCCAATCCTGATAATACCTCGTCCAGAATATCTGGACCAACTTTAGCTGCTCATCCTGAAGTTTTCGCATATGAAGTTAATTTTATATCTTTTAAATTAGTATCTTTCATTATTTTCTCCTAATCTATTGTTATATCATTTTTTATTTTTTCAAAAGTTTTCTTTCCAATTCCCGAAACTTTTGTAATATCTTCAATTTTAGTAAATTTCTTTTTTTCTCTATACTCTATTATAAGTTTAGCTTTATTCTCTCCTATTCCAGTTAATTTACAAAGTTCTTCCTTACTTGCAGTATTAATATTAATTAATTTACTATTATTTTCAACGGAGCTATTATCAACATCTCTAGATTCATTGTGTGAATTTCCATTAGTTTCTCCAATTTTGAAAATATGTATTTTCATTTCATCTTTAAGTTTTGTAGCCAAATTAATTTTACTTTTTTCAGCATTTTCAGTTAATCCACCTGCTGCTTGAATTGCGTCATTAACTCTATCCCCTATTTTCATCTTATATACACCAGGATTTTTTACTTCTCCATCAATATGTACATATATTTCTGAATTTTGATCTTTATTTTCTGAAGAGTTTTCTTCATTTTGGAGTTTGCTTTCATTGTGAATATTTTCTACAGCTTTTTTCTCGTTAGTAGATGTTAAATATTTATAAGTAAATCCAAGAACAGTTAATCCTAAAAACATACATACAATTAAAATTATATCTTTTTTATTCTTTAACATAATACACCTCAATTATTGCAATTACGAAATAAAAATACATTATAATTATAACATATTATTACAAAAAAATCTATTTTTAATTAATTAAGATATAATATATTAAATAATTTTAATATATTATATAAATGTATAATATTTGCTTGCATATTATTACAAAAAAATGAGATGCAAAGTGCACCTCATTTTAAAAATTATAATATTAAAATTCACATAATCCTACTGTTCTTGGGAATGGTAATACATCTCTTATATTTTGCATTCCTGTTAAATACATTAACATTCTTTCAAATCCTAATCCATAACCTCCATGTTTTGTTCCACCAAATCTTCTTAAGTCTAAATACCAAGAATAATCATCAATATTCATATTTGAATCTTTCATTTTTTGTTCTAATATTTCAAGTCTTTCTTCTCTTTGACTTCCTCCTATTAGTTCTCCTATACCTGGAACTAACATATCTGTTGCTGCAACAGTTTTATTATCATCGTTTAATCTCATATAGAATGCTTTTATTTCTTTTGGATAATCTGTTAAAAAAACAGGACCCTTTACGATTTTTTCACAGATATATCTTTCATGTTCTGTTTTCAAATCAACTCCCCATTCAACCGGGTATTTGAAATTTTCTTTGGATGATTTTAATATTTCTATTGCTTCAGTATATGTCATAACCTTAAATTCTGAATTAACAACAGAATTTAATCTTTCGAGTAATCCATTATCTATAAAATCATTAAAAAACTTCATTTCATCAGGAGCATTTTCTAAAACGAATTTAATAATATATTTAACCATATCTTCTGATAATTTAATAACATCTTTTAAATCAGCAAAAGCTATTTCTGGTTCAATCATCCAAAATTCAGCAGCGTGTCTTGTAGTATTTGAATTTTCAGCTCTGAATGTTGGTCCAAATGTATAGATATTTCTATATGCCATTGCAAATGCTTCACCTTCTAATTGACCACTAACAGTTAAATTTGTTGGTTTAGAAAAAAAGTCTTGAGTGAAATCAACTTCTCCATTATTTGTTCTAGGTAGATTGTCTATATCTAAATTTGTCACTCTAAACATTTCGCCAGCACCTTCTGCATCACTTGCAGTTATAATTGGTGTGTGTGCATAAACAAATCCTCTTTCGAAAAAGAATTTATGTAGAGCATAGCTTAAAATTGATCTAACTCTAAAAACAGCATTAAATGTATTTGCTCTTGGTCTTAGATGTTGGATTGTTCTCAAAAATTCAAATGTGTGTCTTTTCTTTTGAAGAGGATACTTATCAGTGGACTCTCCTTCAACTACTATTTCAGAGGCATTAATTTCAAAATTTTGTTTTCCACCTAAACTTTTAACAACTTTACCTTTAACTATAATTGCGGAAGGTAACAGTAATTTTGATATAGTTTGAAAATTATCTAGTTTTGATTCAACTACAATTTGAATACCTCTGAAAGTTGTTCCATCATTAAGCTCTATAAAACCAATATTATTATTAAAACGACTATTTTTTATCCAACCTGCCACTTCAACTTCTTTGTCAATAAAATTTTTTTCATTTGCAAAAATATCTTTTAGTAAAAACATTCTATTCCTCCTCTAATTTATCAAAAAAATTTTTTTCATATCCAATATTTTTTGGGTTATAAAATTTTATATCTTTAATTTTTTCAGGTAAATATTCTTGACCTGTAACCATATTTTCATAGTCGTGAGGATACTTATATTCCTCATTTTTTTTAGATATTGATCTTGAAGTTTGTAAAAAGATAGGAACTTCTTCAAGTCCATTTTCTTTAATAAATTTTAATGCCTTATTTATAGCTAAGTATGATGAGTTGCTTTTTTCACTACATGCAAGGTAAATGGCACATTGTGATAAAATAATCCTTGCTTCAGGCATTCCTAAATTTTTTACAGATTCTGCACATGAATTTGCTAAAATCAGTGCATTTGGATTTGCATTTCCAATATCTTCTGATGCAAAGATTATCATTCTTCTTGCAATAAAATTGATATCTTCACCAGAAATTAACATTGACGCTAAATAATAAACAACAGCATCAGGATCTCCTATTCTCATAGATTTTATAAAAGCAGAAATGAAATTATAATGTTTATCTGAATTTTTATCATAATATACTTTTACCTTGTCAAGAATATTCTTGATTTTATTTTCAGATATAACTTTATCTTCAGATTCAATATTGTCAATAATTAATTCAAGATAATTTAATGCCGTTCTTGCATCTCCATTTGACATTTTTATTAAATAGCTTATGCCATCTTCTGTATAGCTTATTTTTTTATTCTTTAAAATTTCATCATTTAAAATAGCATTGTCAATTATATCTTTTAAATGTTCAAAACTAAGTGCTTGTAATTCAAAAACAATAACTCTTGATAATAATGCATTATTTACTTCATAAGCAGGATTTTCTGTAGTAGCTCCAATAAATATTATATCTCCATTTTCAACGAATTCTAGTAGATAATCTTGTTGCATTTTATTGAATCTATGTATCTCATCTATAAATAATATAGTTCTTTTATTATACATTGATAAATTATCTTTTGCAAGTTCAATTATTTCTTTAATCTCCTTTGTTCCAGATGTAACTGCAGAAATTTTTACAAAATAATTATCAGTAGTACTAGAAATAATATTTGCAAGTGATGTTTTCCCAGATCCTGGTGGACCATATAATATCATTGACGAAAATCTATTATTTTTTATCATGTTTTTTAGCACAGAATTATTTTTTATTATATTATCTTGACCAATAAAAAAAGATAAATCCTTTGGTCTCATTCTTTCGGCCAATGGTTTTGATAATTTAGAAAATAAATTGTAATTCATTTTAAATAAATCCATATTTTCCTCTTTTCTATAAAATTAGTACCTCGAAAACTCGAGGTACTTAATTTTTAATATTTCTTTAATTCTTTAACTTTTGAAGCCTTACCTACTCTGTCTCTTAAATAATATAATTTTGCACGTCTTACTTTACCACGTCTAATTACTTTTAAACTTTCAATTCTTGGTGAATGAATTGGGAATGTTCTTTCAACACCAACTCCTTGTAATACTCTTCTTACAGTAAAAGTTGCTCTTGAGCCCTTTCCTTGTTTTTTAATTACAGTTCCTTCAAAAGCTTGAACTCTTTCTCTATTTCCTTCTTTGATTTTATATCCGATAACAACTGTATCACCAACATTAAAATCAAATTTTTCTTGTCTTAATTGTTCATTTTCAATTTGTTTTATTATATCCATAATAATTCCTCCTAATATCAATGTTCTTAATTTATTTTATATAAACTAGAGGAACATCCTATTTCTTTTTTAAAATGTACTTTTCATATAAGTCAGGTCTTTTTTTCTTTGTATTTTCTAATGAAGACTCTTCTCTCCATTTTTCAATTTCTTTATGATTTCCACTAAGTAAAACTTCTGGAACTTCAATTCCATTAAAATCTCTAGGTCTTGTAAAAACGTCATATTGTAACAAGTTATTATAATGCGAATCCGTAGAAGCACTTTCTGAATTACCTAATACTCCATCAACCATTCTACAAACAGCATCCATAAGTAACATAGCAGGAATTTCTCCTCCTGTTACAACATAATCACCTACAGAAATTTCTTCATCTACAAAATTATTTATAATTCTGGAATCAATACCCTCATAATGTCCACATAGAAATATTAAATGTTCTTTTTTAGATAACTCTTTACATTTATTTTGTGTTAAAACTTCTCCCTGCGGAGATAGAAAAACAACTTTAGAATTATCCTTTTTACTAAATTTTATAGCATCAAAAACAGGTTGCACTGTCATCAACATACCTGCTCCACCACCATATATTTCATCATCAACTTTATTATGCTTGTCTTTAGAAAAATCTCTAATATTCAAAATTTCAAGTTCAATAACGCCTTTTTCAATGGCTTTGCCCAAGACACCATAACTTCTTATTGAATCGATAAAATCTGGAAATAAAGTTAAAATTGTAATCTTAATCATCTAACATACCATCTATTATACTTACTTTCATTATAGATTTTTCAATATCAACATCTTTTATAAACTCTTTTACTGCAGGTATATATACATCTTTTCCATTATAATCAATATCATAAACATCATTAGCCAATGTTGTCAAAACATTTTTTATTTTTCCAATAAATTTATTATCTTGATCATATACATCAACTCCTATCAGTTTATATATATAATATTCATCTTCAGGAAGTTCTAATAAATTACTTTCTTCAATGAAAAGTCCTTTATTTTTAAATTCTAACACTTGATTTATATTGTCATACTCATTAAAAGTTAACAAAGCAAGATCAGAACTCAACTCTCTGACGGATTTAATAGTAACAGGTATTTTTTTATCAATATAAAATATACAACCCGCATTAAATCTATCAGTATTGGAAGTTAATGAATAAATTTTTACAGTACCTTTTGTTCCATGAACATTTATAATTTTTGCAACTTCAATAAATTCCATAATACTAATTTATTTCTATTATTACCTTTTTACCTAATTTCATTGCAGCAGATCTAACAATTGTCCTTATAGCTTTAGCAATTTTACCTTGCTTGCCTATAATTTTTCCAATATCATTTTCATCTGCCTTAATAAAAATCTTTAATACTTCTCCTTCTTCCTCAGTAGTTATAACTAATTTTTCAGGATTATCAACTAGAGATTTCACAATAAATTCAACTAATTCTTTCATATATACAGTCCTTATTTATTTTCAGAATATATGTTATTATTTTTAAATAATCTATTTACCGTATCAGTTGGTTTTGCACCATTTTTAATCCAAGCATTTACCTTTTCAGCATCAACTTTAATTTCTTTTGATTCTGTTAATGGATTGTAATATCCAATTTCCTCGATAAATTTACCATCTCTTGGTGCTCTTGAATCGGCAACAACTATTCTATAAAATGGTTTTTTCTTTGAACCCATTCTCTTTAATCTAATCTTAACTGCCATATTGTCCTCCTTAAAATTTATTTAAAAAAAGGTAAACCGAATTTGCCTTTTTTCTTAGCTCCTTTAGTCATGTCTTGCATTTTTTTCATCATTTTTTTACTATCTTTAAATTGCTTAAGCAATTTATTAAGATTTGTAATACTAGTTCCTGAACCTTTTACAATTCTTTGCTTTCTAGAATTATCAATAATATCCGGATTTTCTCTTTCTTTTTTTGTCATTGATAAAATCATTGCTTCAATTTTATCAAGCTCTTTTTCATCAATGTTAACATCTTTTAGCATTTTAGAGTTCACCCCGGGCATCATAGAAAGTAAATCTTGTAACGGTCCCATATTTCTAACCTGTTGCATTTGACTTAAAAAATCATCCAATGTAAAACTTTGCTTTCTAATTTTTTCTTCAAGTTCTTTTGTCTGCTTCAAATCAAATTGCTTCTGAACTTTATCTATTACAGATAAAATATCTCCCATTCCTAAAATTCTAGATGCCATTCTATCAGGATAAAATTGCTCTAAATCATCAAGCTTTTCACCTACACCAATAAATTTAATGGGTTTTCCTGTGATAGCCTTAATAGATAAAGCAGCTCCCCCTCTCGCGTCTCCGTCTAATTTAGTCATTATCACTCCGGTAATGTCTAATTCATTATTAAAACTTTCAGCAACATTTACAGCATCTTGTCCTGTCATAGAATCTACTACTAATAAAATTTCTATTGGACTAACTGATGATTTAATAGATTTTAATTCTTCCATAAGTACATCATCTATGTGTAGTCTACCAGCGGTGTCTAAAATAACTATATCTTTTGAATTGGAATTTGCAAATTTAATTGATTCATTTGCTATTTTAGTAACATCTTTACAATCGTCAATAGTAAATACTGGAACATCAACTGATTTACCAACAACTTGCAATTGCTTTATTGCTGCTGGTCTATAAACATCACATGCTACTAGTAGAGGTCTTTTATTTTGTTTTATAAAGTATCTCGCAAGTTTTCCAGCATGCGTAGTTTTACCTGCACCTTGTAAACCACAAAGCATAATAACAGTCGGAGGATTAGAGTCAATTTGAATTTTCTCTTCTTTTTTTCCCATAAGAGCAGTAAGTTCTTCATTTACAATTTTGATAACTTGTTGTGCAGGAGTTAAACTCTCCATAACTTCTTTACCAATTGCTCTTTCTTTCACATTATTTATAAACTGTTTAACAACTTTGAAATTTACATCAGATTCTAAAAGTGCAAGTTTAACTTCTCTCATTGCAAGGTCTACATCTTTTTCAGATAATTTTCCCTTACCTCTTAATTTATTTAATGCTCCTTGAAGTTTTTCGGATAAATTCTCAAATATCATTCCTGTCACTTCCTATAAATCATTTTCTATAATTTCATTATTTTTCTTTTGAATAATATCAAGAATACTCTGTAAAGAAGAATCTTCTATTTTTGATTTTTCAATTAATAAACTAATTTCTCTTAGACTACTATTTATTTTTTCAAATTTAGAAATTAATTTTAATTCATTTTCATAAAATCTTAATTTTTTTTCTGCTCTACTTAAAATATCTGATATACCTTGTTTAGAAATTCCATTTAATTCAGCAATTTCTCTAAGAGACAAATCTTCATTACAATATTGATCAACAACTTTATATTGCTTCTCGCTAAGAAGTTTGCCATAATAATCAAACAGAACAGCTATCTCAACTATTTTTTCCATAATCACCTCTTAAATGGGTCAAGTTTTTTTCTTGACCTTTATATTATACCATTATATACATATTTGTCAATACTTTTATTAAAAAATTTTTTTAAAAAAATTAGCGTATTTTTCAACGCTAATTTTTATTAATTAAATATTGCATTTACAAAGTCTTCATCATTGTAATCTTGTAAATCATCTATTTGTTCTCCAATTCCTATTTGTTTAACCGGAATTTGCATTTCAAGTTGAATTGTAAAAACAACACCACCTTTAGCAGTTCCATCTAATTTTGTTAAAATTACACCATCTATATTTGCTGTTTCCCTAAATTCTTTAGCTTGAATAATAGCATTTTGTCCAGTTGTTGCATCAAGGACAAGTGTTGTTTCCTTATTCGCTTCAGGATATTCTCTATCTATTACTCTGGCAATCTTATTCAACTCATTCATTAAATTTTTCTTATTATGAAGTCTTCCAGCAGTGTCACAAATTAGAACATCTATATTTTTACTCTTTGCACTTTGAATTCCATCATATACAACAGATGCTGGATCAGCTCCTTCTTCATTTGAAATTATTGGAACACCTGATCTATTGGCCCATTCAGTAAGTTGTTCAGTTGCTGCTGCTCTAAAAGTATCTGCAGCAACAAGCATTACATTCTTACCTTTTGACTTGAATTTACTTGCTAATTTTCCTATAGACGTTGTTTTCCCGACACCATTTACTCCAACAACTAGTATAATGGTTGGTACACCATCTATAATATTAAAATCGTGATTTAATTCTTTTGAAGCTAACTTTGAGTTCATAAGCTCAATTAATTTGTCTTTGATTAAAGACGGTTCAGTAATTTTTTCCTTTTTAACAATTTCTTTTAAATCATCTATTAGTTCTATTGTAACATTTGCGCCAATGTCAGCAGATACTAAAATATATTCCAATTCTTCAAATAATTCTTCATCAATTTTTTTTGACATAGATAGTAAGTTATCTATCTTGCTAGATAAATTATTTCTTGTGTTTGTTAAACCTTTTTTTAATCTTTCAAAAAAATTCTGTTTTTTTTCAACAACTTCTTCGGCTTCATTTTCTTCTTTTTTCTTTCCAAAAAAATTAAACATATTATTCATTCTCCTTATTAAAAGTCATAGAAACTATTTTACTAACTCCCTTTTGTTCCATAGTTACACCATAAATCATATCTGCCATTTCCATAGTAGGTTTTCTATGAGTTATCATTATAAATTGAGTTTCCGTTAAATAATTCTTCAAATACTCAACATATCTTAATATATTAGAATCATCTAATGCAGCATCAACTTCATCTAAAATACAGAACGGAGATGGTCTTGTTTCAAAAATCGCAAATAAAAGCGCTACTGCTGTTAGTGATTTTTCTCCTCCAGACATTAATGACAAAGTTTGCATCTTCTTTCCTACGGGTTTAGCTATAATATCTATTCCACAATTTAAAATGTCTTCACTGTCAAGTTCAAGTTTAGCTTCTCCACCGTTAAATAAAATTTTAAAAATATTTGAAAAATTCTCATTAATAGTTTTGAATTCATTAATAAAAGTCTTTTTCATAGTATTTTCTAATTTCAATATAATTTTATTTATATCTTCTATAGAATTTTGTAAATCTATCTCTTGATTTTTTTGAAATTCAAGTTCATTTTTTACCTTTTCAAACTCTTCTATGGAATCATAACTAAAAGAACCTAATTCTCTTAAATCTTCTTTTAGTCTTTTTAATTCTTCTTTAGTAAAATGCTCATTCTTATATAATTCCATTTTTCTTTCGCAATCTTCCAAAGTTAAAGAATACTCATCGCAAAGTCTATTGATTAAATTTGAAAATTGTTCTTTTAAATTTGATATCCTAAGTTCATTTTTCTCAATTTCTTTTTCTAAAGTTAAAGATTTTTCACTTAATTCAGAATATCTTTTTGAAATTTCTTCATTATCTAATATGAGCTTTTTCCTCAAATGAGTATTTGTACTAATGGAATTAGTTAATTCATCAGTCTTTAAATTAAATTCTACATTAAGTTGTTCTATCAATTCTATTTCGGATAAATTATTCTTTAGTTGTAACTCGGATTCTATTAACTCTGATTCCTTTAGCTTAAGTTTACTCTCATTAGAATTCTTATTTTCTAACAAAATATTTTTTGAATTATCTAAAATATTTATATCTCTTTCAATTGAATCTAAATTATTTATAATAATTATTTCATTTTTTTCCAATTCTAAAATAAGATTCTTTAATTCATTTATTTCTAAATTGTATTTATTAATTTCATCATCTATAAGAATACTTTTTTCCTTATAAAGAATTAACTTTTTTTCTTTATCAGAAGTAAAACCTTGATGATTTTCTTTGTAATTATCTATCTCGTCAATTTTTTCAGAAATTTTTCTTATATCAAATTCATTTAAATAGATAAGCTTTTGCAAAGAATCAATTTTTAATTTTACATCTTCTTTTTCACTTTTCAGATTATCTAATTTTTCTTTATTTGACTGTAAATCAGTTTTTACACCAGAAATTCTATTTATATTATTCTTTAAGCTAGTTTCTAAATTTTCAATATCCGATAAAGCTTTTGCTAACTGCTGTTTCCTACCAATTATAGAAAAAGAATTTTTACTAGATTTATATCCTCCGGAAATGGAACCCCAACTATTTATAACATCACCATCTAGCGTAACTATTCTAAATTTATGTTTAAACTTGTTAGATAATTTTATTGCGATATCCATATTTTCACATATTACAGTATTCGCTAAGAAATAATCGACTATATTTCTATAATCATCATTACAAGTTATTACATCATTAGCAAAAGATAATATGTCTGAATCTGTAATATTACCACGCTCTTTTGTAGAAAATATTTTTGAAATAGGAAAGAAATTTAGTCTTCCAATTTTATTAGTTTTTATTTTCTCAATTATTTTTTTAGCTTCTAAATCATTATGAACAACAATACCTTGTAAATTTGAAGATAAAACAGTATCAATTGCTTTTTTATACTTCTCTTCAACAGAAATAAGTTCTCCCAAGGTCCCACAAATCATCGACTTTAACTCAGTTTCTCTATCGCAAAGTTTAAATAAATCTTGAACTGATTTACCATATCCTTCATAATTTCTAATATAATTTTTTAACATAATAATTTCTTTATTCTTATAATTTATCTCATTATTAATATTAGAAACCTGATTATTTAAAGAAATAAGTTCTTTTTCTAATTCTGATATAAGTTGTCTCTTTTCATAAATAGTTAAATCAATATTTTGTACTTTTTGATTATTTGATTTTAAAAGTGAGTTATTCTTAGATAATTTTTTTTCTATATTTTCTTTTTCAATATTTAATTTAGTTACTTCTTCAGTATTTTCTTCAATTTTCTTTTTTATGCTATCAGTTATAATTTCATTAGCTCTTTTTTCAGTTTCTAAATCGCTAATTTTATTTTCAAGTTCCTCTTTTTCTAGGAAGAATTTATCTAGAATTTGAACTTTAGAACTCAAAAGTTCTTTGCTTTTTGATAATTCATTCTTTACCTTATTTTTGTCATCGATATAGTTTTTTAAAATCGAATTTTTTTCAGAAATTCTTTTTTCTTGTTCTGATATTTCAAGATTAATTTTTTCTAAATTATCGATATACTCCTGTTTTAATTTTAAGGATTGTTCATTATTTAATCTTATAAACTTATTTCTTTCAATTAAAACATTTTTTTTATTAGTAATATCATTTTTTTTGTTATTTATTCTATCCAATTGAGCAGAGTCTTTTTCAATAACATTAGTTATATTATTGAGTTCCTCTTTTAATGGTGAAATTTTTAATTTTACATTTTCAAATTCTTTATTTATATCAAGTAATTCTTCTTTATTGATTTCTAAATTTTCTGAAAATTTATTAAAATTACTGTTTAAATTGTTATAATCTTTATATGAAATAGAAAATTCAGCTTTTTCAATGTTCTCTAATAGAGCAATACCTTTTTTAGCCTTAGTAGATTGTCCTTTTAAAAAGCCATATCTATTTTCATTTTGAATAATTATATCTCTTAATCTTGTTAAATTATCTTTAGCTTTGAATAACTTCTTTTGTGATTCGTTTTTTTGGTATTTAATTTTTGAAATACCTGAAGCTTCTTCAAAAATGGCTCTTCTATCCTCTGACTTTCCATTTATAATTTCTTCAATTCTACCTTGACCGATTATTGAATAACCTTCTCTTCCTATACCAGTATCTAAAAATAATTCTCTAACCTCTTTCAATCTTACATTGGATTTGTTTATAAAATAATCACTTTCACCAGTTCTATATAATTTTCTTGAAATTGTTACTTCTTTAAAATCGATAGGTATTACATTATCTGAATTATCAAAAGTTATACTAACAGTTGAATAATTTTTTTTAATTTTGGTATCTGTTCCGGAAAAAATAACATCTTCCATTTTGCTACCTCTTAAGGTCTTAGCGCTTTGTTCTCCTAAAACCCATCTAACAGCATCGGCAACATTACTTTTTCCACTCCCGTTTGGTCCAATTATCGCTGTTATATTAGTTTCAAAATCTAATTTTATCTTATCAGCAAATGATTTAAAACCATTTATTTCAATGCTCTTAAGTCTCATTAATTCTCCTTAAAATATTCTTATTAAAATAATAATCTATAAAATCATTCATATAAACTATATTTTCATTAAATTTTAAAATATTTTCCTCAAATGTAAGAGTTTTTATTTTTATATTAATATTATATTTTTCTTTAAAATATTTTAAATTTGATCTTTTATTTCCAACAATTTTTGAAACTTCTGAATTGTTACATTTAATAGTAATATCATATTTAATATCAAAAAAACACATATAATACTCTATAAAATCCCTATAAACTGAACTTTCAACAAGTTCTCTAAATGCAGGATGATATGGTCCAGCAACTATATCTACATCTTCAGAAATGTTATCACTACTCTGTAATCCAAGTCTTATAATAGGAATATTGTAATATTTAAAAATAACATAAATATATTTACACAAACAAATAGAATCTTCAAGACTCATTGGTATATATTCTTTAGAATAATAAAGTCTTTCCAATTCTGTATCTTTTATAGTAAGTGTAGGATACACTCTAACAAAATCTGGGCTTATTTTACATATTTCAAAAGCAGTGTTTACTACTGTATCTATGGTATCTCCATAGAGTCCAACCATCATTTGTAATCCTAATTTGATATTATATTTTTTTATAAGAGATGATGACTCATAAACACATTCTACATTATGACCTCTGTTATTTAAATCCAAAGTACTCTGAGTCATAGATTGGACACCTAATTCAATTGTATGAACCTTGTATTTAATTAAAATATCAAGAATTTCCTTACTAATATAATCTGGCCTTGTTGATATTCTTATAGAATTTACAAAGTCTATATCAATATAATATTTTGCTATTTCAAGGTATCTAATCATTAAATTCTTATCTAATCCTGTAAAACTGCCTCCATAAAATGCAATTTCAATAGGAATATTTTTATTCTTAAAATATGAAATATAGTTTTCTATATTTTTACGTATATCAACTTCATCAAGAACATCAACAAAATTTGTTATCTTTCTTTGATTACAAAATATACAGTTATGAGGACATCCCATATGTGGAACAAAAATTGGAATTATATTACACTTATTCACTAATAGCTCCAGTTTTTATTAATGCATCTCTGGCTGCTTGTTGTTCAGCTTGTTTTTTATTTTTTCCAGTACCATATCCCTTAACAATATCATCAACATTTACACACATATCAAATTCTTTGTCATGATCTGGACCACGTTCTGCTACAAGTGTATAATTGATTTTTGTTGAAGCATTCTTATGAAAATATTCTTGCAGATAGCTTTTATAGTCTTTTATAAAAATATTTTTATTAATTTTATAAACTACAGTGTCAAAAAAATATTTATTAGCTATTTCAATAACAACATCCATACCACCATCAAGGTATAAAGCTCCAAAAAGGGCTTCAAAAGTATCAGCTAATATACTATTTCTATCTCTTCCACCGAAATGATCTTCACCTTTTCCTAATAAAAGATATTTACCTAAATTAAAAGTCCTTGCCGCATATGAAAAAGATTCTTCACAAACAACTTTACTTCTTATTTTAGTTAAATAACCTTCATCTGAATTTGGAAATTGGCTATATAATTCAACACTTACCACAAAACCTAAAATAACATCCCCTAAAAATTCTAATCTTTCATTAGAAACAGTAACATCTTTGCATTCATTTAAGTATGATCTATGAACAAATGCTAAGTTAAGTAAATCTAAATCCTTAAATTTATAACCAATATTTTCCATCAATTCGGATAACAATTCTTCTCTTTCTTTAGTAATCATATAATTACCTCTTATATATTATTCTCAATATATTCTACTAAGTCTCTTACAGTAACAATTGAACGAATTGTATCCTCATCTAATTCCAGATTATATTCATCTTCAATATCCATAATTACACTTAATATTTTTATAGAATCCGCTTGTAAATCCTCTCTAAATTTAGTATCTAAATTTATTTCCTTACCTTTAAACGCATTTTGTAAAAATTCTTTTATCTTTTCGAAAACCATTACTAATCTCCTTTCTCAATTTTTGCTTCAATTTTTTTATTTATGTCTTTATTTATATAATCAACCATTGAAGTTATACCAGAAACAACTGCTTTTTCATCACTACTACCATGCCCTTTAAATACAACCCTTTTTAATCCTAACATAGGACAAGCACCATACTCTTTATAATCTAAAGTTTTCTTTAATTTTATCATTGGTGACTTTATTAACATACCACCAATTTTCCCTAAAAAAGATGACATTAATGCTTTTTTCATATTAGTAAGTATAAACTTTACAGAACCTTCAATAGTCTTAAGCAAAACATTTCCATGAAATCCATCACATACTACTACATCAACTTCGCCATTAAAAATATCTCTAGATTCGATATTACCAACAAAGTTCATGTCCTCTTTTTCTAAAACAGAATATGTCTCTTTTAAAATTTTTGTACCTTTTCCATTTTCACTGCCTATGTTTAATAATGCAACTTTTGGGATTTGTTTATTTAATGTTTCTTTAGCATATATATTCCCCATTATTGCAAATTGCTTTAATATTTCAACAGTACACTCGATATTAGCACCAATATCTAGTAAAATCATTTTTCCTTTATTTGTTGGTAAAGTTATTGTTAGTGCAGGTCTTTCTACATTTTCCATTCTTTTTGCAATAAGAAGTCCTGAAACAAGTACAGCTCCAGTACTTCCGAAAGAAATTAATCCGTCAGCTTCCCCATTATCTAATAATTTCATTCCTAAAACTATAGAAGCATCTTTCTTTCTCCTTACCGCAAAAGTTGGTTCTTCAGTATTTAGAATATATTCTTCAGTATCGATTATTTCTAATCTATTTTTTAAATCATTATCAATATTTATTTTTTCTATTATTTTTTTTGGTCCAATAACTATAAAAGATAAATCTTTAAGGAATTTACTTGTTTCGATTACTCCATTAAAAATAGTTTCAGCTCCTTTGTCTGATCCTAATAAATCAACTATTATTTTCATAATTACCTCCAATATTAATTCAATTTAGTATATCATATTTACACATTTTATACAAATATTTTGCATTATAACCGTATTTAAAATAATTTTTTATGAAAATTTTAAAAAACATATACCATCATTTATAAAAAAGAACCCACTTCTCCATGATGTTTCAAATTGGCTGGGTAACTGGGGACCTTGTTGTGTCACAATAAAAAAACAGTAAACATAAAATTTACTGTTTTTAAAACTATTTTAGTTTTATATTATTATCAACAAAATTTATAATAATCTTTAATCGCTGCAATAAAACACTCATTATCCTCAGTATTTCTGACTGCTACTCTAATAAATTCTCTATTTTCTAAATTAATTTTTGAAGTTAAATCTTTTATAAATATATTATATTTTTCAAGCATTTTAGAACATAACTCTTTAGAATTTCCCTTTTTCAATTCAATAGTAAAATAATTGGCTTGAGATGGTATAACTCTAAATTCTTCAATTTTGTTTAATTCATTTAAAAAAATCTTTCTAGCATTTTTTATTTCAGTTAATGCATTAGCATAAACTTTTTTATATTTATCATATATTTGAAGATAATATTCTCCAAATGAATTTATATTCCAAATTGAAACATCTTTTTTAACCATAGAAATTAAATGTGAATTTGAAGTTGCAACAATCCCAAGTCGAATACCCGGAACTCCATAAGATTTTGAAATACTTTTTACAACAATAAAATCATCATATAAACTTAATAACCTATCATCTAAAAATGTAGAATTTTCTTCTTCTGCAAAATCAACAAAACTCTCGTCTAAGATAAATTTAATTTTTTTATCCTTTGCCCAATCAATTAGAGTAAAAACATCTTTCTTACAAATATAATTCCCGGTAGGATTATCAGGGTTTATTAAAACCAATGCTTCTATATCTTTGTCAAAATAAAATTCAATTATATCTTTAGCAGTATATGAAAAATTATCATTTTTTGGAACAAATACTATTGATTTTTTGCTATTATGTCTATTAGGGTATTCCTCGAAGGTAGGCCTTATAAAACCAATATTTCCATCAATTTTTTCGATGACTGATTTTATAAGTTCAGCAGCTCCATTTCCAACAACAATATTTTCTTTCTTTATATCAAAA
This sequence comes from uncultured Parvimonas sp., assembly GCF_963524015.1. NCBI lineage: Bacteria > Bacillati > Bacillota > Tissierellia > Tissierellales > Peptoniphilaceae > Parvimonas > uncultured Parvimonas sp. The sequence continues at coordinate 176,755 of NZ_CAURDT010000001.1, read as the reverse complement.
ATTTTAGCCACAAGACTCGAATTGACATTAAGTCCTGAAGGATATTGTTCAAGAAGCACTTTAAAATTATATTTTAATTCATCTATCATTTTTTTAGGTGGAAAATATGGATTTACTAAATAACAAAAGTCCAGTAATTTAGGATATCTCCAATAACCACCATATCTTATTTGATATTTTTCAAGTTTTTCATCTCCTGTTGAAAATATTGAAGAAGCAATATCTAAATCTTGTTCATCATCAATTTCATACCATTTAATATCTTCTGATATCACTTTTGCATATATATGATTTTTACCTAAATCAATTATTGTCTTTAAAACCGCTTCGTAATAATCATTTTTTCCATTAGCACTCATATATGCTTCTAAAAAAGGAAAATATATATTTTTTGAAAATTCCTTTGAAAATTTATATATATTTATAGTTTTATAGTAATCATCTGCTTCTTCAAAATTAAAATCTTTTCCTGGAATAAAATCTATGATTTCTTCTTTCTCATTTATTTTTAGACAAGTTCCATCCATCCAACGTTCAAATTTAGCTACCAAAGCCAAATTTTTGCGTTTATCATCAATGATTTCTACAATCATATTATCATCAAATATTAAATCTGATTCTAATAAAATACTATCTTCTTTAATCATTTCACTTTTGGCAAGAAACATAGAATAAATATTGTTTGTTTTATCATAAATATCATTATTAATAAAAGTTAGTTTAGTTTTAACATTTAATGACTTTATATAATCAATAAAAAATTCACTTTTATATCCAGTAACCACAATAATATTTGAAAGTGATTTATCATCTAATATTCTAAGCATTCGCTCCATTAGGGAAATACCATTTACCTCTACCATCGACTTTGTATTATTCTCTGTTAATTTTTTTAGTCTACTTCCAAGGCCTGCTGCCAATATAACTGCTTGCATTAAAATAACTCTCCTATTTATACTTTTTAAAAACTAAAAATGATGGAAATTTCGGAATAAAAAATGTAGATTTTGGTGGTAATATACAAACTTCATTAGCCAATTCCATAAATTCCTCGGGGTCAAGAGGACAAAGTTCTATTAAAACATCATCTTTATTAAGATTTTTCTTAGCAAATAAAATTTCAGTATCTCCAATATACTTAACATTTGAAAAATTTAAAATTCTAAAAGCTGTGGAAATTATTTGAGTATTCATTCTATATACATCATTATTCCAAAATAAATCATTCTCAGTATCTTTTAGCTTTACTAGAAAAGAATCTCCTTGATATGTTATTCTAACATATCCCTTTTTCAATTCTCCATCATCAAAGACTTCTAAAAAATTATCCATAAATATCTTAGCCTTATCAAAAGAAGTAGCATCAATATCTTTAATCATTCTGTGTATAGGAGATATTGTTACTTGTGAAAAACTTAGAAAGCATGAAAAAACACTATTTTTATTTTTTAACATGGAAGATGCATACAGTCTATGATGACCATCCGCTACATACATTTGTTCAATACATAAAAAATTTTTTAAAATTTTTTTAGCTTCATCATCAAAAAAAACATACAAATCAATATTATCAAAATGATAATCTTTTTTATACTTTTTATCAGAAATTATTTTTTCATAATCAATCTCTTCTTTATGAACAATAAAAACTGGAGCGGTTTCCGAATTATATATATGATAATTTGAAATCATCCCCTGAATTACATCTGGTAAAACTAATTCATGACACTTTATTTTCTCAGAAACATATTCTTCAATAGGTAAATCTGCAAGAATTCCATAAGAATCATAATATTTAAAAATATAAATACATTCATTATTTCTTTCTATTATTTGAGAATTTAACTTATCTTTGCTACGTTTAGATAAGAATAAAGTATCATTATCAAAACAAATTTTACTATCATTTATTTTTGCTAAATTTATAAAATCAGAATCGTATAGATTATTAGAAATATTTATAAAACTATTTTTTAATAATTTAATTTTCATAAAAACCTCCATAAGCTAAATGATATACTATAATAAAAATTGTAATCTTTATATTAAACTAGATTTATTATATCATAATAATAGATAAAAATCATCTCGCTTTCATAGTTATATAAAAAAGATGAGAAACTAATCTCATCTTTAGAATTATTTTTATTCAATTATTAAATCGTCTAACAACAATTCTTCTGAATCTTCAATTTCATCATCAGCTAAATTTGTTGTTTCAATTTCTTCTGGAACATCTTTCTTTTCATATTCAATTCCATAAGATTCATATATTTTGTCCTTTATTTCTTCTAAAAATGAAGGATGTTCTTCCAAATATACTTTTGCTTTCTCTTTTCCTTGACCAAGTTTAATATCACCACAACTATACCAAGCCCCAGATTTTTTTATAATATTTTTATCAGCAGCCATGTCTACTATAATTCCAAGTTTTGATATTCCTTCTCCAAAAATAATATCAAATTCACAAGTTTTAAAAGGAGGTGCCATTTTATTTTTAACAACTTTTACTTTAGTTTTTGCACCAAATGGTTCACCATCTCCCTGTTTCAATTGTTCTGCGCGCCTAATATCAATTCTAACACTTGCATAGAATTTTAATGCTCTACCTCCTGTAGTAGTTTCAGCTGGACCACCGCCAGCATAAGGATTAGTTGAAATATTAGATCTTAATTGGTTAATAAATACAACTGTTGTATTAGATTTAGAAATTATTCCAGCTAACTTTCTCAATGCTTGACTCATAAGTCTAGCATGTAATCCCATATGAGAATCACCCATATTTCCTTCTATTTCTGCTCGAGGAACAAGTGCAGCAACCGAATCTACTATTACTAAATCAATTCCTGAGCTTCTAACCAATGCTTCAACGATAGCCAACGCTTGTTCACCGGTATCTGGTTGAGATATAAGTAAATTATCAACATCAACTCCTAATTTTCGAGCATATTCTGGATCTAGTGCGTGTTCTGCATCTATGAATGCTGCTACTCCACCTGTTTTTTGTGATTCAGCAATAATGTGTAATGTTAACGTAGTTTTACCTGAAGATTCAGGACCATAAATTTCAACAATTCTTCCCTTAGGAATTCCACCTATTCCCAAAGCGATATCTAAGTTCATCGCTCCAGTACTTATTGATTCTATATTTATCTTTGGAGCATCACCCATTCTCATTATTATACCTTTTCCAAAATCTTTTTCAATTTTTTCAAGTGCAATAGATAGCGCTTTTTTTCTTTCATCTTTATCTTCAATTCTTTCAAATTTATCAGTTTTCTTTACTGCCATTACTTCCTCCTATATTATATATTATTTAAATCTAATACTTTCAAATTTTTCCAGATATAATCAACTGCAGATATAATTGTAAATATAACAGATATATACCACAATATAATATCAATATTCAAAGGAATCTTAATTATATCTGTAGAATTCAAAAGAATAAAACTAATTGCAAATAATTGAGTTATAGTTTTTATTTTTCCATAAATGCTAGCTGATATAACAACTCCATTAGATGCAGCTACTAATCTAAATCCAGAAATTATAAACTCTCTTGCTAAAACAATACAAACCATCCATGCCTCAACTTTTCCAAATTGCACAAGCATAACAAGTGCAGAACATGCTAGTATCTTATCAGCTAGAGGATCCATAAATTTACCAAAAGTAGTTACCAAATTTCTGCTTCTAGCTAAGTATCCATCTAACATATCGGTTAAAGATGCAACTGTAAAGATAAGAAAAGCCAGGATATTATTTATTCCTAAAAACAATAAACTAATAATAAAAATAGGTACTAATAATATTCTAAATAAAGTCAATTTATTTGCTATATTCATCATTATCCCCTCTCATTTTGTCTAAATAATCAAAACCAACTAAAATTTTTCTTGGCTTGCTACCTTCCTGTCTTCCTACTATCATTCTGCTTTCCATTTCATCAATAATTCGACCAGCTCTAGCATAACCAATTTTCATTTTTCGTTGCAACAATGATATTGATGCTGTATTTTCTTCTAAAACAATTCTAACAGCATCATAGAATAAGTCATCAACATCTTCATCTTCGTTATTATCCAAATTAGACATTTCTGATTCAATATTCTTAATAATTTCCTCATCATAACAAACTTCATGAGTCTGTTCCTTAATATTATTAACAACAGCCTCAACTTCGCTATCGGAAACAAAACATCCTTGTATTCTAATAGGCTTTGAAAGTCCAGAAGGATTAAACAACATATCTCCCTTTCCTAATAAAGTTTCAGCACCAGAAGAGTCTAAAATAGTTCTTGAATCAATTTGTGAAGAAACTTGAAATGAAATTCTTGATGGAATATTTGCTTTTATTGTTCCTGTAATTACATCTACAGAAGGTCTTTGGGTAGCAACAATCAAATGAATTCCACATGCTCTAGCCATTTGTGCAAGTCTACATATGTAAGATTCAACTTCATTAGCACTTACCATCATTAAATCAGATAGTTCATCTATAACTATAACTAAATAAGGTAGTTTTTCCAATTGATTACTTTTCTGCTTTTCGTTATATCCTTTGATATCTCTTACTTGATTATCAGAAAACAAACTATAACGTCTTTCCATTTCTCTTACTGCCCAATTCAATGCAGCACTTGCTTTTTTGGAATCAGTAACAACTGGAATTGCAAGATGTGGAATTTTATTATATATTTTAAGTTCTACTACTTTTGGATCAATTAAAATCATTTTTACATCTTCTGGAGAAGATTTATATATAATACTCATTATTAAAGTATTAATACAAACCGATTTTCCAGATCCCGTTGCTCCTGCAATTAACATATGAGGCATTTTATCAATTGAAGAAACAATTATTTCACCCGATATAGTTTTTCCTAAAGCCATAGGCATTTTCGAATCACATTCTTGATATTCTTTAGAAGATAATATTTCTTTTAAGGATACATTCTCTTTAAGAGTATTAGCAACTTCAATTCCTATAACTGACTTGCCCGGAATAGGAGCTTCAATTCTAATGTCTGGAGATGCTAATGCCAATGATAAATCATCAGATAAATTTACAATTTTATTAACTTTAACACCCATATCTGGTTGTAATTCAAAACAAGTTACTGTTGGACCTTTATTAATCCTTACAACTTTTGCACCAACACCAAAACTTTTTAATGTTGCTTCAATTTTTTTGGCTCTTTGTTTTAACGTTTGTTCTGATTCTGTTTCTTTTGTTTTACTTCCTCTTAATAAACTTAAAGGTGGTATTTTATATTCGACTTTTTTTACCTCAAAATTAGATATAGCTATGTCTAAATTATTAGACCCATCTTGAGAATTTTTTATTTTTTCTTTATTATTCTCTATATCGTCATTGGGAAATAAATTAAAACTATCTAACAATTCATCTTTTTCAATTTCATCAATTTTTGTTTCTGTATTATTGTTAATATTATCATTATGATCTAAAACTATAATTTCATTATCTTCTTCATTATCAACATTTTCAACAATTTCTAAAACTTCATTATTGGGACTAATTTTCTTTATATCTCTTTTTTCTTTATAGTTTGAATACTTTTCTTTAATTTTTTCTATCAACTTTAAATTATAATTTTTAACGATTTTTAAAAAATCAATAAAACTGATATCCAAAAAAGATAATATTAAAAATAACCCTATTATGAAAGTAAAAATATATAGACCTATTGTTCCAATCATAGCGTTATAAATGAAGCCAAAAATAGCTCCTATATATCCACTACCTTTCGGTACAGTATTTTTTGCCACAGACATTTTAACCGAGAAATTTGTGGAAGAATTATTTGCTAAATCAACAATTGCCATATAATTAGATAATAACAATAATCCTAAAAAACTTATATTTCTATTTTTTTTATTTAATTTCCCTAACAGTATAACAACATATATCATTTCCATTAAAAATAAAAATAGAAAATATGTGCCACCAAATAAGTCCTGAAAAATATTTTTTATAATATTTCCTAAAAACCCTGTATTAGCAAAAAAAGAAAAAATAATAAAAAAAGAATTTAACAAAAATAATACTAAAACAGTATTTTTAAAAACTTTATCTTCTTTACTATAATTTATTTTTTTTGTTTTTGATCTTGTTTTCCTCTTTTTCTCCATCTTTTCTCCTACTAATAACCAGTATGTCCAAATCCGCCATTATTTCTATCAGTATCAGATAGTTCTTCTACTAGTTTAAAGTCAACACGTTCATATTTAGTAATAATCATTTGAGCTATTCTATCATTATTTTTTATAACATAATCTTGATTAGATATATTAACTATAAGAACTTTTAACTCTCCTCTATAGTCGCTATCTATTGTGCCAACACCATTAGCCATTGTAATACCATGTTTTAAACTCATCCCACTTCTAGCCCTAATTTGGCCTTCGTATCCTAATGGAATTTCTATATATATTCCAGTAGGAACTGCAATTCTTTGCATAGGTTTTATAATCAAATCTTCATCTAAATTCGCTCTTAAATCAAAACCTGAAGAGCCATCCGTAGCATAAGATGGATTTTCATTTTTACTTCTATTTATAATTTTAATTTCCATTAAATAATCCTCCAAATATACAATTTTAACAGTTATAGTATAACAAATTTATTGTATTTAAGCAAACTACTTAATATCATTTTTTTCCATTTTTTCCAAGTAATAATCATCGCTTATTTTTATAAATCTAGCTGTTACATCTAGTATTTCAGGTAAAAATTTATAATCACTTTTTATTTTATACTTTGAGAATAAGACTCCTTCAATATAAAAATCAAATTTTTTATTCTCGGAATTATTAACTATTACTCCTTGTACTTTAGGTATCTTATTGGTTACTATTATTTCACTTGTACTATTAATTTTAACATTACTATAAATATCAACATTTTTATTAAAATCAAGATATAATTTATTTTTAACGTCTATATTTATTATGCTGTACTTATAATCCTTTATAAAATCAGAACTTTCTACTAAAAACAAGTTTATAAAATCATCTCTTGAACAATTTTTAAAATCATCTATATCACATAAATTTATATCTAAATTATCAACAGTAACCTGCTTTAAATCCAAATAACTTCTTAACAATTTTTTATACTGCTCATTATACACAAAATAAATTTTATCTTTATAATCATATATTCTTAAATCATCAGTATAAGTATTTTGTATCTCCTGAGTAAATATTCTATTATATAATTTAGAATAATCTTTATTTAAATCAAAGTAAAAATCATTATTTAACAATTTTGTATTTTCGTCAATATAATTTTTTACTTGTTCATCAAATATATAATTCTCTATTCTATTTTTATCTACAAATTTGTATTCAATTAATTCATTATAATTTTTTACTTCAAAAAAAATTTCGTATTGACTTACATTATATTTTTTTGATTTATTACCCTTATCGTAAAAATTCAGATTTTTCTTTATACGTTTACTTGTTAATGTTATTTCATAGGTATCAAAATTATTCTGAAAATTTGTAATATTATTCACATTTAATAAATCTTTAAAATTTATTTTTACATTAAAATTTTCCCTATTATTTAATTTACTATTAACAAAATTTAAAGTAGCTTTAGTATTTAAAATTTCCTCTAAACTAATATCATTTATTTTTTTAGAAATTAAATTTTCTTTCGAAATCTTATGATTGTGAGTAAAAATAGTTCTATAATATATTGAAAAAAATACAACTAATACTAAAGAAAATATCAACAAAACAACTGGCATAATATACGACTTACGTTTCATATCAATTTCCTCCTGACAAGTAATTAAATTTTGAATTTTTTAAAAAGATATATTTTGAATATTCTTTACCATTAAATGAGACTTTTATAACTAAGTAATTATCAATTCTTTCCACTAAAAAAAAATCTAAATCATTTATCAACAAATTACTTCCATAGTATGTAGAATTTAAAATGTTTTTAGATATTCTACGTATTTCGTACTTACTACCATATTTTATTATTTTATATGTAATTTTATTTATTTTAGAAACCGTATGTCTATTATTTTCACTCAAAAAAGAATTATATCTATATCTTTTCAGCTCTATTTCATCTGAATTTACTTTAATCTCTAATGAATCAGAAATTTCTTTTTCTATATAATTCATTGCGTAATTAATTTGTTCTAATTTCGAATAATTTTTTCTTTGATTTAAGTTTAAAAAATAAGTACCATAAAAAATATGAATACAACATATAATAATTATACTTGAAACTACTATTGTTATCAGAAGTTCTAATAATGTAAATGATCTTCTATTATTTTGATACATAAAATTCATATATCTTCTCCACATTATCTTTTTGATAAATCTTTATATTATAAAGTTCTCCAAAATCAGAAACTTTAACTTCAAATTTTTCTGAATTGACATTCTCTAAGATAGATTTATTATTTTTGATATTGCTCTTTATAAGTACAATAGTAGTTTCAATTTCTGATAATTCATCAATTTCCTTAATATTAGCTTTTTGAATTTGTAAAAAATTATTAATTCCTGATAATATATACAGACTTATTATAGATAGAACAAAAACCGCAAAAATACATTCAACTAATGTAAATGCTTTATTTTTTAAATAATTATTTTTCATTTTTTATCACATTAACAAATCCTGTTACAGGTCTAATCCTAATTTCAAAATTTTGTTTATCATATGAGAATTTAAAAGTCTTTCCCACACTTGGAATACCGTTAGTGTTAATTTCTAATTTAATATCATTTAAGATATTTAAATGTTTACAATAAATTTTTTTATATACAAATTCTCCTGATGATATTTCAAATGTTTCTTTTGTTGAATCTGATTTCAATTTAACAATTTTATTATTTTCTATAGAAAAGACTTTTGCATTTTCTATACTTTCTGCTATTAAGTATAATTCCTCATTGGCAATTGTTTTTTTATTATTTACAAAATTTACTCTAACAACCATTACCATTACAGATATTATAGCTAAACAAACTACCAATTCTATAAGCGTAAATGACTTTCTTTTAATCATCTTTCTCCACAGGTGGTGTTACTACTACATCTCCATTTTTTATTTCTACTTTATAAGCTGTTCCCTTTATAGACTTTGGCAATTTAGGAATTTCTTTTATGTATTTTTTATTTACCAATTCTTCAGTAATATCTCTATCAGATTCTACTTTTTCCTCTGTTAAATACCTAAGTCCAGCCACTTCTAAAACCTTAACATTTGCTGAATGAGCAGTCTTATCAGCCTTAACTCTTGAATTGTTATATCTAGGAACTGCTATTAAAATAAGGATAGCAAGTATTGCTATAACAACTAAAAGTTCAATCAATGTAAAAGCCTTTTTCTTTACATTATTCATAAAACTAATCCTCCTAAATAAATAATATTTTAATAAGATCCCCACCCTTCCACGATGCTTTGCATCGAGTGGGTTCCTGGGAACCTTGTTGTTTCACAATAAAAAAATTGCAGGAAAAATCCTGCAATTTTTTAATTTGACCAATTTCCGTTAGTAAATACAGGAATTTCTTCTCCAGATTCTGTTATTCCAATTATGTTTAATGTTTCATCTCCGACCATAAAATCGACATGAACTAAACTATCGTTAGCACCTTTTTCTTTTAGTTCTTCTTCAGTCATCTTTTCTCCATCCTTTAAACAAGTAGGATAAGCTCTACCTAATGCTAAATGACAAGATGCATTTTCATCATATAGAGTTTCAAAAAACATTGTATTTGTATTTGAAATAGGTGAGTCAAAAGGAACTAAAGCAACTTCTCCTAAAGATAAAGCACCTTCATCTGTTTCTAATAAAGATTTTAATACTTCATAACCTTTTTTTGCCTCATAATTAATAACTTTTCCATTTTCAAATTCTAACTTAAATTCATCTATTATGTTTCCATTATAATTTAATGCCTTTGTACTATAAACAACACCGTTTATTCCATCTTTATGTGGGAGAGTAAATACTTCTTCAGTAGGCATATTAGCTGTAAAACTAATACCTTTAGCATTATATCCACTACCAGCCGCATTCCAAACATGGTTCTTTGGTAGTTCTATTGTTAAATTAGTACCTTTTTTACTAGAATATTTTAAATATTTGAACTGTTTTTCATTTAAATATTTTGCTCTTCTACTTAATTCACTAATATGTTCTTCCCAATCTTTAATTGAATCTCCTTCTCCTATTCTTGAAGTATAGAAAATCAAATCCCAAAGTTTTTCAACTGCATCTCCTTCTGAAAGATTAGGAAAAACAACTTTTGCCCAAGCTGGAGTAGGTGCTCCCACAACACACCAAGAATTTTTATCTGCCATAAGAGAAGTTGAAAAGTATTTCATAGCCTTAGAGTTTGCAACACTATTTGCTTTAATTTTCTCAATATCTAATCCATCAAATTTATTTGGATCATCGCCTACTACAGAAATAAAAACAGCATTACTGTCAATATAATCCGTATATTGATCTACTGTCCATTGTTTCACCTCAGAAAGCGTTTCAATACTTGCATATTCAAATTTACGTCTTGTAATAATGTCATCTCTCCAAACAACATTAACATCTCCAGCTCCAGCTTTATAAGCTACTTCTGTTAAAGAACGAACAAGCTCTTTTGCTTCAATATTTGCTCTAATAACAACTAGTTGACCTTTTTGTACATTTGTTCCAACTTTAATAATTGTTTCAGAGTATTTTTTAAGTTTTTCTTTAAAGTCCATAACCCTCTCCTTATATTATATTATAAATTAATTATACACTATTTTATTAAAAATGCAAACCTTAACAAAACATTTTATTTTATAAGATATTTTATTAAATCTATAATTAGAACACCATTTATGATTAAATTACATATTAAATGAGCTGTCATTGGTACATAAATATTTCTTGTTTTTATATATGAAATACTAAATGGAAATGCCCATATCATACATAAGAAAATTCCCCACCACGTTAAAGAATGTTCTAAAGCATACAAGAACATAGATAATAGAGATGTTATTATTAATATCTTATTATTTTTAAAAGAAATTAAATTTTTTCTAAAAAATGTTTCCTCAATAATTGGTGGAAAAATAATTGTTGAAAAAGAGAATAATATTAGTTTTAACCAATTATCAGCTCTCAATAAAATCATACCTTTATTAATATTAGGAAATATATTTTCTAAAATAATAGTAAAGTAAAATGCAATAGAAATTAATACTACTGTTAAAATTACTTGTATAAAAAATTTTTTGCCACTCTTGATAGCGTTATACCACTCTTTTATAGATAAATCTTTTCTTATATAGAAATAGATAGCTAATAAAAAATAAAAGCAAAAATTTGTATAAATATAAAATTGTTTTTCTACAATAAAACATGACACTACAAATAAAAGTTCTATAAAAATTGGAACAAAATTAGACTTTATATATTTAGTTTTCATCACATCAACCTCTGTACAATTTTTAACTACTGACTTTATATCTAAAATAGTTTAATACTATTATATCACGAAATTAATATTACTTAATCAAAAAAATAATGGAGAAAAACTCTCCATTATTTTTACTACATTATTTTCTAGAAAATGAATTATATTTATAGAAAAATTTTTTTAATATCTCAGCTGTTAATGCGTATAGTAATGAAACGCCAAGTAAAGATATCAATACCTTAATAGGTAGAGCTATTAATCCTAAATATGAACTTATTGGGCTATATACAATCACAAACAAAACCACAGCTACTCCACTTACAGCAATCAACAATTTATTGCTTGGCTTACTGGCAAAAACAGGTCTTGCTGTTCTAACAATAAGCATTACCACCATAGCAGAAATAATAGACTCTAATAACCATCCAGTATGAAATAATCTTTCATCGGCCTTAAAAGTAAAGAGTAATAGTGCAAAAGTTATATAGTCAAACACTGAAGAAATAATTCCAAAAAGAATCATAAACTTCTTTATAAACTTTGTATCCCATTTAACAGGACTCTTTAACCAATCTTCATCAACAGAATCTGAAGCAATTTGTAGTGAAGGAAAATCTGTTAGTAGATTTGTCAAAAGAATTTGCTTAGGCAATAAAGGTAAAAAACTCAAAAACAAACTTGCTCCTGCCATTGAAAACATATTACCAAAATTTGCACTTGTGGCTACAAATATATATTTTAAAGTATTAATAAATGTCCTTCTACCTTCACTTATGCCTAATACCAACACCTTTAAACTATTTTGTAATAGTACTATAGAAGCTGCATCTTTAGCTGTATCAGCAGCGGTATTTACAGATACTCCAACGTCTGCTTGCTTTATGGCAGGAGAATCATTAATACCATCTCCCATATATCCTACTATTTCTCCTGCCTGTTTATATGCCATAATTATTTTTTCTTTTTGATTAGGACTTATTTCAGCAAAAATATCTATATCTAAAACTTTCTTATTAAGCTGACTTATAGAATATGAATCCAGTTCTTCTCCTAATAAAATCTTTTCAGGATTAAGTCCAATTTGACTACCTATATTTTTAGCTATAAGACTGTTATCTCCTGTAATCATTTTTAGAGAAACTCCCAATCTATTCATTTCGGCAACAACATCTTTTATATCGTCTTTTAATGGATCCATAAATAGTAATAGACCTACAAATACCATATCTTCTGCTCTTTGATTTTTAATTTCTATATCATCTTCTATAAATTTATAAGCAACACCTAAAATTCTATAACCTTGACTTGAATACTTATAAAATAAATCTAGTATATGTCTCCTAACTTCTTCAATATCTCCACCAGTCTTATCTGATTTTTCATAAGTTTTGCATATATTCAGTACGCCTGTTAATGCCCCTTTTGTAACCATTATATTTCTACCATCAAAATCTAGGTCAGTTTTTACAACGACACTTAAAAGCTTACTTTCAAAAGAGTAAGGTATTTCAAATATTTTTTCATATTTAGAAAAATCATTTTTATTTGCTTCTAAAATAGCTTGGTCAATAGGATTCGTATATCCTTCTTGAAAATATGAGTTTATAGATGCTAGTTTGCTTACATTATCTGATTTTTCACCATTACAATCTAAAGCAGAATCAAGCTTTACCTTTCCTTGAGTGATAGTTCCAGTTTTATCAGAACACATTATAGTCATTGAACCGAAGTTTTCAATAGCATTTAATTTCTTTACTATAACGCCTTGTTCCGACATTCTCTTAGCACCTTGTGATAAATTTACACTTATAATAGCCGGTAGCATTTGAGGAGTTAACCCTACTGAGAGAGCTAATGCAAACATAAAAGATTCTAAAAAAGATTTATTCAGAATAATATTAAATAAGAATATAATACCAATTAATAAAGTTGTAACATGAAGTATCAAGTTACCAAAATCTCTTATGCCTTTTTCAAAGTCTGTATCAGAATCTTTTTTATCCAAAGATAAAGTAATTTTTCCAAACTCTGAATCTTTAGCTAGATTTACTATTACTGCCATACCTGATCCACTTATGACATGAGTCCCCATCCAAAGTGAATTTTTCCTATCAGAAAGTCCCGTATTGGCAGGTAACTTTTGTATAGTTTTTTCAACAGGAAAAGTTTCACCGGTTAAACTTGATTCATCCATTGAAAGCGAATTTTCTTCTATAAGTAGACAATCAGCTGGAATCATATCACCAGTTTTTATATTTATTATATCCCCTATTGTCAACATCGCATTGTCTATTTCTTCAAGTTTTCCATCTCTCAAAACAGATGATTTTACACTTACGGAAGAAAGAAGTTTTTTTACTGCATTATTAGCTTTGCTTTCATGACTATAACTTAAAAATGCAGAAATCATAATAATGATTAGAATGATAATACCATCAGAATAATCTTTTAAAAACATAGATAATATTGCTGCAAAAATTAATATCATAATTATAGGACTTTTGAATTGATTTATGAATATGCCTAAATTTGAAGATGATTTCTTTTCTTCAAAAATGTTTTGTCCATATTTATCAATTCTTTCTTCTGCTTCTTTACTTGATAATCCGGCTTTATTAGTTTTTAATCGTTTTAATATATCATCTAAATCATAAGACCAGAATTCTTTCATAATATCCTCCTTGTTATATTTTAAACATATTACTAAAAAGAGTGATATAGTATGCTTTTAAAGCAACTCTTGTCAACTTTTAAAATTAAAGAATTACTATATAATGTTAAAATTAACCTAATAAAATAACATCAAAAAAATATGTAAAAAATTAAACTATAATTTTAACAAAATCAATAAAGCATCATATTGCTCATTCTCCTAAAGATGTGTGAATAATTTTGTGTATAGATTCTTTTAATGTATATAAAATATATTACTTATAAATATTTTTTAGGACAGATATTTTAAATCCATCTTGATTTATATGTTATCATAGCTACCTTTAAATTTCAACTTATTTTACTAAAATTTTTAAAATATTAAGACCATTTTTATTGTAGCTGTATCACTAAAAAATTTGAGAATTGCTGTCATAGAGATGCAAAAAAATGGTTTGTCTATCTTTAGTCTTAACGGTGATTCTCTTACTTTTTTGAGTTTAGTAACTAAGATTAGAAAGTAAAAATTAAAAAATGCAATAAAAAAGTTAAGGAGTATTATTAAACTTTACTCCCTAACCTTAGTTACTAAATTAGTATTTTATTTAACGCCTGTTAATGCAACTCCATTAACATATAAAGTATATCCATTACTTATTACATTTTCAGGATTTCCATTAAATTCTGTAACATAACTATCTCCAGTTAATGTCCATGTACTAGAACTATCAAGTGTTACAGATACTTTTCCTACATCTGTTGATACAGAATTACCTTCTGCATTTGTTATTTTTCCATCTATATAACCTTCAAAAGTAGAATTATCAGATATTTCTAATGTAAGACTTGAATCGCTACCAACCTTAATTGCTCCTGTAAGTGTTTGAGAAGAGGCTTTTAATGTTGCAATATTGCTTCCTCCACTCCATCCATCAGCACATACAGATAACAAAATATTTTCTTAATCTTGATTATCAATTTTTACATCTTTTAATGTAATTATTGAATTAGTATTAGTTACATGAAATACATGTCCAGTTTTACTAGTTAGACTTCCACCATTCATCGTAAATTGGCTTGTACCACTTGCAGCATCACCAGACATTGATTGGTAAATCATTATACTATCTAAAAACTTTGCATTTCCATTTCTTTTAGTGTTATTCGCAGTTAAATTAGAATTATTCAAAGTAATTGAATTTAACCCTTCAATACAAACTCCTTCTGAAAGATTTGAAGTTAATGTTGAATTTGATACTGTAATATCAGCAGTAGAATAAATTGCAGGAGAACCTAAACCATTAGAAGTATATGTTCCTCCATCAACAACTACTGTTCCACCACCTCTGTCAGTTCTTATTGCAGCTGATGATTGACCACTAGTAGTAATATCTAAGTCATAAGCATAAGTTGTACCACCACCCGTAGTCATAATACCTCCTGATCCTCCACCGGTTGTTACTATCTTGGTATTACGAATAGTTACTGTAGTTCCATCATCTTCAGCACCATTATTTCCACCATTTCCTCCATAACTGAAAACTCCATTAGCACCATTTGCACTAGTATTAATAGTACCACCTGTTATAGTTGTCTTAGACCCATCTTTAACTAAAATACCTGCATTCAATCCATAGAAATTACTATTATCTCCACCATCAGAATCTCCAGATTTTGTAACTGTTGGATTATTAATTGTAACTTCTTCTGATGTTTTTATAAGCAAAGCATTTTCATCACTACTTGTACTAGAGTAAGTTTTATCTGTTTGAGTTTCACTAGAAGAAATCTCTACTGCTCCAGTATAAGTAATATCTGAACTACTTTGTCCTGGAGGACCTCCTCCTGGACCTCCACCACCATCAGGTGGAGTACCATTTTCATTTTTTACTGCCTCTTCAGTATTGTTTGTTGATGTTTTTATATTATAGGCATATAACCCAAAACCACAAGCTGTTGCTAATAAAATTGCAAGCAAACTTATTAATTTCTTATTTCTAAACTTTTTCATAATATTTACCTCCTTATCTTTTATGAGTTTATTATAAAGCAGTTTTATTGAAATAAGATTGAAATTTTTAATTTTTTATAAAAAATTTAATAATAAGTTTAAATTTCCCATTTTTTATTAAAACCTCTATATTTCCACCATGTTTTTCGACAATAGCTTTTGCGATAGAAAGACCTATCCCATAATGTAAATCTTCACTATTTCTAACTTCATCAACTCTATAAAATCGATCAAAGATATGATTAAGTTTTTCTTGTGGAATTTCATTACTATCATTGATTAAATTTAACTCAATAGTATTATTTTTTCTTTTTAAATTTATATTAATATTTTTTCCAGAAGAATGCCTAATTGCATTATCTAGTATGATAGATACAAGCTGTTTAAGTTGTATTTGATTTCCAATTAAATATACATCTTCGTCAATATCTATTATAAATTCTTTTTCTTTTTCAAAAGCAAAACTTTCAAAAGCTAGTATTTCTCCTAAAATAATCCTAGAAAAATTTATATTTTCCATAGAAACAATCACATCTTCTGCGTGTGATAAATCTAAAAGTTGTTTTATAAGAATACCCATTCGCCCATTTTCATATTTAATATTTTCAAGCCATTCATTATTACCGATTTCTCGAGAAAGTAATTCTGTATTTGTTCCTATAATTGCAACCGGTGTTTTTAATTCATGACTAGCATCGGATATAAATTGTTTCTGTTTACGATCATTTTCTTCAAGTGGTTTTATAATACGTTTTGATAATGCTAATGATATTAAAAACATTCCTATAATTGAAGTAAATCCTACAATCAAAACATATCGAAGCATAGTTCTTAATCCAGCTTCTGAAACAGTGTTATCCATAAATGCAACAAGAGTATATCCATTTTTATCTTTTACGACATAAGATAAATTACTAGTTCTTCCAGAATGTTTTTTTTCATCTAAAATGCTCTTTGCAATCTGTGTCAGTTTATCATTGTTATACAACTCTTTATTTCCATTATCTACAGCAAGTACTGAACCATTGTTTGAAATTGCAACCGAATAAAAAGTTGACAATTGATAATCTGAATTTTTATTAGGATTTTTTTCTAACTCCAAATTTTTATTTTTTCTATCTTTTTCTTTGTTATCTATGGAATAATCCTCAACATATCGTTCTAACATATCTAAATTTTTTTGTCTAATCTCTCTAAAACTAGCCAATAAAATTACTGACAAAGTTACTGCAAATAAGATAATAATTGAGCCCATAATTGATAATATTATCTTTTTTCTAGATTTACTAAACATCTTTTTCCCTCAATTCATATCCTAAACCACGAACAGCTTTAATTTCTACCTTTGAGCCTACAAATGCAAGTTTCTTTCTTGTAAATGACATGTATACTTCCACATTATTATATTCAGTTTCACTTTCAAATCCCCATATTTTCACTGCAAGTTGCTCTCTAGTCATAATTTGACCATTATTATTAAACATATACTCTAAAATTCTCAATTCTTTTTCGCTTAGTCTAACATTTTGACCTGTAGTATCACAATTTAACATTGCAGTTGCTTTATCTATAGTAAGATCTCCATAATTTAAAATATATTCTTGAAATGAAGAAGAACGTCTCCCCAATGCACGAATCCTAGCTAATAGTTCTTTAGTTTGAAATGGTTTTGTTAAATAATCATCAGCACCACTATCAAGCCCTTCAACTTTATCATCCAACTGACTCTTTGCAGTTAACATAAGAATTGGAGTCTTAATACCATTTTTTCTCGCTCTTCTTGCAACTTCAAATCCATTCATTTCTGGCATCATAACATCAAGTACGGCAATATCATAGATTCCACTTTCTAGAGCCATAAGTGCAGAATCACCATCCTCCATATGATCTACATCATATTTCTCTTGCTTCAACAATTCTACAAGTGCCCTTGCCATCCTTTTTTCATCCTCAGCTAAAAGTATTCTCATTATATCACCGCCTTTTTATTTCTTCAAAATATTAATTAGTCAAGCGAAAAATGAATAAAAGAGAAAATTTTATTAATTTTCTCTATATTATTTCTATTAATACTATTTAATTTTTATACTTTAAGAATAATCGTTAAAATTATCTTCTATTAACTCATAATCAATAGATGACTGTAAATTTCCTAATTGATCTTTCCACGAATCAGAATTAATTCTTATTTTTTTAAATCCTAATAGTTCGTAAATATGCTGAGCCCTTTTATTATTAACATTTGTATCCAAAATGATAACTTTAAAACCCATAGTAAACAGTTCTTTTATAAAAAGACTTAAAATCACTCTCCCTAGTCCTTTTTCATGATAGCTAGAATTACATATTTTAATGCCAATTTCTGCTTTGTAATCTTGTATATTTCGGTAATTCATTTCTCCTATTGGCATATTATCATATTCAATTATAAGTGTACGTCCATTTTCATCACTTTCTTGTAAAATTTGGCTCTTAATTTCATCCGAACTTATGCCTAATCCGTTTGGAAATCCAGCATGAGACATAACTTTACCATCATTCCACCATTCAGCAAGTTGCTCACAATCTGTTATAACAGAATTTCTAATACGAATTTTATATTTACTAATATCCATTAATTTTTCTCAAAATACTTCTTTAATATTATTCCCACTCGATTGTTGCTGGTGGTTTGCTTGTTATGTCATAGACAATTCTGTTTATATTTTCTACTTCGTTTACTATTCTTACGGAAACTCTGTCTAATACTTCATATGGAATTCTTGCCCAATCAGCTGTCATAAAGTCTGTTGTTGTAACTCCTCTTAGGGCTAGAGTGTAATCATATGTTCTAAAGTCCCCCATTACTCCAACTGTTTTGTTATTTGTAATAACTGCAAAATATTGACTTATATTTTTATCTTCTCCTGCTTTTGCTATTTCTTCTCTAAATATTGCATCGGCATTTCTTAGTATTTCTAATTTTTCTTCAGTAACCTCACCCATTACTCTTATTCCTAAACCAGGTCCTGGGAATGGTTGTCTGAAAACTAAATATTTAGGCATTTTAAGTTCTAAACCTAATCTTCTTACTTCATCTTTGAATAAATCTCTTAAAGGTTCTATCAAATCTTTAAAATCTACAACATCCGGAAGTCCTCCTACATTGTGATGTGATTTTATAACTTTTGCATCTCCAAGCCCTGACTCAATAACGTCCGGATATATTGTTCCTTGAGCTAAGTAATCTACTTGACCTATTTTTTTAGCTTCATCTTCGAAAACTCTAATAAATTCTTCTCCAATTATTTTTCTTTTTTGTTCAGGATCTGTAACTCCTTTAAGCTTTTCTAAAAATCTGTCTTTTGCATTTACTCTTACAAAATTTAATTCATCATTTTTAAAGGCTTCTTCTACTTCATCACCTTCATTTTTTCTCATAAGTCCGGTATCAACAAATACACAAGTTAATTGGCTTCCAATAGATTTTGAAAGTAATGATGCACAAACAGAAGAGTCAACCCCTCCTGAAAGAGCTAATAAAACTTTTTTATCTCCTACAGTTTGTTTAATTTTTTGTATTTGTTCATTCATAAAGTTTTGCATTGTCCAATCACCACTTGCATTACATATATCGTAAAGAAATGATTTTATTAATTCTTTTCCTTCTTCTGAGTGATTAACTTCTGGATGATATTGAACTGCATAAATTTTCTTTTCTTCATTTTCTATTCCAGCATAAGGACATGTATCAGTATGTTGAATACATTCAAATCCTTCGGGAAGTTTTACAACTTGATCTTGATGACTCATCCAAACAGTTGTTTCAAATTTCATATTTGAAATAAGCTTTGAATTTTTATCTTTGATACATAAAGTTTTTCCAAATTCTTTTTTATCAGCTTTTTCAACTACACCTCCAAATGTTTGAGATATTAATTGCATTCCATAACATAATCCTAAGATTGGTATGTTAAATTCAAAAATTTCTTTTTCAATTTTTGGCGCATTTTCGTCATAAACACTATTTGGTCCACCAGTAAATATTATACCAATAGGTTTTTTTATCTTTATTTCATTAACTGCTTTATTGTAAGGAACAACTTCACAATATACATTAAGATCTCTAACTCTTCTAGCAATTAATTGGTTATATTGTCCTCCAAAATCAACAACAAGTATTAATTCATTTTTCATAAAATAGTCTCCTTATTTTTATTTAACAATAATATTATATAATAATAATAGCAAAAGGTAAATATTAATATAATCATTTTAATTAAAAAAGGAAGCTTCCGCTTCCTTTTGGTTAGTAATTTATTTTACTTCAGTTGGTACAGTAATTTTACCATCTGCAATGCTCTTCTTTAATTCTTCAATTTTTTGTTTTAATTCATCAGGAATTTTAATCTTTAATTGATCTTCTTTTCCATATGCAACATCAACACCGTTTGTTTTAAGTGAAAATTCAATAGTTTCTCCACCTCTGAATTTTCCTTCATATAAATCTTTTCCAACACTCTTAATAGCTTCGTTTACTTTTTTGATTGTAGAAGCTACAACATATTCTGGTGCTAAGTAAGATTGATCTCTATCTACACCAAAAACAAATTTTTTGTTTTCTTTGGCTGATTCGATTACTCCATTACCAGTTCCACCTGATGCATGGAAAATCATATCAACACCTGATGAGTACATGCTATTTGCAATAGCTTTACCTTTAGTAGCATCACCAAAACTTTCAGCATATTGAGCAACAACTTCTACTTTTTTGTTATTGTCTTTTGCAGCAAGTTCAACACCTGCTCTGAATCCTGCTTCAAATTTTTTGATTAATGGAGATGTAATACCACCAACAAATCCTACTTTATTTGAAGTAGTTAATGTTCCAGCTAAATATCCAACTAAAAATGAGTTTTCATTATCTGCAAATATTGTTCCAATTAAATTCTTTGGTGTGTTTTCAAAAGAAGAATCAATAATTACATATTTTTGATCAGGATTAGCTTTTGCAGCAGCTTCAATATCTTTTGCTAGCGCAAATCCAATTCCAGCAATTAAATCATTTTTAGCATCAAGTAAAGTTTCTAAGTTCGTTTTGTAATCAGAAGCTTGTTTACTTTCAACATAAGTAGGTTTTTCAATTATACCTTCTTTTTCTAATTCTTTTAATCCTTCATAAGCAGATTGGTTAAAAGATTGATCATTTACACCACCAGTATCTGTTACCATAGCATACTTAATTGGTTTTTTAGTGCTTTCTTTTTTTTCTTCTGTCTTTGTGTCTTTTGATTCATTAGGTTTAGAAGAGCAACCTGTTAAGATCATAGCGCCAACTAAAAGTGCCGCAAAAGTCTTTTTGAGTTTCATATAAAACCTCCTAGTTTATTTAGTCAAATACATTATATATCAAAGTTATCAAAAATTCAATACTTTTTTACTAATCTCCGACTAAATTGTCACCATTTCCTGAATTATTGTCATTTTTCTTATCATGATTAATATTTTCACCTGATTCCGATTTACTATCTAAATACTGCCCTATTATATCTCTAACAATTGGACCACAATAAGCTCCAGCTCCACCTTGAAATATTACTGTTGCAATAGCAATTTCTGGTTTATTATAAGGTGCAAAAGAAACATTCCATGCATAGTTATCATATGCTTGTCCAGTAACTGGATTTACTCCACTTTTTTGTGCAGTACCTGTTTTTGTTCCAATTTCAATTGGTAAATTTTTAAATATTTTAGAATTTTCTGAAGTCTTAGATGCCATATTCATACCTTCCAAAATATACTTTAGATTTTTAGGATTAAAACTAGATTTTTCAGTTTCAGGATTATTTTGAAATGAAACTGTCTTATTATCATAACTTACTATTTTTTCAATAACAGATGTTTTTATCTTCTGACCTCCGTTTGATATCATCGCCATATATCTAGCCATTTGAATTGGAGTATATGCATTTTGACCTTGTCCAATTACTGTATTTAAAGAGTCTGCATTAGACCAAGAAGCTTGATTTAAATAATCAAACTTTATCATATCAGCTAGAGTAGTTTTTGAATTAGAAACAGTTTCTTCTGCTTTTAATTCTAATTTTTCTAATCTTTTAATCACTTCAGTTCTTGATGGAACAGTATCTTCATCAGCCCAACTTACAATAATATCAATAATTTTATTAAAATCATAGTCATCTTTATTTTTTCCATCCAATATATATTTATCAATTTCTTTTTCGAGTTTTTGCTTTAACATAATTTTTGTTAAAGATTTCTTAGTATTTGAATCAGGAACAACACCCTTACTTTCTTTAGGTACATTAATTTCAATTCCTGTTCTTTCACCAAGTCCCAATTCTTTTACTGTTTTTGATAAATCTTCTATTGTAACTTTAGTTCCAGTTTTTTTATTTGATTTTGGGTTTTCTCCTAAAGCTAAAGCGTAAAAATAATAGTTACAACTGTCTCTTAATGCTGTTCTTAAATTTTCATTACCATGAGTTTTTTTATATTGATTCCAAATCCAACAACCAAATTTAGTATCCCCAACATCCATTACACCTTGACAGTTAATGTTTTCATTAGGATTCAATCCTTTTTCAAGCGCTGTTAAAGCAGTTGCCAATTTAAAAGTAGAACCTGGTTGTGAAATACTTTGAGTTGCTATATTATACAGAGGTCTTGGAGCAAGAAAATCTCTTGGATCTTCAGGAAATAAACTTATCCAATCACTATTTGAAATTCCAGTTACAAAAAGATTTGGATCATAGGAAGGATAACTTGCAAGAGCTAACACTTTTCCTGTTTTTACATCGAGAACTACAACCGCTCCGCTTGTTGCATTTTTATGACTTTCATTAGGTCTATAGCTTCCCCACTTACTTTTATATTCACTTCCATTTCTTATAGATTCTAAAGTACGTTTTAAAGACTCTTCTGCTACCTTTTGTAAATCTGAATCAATTGATAAATAAACATTTTTTCCAGGAATAGCTTGTGTTTCAGAAATAGTTTCTGTTCTATTCCCTCTATTATCAACCATAACTTTCTTGAATCCATCCTGTCCTTTTAAAGAAACTTCTTGACTTTCTTCTACTCCCGTTTTTCCAATGAAACTATCAGAAGAGTAACCCTTATCTTTACTATATTTTTCAATTTCATCTTGCTGTGATATTTTTCCAATATATCCTAAGATATGTGAAGCCATTTCTCCATTAGGATAGTACCTTATAGGTTCCATTGAAACCGTAAACCCATTGTTATTCTCAAATTTTTCTTTTATATGAGAAATACAGGGTTCAGAAATACCATATGTTAATGTTATAGGAATATATGCTTTATCTCCTTGTAACTCTACTTTTCTATTTAAAACCAAATAACTATATGCATTATAATCATCTAAATTTTCAATAGAATATGTCTTTTTTAAAATTTCAAATAAACTTTCAGCAGTATAATCATCTTTAATTTTATATCTATTTTTTATTTCTGTACGATTTATATTATAAACATAGTCAAATGATTTACTAGTTATTGAAATTTTTAAAATTATATTGTTTTCTGTATTTACTTCTTGAGCAACAGTTTTTATTTCATCTGATAGAACAAAATCATAGAGTATATTATTATCTTCAGCAATAGAAATTAGATGAGTTAAAGGTTCTACATCATTTTTAGAATTATCTTTATAATTAAATTGAACTACTTCCTTATCCTTTTCATCTTTAACAAGAGTATAATCAACATTTGCATCTATACCTTTTTCTTCTAATTTTTTTAATAATATTTCTGCAGGAATGATTTTATTACCATTTTTATCAACTTTGACATAGCTCAATAATTTATCCATAGTAAACTTTCTAACCATATTGTAAAAATCATCTTTTGCACTTGTCTCCATTGTTACCTTAGAATTTTGTTTATTTAATTCAGATTTAATTAATAATAAATTATATCTATTTAAATCAACTAATGGTTTTAATTCAATATTATTTAAAAGATTTCTATTTTTTAATTCATCATAAACTAATTTTCTTGCCAAAGGTTGATCTAGTATTTTTCTTATTATTGATTTATCATCTTTTACTAATGATGCAACATGAGAATAAATACCTTTAGAAAGATCTTTTCCTTTTGCATATTCATCATATTTTGTACCTTTAGTAAAAGTAATTTCTCCACTATCTACATCAAAAAAATCACTTGGAACATATATTCCTTTAAGTTGTAAATCTCTAATAACTTTTTTAATTATATAGTAAGAAAATTCTGATGATGAATTTTTTTCAATTTTTAGTTTTAAAATATCTTCTACTAAATTATTTTCCATAATAATATCAAGTACTTTCTCTTTTGGAGATTTTAATTCAGTAAAATAATCTAAATCTGAAGAATATACAAAGTAATTAATTCCTAAAAAATAATCATCAGTATCCCAACTAGCACCATCTTTATTAAGTATTTTAATTAGTTCTTCAATCTTATTTGCTTTTTCATCTTTATTTAGTCTATTAAATTCATCTTTTAAAATTTGAACAGCTGGACTAGTTTTTACTCCTGCTAACAACTTTCCATTTTTATCATAAATATTTCCTCTAGGGGCAGTTATTTTTACATCTTTAAGTCTATTATTATCTGCTTTATCTCTATAGTCATTACCATTTATAATTGTTAAGTGAAATAATTTGAGAACTAGTGCAGACATCAAAATAAATAAAATTGAATAAACTATCTTATATCTTAATTGTCTATCATTAATCTTTTCTAATTTATTCTTATCAAAAATTTTCATATAAGTACCTACTAAAATCTAAATTTTCTCTTTTTGAATACTTTTCTCAACAAATAATTACATATCAAGTATAATAAAACATTCAAAATTAATTCAATAATTATTGGACCTTTTAAATAATTTAAAAGTTCAACTGAAGATGAGTTTCCAAGAATCATATTAATTATAGTATTCATAATCCAATAAAACAAAGTTGCTACTACTGTAATTATGGAACCTGAACGTATATCTCCTTTATTAATTGAATCTTCATTATATCCAACTATAAATCCTATCATATAATAAATTAATGCTCTAATTCCAATCAATTTTGAGAATAAAATATCTTCCAGAAAACCAAGAACAATTCCTGAATAACCTGATATATATGATCCATAATTCATAGCTATTGCTACAACAAGTGCTAGACTCATATTTGCTTTTGAGTTAAAAATACTAAAATTTGGCAATATAGCAGTTTGTATCATAATACTAGCAAAAAACAACAATACAATTTTTAATCTATTCATTCTTATCACCATTTCCTTTTAATACGAAAACTCTAAATAAAGTTGTAAAATCTACTGGAGATTTTACATTTATCTTTTTTTCTAAATTATTTTCTGAAGTTTTTACTTCTGTAACTTCACCGATATATAGATTACTTGGAAATACACCACCTCTTCCAGAAGTTACTAACTTATCTCCAACAACAACATCTGCATCTGATTTATACATAAACCCAGATAGAAAATCATTTTCTTGACCATTAATAGCACCAAAAGATTGAGTTCTTACAACATTAAAAGAAACATTACTTGCAGAATCAACTAAACTAGAAACTTTACTCCAGTTGTATCCCACTTCTATAACTTTTCCAACGACAGCCTTAATATAAGTGTTATTTTCGTCCCCTACAGTTCCCTGTACAATAATATCTCCAACTTTCACGCCATCTTTACTACCTTTATTAATATTAAATCTTACAAATAGATTATTATTATCTAAAGCAATTACATTAGCACTTAAAAGATTTTCTTTATTTTTCATATATAGATTATATTCATTTTTTAGAAATTCTTCTTTAGCAATTATATTCTCCATATTTGTCGCTTTTTCTTTAAGTTCTGCATTCTCAACTTTTAGTTTTTCATTTTCTTCTCTAATTGCTTTTGATCCAAAAATATTTTTAAAAACTTCCTTTGAATTAGCAATTGATGAATAAATTATTCTTGAAATTGAATTTGTAACTGTTCCTATCGCATTTTCACCAATATTCATAATAGAAGAATTATTACTGAAAAAAATAATAGAACTTAAAATAATTATAGTGGTGAAAAAAGATATCTTCTTTTTACGTGCTTTAATATTTCTAAATCTATTCATTACTTTTTCTCCTATTATTTTTAACTTTTAATTCACTTGCTAGTATACTAGCTCCAGCACAAGTACAAGTCAATGGATTATCAACGACGTTAATAGCTATCCTCAATTCATTTTGTAAATATTCAACACATCCATTAATTTTGGAACATCCTCCCGTTAAAAAAATCCCATTCCTTAAGACGTTACCAGTCATTGATGGTGGTGTTTTTTCTAATATAACTTTGATTGCATCAGCAACTGCATTAAAAAGCGGAAATAAAGAAGATGTTATATCTTTCCCATAAATTGTTGCATTTCTAGGCATTCCACTATTTATATCTCTCCCAAATATTGATAAATTATTAGTAATATTGCTAGTGATAAATGACGAAAGGTTAATCTTTATATATTCAGCAGTTTCTTTATCTATCATGAGATCATATTTATTTTTAACAATATTTATAATATCATAATCAACTAAATCTCCCCCAATATCTACAAACTTAGTTGCAACAACTCCTCCTAAACTTACTAGTGAAACGTCAACTGTTCCACCACCTACATTAGCTATAATGCTACCTGATGGCTCTAAAGCAGGAAGTCCCATTCCTATTGCGGTTGCTACGGCACTTGGAATAAATTCAACACTTCTAGCTCCAGAATATATTACACAATCTTCGATAGCTCTTCTATCAACTTCGGATATTCCACTAGATATCGCTATATATACTTTAGGATGAAAAATTGAAAAATTTGATTTTGCTTTTTTTAATAAATTAGTAAGCATTACTTGTGCAATCTCAAAATTTATTATTTTTCCACCCTTTATTGGTGATAAAGTTATAATATTATCAGGAGTTTTTCCTTCCATACTTTTTGCTTTCTCTCCGACTGCAACAATTTCATAATTATTTAAATCTACAGCCACTACAGAAGGTTCTATAATCTTACCATCTTTTCTTTTTGAGTAAATTAGAGTATTAGATGTACCTAAATCTAAAGTCAAATCTTCCCCTAAAATCCATGAAAAACTCATTATTCTACCTCTCTTATCTCATTAATCCCTTTTCTTTTAAACTTATATACTTGTTATATCCAATTATAATATGATCTAATAATCTTATTCCAACCAAATCTCCAACATCTTCTAACCTTTTTGTTATGTCTATGTCTTGTGAACTTGGAGTAGGATCACCACTTGGATGATTGTGCAAACAAATAATACTATTTGCACCATATTTCAATGCATACTTAAAAACTTCTCTTGGATGAACGATAGATGAATTCAAATCCCCTTTTGATATTTCGTTCCAAGATATTATTTTATTTTTTGTATCTAATAATAAGACGTAAAAATGCTCTTTCATTTCGTCTCTTAATATATTCATGAATATATCTGCAACACTTTTTGGAGAACAAAATGAAAAATTATCAACACATTCTCTCATGTTTAATCTTTTAAAAAGCTCTAAAGCGGAAATCAAACTACAGGCTTTAGATAATCCAATACCATCAATTTCCATAAGATCATTAATTGTAATCTCACTTATTCTATGAAATTTACTCATATAAATCCATAATTTTTTTGAAAGAGCTAAAACATCTTCTTTTTTTGAACCACTTCGAATTAAAATTGCTAAAAGTTCATATTCTGATAAACTTTCAGGACCAAATTTATAAAGTTTCTCTCTAGGCTTATCCGTTTCCTTTAATTCATTTATTGAAATAGTAAAAGTTTCAATATCTTTATATTCAATATTTTTTAATCTATTTACTTCACTTATTGTTTTATCTGCAAAAGGTATTTCTCCTTCTTTAACTTCTTTTTCAAATGATTCTTTATCTTTTATTTTTTCATTTTTTAAAAATACATTTAAATCTTTTAAAAATTCTTCATAACTATAATTTGACATAATAACCTCGTACAATTTTATACATAAAATTTGAAATCACACCAACTAGTATGCCTGTAAAAATTCCAATCATTCCTAAAATAGGAATAAAATTAACTAAAGTTCTTGAATTTAAAAGAACCATAGAAACTAGTATTTGAACCATAACATGAGAAACAGAACCTAAAACACTTATTCCTATTAAACTTAAAAATTTACTACAAAACTTATTTAATACATACATAATAATAATACTTGTAAATCCAGCAGTAAAATTATATATAAAACTTATTGGATTTCCTAAAATTATCACCAATAAAATAGCTTTTAAAAATGAAATAATAAATGCTTCCTTAAAGCCAAATAATAAAATAGAATTTATTATTATTATATTTGATAATCCTAATTTCACATTTGGTACGGGAATTGGAATATAATATTCTAGTAATGAAACTATTAAAGCTACTGAAACAAATAATGAAATTAAAACTACTTTTCTTGCTTTCACTAATTTACCACATCCAAATCATTAGTTTTTCTTGATTTTATTTGTATTACAAGTCTATTAGGCATACAAATAATTGCCTGTCCAACTTTATTTATTTTACCAAATTTAACATCAAGTTTATCAGGACAACTTGCTTCTATTACTCTAACACTTTCATTATCAACCTCTAGAATATTAAGTCCAAAAGAAGTTCTTATAGGATAAACTTTTTTTTCGTTACCAAAAGTGATTTGTTTAATCTCTTCTCCATTTACTTGAACACTAATATATTTATCACCAGTTGTTATAAAACTATTACTTATATATATAAATGACAGACAAAATACAACGATTAAAGTGAAGATAACAATAATATCACCTTTTTTCATACACACATCCTTATTTTTTATTAGAAATAACAATATTATATATTTTTAATAAAATTTATCAGTTCTTGTAAGGTAACATCATACCTCAGCATTAATTTTATCAAAATTTTATCTAATTTTCAATGTTTTAGAAAATTTTTTTAGAAAATACTTATTTTTTACAATAATAAACAAAAAGTAGTAATATATATTAAAAAATTTACTACTTTTATAGTTAATTTAATATTAAAAATCTAACTAACTGAATTTATATAGTGTCCTTTAAATCTATTTCTATCATTTATTTCTCTTGAATATTTTAAACAATCAATACATTCATTTAAAATTTTATAGACCATCATCGAATTTTCATAAGTAAAATCAAGTCTTACTCTGTCAACTCCTAATTCAAATATTTCTTTTATATCAGCTCTTAAATCAAGAGCAATATGGTTTCTTATTTCAGTTCTACAAAACATATCTTGAAATAGTCTAAACTCTCTATTTTCCATATCTTTTAAAGCATAATCACTTCTTGCACATTCCGCACAACGTCTATCTTTGTGACAATCCTTTGTTAAAACTCCCATTGCACAGTATTCTGTAAGCATTGATCTAGTATGGCCGTATATTATCATGTCAACATTTGAATTTCTTTCTTTTAATTTATCCAATATGTTTTTTATTTCAAATTTATTTATTTCTTGTGAAAGTGTTATATCTTCAGCATTAAAATATTTTTCAAAAAATTTCAATGAATATGAATTATAGATATTAAAATATGTATCTATATTGAATTTTTTGGTATCAAATTTTGATTTAAAAAAGCTTTTTGACCCCCAAGTTGATATTTGAACTTTATTAAAAATTTCATCATTTAATTTGGATAAATATTTTTCTAATACAGAATACTCTTCATTTCTTATAACACCTAACGCACTATAAATTAATTTTATTCCAATGGCTTTTAGATTATTATAATATTTTTCAAGTAAATTAAAATCCTCAGTGTAAATTTCTCTTATAAACTCTGATATATTTGGATATTCTAAAATTTTATCCAGTTGAGAATTTTGATGTACTTTTAATGTAATCTTTCCATTAAATACTTTTTTACCATTTTGATAACTAAAATTTTTAAAAGGACATACGATTCTTTTTTCTGAAAAATCTAGTTTATATTCCTCATATTTTACTATAGCTTTTCTTCTCATATTATTTAAAACTGAGACCGGAATAAAGGCATCTTTATCAATAAAAATATTTTTAAAAACAAAATTATATGGCGTTCCTCCAGTTTTAGACAATTTTTCAACAATCTTAGAAATCTCAACTTCTTTATTCTTTGCTTTTTCTATTTTTTCGTCTGAATAAACTTCGATATTTTCTAAAATAAACTTAGCTTTCTGTCCAACTTTAATAAAAATTTCACATTTTAAATTTATCTTTTTATTCTCAATTCCTTCTCTAAATGATTTATTGGCATTATCTACCAATAATTTATCAGAAGTTTTGTAAACAGGAGTTTTGGGTTTTATATCTTTTAAAAAATCAATTTCTATAATTTCTCCGGCTAGTCCAGAATCAAAAATTTCTCCATTTTTAATTATTCTACCAACATCTCCTCCACCTAAATTAATGCCGTCTCCCTTTGAAAGTTTACCGGATAATATTATTTTCAATTTCTTCTTTTTGGAATTGAAACTTAAAACTTCTCCTACTTTAACTCCAACATTATTAGGCTTATCTAAATTAATAATATCAGAACCGTTTTTACTCATAAGGTATCCTGATGTGAATTTTCTATTAAAAATAGCTTCTAAATCTTCTTTTAAAGCCTTTTTATCATCTGTAATTTTATTATTTATGTAATTGT
This sequence comes from uncultured Parvimonas sp., assembly GCF_963524015.1. NCBI lineage: Bacteria > Bacillati > Bacillota > Tissierellia > Tissierellales > Peptoniphilaceae > Parvimonas > uncultured Parvimonas sp. The sequence continues at coordinate 145,867 of NZ_CAURDT010000001.1, read as the reverse complement.
CTATAGTTTTTCTATATCTTGATGTAACAACTGCTACATATTCTGGTCTTTTCATTCTTCCTTCAATTTTTAAGGATTTAACACCCGTATCCAATATTTTTTCGATATTTTCTATACTACATAAATCTTTTGGACTCAATAAGTAACTTCCATTTACATCAATTGCCTTTCCTGTTGTTTTGTTAATCAATTTATAACTTTGTCTACAAGGTTGAGCACAACGACCTCTGTTTCCTGAACGATCTCCAAGCATTGAGCTCATAAGGCATTGTCCTGAGTAACTTACACAGATAGCTCCGTGGATGAATACCTCAATGTCTATATCAACATTATCACAGATTTCCTTAATTTCTTCTATACTAAGTTCTCTTGCAAGAACTACTCTGTTAAATCCAACTTTTTTTAATTCTAAAACGTCATTTAATGAATGTGCAGATATTTGAGTTGATGCATGAAGTTCCATATTTGGATATCTATTTCTTAAAACTTCTGCAACTCCAATATCAGACAAAATTATTGCATCCACACCAATTTTATATAAAAAATCTGTATAAGAAATCAATTCTTCAATTTCTTTTTCTTTTATAGATGTATTTACAGTAACAAATATATTTACATTTCTAAGTTTTGCATATTTTACAGCTTCTACAAGCTCATCATTGTCAAAATTTGTTGCAGAAGCTCTTGCTCCAAAACTGCTACCACCTAGATAAATAGCATCTGCTCCATTTTGAATTCCGGCTTTCAAGGATTCCATAGACCCCGCCGGAGATAAAAGTTCAAACATAATATTCCTCACAATAAAAAATATATCTTTATAAAATGTGTAAAGATATATTCTATTATACCATAATTTTTACAATAAAAAAGGAGAAATTATAAAATTCCTCCTTTTAAAATATTCAATCATATTTAAATTTTATAAGAAATGTATTAATAAAAATCAATATAAAATGAATTATTATTATAATTATAAACAATAATATTGATTTAGAACCTAATAATTCAACTTTTCCAAATACAACTGGATACAATATTGCTAATAATTGAAATATTACATAGGATAAATTTATAATTAAAAATTTATAATTTATCTTATACAAAATAGAAAATGTCATATATAATATGAATACTATAATGAATGTTCCTCCATTTAATTCATCAATTATAGGCAAAACCTTTAAAAATAAATATTTATCAATACTGTATATATACTCATGATTTAAATCGACATAATCCAACATAAACATAAGTAAAGTAAATATAACAAAATTTACAATCCATAAATAATTTATAAAATATTTTTTAGCAATATTCATAACCAACACCTCAATATAATATAAAATCTGTTATTTATTAAAACTTAATTTTTAAGATGTTTAAATTGGTATAAATTAATAAGATGTAGCAAAATTATTATCAATATATTTGTAAAAAAATACATCATTGAAATATTATCTTCAAAACCGGCACGTGCTATAGTTATTGGATATATATTGAGAATAAAATATATACTCAAAAATATTTGATTTATAATTAAATATATTTTGTTTGAACAGAAAATTAAATTTAAAATCGAATAAAGTAATATGCTGTAAAAAAATATATGAGTCAAACCATATTCAGGGGGTGATAATATCTTATTCACTCTAAAAATATTAATTAATATATATCTGTAATAATTAAATGTAAACTCTTGATTTAACATTATATTTTCTAAAAGAAAAAATGATATTATAAACAAAAATATACTTAAAATAGAAATTGTTCTCGATTTCATAATAATTTTCTCCTATTTCACTGTACAATATATACTTTATAAAAGTATTATAATACAGCAAATTAAAAAAGTCAATCATTTAGAATTTATTTCAAAATTGGAAAGTGAGTTACCATATCTCAATTCCTTTCTTAAATCCTGAATAATATTATCCATTTTCTCAAGCTCTATAAGTAATTCCTTTTCCTTTTCAGTTGTTTCATGTATCGCAACAATAGCTCCATTATTTATTACAATTCTCTTATCAGCAATTAATGCAAGTATTGGATCGTGTGTTGCCATTAATACAATTTTATTTTCACTAACTAATAAATCTAATGCTTTTTTTCTATCAATTCCTGCGTTTTCAATCTCATCAATCAAAACAATAGGCGATGAACTTAAAATAGCTGTATCTGCAATCATTAAAGCCCTTGACTGTCCACCACTCAATGATGTTATAGGAGTGTTTAAGTCAAATTTTTCTCCAGCAAGTTTATTTGCTTCTACAATAATTTTATTAATAATCTCTTCTTCATTTTCAACCATTCTGCTTTTTGCATGAAGTTCTATAAACTCATATGCTGATAAATCCATAACAAAATTCATATTTTGGGAAAGTTGGGAAACTAATTTATTATTTGCACTTAATCGCCATTTCTTATCAGCATCTTTTCCATTTATTAAAATTTTTCTATTAGTAGGAGTATCTCTATCTGCCACCCACTCAATATCTCCTAATAATCTTGACTTTCCACTTCCTGTAGGACCAACTATTGAAATTATTTCTGATTTATTTACTATAAATTCATCGTAATTTTCTTTATTACCAAATTTATCTGTACCAGCTAGTAAAGTTATTGAATTTACTTCATCATCTTCTAGTCCTAAAAAACTTTTCATTTGATTTATATATATTTCTAATGAATCACAAAGCAATTCTTCATCTATTGCAAGTTCTTCTTTTTCTTCTTCAGAAAATGAATGTAAATACTCTGCAAATGATAAATGTTTACTATTTGAAATATCAAAGTTATTTTCTTCAAAAAAAACTTCAACAAAAGGATATTTTTCAATTAATTTTTCAATTTTTAGATTACGCATTTTTATCCTCCAATTTCATTTTTTTGATATTTCCCATTTGATATTTTGCTCCGATTTTCTTTTCTCCCAAGCAGTAAGAACATAATGCAGTTGGCATCGCAAATTTTAATTCCATACCATTAACAGTATTTATTGAATTCTTTTCATCATACAATAAAGTACTTAATTCATAAGTTCCTTGTCCTGTAAGTCCATTTATATTCATAACTATAGAACTTGGATTAACAGAAGCAACTCTTGAAGAAAAAACTTCCCTTTCAGCCTGGGAAACAATATCTCCTTTTGTTATAACAACATAATCCGCACTTTTTAACATTGGACCAATTTTTTTAGGTGTATTTATACCAGATAAATTATCAATAACGCAAACAGCTTTTATATTTTTAATATATGGTGAACATCTATTGCAAAGTCCAGCTGATTCTGTTATTAAAATGTCCAATTCATTACTAATTCCCCATTGAACAACCTCTTCAATATTTGAAACAAAGAAGTGATCTGGACACAAAGCACCAGATAGTCCTTTTCTGACTAAAATATTATTTTTTTTATAAATTAAATCGTCATCAGTATATAAACAGTCAAACTTAACTACTCCTGCTTTAATACCTCTATTTTTTAAGTTGTCAATTGTCTTTACTATTACACTGGTCTTTCCTGATGAAGGAGGACCTGAAAATACTACTAAATTCATATAAACCTCTATTTTAAAATTTCTTCATTAAAAATTCTTTCAGATTCTTTCATAATTTTTACTATATCATTATTATGAATATAATCCCAGCCACAGAATAAAAACCCAAAATCTTCATCCAACATATTATCTACCCCATAAATTGTAGTAGGAAATTTTCCATTTGATGAAAGTAATTTTCCAACATTTTCATTTCTAAAAAATTCAACTACTTTTTGTGCTTTTTCGTTATCTTTTTTAGCCATTATAAATACAGGACTTATTATTGCCCCATCTTTTGGCCAAACAACCTTAAGTGCTGAACTTCTTGACACCATTTGTGTGAAAAAATATGGAGTAATGCTAACAAGTGGATTGTTCTTTGAATCACCTTTTTTCTTAACCATTTCAGCAGGATGTAAACTCTTTTTATATATTCTTGCCAACGCTTTAATACCTTTGATTCCCCATTTTGCAAAAATGTTCACAACTAAAGCATTGAACATATCTAAATCAGATAACGGAATTGCAACACTGTCAGTGTAATTTCCACTAAAAAGCAAATCATCCCATGAAGTAGGAATTTTTCTACCGTTTAAATTATTTTCATTTATTAAAAATACGCAAGGAACTACTGCAATAATATTATAAATATTTTTAGGATCTCTTAAACAGATTTTTTTATTGTCAAAGTCTTTATTCATCTTCTTATTTTCAACATAAAATTTATTCTTTTCGAAAAAATTTCCGAATTTGTTTTTATCAAAAAACAATTCAAATCCTGCTGAAATCATTATATCAGCAACTTTATTAATATCTTCCGAATCTATATCATTTTCAATCCAATCTATACCTAGATTTGCAGATTTTAATTCATAACCAATAGTCAGACCTTTTGTTTTTTCCTCTTCAACAAATTTATCAAAAGATTCTATAATTGGTATTTTTAAAGGACACGGTAAAACACCTTTAACAATAACATCTCCAGTTACAACTTTTTCTTCTTCAAGAGATTTATCAACTGTACTATGTTCATTATTCAAGAACAAATCTAACTTTTCTTCGAATGCTGACTTATTTATACCTCTAACTTTTAAAGCCATATTTAATGAAACCATTTTACCCATAGTTTTCAACATTTTTTCGTTTTTTAATTGATCAAAACCATTATTTATAAAAAATTGTAATAGTTTTTCATTACCATTTAATATGTTATATAATTTATCATCAAAATCTATTTTACTCATAACTACCTCCTAACTACACAATAATATTATAATAATTTTTTGATTATGTATGTTGCAAATGCAATATAAAAAAATAAAATCGAAAATAATTTTCGATTTTATTTTTTCCTTCTATTAATTTGTTTATCTTTAAAATATAAATTTTTTAAATATATCACACCAACAATTTCTACAATTCCTATTACTATAATTGCAAGATTAGTATAAGATTTTGCTTCTTTTTCACTTATTCCTTTTACATACTTCTCTTTATATATTAAATTTGTTATAAGGTTATTAGGAGCATCTGTTAATGTTATTTCAGAACCTTTTTTTGTATTAATATATTTTGAATTTGAATTAATAATATATTTGTAATCTTCATTTCCATTAAACTTATATTTAAAACTCTTAAAATTATCAAAAGTAGAAAATGAAGAACTTTCTATATTTAGCTTCATTACATTAATATTATTTACTGTTGTTAGTGATGAAGATATTGGATACTCAACAGTTAAATGCTTTTCAACTTTACTATCGGTTTGAATTTCAAAAATTGCAACAATTTGTTTATCTGTTGTTGATTTTAAAACTCCTAGGCTATCATAACCTGAACCACCCAATATTTTATCAAAATTTTCAACAAAAATCTCATAAAGATTATCTTCTGAGAATCTTTGTTTAACATTATCGGGAATGTCCCCTAGAAATAAATTCTTTAAAAAGTTCTCAACATTCATAGATGTCTTTTCAATATTTTCTTTATAACCAGAATTAATTTGTTTATCACCTAAATAAATTTTAGTTCTTATGCTTACATCATTCCCGATTGTATATAAAACTGGTGTTTTACTCTTTCCACTAAATTCATGAGTTAAAACAATAGTTTTAGAATTTTTATTTTCTTCAACCTTTACATTTTCTCCACCTGATAAAAATAATTTTGTTTTATCTGTAGAATACTTAATTGTAATCTCATATTTTAAATTTTCAATGTTATTAGATTCTAAATTAAATTTTCTTAGAGTTCCTACATCTTCCTTTTTAAAATTTACTGGTTCATAGGTTGGAGAATCAATATTATTTATAATTTCTCTATAAAATTCACTACCTGTTGGAGACTTAAATTTATCGTTCAAAAATTTAAGGGTATATGGAACATCTGCTCCATCCATTTTAATTGAAAAATCACTTAATTTTTCTATGCTACTATTAAATGTTATGCCCATCTTAACTGTACTATTATCACCATTAGAGCTCTTTAGAGCGTAATTTGCTTTATAAACTCCATCTAATTTATTTTCAGTTGGACTAGCATTTGAAAAATCTATTACAGATTCTCCAGATAGCTCTATATTTTTAGTATCAGATAAGTTAAAAGGCTCATATATTCTATAATTATCAGTTAAAGTATTTTCTTCCGCATTATTTCTAAACGTGTTTCCCATAAAAAAACAAAATATCGTTAACGTGAGTAAAATTTTATTTTTCATATTTTCCTCCGACTTTTTATATGAGCTATTATACCATTTCTTATTTAGGTTGTAAAGATTATGGACTATAAAGAAAAAATCACAGATAGATTTATCTGTGATTTAAAATAAATTATAATAATTCAATTTTATGTGACTGTTTTATATTCTTATCTACTGCTATATTTACGGTACATATTTTATTTGCAAGATCAATTACCTTATCAATTTTATCAATACTTGCATCAGTTTTTAAAGAATATTTTGTCCTTATTTCTGAATACTCTTGATTTTTAAATGGAGTTTCTCCTATATTATCAGTACTTAAAACGTCAGCTTCAACTTCAATATTTAATTCTTCAAATTTTATTTTATAATATTTTGCAGATTTAATAAAAGTTAAAACTTTACATCCAGCAAGAGCTCCCATGAACATAGCTCCTGGTGACATATATCCAGAATTTACTTCCTTACATTTTAAACTATGTGTTATTATTTCTTGTCCATTACTGGATAAAATCATATCTCCATTTTTTTCTAATCTTATATTACAAATCATAGCTAAAATAACTTCAATATATTACCGATAAATACACCGTAATAATTACCAATAACATATCCTAAAATACCAACTAACATTGCAGGAACAACTAATTGATTCCAACCTCTAGCAATAGCTAACGCTGCAGCAGTTGTTGGACCCCCAATATTAGCATTTGAAGCTATACATACTTCTTCAATTGAATATTTGAAAATCTTACCGAAAATAAATGAAACAATCATGTTTATTACAACGATAAGTACACAAAATACTAATAACCATGGTGCTTTCTTTAATATTATCTCAATAGATGCAGGTGCTCCAATGGCGCCAAAGAAAATATGAATTAAAAATGTACCTATTTCTTCTGCACCTGAAACTTTTGCTAAAATTTTTGTATAAGTTGCTAAAATAACAGTTATTGTAGTCATTAATAAATATTTACTACCAACTAGTCCGAAGAATAAATCAACAAGAAATCTTAACGCAGTTCCCATATTGTCAGTATTAGGTTTAAATCCTGAAATATAAGTGCCTAATTCTGTAGATACCGCAACAATTACAAAAGAGAATGAAATAACTTTTGCTACATCTAATAGAGAAACATCTTTCTTTGCCCAGAATTGTGCAGCTTTATTTTCTCCAACTGAACCTAACTTTTCCATTTCATCTTCATAAGGATGACTATAATGTTTTCTAAAGAATTTCATCGTAGGTATAATAGTTAAACTTACAAAATAAATTCCCATAAATAAGTTATCAGCTACTACAGCAGAACCAACTAATCCTTTATCATCCAAAGGAAATGCATCAGCCATTGCAGTTAAGTTCATACTACCCCCAGTATAAGTTCCAACCATCATTGCACTTAATTTATAAAGTTCTGGAATAAAATTCTTTAATAAGAAAAATGCTACGAATGCACCTAAAATTGTACCTAAACCACTTAATAAATAAATTCCAATAAGCCTTCCGGATTCTTTCCAAACCTTTTTTAAGTCAGCCTTAAAAAGTAACATAGGAATTGCAAGAGGAACTACCCAACCCCATACTATATCATATGCTTTTGTATCTTCAGCAGGGATAATCCTAAAATTTGATAAAACCATGGTGAAAGCTAGTGCAAGAATACATCCTGTAATTTTCCCAGCCCAACTATAAGTTTGTTCTAAGTAAATACTAAATGCAGCTATAGCACATAAAATAGCTAGTAATACCAAAGTATTATCTACCTTAATAAGTGACCAATATTTCTGTTTTGCCACTTCTTGAGCAAAATATAACATAAAAATACCTCCTTTAAAAATATGTAATGCTTTTCACATCATAATTTATTATATACTCACTCTTTAAATTTGTCAAACTTATATTTTTAAAACATATAGTGTTCTAAATGCCTTATCTGTCTTATTCTTAAAATTTTCAAAATCAATAATTTCTATAATTTGAAAATTATTCTTTTTTATTACATTTAAAATATCATTTTCAGAATATATATATTGTCTTTGTATTTCTTTAATTTTTTCATATGTGCCATTCTCAGTCTTTAAGAAAAAATCAATATCAAAATCTATATATTTATTATGAAGATAATTTCTCCAAACATAAAATAGTTCATCTTCTTCATCTACAAAAATATTATTTCCTAAATATTCTCTTAGTTTATACTCAGAGTTTATATCAAACATTAAAATTGAGTTTTCATCCATTTGATTTTTACAATTATTTAAAAACATATCAATTTCCTTTATATTTTTTAAATAGTTTAAAACATCAAAAAAACAACATATTAAGTTATATTTCCTATTAGAATAAAAAGTTCTAATATCTCCTTTTAAGATATTAATATTATCATAAAGTATCAATTTATTATAAGCAATGGATAACATATTGTCAGAAATATCAAAACCATCAACATAAATTCCTCTTTTCAAAAATTGTTCTGTTAAATTTCCACTACCCATTCCACATTCTAAAATATTTCTTACTTCCACATTATTATTTATACAAATTTGTATAACATTAGAGGCAAGTAAATCATAATCTACTTGCCTTTTCATTAATTCATCATAAATATAAGAAAATTTATCGTACATATTAGTCCTCATACGAAAAAATATAAGGAATATTTCTATATTTATTACCATAGTTAAGTCCATATCCAACTATAAACCAATCTTCAATTTCAAAACCAAAATAATCAGGAACTATATCGACTTCTCTTCTACAAGGTTTATCAAGCATAACACATGTTTTAATACTTTTTGGATTTTTATTTAAGAGATATTCTTTAATATTTTTTAGAGTATTTCCTGAATCCATAATATCATCTACTATTAGCACATCTTTCCCTTCAATATCTTCTCTAAGATCAGAAATAATATTAACTTTACCAGTTGAAATTTCAGAATGTTCATAAGATGATGTTGTAATAAAATCTACAACTATAGGTTCATTTATCTCTCTAACTAAATCTGCAAGAAAAACAAAACTACCTCTCAAAAGGCCAATAGCAACTAAGTTTTTACCAACATAGTCTTTTGAAATTTGTTTTCCAAGTTCTTTTACTCTATTGGAAATTTCTTCTCTTGTAAATCTAGTAACCTCTCTTTTGTTCATCAAAATAGTCCTCCTTCGCTACTTTTTTACTATTTTTATTTTTTTCAAATTCAATTCTTTTCTTTTCAGAGTCTTTAATTTCCTTTAAAATCATTAATATTTTATTCAAAGTATATTGAATACTAACAAGTATTATAATCAAAAAAGTCATAAATATAACATTAAAATCTATATTCATATAAAATCACCTAATTATTTTTTATTTTCTCAATGCTTGATATAATTTCATCATAGATATTTTGATATTTCTTTAATTTTTCTCTTTCCTCATTAACAACTTTTTCAGGAGCATTATTTACAAACTTTTCGTTTGAAAGTTTAGAAGATGCCCTTTTTATTTCTGATTCATATTTCTGTAAATCAGTATTTAATTTTTCCAATTCCTTCTTATAATCTACAAGCCCATCTAAAGGAATATAAATTTTTTGATTATTACAGATAACAACCATAGAATTAGAAATTTCTTCATCTTTATCCATAACTATTACTCTAGAACATGATGCCAAAAATCTGTATAAATGTTCTAATGATGAAGTATAAACTTTTGTAATTTCACTATTTGAAACAAAATATAATTCAGATTTCTTTGAAGGCGGAATATTCTTTTCACTTCTCTTATTTCTAATAGCAGTAATAGTTTCAATTAAGTTTTCAACTTCACCTTCTTCTTCTATAAACATACTACTCTCATCATATTCAGGAAAACTTGAATTAATAAGCTTTTCATTAATGCTAGGCATAAAAGAATAAATTTCTTCTGTTATAAAAGGCATAAAAGGATGTAATAATTTTAGAATATTATTTAAAACATAAATTAAAACAGACTTAGCAACTAATTTTTTCTCAACATTATCTCCATACAATCTTGTTTTAGAAAACTCAATATACCAATCACAAAATTCATTCCATATAAAGTCATAAATTTTTGCTGAAGCTAACCCAAATTCAAATTTTGATAGATTTTCTGTTAATTCTTTAATTGTTCTATTTAATCTTGTTAAAATCCACTTATCTTCAATTTCTATCTTACTTAAATCAACATCATATTTCTCTTCATCATTTAAATTCATAAGTACAAATCTTGATGCATTCCAAAGTTTGTTTGCAAAATTTCTGTTGGATTCTACTCTTTTTTCATAAAATCTCATGTCATTTCCAGGAGTATTTCCTCCAACTAATGTAAATCTTAATGCATCTGCACCATATTTATCTATTATTTCAATCGGATCAATTCCATTTCCTAAAGATTTACTCATCTTTCTTCCAAGTTCATCTCTAATCAATCCTGTAAAATAGACATCTTTAAAGGGAATTTCATTTAGATTATATAAACTTGAAAAAACCATTCTAATAACCCAGAAAAATAAAATATCATAACCTGTAACTAAAGTATTAGTTGGAAAAAAGTATTTTAAATCTTCCGTTTTATCAGGCCAACCTAATGTTGAAAATGGCCATAATGCAGAAGAAAACCAAGTATCTAAAGTATCCTCATCTCTAATAAATGTTTTTCCTTCTTCTTTTGGTTCTTTTTTACTTACAACAACTTCTCCTGTTTCTTTACAATAATAAACAGGAAGTCTATGTCCCCACCATAATTGACGAGAAATACACCAATCTTTAATATTATCTAACCAATTTATATAAACTTTTCCAAATCTCTCTGGAATAATGTTTAACTTTCCATCTAAATAAGCTTGCTTAGCAGGTTTTGCTAATTCTTCCATTCTAACGAACCATTGTTTTGATATAATTGGTTCAATAATCGTCTTACATCTCTCGCAATGTCCTACAGCATGATTATGTGGTTCAATTTTAATCAAATATCCATTTTCTTTAAGTTCTTTTACTATTTCTTTCCTTGCAACTTCTCTTTCTAATCCAGAAAATTTTCCGAATCCTTTAGCAATTTTGCCATCATAATCCATAATAAGCTTTTGTCCTAAATTATGTCTACTTCCAACTTCAAAGTCATTCGGATCGTGTGATGGTGTAATCTTAACACAACCTGTACCAAATTCCATATCAACATAATCATCTGCTATAATAGGAATTTCAATATTTAAAATAGGTAAAATTAAAGTCTTTCCTACCTTATCTTTATATCTCTCATCATCTGGATGTACTGCAACAGCTAGGTCACCAAGCATTGTTTCAGGTCTTGTTGTTGCAATTGTTAAATACTCTTCACTATCTTTAAAAAAGTATTTAATATGGTAAAAATTTCCATCTTCATCATTATGTTCAACTTCAGCATCAGAAATAGCAGTACCACAATTACAACACCAGTTTACAATTCTGTCTCCTCTATAAATTAATCCATCATTGTACATTTTTATGAAAACTTCTTCTACTGCCTTAGAAAGATTATCATCTAAAGTAAATGCATCTCTTGACCAATCACAAGAAACACCTAGTGTTTTTAATTGATTTTTAATGTTTCCTCCATATTTTTCAGTCCAGTCCCATGCTTCTTTTAAAAAACCGTCTCTTCCAAGTTTTTCTTTAGAATTACCTTCTTTCTTTATTTTTTCAACAACTTTTGCCTCTGTTGATATTGATGCATGGTCAGTTCCTGGAACCCAAAGAGCCTCATAACCACTCATTCTTTTCCAACGAATTAAAATATCTTGAATAGTATTATTAAGAGCATGGCCTAAATGTAAATTACCTGTTACATTAGGTGGCGGCATTACAATAGTATATGGTTTTTTATCTGTATTTATATGTGCAACAAAATCTTGATCTTCTAACCAACTATTATATATTTTATTTTCAAAGTCTTTTGGATTATAAGTCTTTTCTAAATTTTTCATAAAACCTCCTCATATAAAATAAAATATTCATATTATCCAAATAATAAATTAAGCACTTTTACTTGCTGTAATATTATAATTTATATAATTATAATATTACTACTTTGAATTGTAACATATTGTTATAATATCACAATAAAAAAACTTCATCCCGTATATAGGACGAAGTTATCGCGGTACCACCTAATTTTCATAAAAAATGACTCTCTAAATTTATAACGTAATTACCCGTTTTTCAAAGCTAAAAAGCTACCTTCACAAAAAATGAATTAAATTTTTACACCGAACAAATTCTCTCTGAAAATTCTTTTTATGTTACTCCTCTTTTATATGCCTATATTTAATTTTTAGATAAAAATATTAGATATATTATAACACGAAAAATATTAAATTTCAATAAAAATTAAGAATTTTATTTATACTTTCTTACCATTATATGTCCCCTAAATTTATTAATAGGATTTTTACCTTCAAATCTAATTAACATATAGTATATTTATAAAAATTTATATTTATAAAAATTTAATTTTTATAAATAAAAAAAAGGCCGAAAACTAATTTCGGCCAATTTATTATTAAATTAAATTTTACCAACTAAATCTAATCCTGGAGTTAAAGTTTCATCGCCTGGTTCCCATCTTGCTGGACATACCTTATCTCCATGTTTAGCTACAAATTGTGCAGCTTGAACTTTTCTTAACAATTCTTTAGCGTTTCTTCCAATTCCATTAGCGTTTACTTCATAAAGAACTATTTCACCTTGAGGATTTACAACGAAAGTTCCTCTTAAAGCTTGTCCTTCGCCTTCAATTAATACGCCAAATTGTTCTGAAAGAGAAAGAGCTCTGTCTGAAATCATTGGATATTGAATCTTTCTGATTGTTTCAGAAGCATCCCACCAAGCTTTATGAACAAATTCAGAATCTGTAGATACTGAATAAATTTCGCAACCTATTGCTTTGAATTTATCATAACTTAAAGCTAAATCTTCTAATTCAGTTGGACACACAAATGTAAAATCTCCTGGATAAAAGAAGAAAACACTCCATTTACCTTCTAAATCTTTGTTTGATACTGTGATTAAATCCCCGTCATAATATGCAGGAACTTCAAATTCTTCAATTTTTTTTCCAATTAAACTCATACTAATACCTCCTATATTCGCCTTTTTTACTAAGACATTCATATTATACCACTTTTCTATTCATTCAAACAAAAAAGAGAGCAAAAAGCTCTCTTTAAATTTATAATTATGAAATATATCCTTCATTTGACAAGATTTCTTTAGATTTTTCTAGATTTGCATCATTGACCATTACTACAGGTCCAGTACAACCCATTCCAGTTTTTGCAAATATATTATTTTTCCACAAAGCAACCTTAGCATCTTCAAGTTCAAGAATATCAATTCCACCAATAGTTGCAGTAGCTTGTTCTTCTGCAGGACATTTAACTTCTTCTTCTGGTTCAGCTTTTTTTGCACCAGCAGAAGTAATCTTTTCTAAAATAGCTTTTAGACCAGCTTTATTAGCTTTTTCAAATTCTTTCTTTGAAACTTCTTTAATATTTCCTTTAACTAATTGTCCTGCATAAGTCATAGCATTTGCAATAACAGGGAATCCTGAAGCTCTTGATACTATAAGAACAAGTCTATCATATCCTTCACCAATTCCTGGTCCATAACCATAACCCATAGCTTCAAATCCACCACCAGTAGTGTATGATGAGAAAACTTTCATCAAAAGATTTCCAGTTAATGTATCATTTACCATTACATCTGGGACTCCTTGCAATAAGTCATTTCCTCTCATTAATACTCCACCATCAGCTCTGTTAGACTCAGCAAAGTTCATATCATAACCATTTTCTTTTAATTCTTTAAATGCTCTTTCAACAGAAACTGCATTATCTACATTCAATATACCTACTGTAGGATTTTGAATACCTAATGCTTTTGCAACAATAACTCCATAGATACCATTTTTAACCATACCTTCTACTCTATGTGCAGAAGATGTACCAGTAGTTGTCGCAATAATCATTTCCTTTGCAGCAGCTGGAGTAATAACTCTACCTACAGTAGAAACTCCAATTGGAAAACTATAATGCATAGTTACACAACCATCAATTTCACCACTATCTAATAGTGATTCCATTTTTTTGTAACCTTCTTCTTCATTAGCAACAACATATTGCTTTAATGAAGTATTTACTTCTGGTCCAATAATGCAATATTCTACACTATTATCTCTTGATTGAGCAAGCTCAGCTCCTTTTACAACATTATCTAATCCATGTTCACTGCCTAAAGTTGTAACAGCAATCCTTGGTCTTATTCCAAACGCACCTGTTTCTAAACCAGTAGCAATTTCTTCAAAGACATTACCTATTACTTTTTTTATATCAGACATGAAATCACCTCTATTCTTCAATTAAAGAAGATGCAAAATTTCTCATTGCTTCAGCAACTAATTTCTTAACTTCTTCCTTAGAAACTCCAGAGTTGTCTTCTAATTTACCTGAATTTCTTTCTAAAACAATTGATACACCATCAAATAAGTTAGTCATTCTTCCTAAGAATAAAGAACCCTTACCAATAATCATAGCTCTATTTAATTCACCTGATGTTAAATCTTCACGGCAGAATCCTAAATAAGGTACTCCTGAAGGAATATGTCCTTGAGTTGGAGCCCATCCTTCCATACCATGATCTTCAATAAAGCTAGCAATTTCAGCTTTTTCTAATTGTTTTTTCATTACTCCTAAAGCACCAATCATCTTGAAGTTAGCATTTGGAACATCTCCAGCTCCAGCAGGTTTAGTTATGTCAGGATTTTGCATTTCAGCTGAGTATTTATCAACATCTTTTACTGTTAAATTAGCTTTTTCCAATGGTGCAGTAACTAATGCTGACATAACGGCTTGTGGTGATGAACCAGTTCCTACTGTATGTCTACCAACTATGTCAGTTCTTAATACTGGGTTAACTCCATCATTTTCTGAAATTAATGCAGCAAATCCACCAATACAATCTTCTAATATAGGTAATCCTTTCTTAAGGTGGTCTTTACCGTTCATTCCTAATTTAGCTGTACATCCACCTGCAACTATAACAACATTTTTGAAAGTTCCAGAATGAACATGAGATGATGCAGCAATTAAAGTATGAGTTGGAGCAGCACAGAATCCTCTTATATCAGAACCTGAAGCATTGTCAAATCCAGCTAATTCAGCTATAGATTTTGCAAAGTTACCACCACCTCTTTGGTTCATATCTCCACATGCTTCTTCTGAACATTCAATAACATATTCTACATCATTAGGATCTAAATTATTCTTTGCAACTAAATGTAAAGCAGCTAACAATCCAGAAGCTTTTGTAACCAAATTTTCTAACATAACATGAGCTGATAAGTTAACATCAACATCATGAGCTCTAGTAACTACACCTACTAGTTTATCTTCAAAGTATAAACCTTCTGCATGATTATTCATATGTCCTTCAAGAACTGATTGATCAACACCTTCTTTTAATCTTGCAACTAATCCTTCGCTAATTAGTGGATGTTTTTCCAAATCAGCTTTAACAGATTCAGTAAACTCTTTGTTAAGATAAACTAAATCAAAGGCATCACAAATTTTCATAAGACCAACAAATTCATGTTCTGGCATTATTTCACCATATTTACCATCTCTTGGAGCTCCAGATAAATATTTATCTGCATCTGACCATGGTTGTGGCACAGCCTTTAAATCTTCTGGTCTTTTGTTTCCAATGTAAACTTGGTTTGGTAAATAATTTAATACTTCTTCATATTTTCTAATATGATTTGGTATTTCCTTTAAATATTCTGAATCAGGATTTAAAGCCTTTTCAGTAGTTTGAGTTGTTCCATTTTGAATTATCATGTCTGGTGCATGAACTAATACGTAAGAAGTTCCTTTTAATACAGGAAAATTCATCTTAATTACCTCCTTTAATATAAAAAACAGATAGCATAGTATGTATTGCATATAAGCCAACTACCCTCATCTAATAGAATACCATTAAATTAAAAAGGTGTCAATACCTGACACCTTTTTTTACTTAAAAATTATTCAAATATTGTTTGTCCTTCAACTTCAGTTGATAAAGCTTTTAATGCTTTTTTAACAATACCCATTCTTAATGCATATTCTTCTTCATGGCTCAATTTAGGATTACCTAATGGATGAGGAATTGCTATAGCAGGAACAATTCTGTTAGCTCCTACTGTTAATGAAATTGGAGTTACAGTACATACATGTACTACTGGAATTCCAGCTCTCTCAATTTCTTTTACCATCGTTGCACCGCAACGTGTACAAGTACCTCAGGTAGATGTTAATATAACTGCATCTACTCCATCAGCAACCAATTCTTTGCTGTATTTTTCTGCAAATGCTTTTGCAGAAGCTACAGCTGTACCATTTCCTACTGTAGTATAGAAATATCTATGAAGACTTCCAATTTCACCCTTCTTTTCAAGTTCTCTTAAAACATCAACAGGTAAAACTCTATCTGCATCTTGGTTCGCATAAACTGGGTCATAACCACCATGTGCTGTTTCCCATTCGCCTTCTTTAAGATCCATTACACCTTCAATATCATATTTACCATATTTTGAAGCTGATGAAGACTCAATATGATCAGGGTTTCCATGAGGAACAATACCACCTGATGTTACCAAAGCAATCTTAGCTTTTGTAATATCTTTAACAGCTGGATTTGGATCTACTCTGTCAAAGTGTGGCATTGGAAATTCTGTTTCAAATTCCTCACCTTTTAACTTTTTAATCATCATATTTACAGCTCTCTTACCACCGAAATCTTCTCTAAATATGTTCTTTCTAACTCCTCTTTCAATGTAACCTTCTTCAGCTGGAGAACCAATTTCTTCTCCTTTAACAAGTTTCATTGCAAGTGGAACCATTTTGCTTACAGCATCTTTCATACCTGCAGCACTATTTTTAGTTGAAACTATATATATGCTCTTTTTGAACATATCTGCACCTGGGTTTTCAATATACATACCAGTTAAAGCCGGAATACCCAATTCATTTTGAACAGCTTCAGTAATTGTACCAGCAGCAACTCCATAACGACCAGCATTAAATGCAGGACCTGCTATGAATAAATCTGGATTGTACTTTTTAACCATTTCTAAAACTTCTGCTTTAGCTTGGTCCATATTTTCACCAAAATAGCTGTCTCCGCAAATAACTGTAGCAACTATTTCAGCTTCACCCTTAAAACCGGCATTTAATGCTAAACCAGGTCCAATTTTTTCTTCTCTGACTTCTGGTTTATAATCTGCCTTTTCTTCTCCACCTATACCAGCAAAGAATTGGTTTATATAGTGAACTACTCTTAATTTTTCCACACTAATCACCTCTCTATCATATATTTATATATGATTTTTTTCTTAATTACAAATTATAATGAATTTCTAATTTCACTTACAGCTTCAATGATAGCATCACAGTCAAGAACCATTTCCATCATACCAATTTGGTCATCATAAACTGATTCATCAACTTCTGCTTTAAATTCAGGTTCAACTGCGTGATATACTTTAAGTCCTAACTGAACTCCTGCTAATGGACCTGCAAAAGTAGGGTCTCCTGTAGTTACAGTTTCAGCTGCTAATGCTGCTGATTCTGCTTCAGATGCTCCTAAAAGAACTAAACAATTTTCTGCTCCGTATTTTTCTGCTAATTCTTTTACCCTTCTTTGATTTTCTAAGTCCATTGCTCCTGCTGCAGTTCAGACAAAACATTCAGTTGCTGAAAATACTATTTCTGCAGGAGTTGTAGCGACACATTCTTCCATAGCTGGTCCTGGTATACCATCTCTATCACCGATTATGATTACTTTTGTATTTTCTGTAAAAAGTGCCATATCGCTAACACATCCTTTCTATATATTTTATTTTCGTTTAATTTTATATAATATTCCGTGTATTTAATAAATTTTAATAGCCAGTAGCTGATAATCTATTAAATCCTAATTCATTTGTTGCACCTGTAATTGCTTGTAATTCAACCATAATTGAACCATCTTCTCTTAATGATCCATCGAATCCACCTGCAATAATGTCAACATAATCTAAAGTTCCAATAACTTTGTCCATCTTAGGTAATACAATAGTTTCGTTAGCATTACCACCAGTTACTACCGCATTTGCAGCAACATCAGCATCAGCTAAAGATTGACTTGCACCGTCTCTACCAGCATATTCATCAGTAATGATAACTGTTTTAACGCCTTTACCTTCGATTTTTTTACAGTTCATAATTAAATCTGTATCCGGGTTACCAAATCCTTCTTGTGATACGATAGCTCCATCAAGATTTAAAAATTCACATAATTTAGCAGTCCAGTTTGATGATCTTTCTTTATCTGCTAAATATACATTTTCGTTAGTGATAATAACACCAACAAAGTTGATTTCTTTTCCATGCTTTTCATACATTGCTCTAACAACTGGGTTGTTTAAGTGATGATAAGTTGTATTCTTATCACAAGCAGATACACAGTTACCACTTAATATAGCTCCATCCATCAATTCTGTTGGATATAATAGTGTTGGAACTATTTGTTTTGCATCTACACCGTAAACATATGTATCATGTAATAATCCTTGAGATTGTAACATTTGAACATAAGCAACTTTTGGTAAATGTTTTAATTCTTCAGCTTGTTCGAATAATGGCTTAGTTTCGAATACTTCTACTTCATCAGGTTCAACTTCTTTACCAGCTAATCCTAAATAAGTAGCAGCTTTTAATCCTGCCATTCTAACAGCTTTTTCGTAAGCATGAGCTTCAACACCTTCAGCTGGTTCCACAATTAAAACTATATTATTAGTTTTAGAGAATGGTGTATATTCAGCTCCAGGTCCTTGCATATCAACAATACCTTCTTGGAAGCCTACTATTTTACCAACTGTCATTACTGCGGCTCCTTTAAGAACATGAGTTCTTCCTGAACCAACTACATCAACTTTTGAAATCATTCCAGGGAATACTCCGCCTGCTCCGTTAACCTTTACTCTTGGTTCTACAACATCCTTAATTGGAGTAATTCTTACACTTTCACCTGGTTTTGCAAGATCTACGTCTACTGATTTTAAGTGTTCATCATCCATTAAATGAGCTATTAATTCTTCCTTATTAATGTATAAAACACCTTTGTCAACTTTTGTTTCTGAACAAAATTTAACATCGTTAATTAAGATTTTTCCTAATTCTAGACGCATATACTCACCTCCTTAAAATTTATATATTTAATCCTTTCGGAATTAAATTCATTTATTCAAAACTTTCGACATATTTTCTAGCATTTATTGCGGCTATTGCACCATCATTAACAGCAGTAACCACTTGTCTAAGTTCTTTTACTCTAACATCTCCAGCAACAAAAACACCTTCAACATTAGTTCTCATAGTTTCATCTGAGACTATATAATTTCTATCAGTTTCAATCTTTCCTTCAAATAATGAACTTTCAGGTATATAACCTACGAAAATAAAAACGCCAAAAATCATATCGCCTTCTCTTGGAACTATCTTAGTTTTTTCTCCAGTTTTATTATTTACTATATTCATAGCTCCTAACAAACTAGCACCTTCAAAACTTTCTACCTCAACGTTCCACATAATCTTCAGTTTTTCACATTTTAAAGCTTTTTCTTCTATTGATTTAGCCACTGATAATTTATCTTTTCTTACTAGTAATGTAACATTTCGTCCAAATTTTGTAAGATACATCGCTTCTTCAACTGCAGCTTCTCCTGAGCCAACAACATAAATATCCAAATCTTGGAAAAAAGGTGCATCACAAGTTGCACAATATGCTATTCCTTTACCAGTAAATTCTTTTTCACCCGGAACATTAAGTAATCTTGGATTTGATCCAGTTGCAATTATCACAGACTTTCCTTCATAAGTAGCATTTTCTCCTTGAACTACCTTTGTGTTCCCAGAAAAATCAACATTAATCACTGTATCTGTTACAAATTCTGCTCCAAACGATTTGGCTTGTTTAACCATTCTTTCAATTAATTCAGGACCTGTTGGGACATCTTCTGCCCCTGGATAATTTGCTATTTCGTCAGTCTTAGCTATCAATCCACCTGGTGTTCCCTTTTCAATAATTATTGTTTTCATACTAGCTCTTGCAGCATAAATCCCTGCACTTATTCCCGCAGGACCAGCTCCAATTATAATACAATCATACATAATTTACCTCCAATTACAGTATCAAAATAATAAACTGTAATGAAAACACATTCGTTTATTATTATATATTAAGTTTACCCAATTGTAAAGCATTTTTTGATAAAATCATAATAAAACTTTTTTATAACTTTAAGTATTTGTATATAAAATTCACAATCTTTTTAAAGTTCCTTTCCTAATGTGTAATTTGCAATATTCACACTATGGTCTGCAATTCTTTCAAAATTTGATAATATGTCAAGAAATTTAACTCCAGCATTTGTATCACAAATGCCTTTATTAATTCTATCCATATGGTTTCTTCTATAACTTTCTTCTAATATGTCTACTTCTTCCTCAATATTAATACAATTTTTTGCTAACTCAAGATTATTATCTTTATATGCAATAGTTGTATCAATTACAATTTTCATAACATCTGAAGATATTTTTTCATATTCATCAAAAGCTGTTTTACTAAATACAGAATTTTCATCTTTAATTTCTTGAATCAATTCTATTATATTTTCGCAATGATCTCCAATTCTTTCATAATCATTTATAGCGTACATCATAACAAATACTTTATGTTTTTCTTCATCAGATAAATTTTTATCAGCTAAGGGAACTAAATAGTCAATAATTTCCTTTTCTAATCCATTAATCATTTTTTCTCTATTAAAAACAAATTCTATATTCTTGCCACTTTTAGTCTTAAATGCCTCAATTGTCTTTTCAAGAGATTCAATGACAATTTCTCCCATTCTAGCAACCTCTTTTTGAGCTTGAATAATTGCAATACTTGGTGTTTCAAAAAATCTTTTATCCAAATTTTCAGAATAATGTTCTTCTACGACATCATCTCCTTTTATTACTAATTGTGATATTTTAACTAAAAGACTAGAAAATGGTAATTGAATTAAAACATTTATTATATTAAAAAATGTATGAGCATTAGCAATTTGCCTTTGAACATTTCCTGGAGAAATATATTCAACTAAATATTGAACTGGAATTCTTAGAACAGTCATAAATATTATAGTTCCTATTAAATTGAATAGAAAATGAATAAAAGCAGCTCTCTTTGCATTTTTACTTGCTCCTATTCCAGCAATCATAGCGGTTGTTGTTGTGCCAATGTTATCACCAAAAAGAACTCCAAAAGCCTGGTTTATATTAATAGCTCCTTGCATTCCCAATGCTTCCAACAATCCTATTGAGGCAGATGATGATTGAAGTACAGTAGTTAATAAGAATCCGGCTAAAACTCCAATAAATGGGTTATTTAATTTTACAAGTATATTCTTAAACCATTCTTCTTGTGCAAGAGGTTCTAATCCACTACTCATAATAGACATACCTAAAAATAATATTCCAAAACCAATTAATATTTCAGATATATCTTTTTTTCTATCGTTCTTTGCTCTCATCCACATAAAAACACCTATAGCGATAACTAATGGTGCATATTTTGAAATATCAAAAGCAATAATTTGTGCAGTTATAGTAGTCCCAACATTTGCACCTATTATTATTCCAACAGATTGAGCTAAAGTCATAAATCCAGCGTTTACAAAACCTATAGCCATTATAGTAGTAGCAGAACTAGATTGAATAATCATTGTAACAAAAATACCAACCAATACTGCATATATTTTATTTTTTGTTATTGCAGCGATTATTCCTTTTAATCTTTCACCACAAGACTTTTGTAGTCCTGCACCCATTAAATTCATTCCATATAAAAATAAACCTAAACCGCCTAAGACAGAAATGAAAATAGACATATTTCCTCCAAAAATTATAAAAAAAATCAAAATATTAGCTCATATATTATATATAAACTTATCAATAATAGTATACCATAAAATGAAATAAAAATAATATTTATTTCAATCAATTCAATAAATTAATCTTAAAATTTATATAAATAATGAGCTAATCAAAAATTATTATACTCTATTTAATATTATAAAATGCAGATAATCCTAAAAATTTAGAATTTTCTCCAAGTCTGTCCTCAATTCTCAATAATTGATTATATTTACAAATTCTATCAGTTCTAGATGCTGATCCTGTTTTTATTTGACCAGCATTAACAGCAACAGCTAAATCAGCAATAGTTGTATCTTCTGTTTCTCCAGATCTATGAGAAATTACACAAGTATAACCATGAGTTTTAGCAAGCTCTATTGCATCAAGTGTTTCAGTTATTGTTCCAATTTGATTTAATTTAATCAATATTGAATTAGCAATTCCTTTTTCTATTCCCATATTTAATCTTGAGTAATTAGTAACAAATAAGTCATCACCAACTAATTGAACTTTATTTCCAATTTTTTCAGTTAAAAGTTTCCATCCATCCCAATCATCTTCAGATAATCCATCTTCAATTGAAATAATAGGATATTTTTCAACTAGTTCACAATAGTAATTTACTAACTCTTGTGAAGAGTAAATTTTTCCTTCTCCTTTAAAATCATATTTTCCATTTTCATACATTTCACTAGAAGCTACATCCAAAGCAAGAAAAATATCTTTTCCTGCTTTATAGCCAGCTTTTTCAATGGCTTCCATAATTGTTTGTAGGGCTTCTTCATTAGAATTTAAATTAGGGGCGAATCCACCTTCGTCACCAACTGCTGTATTATATCCTTTTGACTTTAAAACAGATTTTAAGTTATGGAAAACTTCTGTTCCCATTCTTAGAGCTTCTTTAAATGAACAAGCTCCTGCAGGCATAACCATAAATTCTTGAATGTCTACATTATTATCAGCATGTTCTCCACCATTTAAAATATTCATCATCGGAACAGGTAAAGTTTTTGCGTTAACTCCACCTATATATTCGTAAAGAGGGGTATCTGATTCAATTGCTGCAGCTCTTGCAACTGCCATGGAAACTCCTAAAATTGCATTTGCACCTAATTTTGATTTGTTTTCAGTTCCATCAATTTGAATTAAAGCTCTATCAATTCCAACTTGATCAAAAATATCAAATCCAATCAATTCATCTGCTATAATTTCATTAACATTATTAACTGCATTTAATGTTCCTTTTCCCAAATATCTGGATTTGTCGCCATCCCTAAGTTCAACAGCTTCATGTACTCCTGTTGATGCCCCTGAAGGGACAATCGCACTTCCAACTGTACCGTTTTCAGTTGTAACCTCAACTTCAACAGTAGGATTTCCTCTTGAATCTAAAACTTCTCTTGCATAAATTTCAACTATTAAGCTCATAATATTCTCCTTATTATTTATAATTTATTAATGCACAAAAACTAGCACTTTCTAAGCAAGCTCCACCAACTAAAGCACCATCTACATTCTCTTTTTGCATTAAATCTTTTATATTGTTTGGTTTAACACTGCCTCCATATTGAATTCTTATATTTTCAGATAAATTTCCATAAATATCAAATAAAATTTCTCTAATAAATTTAATCATATTTTCAGTATCATCGGAAGATGCAGTTAAGCCTGTTCCTATTGCCCATATTGGCTCATAAGCAATTATTACTTTTTCAATATCAGTTTCACTAATACCTTCTAGAGTATTTCTTATCTGTTTTTCAACAACTTCTTTTTCTACTCCTGAATTTCTTTCTTCAAGAGTTTCACCACAACATAATATTGGAATCAATTTATTTTGTAATGCAGATTTTACTTTTTTATTAATCATTTCATCAGTTTCGTTAAAAATAGTTCTTCTTTCAGAATGCCCTAATATTACATATGACACTCCACAGCTTTTTAACATTAAAGGAGAAATTTCACCTGTAAATGCACCTTTGGTTTCAAAGTACATATTTTGAACCCCTAAACCTACATCAGAACCTTCTAACAGTTTATTAACTTCTGTAACATAAACAAAAGGAACACATACTACTTTCTCAACATTATTATCTAACTTCTCTGATACAATTTCTTTTACTAATTTCTTGGCTTCATCTAAATCTTTATTCATTTTCCAGTTTCCAATAATAACAGGTTTCCTCATACTACCTCCAATTATTTATTATCTATTGAGTCAATTCCTGGTAAAATCTTACCTTCTAAGAATTCTAAAGATGCACCTCCACCCGTTGAAATATGTGTTATTTTATCTTTATAACCCGATTTTTCAGCAGCAGATGCACTATCTCCTCCACCAATAATACTAATCGCTTCACTTTCTGCAATAGCCTTTGCAATTTCAAATGTACCCTTTGCAAAATTTGACATTTCAAAAACTCCCATCGGACCATTCCAAACAACAGTTTTTGCATTATTAATTTCATCTGAAAATAGTTTAACTGTCTTTTCTCCAATATCTAATCCCATATAATCATCTTCTATTGAATCTATATTAACTGTTTTAAATTCAGAATCATTAGAAAATTCTTTACAAACAACCACATCTATAGGTAATAACATCTTAACATTTTTACTTTTTGCTTTTTCAATCAACTCTTTTGCTAAATCAATTTTATCTTCTTCCAATAAACTTTTACCTACTGAATAGCCTAAAGATTTTAAGAATGTAAATGCCATTCCTCCCCCGATTATTATACTGTCTACTTTTTCAATCAAATTTTCAATAACAGTAATTTTATCAGATACTTTTGCCCCTCCTAAAATTGCTACAAAAGGTCTTTCAGGATTAGAAAGCGCTTTTCCCATTATAGAAATTTCCTTTTCTACTAAAAATCCCACAGCTGATGGTAAAAACTTACAAAGTCCAACATTTGAACAATGAGCTCTATGACTTGTACCAAAAGCATCATTTATATACAATTCACCCAGCTCAGCCAATTCTTTAGAAAAATCATCGATATTTTTTGTTTCTTCGTTTCTAAATCTTGTATTTTCTAATAAAGCAACTTCTCCATCTTTTAGTTTTAAAACTTCATTTTTTACATTATCATCCACTACTAAATTACTTTGTAAAAATTTAACATCTTTATTTAAAAGTTTAGATAATTCTTTAGCTACTGGTGCTAATGAAAATTCTTTCTTAGCTTCTCCCTTTGGTCTACCTAGATGAGATAATAAAATTATTTTTGCATTATTTTCAATTAAATATTTGATTGTAGGTAATGCTGCTACTATTCTAGCATTATCAGTAATTTTACCTTCTTCTGTTTTTGACATTGGAACGTTAAAATCAACTCTTACAATAACTCTTTTTGAGGTCACTTCTAAATCAGTAATAACTTTTTTATTCATAATTACTCCTTACTATACAATATGAGGTGAAAACCTCCACCTCATATTATTATTAAATAATAAGATTCCAATTTTGGAAATTCTTATTTATAGACTATTTTGAAAGATTAACTAAATATTGGAAAGTACGTATCAAATTTGCAGTATATGACATTTCATTATCATACCACGCAACTGTTTTAACTAATTGTTTTCCATCAACTTCAACTATTCTAGTTTGAGTAGCATCAAATAAAGAACCAAATTTTATTCCTATTACATCTGTAGAAACTATAGGATCTTCAGTATACCCAAATGATTCACTTGATGCTTCTTTCATTGCATTGTTAATTTCTTCAACTGTAACATTTTTTTCTAAAACTGTTACCAATTCTGTCAATGATCCTGTAGCAACAGGTACTCTTTGGGCAGAACCGTCTAGTTTTCCTTTTAATTCAGGAATAACAAGTCCAATAGCTTTAGCTGCACCTGTTGTATTTGGAACTATATTTATTGCAGCAGATCTAGCTCTTCTCATATCACCTTTTCTATGTGGAGCATCTAAAGTATTTTGGTCGCCTGTATATGCATGAATAGTGGTCATAATACCTTGAACAATTCCAAATTTATCTTGTAAAACTTTAGCCATTGGTGCTAAACAGTTAGTAGTGCAAGAAGCTCCTGATAAAATTTGTTCTGTTCCATCCAATATGTCATGATTTACACCATAAACTACTGTTTTCATGTCACCTTTCCCCGGTGCTGATATAATTACTCTTTTAGCACCAGCATCAATATGGAATTGTGCTTTTTCCTTTGCAACAAAGAAACCTGTACATTCTAATACAACATCTATATCTAATTCTTTCCAAGGTAAATTCTTAGGATCTGCATCTGAGAAAACTTTTATTTCTTTCCCATCTATAGAAAAACATCCTTCTTTTACAATTACTTCTTTTTCAAATCTTCCTTGAGTTGAATCATATTTTAACAAATGAGCTAACATATTTGCATCTGTTAAATCATTTATAGCTACTACTTCAACTCCATCCAAATCGTGCATTAATCTAAATGCCAATCTACCTATTCTTCCAAAACCGTTAATCGCAACTTTCATTTCGATTCCTCCTTAAAATTTTATAAAAAGCTTTCGCTTATAATATATTTAAAATCTTTTTAGCTGATTCTTTATCTGTAACTAAAGTCATATCTTTTCTAATGTTACAAATAGAAATAATCGCCTTATACTTTTCTCCATAACCCGCAATTGCAATTACTTCTTTAATCTTTAAATACTGATCCATATCTAATCCGATAGTATTCGAACTATACACAATGTTTCCACTAATATCAAAGTAATTTCCAAATGCTTCACTAACTGCATTTTTTTCATTTAATATTTTTATTTCATCTTCAGTTAATGAACGTCTTTTTGCCATAGCATCAGATCGCCCAATACCAAAAACTAATACATTTATCTTATTTAAATATTCAATTAGCGTTTTTACTTCTTCTAAATCCTTTAATCTATCAAATGTTAAATCATCTAAATAATCTGGTAGAAAAGTTCCGAAAAAATTTGCCCTAAGTTTTTTTGATAAATTATTAGCCACAACATTTGACTGGTATTCCAAGCCATTACCTAAACTTCCTCTAGCAGGTATAACAGCAATTTTATCATATGATTTTTTAACATTCATTATATCTACGAATGTTTTAACTGTTGTACCTCCTGATATTCCAATTACATCATTCTCAGAAATTGTATTTAAAAAATACTCCGCTGTAACCTTTGCAATTTGTTCCTTTCCCAAAGATTCATCACCAAACGAATCACTAACTATAACTTTTTTTATTCCTAATTTTAGCTTTAACTTATCTGCAATATCTTGGTTTTCATTAAAATTATTAATCAAATCTCTAAGTTCTATTAACATAGACTCTCCAAGATCAGTTATAAAAGTTCCGGATTTAATTACCTCAACAAACTTTTCTTCAGTAAAAAATTCTAATTCATTTCTTACTAGGCGTTCTCCAACACCTAAATATGATGAAATATTTCTTCTCCCAACAGGGGCATTCATGGAAATGTATTCTAGAATTTTATATCTAAAAACAAATTTTTCAATCAAATCTGGAACAAACTTTTTTAAATAATCTATATCATTCATTTTTGTCCCGTTATATACTATTTGTCCCTATGTTTATTTTTTCCCATAATTTTACAATCTTTATGTTATGATTATACTATTATTTAATAAAAAATGCAACAAAAAAATAATAAAATTTTATAATTTTAAGTTATAATTATACTATTCATACAATGATTGATCTGTTAAAATTAAAGGTCCATCTTTTGTAATAACAAAAGTATGTTCATATTGACAAGAAAGTCCACCATCAATTGTTCTAGCAGTCCAGCCATCATCATCAATTGTACATCTCCAGTCACCTGTATTAATCATAGGTTCAACTGTTATTACCATACCTTCAACAAGTCTAACACCTTTTGTTGCAGTAATATAATGAGGAACTTGTGGATCTTCGTGCATTTCAACACCAATTCCATGTCCACAAAAATCTCTGACTATTGAATATCCTTTGGGCTCAACATAATTTTGAATAGCCTTTCCTATATCAACAATTCTATTTCCTATTATTGCTGCATTAATACCCTTATACATAGCCTCTTTTGTTACTTCCATAAGATTTTTAACTTCATCTGAAACTTCACCAACAGCATAACTCCAAGCACTATCTGATAAATATCCATTTAGATCTACAACCATATCTACAGTTATCAAATCACCAGATTTTAACACTTGTTTGCTTGGAAATCCATGGCAAATTACGTCGTTAACAGAAGTACATGTTGCATAAGGATATCCGTGATATCCTATTTGTTTAGGCTTTGCTCCATGTTTTAACATAAAATCATGACAAAATTTATCTATTTCTAAAGTTGTAATACCAGGTTTTATGATATCTCTCAAACCAATATGAATTTTTGACAAAATTTCCCCTGATTTTTTCATACCTTCTATTTCATGTTTACTTTTTATTGTTATCATAATTATCTCCTTGTTTTTTATAAACTATAAACAATTTTTATTAAATATAAATGTTATATAAATATAAATTTTTATATTTCACAACAAAAAGACATACCAAAAAGTATGCCTTTATTTATTAATCTTCTAATTTTATATATGGAACACCTGCTGAAGATGGTCCCTTTGATTTTCCTACAAAGAAAATGAGTACTAATAATGTACTAATATATGGTACCATTGGCAAAATTGATTCAGGAATATTAATATTCAAACTTGGTAATAAAATTGCTAATTCTTGAGCTGCTCCAAAGAATAAACATGCTCCCAAAACACCATATGGTTTCCATTTTCCAAAAATAACTGCTACTAATGCTATAAAACCATGTCCAGAAACTAAAGACTGTGAAAAATTTGATACAGTAGCTAAACTCATAGTTGCGCCACCAAAACCAGCTAACAATCCAGATATTATTACAGCAAAATATCTATATAAATAAACATTTACATTTAGAGTTTCAGCAGCTTTAGGATGTTCTCCTACTGCGATTAATCTTAACCCAAATTTAGTTTTATATAAGTAAATTGACATTAATATAACTAAAGCTATAGCTACATAAGTTGTAATATATTGTCCTAGAATTTTATCTATAAAATCAACACCTGTTAAATTATCAAATATTTTTAACATTTTTCCTTCACCTTCGGCAACAGGAATAGTTTGTTTTGCTCCATCAAACAAAAGTGAACATATAAATAAAGCCACACCAGGTCCAATAAAGTTAATAGCAATACCAGAAACAACTTGATCCGCCCCAAATGTTATACTAACAATTGCGTGGATAAGTGCTACTAGAGATGCTGCGATACCTCCTGCTAAAAATCCTAATAATGCACTTTTTGTAAAATATCCTACTGCAGCGCCTGCAAAAGCACCTATAGTCATCATGCCTTCTAATCCGATATTTGTAACACCTGCTTTTTCTGTAAACATTCCACCTAAAGCAGTAAATAATAATGGAGTAGCAAATAATAATGTATCAGATATAAATAAAGCTATTTTTAATAAACTCATTACTTTTTACCTCCAACCTTCTTAAATTTACTTGAAATGATTTTTATAACTAAAGGCATCGAAATAAATAAAACAATTATACCTATAATAATTTGCACAATTTCATAAGGAACTCCAAGTAGTTGTTGAACCCTAAAACCACCTCTTTTTAAAACACTAAAAAAGAAACCGGAAAATATTGATCCAATAGGATGACTGTTAGCTAAAAGTGCAACAGACATAGCATCAAAACCATTACCTTCAGCTACAGTTAATCTAGCAACATTTCCTGCAAACCCTAAAACTTTTACAGCTCCTGCAACCGCACATAGTGCACCTGATAATCCCATTGATAATACAAGATTCTTACCAACGTTTATACCACCAAATTCTGCAGCGTTTGGATTTAATCCAACTGCTTTTAGTTCATATCCTTTTGACGTTTTATTTAATAAATAATAAACTAAAAATGCTAAAATAATTGCCAATATAATTCCAAAATTTATATCAGCAGAAAAGAAATCTTTTACGAAGGGAATAGAAGAATTTCTTAATCCTTGAAACATTTTTATACTTGCTGTAGATTGTATATCGTTTGAAGTTTGTCCTGTTTCATTATAAAACTTTCCAAATGTCACTACTAAATTTGAGAAATATAAAGCTATCCAATTTAACATAATTGTTGTAATTACTTCATGAACACCAAACTTTGATTTAATCCAACCTGCAAATCCACCCCAAGCCATTCCTGCTAAAGCAGCTAATATAATACAAACTATTGGATGAATAATTGGAGGTAATTTTAAAAAGTAGCCAAAAAATGCAGCTGTTAAAGAACCTATTATAAATTGGCCTTCGGCTCCGATATTAAAGGCTCCAGTTTTAAATGCTAGCGAAACTCCAATACTTCCTATGATTAATGGAACTGCGTCAACTAATGTCCTAGCAAAAAATTTTGGTCTTGAAAAAGTAGTTTCTATCATTATTTTATAATAATTAATAGGATTAAATCCAGCTATCATAATAACTATAGATCCTACAACAAATCCAATTAATACAGAGAATAAAAGTAATAATATTTTTTTTCTACTGTTCATTACTAAT
Organism: uncultured Parvimonas sp.; assembly: GCF_963524015.1. Taxonomy (NCBI): domain Bacteria; kingdom Bacillati; phylum Bacillota; class Tissierellia; order Tissierellales; family Peptoniphilaceae; genus Parvimonas; species uncultured Parvimonas sp. The sequence continues at coordinate 115,018 of NZ_CAURDT010000001.1, read as the reverse complement.
AACACCTCCCGCCATCATAAGTCCTAATTCATTTTCGTTGGCATCTTTTGCTAATTTTTCCCCAACAATATTACCTTTGTAGATAACAGCTATTCTATCAGATAAATCCATTACTTCGTCTAATTCAAAGGAAATTAATAATACAGCTTTTCCTTTATCACGTTGTTCTACAATATATTTATGGATTATTTCAATAGCTCCAACATCTAGTCCTCTCGTAGGTTGTGCAGCTATCAATAAATCAGGATTGTTATCAATTTCTCTTGCTAAGATTACTTTTTGTTGATTTCCACCAGAAAGTCCTCTAGCAGTAGCATGAATATCATTTGGTCTTATATCAAATTTATCAATCATTTTTTGTGTATATGATTCTATCTCTTTAAAATTTAATATACCTTTTTTAGAAAAAGGAGCTTTACCTCTTTTTTCTAAAATCATATTTTCTGATACTGAAAAATCTAATACCAAACCATGTTTATGTCTATCCTCAGGAATTGTACTAATTCCACTTTCAATAATTTCATAAACTGATTTATTCGTAATATCTTTACCAAGGATGGTAATATTCCCTGACTCAACTTTTCTAAGGCCTGTAATAGCTTCAATAAGTTCTGATTGACCATTTCCATCAACTCCAGCAATACCTAAAATCTCACCTTTTCTTACATTTAGGCTCAATCCTTTTAAAGCTGGTAAATATCTATTATTAAGAACATTAATATCTTTGATATCTAATACAACTTCACCTATTTCGTTATCTTTCTTATTTACACTAAAACTAACTTCTCTACCAACCATTTTTTCTGCTAACTCTTTTTGTGATGAGTCAGCAACAGTAACTTTATCAATAAACTTTCCACGACGAATAATAGTACAATAATCTGCCATTTTTTTAATTTCATCTAATTTATGTGTAATTATTATGATAGACTTTCCTTCATTTCTTAAATTATTACAGATATTAATAAATTCTTCAATTTCTTGTGGAGTTAATACCGCTGTAGGTTCATCAAAAATAATTATTTCAGCACCCTTATATAGTGCTTTTAAAATTTCAACTTTTTGTTGAGAGCCAACAGTAATATCTTGAATTTTTTCATCTAAGTCTATATTGAATCCATATTTTTCAATTATAGAAAGTACTTTTTTACGTGATTTATCAAGGTCAATAATTAAGCCTTTAGTATCCTCCGTTCCTAATACAATATTTTGAATAACACTAAATGGTTCTATCAACATAAAATGTTGATGAACCATACCAATACCATTCTCAACGGCTATTTTTGGTGTCATATTTGTATATCGTTTGGAATTAATAAAAATTTCTCCAGAATTTGGTGAATATAACCCATAAAGTATATTCATTAAGGTCGTTTTCCCAGCACCATTTTCTCCCAAAAGAGCATGTATTTCTCCCTTTTTTAATTCAAAGTCTACTTCATCTAAAACTTTATTTTTTCCAAAAATTTTAGTGATGCCTTTCATAACTACTATGCTGTCATTAGTTTTGCAATCAGACAAGTCAAAGCCCTCCTCTAAATTGTTTGTATTTTTTATACTATTACTAAATATTATACAATAAAAACTATCTTAATACAAGAAATAAAAATGTAAATTTCATAAAAAACTATATAAAATTTACTATTATTTTAATAGCATTATAACAATTATTTGAACTAATCAACAAATACAGACCCATATTTCTCACCATTAATCTTAATTAAACAATTGTTTGATGTTTCATTAATAATAATACTTTCTATTAATTTATAGTTTTCTTTTTTAATTGATAAATTGATTTTTACTTTTTCTAAATACTCTATATTTAGTACATCTAAACCTAAATTATTTATAATGTTCTCAATTTTTCCCCAATAAACATAGTCTAATACAATATCCAAATCATAAAAAAGTTCTTTTTTAACAATTTTTGACTTTTCTAGTACTCCAACTATTGATTTTGTATATGCTCTAACAAGGCCGCCTGCACCTAATAAAATACCACCAAAATATCTTGTAGAAACTACTAAACAATTAGTTAAATCTTTTTTTCGGAGCACTTCAAGCATTGGAATTCCCGCAGTTCCTGATGGCTCACCATCATCTGAATATTTTTGTATTAACTTATCCACTCCAATAATATATGCAAAACAATTATGCGTAGCATCTTTATATTTCTCTCTTATTTTTAAAATATATTTTTCAGCCTCATCAACACTTTCTATATAGAAAGAATGGCCAATAAACTCTGATTTATTAATAATAAAACTATACGATTGATTACTATGAATGCTTAAAAATGCTTCGTTATTTTTCATTTACTTCATATCCTTTATATATTAAATAGTCTTCTGGTTTTAAAAAGACTTCCAAAAAACAGCCATTTGCAATGTGCTCAATAAATTTCGGTGAATAATTATTTAAAATATTACTCAAAATTTTCTGACTATCATAAGGAATTAATAGCCTTGTTTTTACTAATGATGAAAATAGTTTTTTCTCAATTTCGTTTAAAAGTATAATAATATCTTCATCACTTTTTGCGCTAATAAAAACTTTATCTTCAATATTTGCATATTCTAATTTAATATTTTCATCAGTTATTTTATCTAATTTATTGAAAACATAAATTAATTTTTTATCGTTACATTCAAGTTTTTTTATCATATCATTTGTTATTTTTATTTGTTCATCAACATTTCTATTTGAGATATCAATAACATGTAAAATTAAATCAGAGTATTTTATTTCTTCAAGTGTTCCTTTAAAACTTTCAACTAAATTATGTGGAATATCAGAAACAAAACCTACAGTATCTACATACATTACTTTTGAACCATTTAAAAGTAATCCTTCTCGCACAAATGTATCTAATGTAGCAAACAACATATCCTTAACAAAAACTTCTTTAATTTCAGAATTTTCATCTTTTCCATATGAAATTAACTTATTTATTAAAGTTGACTTCCCAGCATTTGTATATCCAATAAGAGAAATAATTGGCTCTATTGAATTAATTCTCTTTTTTCTAATTTCATTTCTATTTTTCTCAATCTCTTTAAGTTGCAAAGTGATATTTGATATTTCTCTATTTATAGTTCTTCTATCCAATTCAATTTGTTGTTCGCCAATTCCTTTACCACCAATTCCCCCCTGCTGTCTAGAAAAACCACTTCTAAGTGCAGATAATCTTGGTAATGTATATTTTAGTTTTGCAAGTTTAACTTGAAGTTTAGCCTCTTTCGTTCTTGCTCTTTCGCTAAAAATATCTAAAATTAAATTAGTCCTGTCAATAACCCTAATACCTATAATTTCTTCTAGGTTTTTTACTTGAGAGCCTGTCAATTCATTATTAAAAACTACAAATTCAGCATCCAATTTTTCGCAATAGTCTTTAATTTCATTTACTTTTCCTTTCCCAACGTAAAAAGCCTTATCGATATATGACTTTTTTTGAGTCAAACTTAAAACTACTTCTCCATCTAAAGCTTCAACTAATTTTTCTAATTCATTAACTTTATCTTCTAAAGTTTTTTCATCCATATCTATATTTACAGTAACTGTAATAACTTTTTTATTCATAAGAACTCCTTAATTAATACTAAGTTTAATTGTATCATAAATTAATATATAAAAACAAATAAGAACCCCACCCTTCCACGATGCTTCGCATCGGGTGGGTTCCCGGGAACCTTGTTGTTTCACAATAAAAAAGCACACTGAAAAGAGTGCACTTACTTAAAATATTTTACTTTCATTTTTAAAGAAGAAAACTTCTCCAAATTTTCTATTTAATTCTGTTGATATGGTCAGAGCAAGTCTTACATCTGGAATAAAACTACCATTTTCTATTGAAACTATCATTTCAGTTGAAACACCTATTAAAATAGCTAATTCTCTTTGAGAAAGTTCATTTTCAACTCTAAATTTTTCAACATTATTCTTTTCAGATAATTTTCTATTCATAAGATCACCTCTTTTTTAGTAAAACTTAAAATATAGTTTTAATTACAAGTTATATTATGTTTTTATTCTATCATTAAAAGCTTTAAAAGTCAATTTATTAATGTATATCTTAATTATATTTTGTAGTATTAATTAATTTATATTTAAAAAGATTTTTATAAAACATAAAATATGATATAATGTATTTGAATAAATTATATAAATTTTTTTAATAGGAGGAGATATATGAATTTAAAAGAAAATTCTTTGGAAAAAAGCAAAAATATAGCTAATGAGCTACGAATTGCATTAGAAGAAAAAAACATTTTTCATTTAAGAGATATAATTTACGACACAAATGAAGTAACTCTTGCAAATATTTTTGAAGAATATTTTGATATAAAAGAAATTCTATTTATGTTTAAAGTTATAAAAAAAGAAAAAACTGCTGAAATTTTTGCTTATCTTCCTCAAAATATGAAGCAACAAGTAATAAATGGTCTACAAGATCATGAAATAAAAGTTATGTTGGACTATATGTTTACAGATGATATAAGTGATTTTTTAGAAGAACTTCCAGCAAATATTGTTAAAAGAGTCCTTAACTCAGCTTCTAATCAAAGAAGAAGTGAAATTAATATGATTTTAAACTTCAAAGAAAATAGTGCTGGTTCTGTAATGAGTACTGATTATGTTGAACTTGATCCAGAGATTACAGCTGATGAAGCACTAAAAATGATTAAAGATAAAGAGAGACTTGCTGAAACTATTTCTTATTGTTATATAACTAATGATCAACATATACTTTTAGGCTTTGTTTCAATGAAAAGTATATTACTTGCTTCTTCAAATACTCTAATTTCTGATATTATGGAAACAGATGTTATATCTGTAGAATGTGACGAAGATCAAGAAGAAGTAGCAAAAATATTTACTAAATATGATTTATTGGTACTTCCTGTTGTAAATGATCAACATAGGCTAATTGGGATTATAACTATTGATGATGTATATGATATTATTCAAGAAGAAGTTACAGAAGACTTACAAAAAATGGGTGGTATTACACCAATAGAAGGATCTTATATAAATATGTCTATAATTGAAATGGTAAAAAGTAGAATAACTTGGCTTTTAATACTTATGATTTCTGCAACAGTATCTGGATTTATTCTAGCTAAAAATACCGACTTAACTTTAAAATTTCCTTCTTTAGTAATTTTTATTCCAATGCTTATGGATACTGCGGGAAATGCTGGAAGTCAATCTAGTGCGATGGTCGTTAGAGGTATTGCTGTAGACAATTTAAGTATTAGTGATTTTAAATATGTAATAAAAACAGAATTTTTAAATTCCTTGATTTTAGGTGCAATATTGTTTACTGTAAATATATTGAGAATTTTAATTTTTATGCCAAATATTTCTATTTCTATAGCAATCTTAATTTCAGGAACGATTTATATAATTATAACTATTGCAAATTTAATTGGTGGAATTTTACCATTGTTGGCAAGTACTCTTAAGCAAGATCCCGCATCTATGAGTGGACCAATTTTGACTACCGTTTGTGATGCAATATCACTTACTGTATATTTTGCTCTTGCTTCTTTGTTTTTAGGGGGTGGAATTTATGGAATATAACTTTTTAGAATATAGTAAAGAACAATTATCTTCTCTACTTCCTGAATTAATAAAAGAGAAAAAAGTATTATTAATAAGAGAAATTTTTGATGAATATAATATAGTTGATTTAAGTGAAATATTTAGTGAATTAGAACTTGATGAAGCAATTTTTGTTTTTAAAATTTTACCAAAGGATATTTCCGCTGAGTTATTTACTTATTTAGATCCACTACATCAAGAAAGATTAATTTCAGCTCTATCATCTATGGAAGTAAAAGGCATTTTAGATAATATGTTTAGTGATGATATAATAGATTTTCTTGAAGAAATGCCCGCTAATGTTATTAAATATATTTTAGATAATGTACCATCAGAGCATCGAAAGGAAATTAATACTCTTTTAAGTTATGAAGAAAATACAGCTGGGTCAGTAATGAGTACTGACTTTGTTGAACTTTTTGAAGAAGATACAGTTGAAGAAGCAATAAAAAAGATAAAAGAACAAGCTGAAATTGCGGAAACTGTAAATGTCTGCTTTGTTATAGATAAAAGAAGAGTTTTAGTCGGCATAGTAAATTTACGAGATATTATTATTGCAAAAAATGATAAATTGATATCAGAAATAATGGATAAAAATATTCACTATGTTTATACAAATACAGACCAAGAAGAAGTTGCTTATTTATTAAGTAAATATGACCTAACAACTATTTGTGTATTAAATGATCAAAATTGCTTAATTGGAATTGTTACTGCTGATGATGTTTTGGACATTTTAAATGAAGAAGCAACGGAAGATATCCATAAAATGAGTGGTATTGTTCCTACTGATGGATCTTACTTAAAAACAGGAATTAAGGAAATGGTAAAATCAAGAATATCCTGGCTTTTAATTTTAATGATTTCTGCAACTTTTACAGGATATATTTTACAATATTTTGAAGATAAACTTAGTGCAGTAGCCATCTTATCAGCATCAATTCCTATTATAATGTCAACTGCTGGTAATGCTGGAGCACAAAGTTCAACTATGGTAATTAGAGGAATAGCTGTGGATGATTTAAACATTAAAGATTTTTTTATTGTTCTAAAAAAAGAATTATCTGTTGGGCTACTTTGTGGGTTAATATTATTTATTACTAATTTTATTAGATTATATATTTTTGGATCTAAAAGTACAACTTTTGCAATAAGTTTTGTTGTTAGTCTTACCATAGCAATTTCGCTAATTTCTGCAAATTTAGCGGGTGGTGTACTTCCATTAATTGCAAAAAAACTTAAAATGGACCCAGCAAGTGCCGCTGCACCTCTTATAACAACTATTGTAGACGCAACTAGTTTAATAATATATTTTATGCTAGCTATAGCTATTTTAAAAATTTAGTATTTGATATTAAAAAGTGTAGATGAAATAATAAAACATCTACACTTTTTTATTGTGAAACAACAAGGTTCCCGGGAACCCACCTGATGCGAAGCATCATGGAAAGGTGTGGTTCTTATTTAACATTTATATAAATTTTTTAACTATAAATTAACACAATACATAACAACCTTTCCTAAAATGCTAAATTCATCATCTTTTGAAAATTTAAAATCTGTAAATGAATGATAAGTAGAACAAGGCCTAAAAATTATATCTTCCCCATCTCTAAAAAATAACTTTAAACTATATTCCCCATTTTCAGAAAAGACTACAATATCTTCATCTTCTAAATTATAAATAGGATAATTTAGTTTAACCGCAATGTAACTTCCATTTGGTATCACTTTATTCATACTCTCTCCATTAACATGCATTATGAGAATATCATCGTCATTTGCATAAGGTCCCATAACTGAATCACTTATTTCTATCTTCTCAATTTCAACATCATAATTAGGACCATCAGGTAATCCTGCAGAAACCCCATAAGGTAAATAATTATATACTGATGCCTTTGTTGAATTAGGAGAATTTGAATAGTGCTCCCATCCTAAAATTTCTATTGGACTTGAATTATAGATTTCCGCTAACTTCAATAATCTATCTATCGGAATATTTGTTATTATATCATTTTCATACTTAAATAAATTTTGTTTACTTGTGCCAATAAGTTCTCCTGCATCTTGCAGTGTAAGATTAGCTTTTTGTCTAAGTTCTTTTAATCTTTCTCCTGTCGTCATACTATCACCTCTACTATTCTACAATAATTATACAACAAAATAACTTAAAAAGCAATTTATTTTATATTTTTTTAAATTTTTCTTAAAAAGTATCTTGACAAGTTATTTTTTGTGTTGTATAATAAAAGTAACTTAAAAAGTGATTTATTAATTGGAGGAAAAAATTATGCAAAAAAGAAAAAATAGAAATGTAGAGTTTAATACTCTAGAAATGCTTAAATTACTGTTAACTTTTACAACTTTTACTTTATCATGTTTTTTTATGATAATGTATGGTGTAACTGGAAAGTTGATTTAATATAGATTATAAATTATTAAGTAATAATTTTATATTCTATTAAGAGTTGAGTAATACTGGATTAAAAAACATCTTACTATTGTAAAATATTGAGATGTTTTTTTATTTTTGATATAATTTAATTATAAAAATTTATTGGGAGAACTTTATGGATAATTTTGATATAATATTAGCTAGTAATTCACAAAGAAGAAAAGAACTTTTAAAATTCATATTTAACAAGTTCAAAGTAATTCCTGCTAATATTGATGAAAGAAACTTAGAACGAAAGTTTTTAAGTGAAATTGCCAAAGATAATAAATCTAAATATAGTGAATTATGTGATATACTATCTTTTGAAAAATGTAAAAATGTAGCTACAAATTATAAAAGTTCTTTAATTATTTCAGCAGATACAATTGTTTATGATGATATGTACTTATTTGGAAAACCAAATAATTATGAAGAAGCAAAATTTATGCTAGAATATTTATCTGGAAAAGAACATATCGTCCAAACCTCAGTTACAATATACTTTAATAATACTTTCTCAACATTTTCAGAAAAAAGTTATGTATCATTTTATGACTTGGACGAAATTCAAAAAGCAACAATTAAATCATATATTAAAAATGAAAACCCTTATGATAAAGCTGGTGCCTATGGAATACAAGATGGTGCTAGTCTTTTAATAAAACATATAAATGGTGATTATTTTAATATTGTTGGGCTTCCTATTTCAAAATTAAATAGAAAATTATTAGAAATCGTATCGTAAAAAATCTAGTGAATAAACACTAGATTTTTTACTTTTTATATTATATTTTTCAATCACACATATCATCATTAGGATTATAGAATATATTTCTCATTTTTAAGAGTTTTCCATTTTCTTGTGGAATAAATTCTCCAATTCCAATAAAAATATTATCACAGTATATTTTAAATATTCCTTCTTGTTCAATATTAAATATTTTTCTAAGCCCATTTGAAATATGTTTAAAATATTTTTTATCAAAATTTATGCTTTCATATTCAAAAACATCTTCTATCTTAATCAATGAATTTTTTAATTGCATTTCATCAAAATTTTTAAGTCGTTCTAATGATAAAGCATTTTCAATTGAAAATATTCCATATTTACTTCTACATAGAGAACTCATATAAGCAAAATTATCTGTATCTGATGCAATGTCATTAAATAACGTGCGGATATATGTTCCTTTTGAGCAGTTTACTTCAAAACGTATTTTATTATCATAAAAATTTAGAATTATAAGAGAATAAATTTCAGCCTCTCTTTTTTCTCTTTCTACCTCAATTCCTAATCTTGCATATTCATATAATCTTTTTCCATCTTTTTTTAAAGCAGAAAACATTGGTGGTGTTTGCAAAATTGTTTTGTTATCATATCTTTTTATAACTCCAAAAAACTGATTTTTATCTAAATTTATTTCTTTAGAATTAAGACTTTCACCCCAAATATCTAAAGTATCAGTTTCAATTCCCAGAGTCATTTCTCCAACATAACATTTCCCCATACTTTGAATATATTCAACAATCTTTGTAGCATTACCAATAGCTATGGGTAAAACACCTGTTGCATTTGGATCAAGTGTACCGGCATGTCCAACCTTTTTGGTCTTATATATTTTTCTAACAATATTTACTACATCCCTACTTGTAAATCCTTTTGGTTTATAGACATTTATTATACCATTAAAACTCATTAGGATACTCACTTTTTAATTTTTCTAAAAATAAATTAACAACTGTATTAAAATCTCCATCTATAATACAACCAGCTGCTCTTGTGTGCCCTCCACCGTTAAAATGACTACATACCTTAGAAACATCTACAAAATCTTTACTTCTTATACTACCTTTAAATAAGTTTTCTTTCATTTCTTTAAATAGAATAGAAACTTCAAATCCATTAATATCTCTATAATAATTTACAACATCATCAACCATATCCATTGTTAAATCGGTACCTTCAAAATCAGATTCGAACATTCCTATTACTGCAACTTTATTGTCAAAATATAATTTCGCTCTATTTATTAATTTATTTTTTAGCATTTCAACTTCAAAAATATTATTTTGATAAAGTTTTTTATAAATATAGTCTTTATCTGCACCTAAATCATAAAGATTAGCACATACTCTTAAAGTAGAAGAGGTAGATGATTCATATAGAAATCTATATGTATCAGTATTAATTCCTACTAATAGAGCATTTGCTATATTTTTTGAAATTTTAAAATCAAATTCTTTGAATAAATTATAAACTATTTCACAAGTTGAACTCATATTAGGAAATACATAGTTTAAGTCTCCAAAATAATCATTAGTCTTATGATGATCTATGTTTATAGTTTTTTTAGCTCTTTTTCTAAAAAGTTCACCAATATCTCCAGGTCTATCTATCTCACCACAGTCAACATAAATTAATAAATCTAAATCTTGTTCTGCAGTTTCTATAATATTATCAATAGTATCAAGAAATAACAAGTTTTTTGGAAAATCATCTACTTTTATTCCAAATATATTTTTCTCCAAATTCTCTCTTATTCCAAGTATTACAGATATTGTAGAGCCTATATTATCTCCATCAGGATTTTTGTGAGAAATAACTCCAATATTTTCAGATGATTTAATTAAGTTTAAAATTTCTTCAGTGCTATTGTTCTTCTTCATCAACATTACCATATAATTCTCTCTTTTCTCTATCCTCTTTTGAAACTTTTATTATTAATTCATTCATTAAAGCTGCTTTTTCAAAAGATTCATCCAACTTAAAAATTAATTTTGGAGTATGTCTTAAATCTAAAGCATCTGCAATTCTTTTTTTCATATATCCAGTTGCACTTTCTAAACCCTTCATAATTTTATCTTTAGTTTTTTCATCTCCAAAAATACCTATGCTAACGTAACAAATACCTAAATCATTTGTTACGCTAACTTTTGTTATATTTGTTATTGATGGATTTATTCTATTATCTTTAATTCCATTATATATAGCATCTGATAAAACTCTATTAATTTCAGATTCTATTCTCCCAAGTCTTTTTGTATTCATAAAAAACCTCTATCTTTCAACTTCCTTGTCAATATAAGCTTCAATTATATCAGTTTCTTTTAAATCATTATAATTTGCAATTCCCAATCCACCTTCATATCCAGTTAAAAGTTCTTTTGCATCGTCTTTAAATCTTTTCAATGAACTAATTTCTCCTTCATGTAAGATTATTCCATCTCTAAGAAGTCTGACTTTTGCATTTCTAGTAACTTTACCATTTAATACATAAACTCCAGCTACAGTACCTATTCCTGGAACTTTAAATGTTGCTCTAACTTCAGCTCTACCAATTACTTCTTCAACAAAAGTAGGAGCTAACATTCCTTTTACAGCTAATTTAATATCTTCAATTGCATCATATATTACTCTATATGTTCTGACATCAACATTTTCATGTCTAGATAAGTCGATTGCTCCTTGTGATGGTCTAACATTAAATCCAATTATTATAGCATTACTTGCAGCAGCTAACATTACATCAGATTCATTGATTCCTCCAACAGCACCGTGGATTATATTAACTTTAACTTCTTCATTACTCAATTTTTCTAAAGAATTTTTAACTGCATCAACAGTTCCTCTTACATCAGTTTTAACAATAATTTTAATTTCTTTTAAATTACCATCTTGAATCTTATCAAATAAATCATCAAGTGATACTTTACTTCCTGAAGCAATCATATTTTCTTTTTGAACATTTATAATTCTTTGAGCATATCCTCTAGCTGTTTTTTCATCCTTAACTGCATATATAAAACTTCCAGCTTCTGGTACTTCTGAAAGTCCTAAAATAACGGCTGGCATTGAAGGTGTAGCCTTCTTAATTTTCTTTCCTTTATCATCAAACATAGCTCTAATTCTTCCTGTAGAAGTTCCTGAAATAACTATATCTCCAGAATTTAAAGTACCTTTTTGTACTAAAATTGTCGCTACTGGCCCTCTTCCTTTATCAAGCTGTGCTTCAATTACAGTTCCAATAGCCATTCTATTTGGATTTGCTTTTAATTCTTCAACTTCAGCAACCATTAACACCATTTCTAATAATTCATCAATTCCTTCTCCAGTTTTTGCTGATACTGGCATAGTAATTACATCTCCACCCCAGTCTTCAGGTAATAATCCATTATCTGCAAGTTCAGTCTTTACTCTTTCAGGATTAGCTCCTTCTTTATCTATTTTATTGATGGCTACTATAATCGGTACTCCAGCATCTTTTGAATGATTAATTGCTTCAATAGTTTGAGGCATAACTCCATCATCTGCAGCAACTACAAGAATAGAAATATCAGTAACTTTTGCTCCTCTAGAACGCATTGCTGTAAATGCTTCGTGTCCAGGAGTATCTAAAAATACTATTTTACTATTATTAATATTTACTGTATAAGCTCCTATATGTTGTGTAATCCCACCAGCCTCTTGAGATGTAACTTTAGACTTTCTAATATAATCTAACAAAGAAGTCTTACCGTGGTCAACATGACCCATTACTGTTACAACAGGAGGTCTTGTTACTAAATCTTCTTTTTTATCTTCATAATCTAATGATAAAATTTCATTTTCTTCAGTTATTTCAGGTGTTTCTAATACAACTGTTTTTCCAAACTCTTCGGCAATCAAACTTGCACAGTCAAAATCAATTTCTTGATTAAGCCCAGCCATTATACCTAAAGCAATTAGCTTTGAAATAACTTGAGAACTATTAACTCCTAAACTTTCAGAAAAATCTTTAACTGTAATACTTTCAGGAATTTTAATTTCTCCAACATTTTCTACCTTATTTTCAAATTCTAAGTCACTATCACTTTTAGTTTTATGGTTTGCTTTATTCTTCTTTTTAGTAGGTTTTAAAATAAGATTAGGATTTCTATCTTCTCTCATTTTATGTTCATTTAATGACTTATTTTTTTTGTTTTTTTCTTGACCTTGTAAATGTGTTTTTCTAGCATCTCTCTTTTCTATTGCTGGATCTACCTCTACAACATCATCTAAAAACTCTCTATTCCTATCGTCGAATTTTTTTCCAAAATCTTTTTTATCCTTACTAAAGTTTCTATTGTCTTTATTGTATCCATCTCTTTTATCTTTATTATAAGGTCTATTATCTTTATTGAAATTTTGCTTTTTATCCTTATTATAAGCATCTTTTTTGTCTTTACCAAAATTTCTATTATCTTTATTATAAGAATCTTTTTTATCTTTATTGAATGACTTACTATCTTTATTGAAATTTTGCTTTTTATCCTTATTATAAGCATCTTTTTTGTCTTTACCAAAATTTCTATTATCTTTATTATAACCGTCTTTTTTATCTTTATTAAATGTCCTATTATCTTTATTGTACCCGTCTTTTGAACTTCTATTATCTTTACTCAAGCTATCTTTTTTATCTTTATTTACAGTACTTTTCTTTTCATCAGATTTATTTTCAGATTTAACAGAATTCTTTTCATCTTTCTTATTTTTTTCTGCTTCAATTTTTCTAAAATGTCCAATTACAATCTCTAAATCTTTTCCTTCAAGAATAGACATGTGACTTTTCACTTCTACCCCTAAACTACTAATTATATTAATTAATTCCTTGCTTTGAAGATTTAAACCTTTTGCAAGTTCATGTACTCTAACTTTACTCATACTAGCACCCCTTTGCTATTTAATAGAATCTACATATTTTTTTAGTTCTTCATAAAATTCACTACTTATTTCTGATTCTAATGCAATATTCAATCTCTTATTTTTCTTAGCTTTATCAACACATTTACTTGAAATACAAATATAAGCACCTCTACCGTTTTTCTTTCCGGTTATGTCTAATAAAACACCTTCTTCTTTGTTATTCACAATTCTCATTAACTCTTTTTTTTCTTTTTGCTCTCCACAAGCAATACATTTTCTCATAGGAATTTTTTTTGTTTTCATAAAATCACCTATAATTCAAATCCATTATTGATAAATTCTTGTTCTCCATCAAAACTTACTTCAATTAATCCATTATTAATATCTTCTTTATATTTTTCTAAACCCTTAATATCTATTCTCCAATTTGTAAGTTTTGCTGCAAGTCTTGCATTTTGTCCTTCTTTACCAATAGCTAATGATAATTGTGAATCTGGAACTATTATTATTGCTCTATTTTCACTTTCATTAATAAAGACTGCTATTACTTCTGATGGACTAAGAGAGTTTGATAAATATTCTTTTACATCTTTGCTATAAACAATAATATCAATTTTCTCTCCTCTCAATTCTTTAATAATTGAACTTACTCTTGATCTTTTATATCCAACACAAGCTCCAACTGGATCTACATCGTCATTTTTTGAATAAACTGAAATTTTTGTTCTACTACCTGGTTCTCTAGCAATTGATTGAATTTCTACTATTCCTTCAAGAATTTCAGGAACCTCTAATTCAAACAATTTTAAAACAAAATTAACATCTGATCTTGAGAGTAAAACTTGAGCTCCCTTTGGAGTATTCTTTACTTCCTTAACATAAAATTTTAATCTCTCACCTACTCGATAAACTTCATTCTTAATTTGTTCTGGTGGTGTTACAATTGCTTCAAGCTTTCCTAAATTTATAAATAAATTATTTCTGTCAATTCTTTGGATTTGTCCCGATATTAACTCTCTTTCTTTATCTTGAAAATCATTATAAATTACTTCTCTTTCAGCATCTTTAATCTTCTGGATAACAATATTTCTTGCAGTTTGTGCAGCAACTCTACCAAAATCCATAGTTTTTAGTTTTATAGGCACTTCATCTCCTAAGTTATATTTTGTACTAATAGCTTTTGCATCATCAAAAGAAATTTCTGTTATATTATCTTCAACATTTTCTACAACTGTCTTTATTGCAAAAAGTTCAACTTTTCCAGTAGTTCTATTGATGTTTATCTTAACATTTTCGTATTCTCCAAAATTTTTCTCATAACTTTTCAAAAGTGCTTTCTCTAAAGAATCAAAAATTATTTCCTTTGATACACCTTTTTCACGTTCAATTTCATCTAATGCTCTTAAAAAATCTGTTGTTCCTTTCATCATCTTCTCCTTAAACTTAAATTTCAATTTGTGATTTAATTATTGCAATATCTTTCCTAAAAAAATCAACATTTAATTTTCCCATTATTAAAGTTACTTTTTCTTTATCAAAAGATTTTAATTTTCCAATAAATTCTTTTTCATTATTTATTTTTTTATAACATTTTATTAAAATTTTTTTACCAATAAAAGTTTCTAATTGTTCATCGTTTTTAATTTCTCTTTCAGCTCCAGGAGATGATACTTCTAAAAAATATGATTCTTCTATTGGATCTACTTCATCAAGCCAATCACTTACAATATTACTTGCAATTTCACAAGAATCTAAATCAACTCCACCTTCCTTGTCAATAAAAATTCTTAATACATTTCCCTTAGGCTCTTTTACATATTCTGCATCTACATAATAGATTCCTTTTTCTAAGAAAATATTTTTAAAAGTTCTTTCAATAGTTTCTAATAATTCATTTTCTTTTTTCAATTTTTTCTCCTTTCAATCAGTAATTAAACTAAAACGAAAGAGTGGGATGACCCACTCTTTATAATAAAAGAATATTTTTAATTATTATAACATAGTTTTAAAAACTTTTCAACTACATATCTCTACTTGCTATAATATTTGCCCCAGTATCTAATACATTTTCCAAAATTATATCTCCAACTTTTACGGGAGAAACAACTTCAATCTTATTTAATTCTCTCATAATATCAAAAATCATATTTTTTGGAATTTCTTGTGAAGTTTTTACTGGTAATCTATTGTGTATAGCATTCTTTATCTTAACTGTTGAAGTTATAGTTCTGGTTGGAAATGTTAATTCTTTTTTTCCATAATTTGAACCTTTTGGGCATTTATTTCCAACGACTTTATAATCATTTTCTTCATCAACTGATATTCTACAACCAACTGGACAAACAATACAAACCATATCTTTCATAATTACTCGTCTCCTTTTTTCATGGATATAACTATTTTATCTGTAGTTACAGATTCAATCTGTTTTTTTGTTAACGAAATTTTTTCCATTTCAGCAGGCGCAACATGTGGCCTTTTGAATTCTTTAATAATATTACCATTTTCATCCGTAACTGAAATTATAACATTTTTCTCAACGCTCTTTACCCTAAAAAATATTTCTAATTTATTTTCCAAATTCTCAACTCTTATATTTTGAGGAACTGTATAAAAAATTCCATCTCCATTTAAAATCTCAATCTTTCTACTTTCAAATAAATTATTATCAAAAATGTATTTTGCAGCGGCTCTTCCAGCCTTTTGACTTTCTCCTGTAACAAAATCAACTAAATCATGAACATGACATACATTACCGCAAGCAAAAACCCCATTCATGCTTGTTTCCATATTTTCATAGACAAAAGCACCTTTTGTTCTTCCATCAATTTCTATTCCAATTTCACGAGTAATTTCATTTTCAGGAATTAATCCTACTGAAAGCAATAAGGTATCACATTCTAATTCTATTTCAGTACCCTTTATAGGAATTCTATTTTCATCAACCTTACTTATAACAACTTTTTCAAGTCTTTCTTTACCAATTATATTAGTTACTGTATGTGATAAAAGTAAAGGAATATTATAATCATTTAAACATTGTACAATATTTCTTGCTAATCCATTTGAATAAGGCATAAGTTCAACGCATGCGATAACCTCAGCTCCCTCTAATGATAATCTTCTTGCCATTATTAATCCAATATCTCCTGAACCTAAAATAACAATCTTTTTTCCACACATTAACCCTTGCATATTAACATACATTTGAGCAGATCCTGCAGTCAATACTCCTGAAGGTCTATCTCCCGGTATAGAAATTGCTCCTCTAGTTCTTTCTCGACAACCCATAGCTAATATGATAGCCTTGGCTTGTATAACCTGATATCCATAGTCCTTACTTATAGCATGAATAACCTTATTTTTATCAAAATCTAATACCATTGAATTTAATCTTATTTCAACATTATATTCTTTTGCTAAATCAATAAATCTTTGGGCATATTCTGGTCCAGTTAATTCTTCCTTAAAATAATGTAATCCAAATCCATTATGTATACATTGATTTAAAATTCCACCAGCTTCTTTATCTCTTTCTAAAATCAATACTTTTTCTATCCCATTTTTTTTAGCTTCACATGCAGCAGCTAATCCTGCAGGTCCTCCTCCAATAACAACTAAATCATATTTTTCCATTTTAGACTTTTTACTCACTTTCTTTTGTTTTTCCTGTTATGATATAACTTCCAAAATTAGTATTATAAACTTCTTCAGGTGGAATATTTAGTTCTCTTGAAATAATATCTAATACTTTTGGACCACAAAAACCACCTAAACAACGTCCCATTCCTGCTCCTGTTCTTTTTTTTACTGCACCGAGAGTTCTAGGTGGTAAAGGCATTCTTAATGAATCTATAATTTCTCCCTCAGAGACTGTAATACATCTACAAATTATATTTCCATAAAGAGGATTTTCCTTAATTTTTTTTGCTCTTTCTTCAGGAGATAAATGTTTTATTCTTATAATCTTTCTGCTATCAATATAATTTTCTTTTTCTACAAATTCAACACCAATTTTTTTTAAAATATCTAAACACATTAATCCTATAGCTGCACAAGATGCTAAACCTGGGGATTTAATCCCCGCTAAATCGACAAAATTTTTACAACTTTTAGCCTCTCTAATTATAAAATCAGATTCTGTACTATTTGCTCTCAACCCTGCAAAATTATTGATGTTTTCCCAATATGGGATATTAGAAATAGTTTTTGAAACTTTATCTTTTACCTCATTTAATCCATCAAATGATGTAGATTTATCAGAAATTTCAGAATTACTTTCTGCATTAGGTCCAATTATTATATTGTCATGTGATGTTGGAGCAATTAAAACTCCCTTACCAACTTTAGATGGACATTGAAATAAAACATGTTTAACTAAATCTTTTTGACTCTTATCTAATATAAAATATTGACCTTTAGATGGTGTAATCTCAAATTCCTTTTCACATACCATATTATGAACTTTATCTGAATTTACTCCAGCTGCATTTACTATATATTTAGATGTATATGTATTATCTTTTGTTTTTACTATAAATTTTTCATCTTCTTTTATAATATCTACAACTTCACTATTTAATTTTATTTCAACTCCATTTGAAACTGCAACTTGAGACATTGCTATACATAATTCCCAAGGATCTATTACTCCTGCACCTGGTGAAAACAAAGCTTTAGTAACAGTTTTATTAATATTGGGTTCTATTTTTTCAATTTCTTCTTTATCGATAATTTTTAAATTTTCAACACCATTTTTTATTCCATTATCTAATAATTTTTCTAAAGTTTTCTCATCTTCTTTATTAAAAGCTAAAACTAAGGAACCACATTCATTATATTGAACATCTAATTTTTTTACCAATTCTTTAATTCTTTTTGAACCTTCTACATTTAGCTTTGCCATTAATGTTCCAGGTTCAGGATCATAACCTGAATGTAAAATTCCGCTATTTGCCTTTGTAGTACCATCAGCGACATCAATTTCTTTTTCAAGTACTAAAACTTTTAAATCATACTTAGACAATTCATAGGCAACACTAGCTCCAACTACTCCACAACCTATTACTATAATATCATACATTTCTCGTATCTCCCACTATCTTTACATATTTTTCATAAAAGGATTATTTTCTTTTTCAAACTGCAATGTACTTTCTGCTCCATGACCAGGCAATACTCTATAATCCTTTTTTAAATTATATAATTTTTTTACTGAGTTAATAATTTCATCAAAACTTCCAGTTGCTAAATCACTTCTCCCTATGCTCATCCTAAACAAGGTATCTCCTGAAAGCAATACACTATCCATAAGAATACAGATACTACCAACAGTATGTCCTGGTGTTTCCATTATACTTAGTTTTTCTCCATGAAAATCAATTATCTCTTCATCATATAACCATTTATCTGCTTTCAACTCAATTCCTTTAAAAGGTGGAATTGATTTTGACAAATTTATTATAGAATCTTTTAGTAATTCTTTTTCTTTTATACTTGCGTAAATAGGTAAATTATATTTTTCCTTTATAATCTTGGCTGCACCAATATGATCAGCATGACCATGAGTTAACAATATAAATTCTAAATTGATTTTTTCTTCATCAACAAATTTTATAATATCATCACTATCTCCTCCTGGGTCAACTATAAATCCATTTTTATTATCATTATAAACTATATAACAATTTACTGCATATACTCCAACAACAATTCTTTTTATATTCATAATTTTCTCCTAATAGTTCTTTTTAGAGTCCAGCTGGATTGTAACAGGACCATCATTTTCTAACAATACTTTCATATCAGCTTGAAAAATTCCAGTCTTTACTAAAATATTATTATCGTAAAACAACTTTAAAAATTCTTCATATTTTTTCCTAGCTTCAAAACTTGATAAGCTATTATCAAAACTAGGCCTATTTCCTTTTCTACAATCTCCATAAAGTGTAAATTGTGACACGACTAAAATTTCATATTCATTATCTAAAACAGAATGATTCATTTTATAATTATTATCTTCAAAAATCCTAAGATTTAAAGTTTTTTTATAAATATAATTTAAATCATCAATAGTATCTTCTTTTCCAAAGCCAACAAAAAGAAGGAGTCCTTTGTTTATTCTGGACACTTCCTTCTCACCAACTACTACTCTTGCAAAATTTACTCTTTGTATTACAGCTCTCATTAGGCTCTCACCCTATATACGTCAAGTATACCTTTCAAAGATTTTATCTTATTAATTAGTCTATCAAGCTCATCAATATTTTTTATTTCTACAATAATGTTTGTAATAAATGTTTTATCTTTTCCAGTTTTCGCAGTAATCCCAACTAAATTTAACTTTGATTCTGAAATAATATGTGCCACATCTGCTAATGCTCCAACTTGATCTAAAGAAATAACTGCAACTTCAACCTTGTAAAATAAATTTTTAGTATTACTCCATTCAACAGCAATAAGTCTATCACGGTTTGTAACATTTTTTATGTTCGTGCAATTACTATTATGAACAGAAATCCCTCTTCCTTTTGTAATATAACCTACAATTTCATCTCCTGGAAGCGGATTACAACATTTTGCAAAACTAACTTCAATATTATCTATTCCTTTTACAATAACACCTTTAGAATTTACTTTATTAGTTGTTTTTTCATTTTTTATTTTATTTATTATATCATCAGCAGATTCATGATAATAATCGGTATAAAATTCTTTTAATCTTGGAATAATCTGTTTTAAATTTATACTTCCAAAACCAATACCTGCATACATCTCATCAATTGAATTAAAGCTTAATTTTTTTGCAATTTGTAAAAGCCAGTCTTCTTTTAAAATTTTACTGTAAGTAAAACCTAATCGTCTAACTTCCTTTTCAAGCATATCTCTACCTTGAACAATATTTAAAGCTTTATTTTCTTTTTTAAACCATTGCTTTATTTTTGTCTTTGCTTGAGATGACTTAACTATCTTAAGCCAATCTTTACTAGGACCTGATGAATTAGGATTAGTTAGTATTTCTACTATATTTCCATTTTTTAATTTATAATTTAATGGAACTATTCTCCCATCAACTTTAGCACCAACACAATTATTTCCAACAGCTGTATGGACTTTATACGCAAAGTCAATAGGTGTTGCTCCAGCTATTAAATTAATAACATCTCCTTTTGGTGAAAAAACAAAAACTTCATCGGAAACAAAGTCTTCTTTAAAAGAAGTAATAAATTCTCTATTATCATTAACTTCTCTTTGCCAATCCATTAGTTGTCTAAGCCAAGTTAATTTATCATCAAAACTTGTACTTCTATCAACTCCAGCCTTATACTTCCAATGTGCAGCAATACCATATTCTGCCGTCTTATGCATTTCAAAAGTTCTTATTTGTACTTCAAAAACATCACCTGAATTACTAATAAGAGTATTGTGCAAAGATTGATACAAATTAGGTTT
This sequence comes from uncultured Parvimonas sp., assembly GCF_963524015.1. Taxonomy (NCBI): domain Bacteria; kingdom Bacillati; phylum Bacillota; class Tissierellia; order Tissierellales; family Peptoniphilaceae; genus Parvimonas; species uncultured Parvimonas sp. The sequence continues at coordinate 93,860 of NZ_CAURDT010000001.1, read as the reverse complement.
AGGTACAGCAATATAGTCTTTAAATCTTGAAGGTATAGGTTTCCATTTAGAATGAACTATTCCTAAAACAGCGTAACAATCACTGATAGTTGGAACTATAATTCTAACAGCTGTTAGGTCAAAAATTTCATCAAAGCTTTTATTTTGTTTATACATTTTCTTATATATACTATATAAACTTTTTGGCCTTCCACTTATTTCACCTTGAATATTATGTTCTTTAAGGCTTTTACTTATTTCTTCAATTATATCATTTATAATCTTTTCTCTTTCACTTCTCTTTTTCTTAACTCTCTCTGCTAAGTCATAATATATTTCAGGTTCTAAGTATCTTAAAGATAAATCTTCAAGTTCCCATTTAACATTACTCATACCTAATCTATAAGCTAAGGGAGCATAAATTTCTAATGTTTCTTTTGCTTTTTCTAATTGCTTAGCTTTCTTCATATATTCTAAAGTTCTTATATTGTGAAGTCTATCGGCAATTTTTATTATAATAACTCTAATATCAGAATTCATTGCTAAAAGCATTTTTCTAAGATTATCAGCTTGTGACTCTTGTTTGCTTTGATACTTAATTTTTTTAAGTTTTGTAACTCCATCAACTAGGTTAGCAATTTCTTCATCAAACATTCCTGCCATCTCTTCATAAGTAACCTCAGTATCCTCAAGAATATCATGCATAAGTCCAGCTATAATAGTAGCATCATCCATATATAAATCAGCTAAAATATTGGCTACTGCAACTGGATGAATAAAGTACGGTTCTCCAGAATTTCTAAATTGTCCTTCATGACATTCTTTAGTAAAATTATAAGCTTTTGTAATTTTTTCAACATCTGTACTTGGATTATAACTCTTAATTTTTGATAATAATTCATCTAACATTTTCTCACCTCCTACCTTATGTCCTTTATGAGTAATTGTATTGATTTAGTATTCATATATTCGTTAATTACCGGAGTATATAAAATATCAATAAATTTATTTTTTATATCATTATATTCTGACAATATATCACTAGTTTTAAATTTTTCATTAAAATACTTAATGTACTTATCATAATTAGTAAAAATAATACCACTAAACTCAATTTCATCTTGTTTTAGAACTAATTTAATTACATTTTTATTTTTTCCAATAATTGATAAAGACTTAATTTCTACATTCTTAGTTCCAAATAAAGGTTCTGGATTTGCCTTTCCGTATGGTTCTAACAATTTTAATTCATCAACTATATTATAATTTAATAATTTAAAATCTAAAGAACAGTCTATTTTTACTTTTTCGATAAAATTATCAGGAGTTAAATTTGAATTTTTATTTAATTCCTTTCTTAATATATCTAAATTTTCTTCTTTTATTGAGAATCCAGCTGCCATTGCATGACCACCTAATTTTTCAAAAAGATTTGAAAAATCTCTCAATTTTGAAATAATATTATAGTCTTCAATACTTCTAGCACTACCTTTTAGAATTCCCTCTTCTTTTGCCTTGGAAAAAACTAAAGTTGGCTTATAATAATAGTCTTTAATTCTTCCAGCAACGATTCCAGCAATTGATTCATGAATTTCTTCATCATACACTACAATAATATCGTCCTCATAATACTTATTATCTTTAATTTTTAAATTAACTCTGGAGTATGCTTCATTAGTTAAATCTTTTCTTTTATTATTTAATTCAACTAGTTTTTTTGCAAAATTTTCTGCAGATTTTTCATCTTCTTCTAAAAATAAATCCACACCAATACTTGCAGATTCTAGCCTTCCTGCAGCATTAATACAAGGTCCTAACTTAAATCCTAATGAGGTAGTCGTAATTTTCCCTATCTCATTCTCTTTTTTTAGTTTATTAACTCCAATATTATCACTATAATTTAATAATTCTAATCCTTTTTTCACAAAAAATCTATTTTCGTCTATTAAATCAACCACATCACAAACAGTACCCATAGAAACAAATTGCAATAAATCTATCAAATAATGTTCATCTCCACCTAATTCATCAAATAGCGCTTGCATTAATTTAAATGCAACACCAGCGCCACATAATTCTTTAAATGGATATTCACAATCAACTCTATGAGGGTTAATTACAGCTTTTGCTTTAGGAAGAATTTGGTTTCCTCCATCATCAAAACAAACTTGATGATGATCTGTTATAATCATTGGAATATTTAAATAATTACAATACTCTGCAACTTCAAATGCAGATATTCCATTATCACATGTTATAATTAAATCTACACCTTTTTGTTTAGCAGTATCTACAATTCCTTTTGAAATTCCATATCCATCTTCAATTCTATTAGGAATTGCAAAACTAATATTATCTGTAAAGAATCCAATACCTTTCATCAAAACAACTGTAGCAGAATTACCATCTTGATCATAATCGCCTACAATTTGTATATGTAAATTATTATCTATTGCATCTACCAGAATTTCAATCGCGATATCTAGATCTTTCATCAAAAAAGGATTATGAAGGTATTTATAGTCAGGATATAAAAAATTTTTTACATTAGCAGAATCAATTTTTCTATTAGCTAAAAGTTGACATGTAATATATGAAAACTCACTATTATTTTTGAAATTATCTTTAGTTAGTCCATTATCAGATTTAATAAACCATCTTTTCATAAATACCTCCTTTCATCTTGCATATAAAGAAAAAATAGACGAAATCCGTCTATTTAATTAAAATTAATTTTCTTCGCTATCTTCCTCTTCTTCATCATCTTCATTATCAGAAGGTTCTTCAGATTTGCTAACGATAGAATGAATAGCAGATTTAATAAATTCTATTTTTGTTCCATCATCAGATGTTTCAATTACAACGTCAGTATCTGTAAGCTCAACTATCTTGCCTTTAATTCCTCCAATTGTAACTATATTATCTCCGATTTTTAAATTTTCTCTCATTTCCATTATAGCTTTTTGTCTTTTCTTTTGAGGTTTTATTAAAAGAAAATAAGCAATAGCCATAAATCCGCCTAACATAACTAGCTGCATAGTCACTTGATCCATAACATTCCTCCTAAACTTAAATATACGACTATATTTTAACACAAAATATATTATATTTCAAATATTTATAATTACAAATTACAATAAATTTTAGATTTTGAAAATAAAAAAATTATAATCCTAAAGATAGTTCCAATCTGGATTTTATGAATAAACATATTTTCTTAAAATAAGAACCCCACCCTTCCATGATGCTTCGCATCAGGTGGGTTCCCGGGAACCTTGTTATTTTGCAATAAAAGAGCTAAGAAATTATCTTAGCTCTATATTAGCAAATATAAATTTATGAGATACAAATTTTTCCATTAACATTTTTAAAATTAATAATAGAATCTGGCTTAATTTTACCTTCAATCAACTTTGTCGCTATTTCTGTTTCAATATTTTTTTGAATATATCTTTTAATTATTCTAGCGCCATAATTATAAGAGTATGTCGAATCTAAAATTAATTTCTTACAATCTTCATCCAAATTAATTTTTACTCCAATATCTTTTAATCTTCCTTCAATTTCTGAAATAGTCATATCAATTATCTTGTAAAGTTCTTCTTTTTGTAATGGTTTAAATAAAACTATATCATCAACCCTATTTAAAAATTCAGGTCTAAAAGAGCTTTTTAACTCTTTCATAACTTCAGCTTCAGCTTCTTTCTTTATTTTGCCATTTTCATCTATTCCATCAAGCAAGTAAATTGAACCTATATTTGAAGTCATAATTATGATAGTATTTTTGAAATCTACAACTCTTCCTTGATTATCAGTAAGCCTTCCATCATCAAGAACTTGTAAAAGTATATTAAATACATCAGGATGGGCTTTTTCAATTTCGTCAAATAGAATTACACAATATGGATTTCTTCTAACTCTTTCAGTAAGTTGACCTCCTTCATCATATCCTACATATCCTGGAGGAGCTCCTATTAGTCTTGAAACAGAATGTTTTTCCATATATTCACTCATATCTATTCTAACAAGATTTTTTTCACTATCAAACATACTTTCACATAATGTTTTTGCTAATTCAGTTTTACCAACACCTGTCGGACCTAAGAAAATAAATGAACCTATAGGTTTATTTTCATCTTTTAATCCACTTCTTGATCTTAATATACAATCTCTTACCAAATCAATAGCTTCATCTTGACCTACAACTCTTTTATGCAAAATATCTCCAAGATGCAACAGTTTTTCTTTTTCTCCTTCTACTAATTTTTTTATAGGAATATTCGTCCATTTAGAAATTACTTCAGCTATTGTTTCTTCTGTAACTTCTTCTTTTAGATAACTTTCTTTTTCTTTCTTCTTTTCATTTAGTTCAGCTAACTTTAATTCTAAATTTGCAAGTTTTCCATATCTTAATTCGGAAAGTTTTTCAAAGTCATATTCTCTTTCAGCTTTTTCAATATCTATTCTAACGGAATCAATTTCTGCTTTTACAGCCTTTATTTCATTTATATCCTTTTTATCACTTTCCCATTTAGCAAGTTCAACATTGTATTTATTTTTTACATTTGAAAGCTCAACTTCTAAGTCTTGCAATCTTTTTTTACTAATTTCATCAGTTTCTTTAGTTAATCCTGCTTTTTCAATTTCTAATTGTAAAACTTTTCTTCTTAAATCATCAATTTCTTGAGGCATTGAATCTATTTCAGTTCTAATCATTGAAGAGGCTTCATCCATTAAATCAATAGCTTTATCCGGTAAAAATCTATCTGTAATATATCTGTCACTTAATGTTACACAGGCAATAACCGCCGCATCTGTTATCTTAATTCCGTGATGAATTTCATATTTTTCTTTTATTCCCCTAAGTATTGAAATAGTATCTTCAACTGAAGGCTCTTTTACTAGTACTTTTTGAAATCTTCTTTCTAAAGCTCCATCTTTTTCAATATATTTCCTATATTCATCAAGTGTTGTTGCACCAATTGTGTGCAATTCTCCTCTAGCAAGCATTGGTTTTAACATATTTGATGCATCCAAAGCTCCATCGGTTTTTCCTGCACCAACTAAAGTGTGAATTTCATCAATGAATAAAATTATTTCGCCTTCTGAATTTTTGATTTCTTCAAGAACAGCCTTTAATCTTTCCTCAAATTCCCCTCTAAATTTTGCTCCAGCAATTAAACTTCCCATATCTAATGAAAAAATTATTTTATTCTTTAATCCATCTGGAACGTCATTATTTACAATTCTTTGAGCTAATCCTTCAACAATAGCTGTCTTACCAACACCAGGTTCCCCTATTAAAACAGGATTATTTTTTGTTCTTCTTGATAAAATTCTAATTGAATGTCTAATTTCTTCATCTCTACCAATCACAGGATCAAGTTTACCATTTCTTGCTTCTTCAGTTAAATTTCTTCCATACTTTAACAACTCTTCACTAGTACTTCCTTCTTTATGTTCATTTTTCATATTCTTAATTCCCATTAAAGCGTATTTGAATGAATTATAAGTTATATTATATTTTTTAAAAATATCTGAAGATTTAATATTCTTTTCTTTTAAAAGGGAAAGATAGATATGTTCAGGTAAAATTGTACTATCTCCAGTTCCATTTATTTCATCTTCGGAATTAAGCAAAATTCTTTGATAAACGGTATTTGGATAAATGTTAGAATCTCCATATTGTGAAGGTAAATTATCAAATGCAAGTTTTACATCATTCCTATAATTATCTATATTTACATTCATGATATTTAAAATTTTAATAATTATATTATCATTATCAATCAAAGCTTTGTGTAAATGAATATCTGATATTTCTACATTTGCATTTTTTATTGCTAAACTTTGAGACTCTTCTACAATTTTCATTGCATCACTACTAAATTTTTCTAAATTCATAATACTCCTCCTTTTTTTTGAATTTAACTTTTCACTTAAAAATTAAATTCAACATAATTAAATATTTATTGCATAATAATAAAACTTTATTCAACTTAACATATACATTCTGTAATAGATAAGTTAAATATCATTATTTTAATCTTATTTTTCCATTAATTTTTTATATAATTCTAATTTTTCACCTGATAAGTTTTTAGGGTTATTTATAACTATTTCAAGATATAAATCTCCTGTTTTTCCTTTTAAATCAGTATATCCCTTGTTTGAAATTCTTATTTTTTTCATACTTTCTATCTTCGCAGGAATCTTAACTCTAACATTTCCGTTTAAAGTTTCAATAACCTTTGTAACTCCAAAATATGCTTCCCATGGATATAAACTAACTGTCTTTATTAAGTCTAAACCTTCAAGTCTATATTCATCATTTATAACATTTATTTTTACATATATATCACCATCAAGCTTATACTTATCTCCATTGACTTTTACCTTTTTACCTGTTGTAATTCCTCTAGGTATCTTAACAGTTATTTTTTTAGGAGAATTATTTATATTTACGTAAAGTACTCGCTCTATTCCGGAATATGCTTCTTTAACAGATAAATTCAAGCTAGTTTCATATTTTTGTCTTTGAGGTTGTCTTCCAAATCCTGAGTAAGAATTTCCAGAATATGCATTTGAATTTGTAAAACCATCAAATCCTGAAAATCCGCTAAAATGTGATGAAGTTTTTCCACTTCCACCAAAAAACATATTAAAGAAGTCAGAAAAACCACCCATATCACTTCCACTATAGGAAGCACTAAAACCATAATTTCTTGGGTCAAAATTATCTCCACCACTAAAATTATAATTTGATCCGAACATATCATATTGTTTTCTTTTTTCTTTATCAGACAAAACTTCATAAGCTTCATTTATTTCTTTAAATTTATTACTTGCAGCTTCATTATTTTGATTAACATCAGGATGATATTTTTTTGCCAACTTTCTATATTCTTTTTTTATCTCTGCATCAGTCGCGTTCTTATCGACGCCTAAAATTTTATAATAATCTTTATATTCCATAAATTCCTCCTTGTTTTGACTTTCTTTGACCTTTAATTTTATTATACCCTATATAGAAAATTTAAACAATATTTTTATAAAAATTAAATATGATTTTTAACTTTATTTAAATTTTAATATTGATTTGTACACTAAAAATTCATACATGATATTGCATACAAAAATATAAACTATTTTACTTGTATTAATAATTTTTATATTGTATAATTATATTGTATAAATTAATTTTTTTGGAGGTAAATTATGAAAGAAATAAATGCTAAAGGTTTAGCTTGCCCTCAACCATTGATTTTAACTAAAAGAGCTGTTGAAAGTTCAGAAGAAAAAGATTTTTTAGTTATAGTTGACAATGATACTGCAGTAAAAAACTTAGAGAAATTTGCTAAAAGTAGCAATCTGGATTTTAAATTTGAGAAAATATCTGATAATGAATTTAATGTGTTTGTATCAAAAAATAACGAAACTTCTCTAAAGGAACCAAGTGCCTTTTGTTCTGTTGAAAACTCATCAGATACAGTAATAGCTATTTCTAAGAACTTTATGGGAAACGGCTCTGAAGAACTTGGAAAATTGTTAATCAAAGGCTTTGTTTATACTTCAAGTGAATACGAAAAATTGCCAAAAACACTAGTATTTTTTAATTCAGGTGTTGAATTGACTTGTGAAGGATCACCTTGTATTGATGACTTAAAGAAACTTCAAGAAAAAGGAGTAGAAATTATTTCTTGCGGAACTTGTCTAGACTATTTTAAACTTAAAGAAAAACTTTTAGTTGGTGAAATAAGTAATATGTATTCAATATACGAAACATTATTCAATGCAGGAAAAGTAATTAATATCTAAAAAAATCAAAACCGGCTAACATCAGCCGGTTTAGTTTTTTTAAAATTATAACTTATATGATAATACTCCAATTATATTTTTCTCATAATTTTTTATATTTTGCAATAATTTTTCAAAAGCTGAATATCTTGTAATTCCATACTCTTCAACTAATATAACATTTTTTAAATTCATTATATTACTTAAGTCATTTGTTTTCACTATATTTACTTTATCAATATTCAAATCATTTAATTTATCAATAATTTTTGAATTTGAACTAAGTATACTTAATTCTTCAATATTTTCATTATTAATTTTATATTTCAAAACTTCAAGTAAATCATTATTATTTTTTATTTCCTGAACAAATTTTATATTGTATTTTCTGTAATCTCCTTCTCTATTAATTGTTGGATTAAAAATGTACATAACAAAATTCATAATAGCAACTAAAATTATTAGAGCCACTTCGATAGCAAATACTTTTACTAACAATTTTTTCATACTATATCCTGTATTAACATTTTCTTTAGAGCTTAATTCTTTAGAATAATTTGATTCAACTTTTTCAATAGTAACATTTTTATAAACGGATTTATACTTATTTATTAATTCATCAAATTTCTTTTCAATAACATCATTTACAGCTTTACTTGGTGTTAAAATTTTAGCAGAAACCCCTAAATTAGTAGAAATATAATTTACCACTACTTTCTTATCCCAATAATCAACATTAGAATTTTTCAAAGTAACAGCCGATGTATCCAATTCTTTTGCCATTTGCGCTAAATCTTTATCACTAACATCATTAAATAAATAAGCACCATTTAGATTAGATACTAGTAGCTTTTCATAAAAATCTGAATAGCCTCTTCTACTATATAACGCATTTATATTATCACTCTCAGGAGCTGTTATTTTATAAGCAACATAAGTTGAATATTGCACTCCTTCTTTTGTTATAGTTTTTTTATTTATTGTTTGTAAAACCAACGGACAAACCAAAGCAATACTCAACAGCAAAAATGCTATTAAATTTAAAATTCTCTTTTTATATATATTGGATAATAAATCTCCAAATGAGTAATTTTCAAACATATCATATCTCCTTTATTTTAAAAATTGTATAAGAATTTTCTTTTGATATTAATTTTGCCACTACAAAAATTAATATAATTATAAACCAAAATTGGAATGTAAGTAATATTGAAAAACTTTCTGAAAAACTACTTCTAGGCATAAAAAACAAATTGTTTAATATTATTAATGTGCAAACGAAAGGTAAAATTTTATTTCTGTAAGAAACATTTAACATTCTTATAAATAAAAATCCTAAAGCAACACTAAATAAGAATACGCCCAAATATCCATAATCTGTAAAATTTTCCATTATAAAACTACTTCCTAAACCATGTCCTTGCAAATAATCACCTTTCATCGCTATATAAGAAAGATTATGTGCGTAGCTATTACTTTTTATTGCCAACTCAATGCTGTTTGTTGTGGCTGTAAATGGTTTTATATCAAATAATAACTTACCAAAATTCCCATGAGTAAAATACTCAACAATAGGTCCAAAGGTAAAGTTTGTAAAACTTCTTACTGCAATATTACTGTTATACAAAAATCCTTTAGCTAAAACACCAAAACTTGTTCCCTGTTTATAGATAAAATCTATAAATATATCAAATATTTTAAAATTGGAAACTTTAACATTGTCTCTGACATAGTTTAAAAGTCCCATTCCTACAATTATTATAGGAAGACTTGTAAAAATTAGTATTTTTTCTTTAACTCCTATCCATTTATTTTTAATATCTTCTTGTCCCCTTATAAAATAATATATAAAAGAAAATATTAAGCTTAAAATAAATGGATTTCTGGTCCCAATAAATAAATATATTGCATTTGCAAATAGGTTACTTACCAGAACTATAGTAGCATTTCTTTTATTTGGTTTAGATGCTAAATATACACACATCGAATATACTGTAAAAACTGATAATATATATGTGAAGTAAGGCAAATTACTTTTGAAAGACGCATAATAAATATAATAAGATGTATTTAATTTAAATATTAATCTTTCAATCAGCCTTAAAGCATAAAATGGATATGTCAATATATATACAGTAAGAGAAACTATTCTTATATTTTTTAGCCATATAGAGCTTTTTAACTTATCATTACTATCTACATCTAAGCTCTTTTTGTTTTTTATTTTTAATAATGCTTTTGAAATTATTCCTCCAATAAACAATCCTAAAAGTGAAATCATAACTATAACAAACGCAAAAACATATGCATCTTTTTGATAAGTATTAAAACTATAACTTCTCAAGTAATCTATCGTAGGCCTTGAAACTAGAAATATAAAAATAGTTATATAAAAAAATAAATGTATTATATAATATTTTATATCTGTAAAACAAAACAATATTAAGTTGACAAAAAAAGACAACAATGTAAAAAGTAATATATCCAATCTATCTGTGTATAAATAACTTACTCCAAGTAACAGAGTAAAAATAAAAGAGAATGCGGTAATTAAAGAATAAAATTTTCTAAAAGTAATATTCATATAATTATCTCCATTATTCTAATATTTCATTTATATTTTTCATTTGTTCTGAAATCGTAAACTGAGTTATAAAATTTTTCATTTCTGATTTATCTACTGACATATTATTTTCAAAATAATTAACAATACATTCACAAGCATCATCAGTAGAATTTACAATTTTACCGAATTTACCGTCGTTTGAAAGTTCCTTTACTCCTCCAACATCTGTAGAAATGAAAGGAATTCCTAAAGCCAATCCTTCAACAATTGCACCGGAAAATCCCTCTTGTTTAGACATTGAAAACATTAAATTCATTTTTTTTATATATTTATATGGATTCTTTTGATATCCTAAAAAATGAACATACTCTTCCAAATTATCTTTTTGTACAAGCTCTTTTATATGAGTCTCTAATTCTCCTGCCCCTAAAAAATATAAATGATACTTTTTATTTAAATTTTTATGTAATTTTTTTATTGTATCATAAACTTCCAATGAACCTTTTAAGTTTTCAATTCTTCCAATTACACAAATCGAATTTTTTTCAATATTAATATCTGTCCTCTCATTTGATTTTTCCAAAATACTTTCAAAATCATAACCATTATAAATTGTCAAGACTTTATCTTTGTATTCCGGATAAACTGAAATTATGGACTCTTTAGTTTTTTCTGATACTGAAATTATTTTATCAACATTTTCTAAATATCTTTTATGATTATACTTTTTTTGTGCGTCTTTCATAAAATCTTCAATACTACCGTGAATCCAAGCAATTTTTTTTACTTTTTCATCCTTAGAAAATTCAAAAGGTGGATTGATTATAGTAAAGGAAATTTCAATATCATACTTTTCTTTAACCATTATTTTTCTTACTAAATTCGGGAAAAATTTTCTTATTCTCCATAAAATAGCTCTTTTTAGCTTAGATTGTCTATAATCTTGCCAAGATTTTAATATTCTTATATTGTCATTAACAGGTTCATAACCCTTATCAAAATGTTCAATCTCTAATATATCAATATCATATTTTTCACTATCAAGATTATTTACAATTGTTGATAATATTTTTTCTGCTCCTCCTCCTAATGAAAAAGACCATAAGAAAAACAATATTTTTTTCTTTTTCAAATCATCACCCTATTTCCAAATTTTTTCATAATTTGTATAACTATTTTTCAAATCCAAGAATAGTAAATCATGATGAGGTATTTGTTTCTCAATTGGAGGTAATTTCATATAATCTCCAAAAGCTGTTTTTAAATATCCATCATATCCAATAGGAATTGGCATCCTAGTATCTTCAAAATCAAAATACTTCTTATCAGTAAACCACTCTTTTCTATATATCTTTTTCATATAATACGGACCGGAACAAAGTTCCGTGATATATTCCGAATCTTTAATCTTATACCTAGTCATTCTTTTTTCAGCGAACTTCCAAATCTTATATCTTATTTTTTTGGATTTAAAAATTGATAATAATAATTTAGAAATTTTTTTCTTAAGTCCCCCGTGTTTCTCAGGTAATACTTGAGCACAAAAGAGCGAATAAATCAGTCCCCACATTATTTGAATTTTTCGCTTAATTTTCCCGCTAGGGCAACCATCAAGAGGTAAAATATCAAGTGCTATTCCATGACTTATATTTAACCCTTTTTGATATGGTTTAATAGCAGTAGTTTCATTATCTCTAATAGTAATAAAAAGATTATGATCAACTAAATCTTTATTGGCCTTAACAAGTGAATATTTTTTAGTATCAGCTTTTTCATTCCATAACAAAGCTAATCTTTCATAATCTTCTCTAGGCATAAAAAAATCTAAATCATCATCCCAAGGAATAAAACCTGAATGTCGTAAACTACCTATTGCTCCACCACCACAAAGATAACATAATAAATTATTTTCTTCACAAAATGAAACAAAATATTTTCCCATTTCTAAACTCTTAAGTTGTAACTCTCTTAAATTTATTTCATCCATAATTTATATTATAACCATTAATTAAATATTCCATTTTGCAACAGTTTTAAAAGGTGTATTTAAATCATTTTTAAAAAATCTATGAATATCATCAACACTACTGATTTCATCATCTTCAAACACAATAGACTTAAATCTGTTTTGAATTTTTTTATTTTCAAGCATTCTAACTGCCTCTTGAAAATCATATCTACCAGATCTGGAACATCCAATTAATGTTAATCCTTTCTCCAATATATCTCTAGTATTTACAGCAATTTTATTTTCGCTAACTCCCATCAACATAATTGAGCCTTGAGGTTTAATATATTTTATAATATTATTAATGGCATCTTCACTTCCTGGGCCTCCTGCACATTCAAAGGCATGATCTGTTGAAAAACCTTCTGGAATATCATCACTTGAATAAACCTCATCGACAAATGAAAAGATTTTTAGCTTTTCTATATTTCTACCAACAACAACTATTTTACTATTTGGAAATCTATATTTCAAAACATTTGCTACAATAAATCCCAAACTTCCATTTCCAAAAATAGTTATTGTTTCTTTATTTTCTATAGAATTCTTTACAAATCTATCATATGCATGAAATCCAACTGAAATAAATTCCAAAATAGACGCAACGGGTAAATCTATATCATTAAATTTTACAAGTCTATCTGGAGCAATTTTGACAAATTCCCTCATAAAACCATCATGACCACTAGATAGAAAATAAGAACCCTTCACATAATTTTCATATATACTTTCATCATAAGTACAAGGTGGAGTATTTGGTATCATAGATACCTTATCTCCAACCTTAAAAGTGTTTGTTGGATCAAAAACAACCTCTCCACAAGATTCATGAATTGGAGCCATAGGCAATTTTTTTGCTAATACTTTTGGATCTCTCTTTCCTAAATAATATCTTTGATCAGCATGACACAAGGATACGTATAATGGTTTTACAATGACTTTATCTCCTAAAAAGCTCTCATCAACATATTTAACTGAGATAAAACCTGGTTTCATTAATTGAAAAATTCTATTTATCATCTTAAATCTCCATAAGCATTGCTTTAGCAATCTTTAAGTCTGTTACAGTTGTAATTTTTATATTTGAAAAATCTCCATTAACTAAAAATACTTTTTCTCCATTTAACACAAATATTTTACAAGCATCAGTTAAAATGTTCTTTTCTTCTTCTGACAATTTATTATAGTATTCCATGAATTTATTAATTTTAAATGTTTGAGGAGTTTGTCCTTGAAACATTGTTTTTCTATCTGGTATTGATGAAATAAACTTTCCATCTTCAGAAGAAACTATAGTATCAAAAGCTGGAACTACAGTATCAATAATATTATATTTTTTACAATTATCTATATTTTCTTCAATCATTTTAATTGAAACAAATGGTCTAACAGCATCATGAGTTATAAGAATATCCTCATCAGTTAATCCGTTGTCTTCTTCAATAGAAGAAATAATATTTAAAATTGTAGAATTTCTATCTTTTCCACCATCTACAACAACAATTCTTTCAGACAAATAATTATAATCTTTGTCAATTATATCAACTAGATAAGAATTCCAATCGGGATTTACCCCAACATAAATTTTATCTATTTTGTTACATAATAAAAACTTTTCAATAGTATGAATTATAATAGGCTTATCTCCAATATTTAAAAATTGTTTTGGAATATTAGAAATATTCATCCTACTACCTATTCCTCCAGCAAGAATACCTGCATATATCATAGTCTAGTCCTCCTTATTATATGTTTTTAAAAATGAAGGGATTTTTAAAAATCCTACTAATGTTCCATATCCATAACTAATATGTAAAAGGAAAAATACAATTGGAAGTAATAAATTATAAACATTAAATTTTCCTTTTATAATTGAACTTAAAGACATCGAAACATTCACTATTAGATAAGATCCAAATACCAACAAAAATAAATATTTGGTAAAAAATAGTGAAATAATTGATATAAAAAGAGCAACTAAAAAAGCAAAAGGAATATAGTGATATAAATTTAGGCACTCAGGACAAACAGCAGTCGTAAGTCCTATCCACATACCATTGGCTTTTTTTTGTTTAATCATTTTAGAAAGTGAATTCCTAGTATGCTGATACGAAATAATATTATCATCATAGCAAAGTTTGTATCCTGCTTTTCTTATTCTATAATGGAATTCATTATCTTCTGTCCTTAACAATTTTTCATTAAAGAAACCCACTTTTTCTAATACTTCTCTTTTATACATTGCGTGAAACATTGACTTTACATATTTTTTCCCAGATGCATTTCTAAAAGGTGCAATTCCACTTCCAAACATCGATGATTCTGCTTCTAAAAGCATCTTTTTATATCCTGTATTATCATCTATTATATTTGGCCTTTTTCCGCCTGAAACATCTTCTCCTGATTCTATATTTCTAACATTTTTTTCTATAAAATCTTTTGGAACTGAGGAGTGTGCATCAATTCTAACAAGTACATCTCCCGTAAAATTTTTTATAACGATATTCCATCCAGCAGATTGAATTTTTTTAGGATTATCTAAAATTTTAACTTCCATAAAATCATTATTTTCTTTAAAATCTTGCATTATATTTTTTGTATCATCCGTTGAAATTCCATCTACTAAAATTATTTCAATTTCATCATGTGGATATGTCTGCATTTTAAAATCTTCAAAAAGAGAAGGTAAAGTCTTTTCTTCATTTAAGGCAACTACCCCTATACTAACTTTCATTATTTTTCCTCCCCAAAAAAACAGATAAAAATGTTTTAAACATAATTTTTATATCATACCAAAAAGAAAATCTTTCAATATATTCAATATTATACTTCATTTTATCTGGCAAAATATAATTTATATATATATCATCAATACTAGTTTCATCATCTAAATGACTTGATATTATTTCATCCTCGTCTTTATAATTTATGCTAGAGTATGAAGTAAGACCTGCAGGTAATAACAAAGTGGCAAACATATAGTCTGAATATCTATCAACATATTTTGTAACTTCTGGTCTAGTTCCTACAAAACTCATATCTCCTGATAATATATTAAAAATTTGAGGAAATTCATCTAATCTATATTTTCTTAAAAACTTTCCAACCTTTGTTATTCTAGAATCTTCCTTTACAGTTACAAGTGTTCCAATTTTATCAGCATTAGATACCATTGTTCTAAATTTAAAAATTTTAAACTTTTTACCATATCTTGTAACTCTCTCCTGCCTATAAAAAATACTCCCTTTAGAATCTAATTTTATAGCTATTGAAATAACAACAATTGGAATAAATAAAATCAATAAAATTAAAATGGAAAAAATAATGTCAAATACTCTTTTAAAAAATAAACTTAATCTTTTTTTTGATACTATTTCGTAGTACTTTTTTACAGATTCATTTTTAAATTCTTTTGGTAAATCTTCAAATTTTATCAAAATATTTTCTCCTTAATTAAACGTCTGTAATATAATAACATATATTTAAAATAAAGTAAAATTAAAGAACTTTAACATCTCCATCATAAACTAATCCACCTACAGTATCAATTGTTACAAGTTGTTCATCTTTAATCATATTAGTAGCATTTTCAGCTCCTATAATTGTTGGAATATTAAAATGTAAAGCAATAATTGCAGCGTGAGAAGTCAGTCCTCCTGTTTCAACTATGATTCCTGATGCTCTATCAATAAACTCAACATATTCTCTATCTGTAAATTTGGAAACAATTATATCTCCATCTTTAAATTTGTTCTTTAAATCGTCTTCATTGTTTATTAGGCAAGCTTTTCCAGTAACCGAATCTTTTCCAATCCCAAAGCCTTTTATCAAAATTTTCCCAACAGTATGAACTTTAATTAAATTTGTTGTTCCTGCAACACCAACAGGAATACCTGCAGTTAAAACAACTGTATCTCCATCACTAATATAGTTTGCATTTAAAGTTGCTGATATAGAACGTTCAATAACTTCATCAGTATGTTCAGATTTCTTAGAAATCAAGCTAGTAACTCCCCAAAAAATTTGTAATTTTCGTCTAACTTTCTCAGAATAAGTTACAGCTATAATATCAACAAATGGTCTAAATTTAGAAATTGAAATAGGAGTAATTCCAGAAGCTGTAGCACAAATTATAGCTTTTGCTCTTAAATTTTCAGCAATTTCTTTTGTTGACAAACTTATTGAATTCATAGTATTTAAAATATCTTGTCTATTTTTGCTTTTTATACTATTTTGAAAATCAAAAGAATTTTCTGTTGTTATTGCAATATTATTCATTACTTTAACCGCTTCTTTTGGATATTTTCCAGCAGCAGTCTCACCGGATAACATAATACAATCACTTCCATCTATAATCGCATTTGCTACATCTGTAACTTCTGCTCTTGTTGGTCTTGGATTTCTAATCATTGAATCAAGCATTTGTGTTGCAGTTATTACTGGTTTTCCTACTAAATTACATTTTCTAATTATTTCTTTTTGTATTTTTGGAATAAATTCTGCTTTAATTTCAACTCCTAAGTCTCCTCTGGCAACCATTATTCCATCAGAAGCCTCTATGATTTTATCAATATTCTCAACGCCTTCTTGATTTTCTATTTTAGAAATTATTTTAATATCAGAATTGTTATTATCTAAAATTTTTCTAATTTCGTAGACATCTTCAGGTTTTCTTACAAATGAAGCTGCAATAAAATCTAAATCATTTTGTATTCCAAATAAAATATCAGACTTATCCTTTTCCGTAATGGATGGTAAATTTATTACTTCATTCGGTATATTTACACCTTTATTACTCTTGATTACCCCATTATTTTTAACTAGACATTTTATTTCCTTATCTGTCTTAGAAATAACTTCCATTTCAACTAAACCATCATCAACTAAAATTGTACCACCAACCTTAACATCATTTGGTAATAGTTTGTAAGAAACAGAACAAATTTCTTGATTTCCTAATACTTCATCAATTGTAAAGGTATAAAAATCTCCCGCTTTAAGAATAACTTCATCAATACTAAATTTACCTAATCTTATTTCAGGACCTTTAGTATCAAGCATTATTGCTATAGGTAAATCTAACTCTTCTCTTGCTTTTTTTATATTATCAATTCTAACTTGATGTTCTTCTTTGCTTCCATGTGAAAAATTTAATCTACAAACATTCATTCCACTAAGCATTAATTCTTTTAAACTTTCAACTGAATCTGAAGCAGGCCCAATTGTACATATTATTTTTGTTTTTTTCATAATTCTCTCCTAAATAGATAGTTCATCAACTATATCATATAAATCTTTATTAAATATTTTTTTGCTAGATACAGCATCTTCTATAGTAATATACTCAATATTATTATTTTTAAAAGCTAAAGCTAAATTAGTTTGTTCTTTCAATAATAATTTAACAGCCATACTTCCCATTTGACTTGCTATTATTCTGTCAAATGAGCTCGGAGTACCTCCTCTTTGGATATGTCCTAGTACAGTAACCCTTGTATCAATTTTCGTTTTTTCTTGAATCTGTTTTTTAAGCTCATAAGGGCTTAAAATACCTTCAGTTAAAACTATGATATGGTGTAATTTACCTCTTTTCCTACCAGATATAATTTTATTGCAAACTTTATCTATATCAAAATCGACTTCTGGAACTATTATACTTTCAGCTCCACCAGCTAATCCAGAATTTAGAGCAATATCACCACATTTTCTTCCCATAACTTCTAAAATATTAGCTCTTCCATGAGAAGAAGATGTATCACGAAGTTTTGAAATAGCGTCGATAACTGTATTTACTGAAGTGAAAAATCCAATTGTATAATCAGTATATCCCATATCATTATCAATAGTACAAGGTATAGCAATAGTCTTTATACCATATTTACTTAAAACATTAGCACCACGAAAAGTACCATCTCCTCCTAAAACTACAAGTCCTTCAATACCATTATCTTTTAAGCTTTTAACTGCTTTTTCTTGGCCTTCTTTAGTCATAAACTCTTTACTTCTAGCACTACCTAATATAGTACCACCTTTTTGAATTATATCTGCAACACTAGACACATTCATCTCAAAAATATTTCCTTTAATAAGTCCATCATAACCAAATTTTACACCATATATTCTAACATTATGATATATACATGTTCTTACAACAGCTCTTATTACTGGATTCATTCCTGGAGAATCTCCACCACTAGTAAGAATAGCAATTTTTTTCAAATTATACCTCCATTAATTGATACGAAAACAATCTTTTCCAAAAATATTTTCTAATTCAACAATTAAATTTTCATTTTTTAAATCAAACTTATTTTCTAATCTTAAAGTTTTATGATTGCTAGTTATATACAAAATTACATTATTTATTCCACCATATTTTTCAGAAAATTCACTTAATTTTTTCTTTATATTATTATCAAAATTTTCAATTTTTATATATAGTTTCTTAGAATATATACTATCTACTTCTCTAGCATCAATTACAGTAAAATTAGTATTCCCAAATGAATTTATAGAAACTTTAATCGATATTTCATAAATTTTTCCTTTAATAATATCTAAATCTTTAACATCTAAAATCTCTATACTACTTGTAAAATCTTCTACATTAATTGTTTTTAGCATCTTATTTTTTTTATTTCTTCTAAGTTTAATAGAGTTAATATAAACTATTACATTATAGATACCTTTATCTAAAACTTTTAAATCAATTAACTTCATACTATTTTTAGACTTAATATATTCTTTATATTCATCTAACGGATGAGAAGAAATATAAAATCCTAAAACGTCTTTTTCATATTCTAACAAATCGTCTTTTAAAAATTTTTCAGACTTAACATATTTTTCATGCATAAAATCTGAACTTATTAAGGAAAGTTGACCAGATAATTCATTTTTACTTTTAGATACTATTTGAGTAAATAATGTCTCTAAAGAATTTAAAATTTCAATTCTTTTTTCTTCAATTTCATCAAAAGCTCCAGACTTTACTAAATTCTCAATTGATTGCAAGCTCATATTCTTTGAATTTTTCAATCTTTCTAAAAATTCTTTAAAACTTTTAAACTCTCCATTTTTTCTTTCTTCTTCAATATCTTTAGCTAAAAGCCTATTAAATCCTTTAATTTGAGAGAAACCAATTCTCATACACTTATTTTCAGTACTTATCTTATAGTGACTATAATTAACACTTGGAAGTAAAATCTTTATTCCCATCCTTTTAATTTCTTGAAAATATTGGAAAAATTGTCTTTCATAATTTATAACAGAATTTAAAAGACTTACCATATATTCTAATGGATAATAATATTTTAAATAAGCAGTTCTATAAGCATTTAATGAATAGCAAGCACTATGTGATTTATTAAAAGCGTAGTTACCAAACTCAACTATTAAATCAAAAATATTTTGAGCAAGCTTCTCATCCACACCATTTCTTACACAACCTTTTATTTTAATGCTTCCATCTAAATCATCTAGACCATAAATAAATATCTTCCTATTATATTCCATTATATCCATATGTTTTTTACCAATGGCTTTTCGCAAATTATCTGCTTGACCCCAAGTATATCCTGCTAATTCTCTTGCAATCTGCATAACTTGTTCTTGATATACAATAATTCCATAAGTGGATTTTAAATATTTTTCTAAACGCTTATCCAAATATCGAATACTATTAGGATTATTTTTATTTTTAATGTAATTAGGTATTTGATTCATCGGACCTGGTCTAAAAAGAGAATTTGCAGCAACCAACTCATCGAAATTATCTGCTTTTAAATCTTTTAAGAACAATCTCATACCTGTACTTTCAAATTGGAATATGCCAATTGTATCAGCTGTCTTAAATAAATTTAAAACATTCTTGTCACTTAACGATATTTTCTCAATATCAATCTCTCTATTGTAATTTTTTTTAATAAGTCTTATAGTATCATCAATTACCGTTAGAGTTCTAAGTCCTAAAAAATCCATCTTTAGAAGTCCAAGTTCTTCCAACTCTATCATATTGAATTGTGTTACTATATTATCTCCACTTTTAGATAGCGGAACATACTCTGTAAGTTCTTCCTTAGTTATAACAATACCCGCTGCATGTATTGATATATGTCTATGAAATTTTTCAAATTTTTCAGAAGTATTAATAAGTTTTTTTATATTTACATCTTCGTCATATAACTTTTTTAATTCCAAACTATCTTTTAATGCATTTTTAAAAGTAACGTCTAAATTATTTGGAATAAGTTTTGCTACCTTATCAACAGTTGATAATTTATAACCTAAAACTCTGCCAATATCTCTTACCGCTGCTCTTGGTTTCATAGTTCCAAAGGTAACAATTTGTGAAACGTGATTTTTCCCATACTTTCTAATTACATAATCTATGACTTCTTCTCTTCTTTCATTGCAAAAATCTATGTCAAAATCAGGCATTGAAATTCTTTCAGGATTTAAAAATCTTTCAAATATTAATTCATATTCTATTGGATCAATATCAGTAATCTCCAAGCAGTATGCAACGATTGAATTTGCACCTGAACCTCTACCCGGTCCAACTGGAATTTTATTTTTTTTAGCAAAATTTACAAAATCCCAAACAATAAGAAAATAATCAGTAAATCCCATTTTATTTATTACTGAAAATTCATAATTAACTCTTTTTTTAATTTCATCAGTGATATTTTCATATCTTTTTTTCATACCTTCTATGATTATACTATGCAAATAATCTTCCTTTGTACTAACTCCATCAGGTACTTTATATTCAGGTAAATGATACTTTGAAAAATCAAATTCAACATTACATCTTTGAGCAATCATTTTAGTATTATACATAGAATCTTTTAATTGAGAAAATATTTTTAACATTTCTTCTTCACTTTTTAAATAGTATTCTGCTTGAGTAAAAGTATCTTCTTTAAGTTCAGATAATAAAATACCTTTTGATATACATCTTGCTATATTAAATAAATTAAAATCTGTATTTTCTAAATAATGAACATCATTAGTTACAACAGTCTCAACGTTTACTTCATTTGCAAGTTCCAAATATTTGTTTATCATTAACTCATCATTTTCTTCAAAATGAAAATTCAATTCTAGAAATAAATCCTCTTTATTGAATATACTTTTGAAATTTACAATTTCATTCTTAGCGTTTAAAGTATCGTCTAAATATAGACATTTTCTAATAAAGCTTCTTTTAGAACCAACAATTAATATTAAATTTTTTGAGAATTTTTCTAATTCATCAAATGTTATATATTCTCTATTTCTATTTTCAATAACATATAAATTTGACACTAATTTACATAAATTTTTATATCCTTGATTATTCTTAGCTAATAATATTATATTATAAAATTCATTATTTGGGTATGACAAAGTTAGCTCACAACCTATAATAGGTTTTATTGAATTCTTTTTACATCTTTTATAAAAATCAACAACGCCATACATATTGTTATAATCTGTAATAGCCATAGCTTTAAAATTTAATTCTTTAGCTTTATCTATTAATTTTTCCATTGGATTATAATTGTTCAACAAACTATACTCAGTATGAACATTCAAATGTACAAAATCATTAGCCAAAATTATCACCTCATTATTGATTTTACCATATTTTTAGAATTTTTTAAATATATTTTACCTAATCACTTTATATTTTTATGTTTTTATGATACAATTTTATAGTACGAAGGGAGAATTGATATGAAATTTACATTAGTAACTAATAATATTGACTTATATGAAAAAGTGAAAAATAAGAAAGATTTAGACATAATATTTGATGAAAAATATACATATGGAGACATATTAGATATAGTTAAGAAAAAACTTCAAGATGGATTTGAGCTTTCAACTCATCCTCTTTGTGGTAGTATAAAACCTAATGAAACACCATACAGATCTATATTAATTACTAAAACAAAAGAACTTGATGTTAATGGAATTATAATTATCGATGAAGCTATTGAAACATACAAAAAATTTCAAAGCAATATGAAAACGCCTCTATGGATAGATAGAGTTCTAAGAGACTTTAGATATGTAGATTGTAACATATTAGTACAAACTATTGAAAAATTAGGAATAGAATAAATTAATACTAAAAAACCCACATTTTTAATAATGTGGGCTTTTAATTATTATATATAATTATAGATATTAAAAATTATTCGTCAGAATTTTTTTCTTCATCTTCATCCTTTTCTACAACTTCTTCTTTAGGAAGAATTATTCTAACTTTCTTAACTCTATGTTCATAAATAGATAATATATTATAAATAACACCATTATCTTCAACAGTAAGCTTCTCTCCATCATTAGGTATATATCCTAATAGATACATAAGCATACCACCTAATGTATCATAATCTTCTGAATTTTCATCAAGTTTTAAATTACAAGCATTATTTACATCCTCAATTTCGCATGCTCCAGTTGCAATAAAATGTCTATCATCTATTTTTTTGATTGAAGGATTAGTTTTCTTATCATATTCGTCATCAATTTCACCCATAACTTCCTCAATTAAATCTTCCATAGTGACAATTCCCGTAAAACCACCATATTCATCAATTAATACAGCCATTTGATTTCTTGAATTTTTAAGTTCAAGAAATAAATCATTTATATTTTTTCGCTCTGGAATAAAATAAGCTGGTCTTAAAATAGAACGAATATCAATATTATCAAATCCTACTTTATATGCTTCTAAGAAAAAGTCTTTAATATATAAAATACCAATTATATTATCAATATCATCTTCATAAACTGGTACTCTTGAATATCTCATTTGCATTAAAGTTTCAAAATCTTTATCAGGTTCATCAATATCAATCATGAATACTTCAGTTCTTGCTGTCATTACTTCTTCAGCTAATACATCATCAAAAGATATAACACCATCTATCATTTCTCGCTCTGTAGGATTAATTATTCCTTGTTCTTGTCCTACTTCAACAATTGATTTTATCTCTTCTAGAGTAACCTGTGCTTCAACTCCACTTGTAGGAACTGAAAAAATCTTTAACACTATATTAGTAGATAAAGATAGCAAATAAACAAACGGACTCATTATTTTATAAACAAAATTTATTGTCCCAACAGAAAATAAAGCGAATTTTTCTGCATTTTGTAATGCTATTCTTTTAGGCACAAGTTCACCAAATACTAAACTAAAGAATGCCAATATGACTGTAATTAAAACAAAAGAAACTCTATATGCAAAAGGAACTGATAAATTTGATAATACTTTCCCAAACTTATCTGATAGTCCAACTGCAGCAGAAGCTGAAGTAAAGAAACCAGCAAAAGTAATTCCAACTTGAATCGTTGATAAAAACTTTGAAGGCTCTTTCAAAAGCTTTTCAACTTTAATAGCTCTCTTATCCCCCTGTTCTGACAAAGTCAATAGTTTTTTCTTATCCATAGAAACAATTGCCATTTCTGATGCAGCAAAAAAAGCATTAACTAAAGTTAATAAAATTAAAATAATAATTTGAAAATAGACCTCGGGTCCACTATCCATAATAACCTCCTAAAACTTATTCATTTAAAAGCATTATATCAAAAATTTTTAAATATTGCAAATAAAATATATTATATTTTTCATTTAAACAATAATACTAAATATTTTTACGTAGATAACTAATACAAAAAAATAAAAAGTGTATAAAAATACACTTTTTACAAAAACATAATATTATAATTATTTTATTAACATTCCACCATAGTTTAAAATAACTTGAGCAAATACTAAAGCTACTACAGTCATTAACTTAATTAAAATATTTAATGATGGACCTGAAGTATCCTTAAATGGATCCCCTACAGTATCACCAACAACTGCTGCTTTATGAGGATCTGAACCTTTACCGCCGTGATGTCCTTCTTCAATATATTTTTTAGCATTATCCCAAGCACCACCAGCATTTGACATAAAGATTGCCATTAAAACGCCTGTTACCAATGAACCTGCTAATAGTCCACCAAGAGCTTCAGCTCCTATCAATAGACCTACTAATACAGGAACTACTACTGCTAATAATCCAGGAATAATCATTTGTTTTAACGCTGCCATTGTAGAAATATCAACACATTTTCTATAATCTGGAGTTCCAGTTCCTTCCATAATTCCAGGAATAGTTTTGAATTGTCTTCTAACTTCTTGAATCATTTCATTTGCAGCATTTCCAACAGCTTCCATAGTTAAAGCTGAGAATAAGAATGGCAACATACCACCAATAAACATTCCGGCTACTACTTGAGGTTTTGTAACATCTATTTTTTCCAATCCTACTGCTTGAGTATATGATGCAAACAATGCTAAAGCAGTTAAGGCAGCTGAACCAATCGCAAATCCTTTACCAATAGCAGCTGTAGTATTACCAACAGAATCTAATTTGTCTGTAATATTTCTAACTTCATGAGGTAATTCACACATTTCTGCAATACCACCAGCATTATCAGCAATTGGGCCATAAGCATCAACAGCAATAGTCATACCACAAGTAGAAAGCATACCTATAGCAGCAACAGAAATCCCATATAATCCTTGACCAGCATTAGCAAATCCATTTGATGCCATATATGATACTAAAATACCTATTGCTATTACTACAATAGGACCAGCAGTTGACTTCATTCCAACAGCTAAACCAGAAATTATATTAGTTGATGAACCAGTTTCTGATTCTTCTGCAATATGTTGAACAGGTTTTTTATCTCCTGAAGTATAGTATTCAGTAAATTGAGAAATAATTAATCCTACTAAAATACCAGCAACTGAAGAAATAAATGCTGAGTTATTTCCTAAAATTTGTTTACTTAAGAAATATGTAACTATAATAGTTAATACTGAACTAACAATAGTTCCCATATTTAAAGATTTTTGTGGATCTTTATCCCCTCTTACGCAGAATAGTCCAACTAATGATGCTAAGATACCAGCTGCAGCAAGAGCTAACGCAAATATAATACCTTCTTTACCAAAAGCAACAGAACCTAATGTAATACCAGAAAGTATAGACCCTACATAAGATTCAAAAAGGTCAGCTCCCATACCGGCAACGTCCCCTACATTATCTCCTACATTATCAGCTATAACAGCAGGGTTTCTTGGATCATCTTCAGGAATTCCAGCTTCAACCTTTCCTACAAGGTCAGCACCAACGTCAGCAGCTTTAGTATAAATACCACCACCTACTCTTCCGAACAATGCTATAGATGAAGCACCAAAACTGAATCCAGTTACAATATTAACGTCTCCTACTAAGAAGTAGCAAACTGTCATCCCTAGAATACCTAATCCAACTACAGAAAGTCCCATTACTGCTCCCCCTGAAAATGCAGTTTGAAGTGCTTTTCCCATTCCGTATTCTTTAGCAGCATTTGCAGTTCTAACATTTGCTTTAGTAGCAGCTTTCATTCCGAAATATCCTGCTAAAATTGAACAAATTGAGCCAGCTAAGAAACAAACTGCTGTAAGTAAATTAATGGCTACCCCTAAAATAATTGCAACAACAACAACGAATATAGCTAAATACTTATATTCACGAACTAAGAAAGCCATAGCGCCTTCTTGAATATAACCTGATATTTCTTTCATTCTTTCATTACCAGGTTCAATTTTTGTAATGCTTAAATATTTAATATAAGCAAATACTAGCGCAACAACACCAACGGCAATTGCACAATAAAAAATCAAATTAGTATCCATTTTTTCCTCCTAAATTTTTTATTTAATCGCAGCCATAGCAATAGCTACTATAAAAAACACAACCGATGCTATAATAGTAATTTGGCTTAACACAGCATCTTTAGATTTTTTTCCGCCTTTTCCAGAAATATTAGTTTCAGCTGTTAAAGACGCAACACCGTCAGACTTAGATTCTTGCATTAACACTGCTAATATTATAACAATACTAGCAACGAATAATATTATTTCCATTAAAACTTGCATTATACACCTCCGAACATTCTTATTTAACCTGCTACTTATAATAACACATTTACAAGCAAAAATCAACTTAAAATATTGATTTTTAAGTTGATTCTAAAAATAAATTAAAAATAAATAACTAAATAATATAAATGGAATTAATGGTATTTCTTGATGTTTAAAAGCTTCTATATCTTTTATAATAATTAGCTTTATTAAATAAAAAAGCCCCGCTATTATAAAAGTAAATAGTCCAATATAAAAAACTGTATACCAATCTGTTGAAATTCCTATTAAAGATAATGCATAAATATCTCCTATTCCAAATACTTCCTTTCCATAAACTAATTTTGATACTATATAAATAGTTCCATACAAAATTATTCCTGAAACTAAACCAAAAATAGCTAATCTAATATAATTTCCATATATATTCAATAATGTAATCGGAACTAGAAAAGCCATAATGATATTTATAAAAATATTTTTACAAATAATATCAGTAAATGCACAAATGTACAGACATAAAAAACAAAGTAAATTTATCATATATAATATATCATTATAAAAAAATAATGACATTAAATATATATTTGTTAGGAATATTAATATAAAATTTAATAAATTATAGTATTTCTTTATATTGTTAATCGATAATTTTATTGTCTCTTTTTCTTTTAAATATTTCAAATCGATTGATGAAACTAATAAACAAACAATAATACTAACCAATCCACCCAAAAAATGCATCTTAATATTTTCTTTCTATCTTACTATCCTTCATTAAAGCATCCATTTTTTTCACATAAGCTACTTGTTCTTTAGCTTTTATTATACTTTTCTCAATTTCATCTCTAACTGATTCTAAATCTAGTTGTTCGGGATTTGTTTTTGATTCAAGTTTAATTAAATGATAACCAAATTGTGTTTTTACAGGAGCAGTAACTTTTCCAACTTCTGCATCTATACATGCATTTTCAAATTCTAATACCATTTGTCCTTGACTAAATTCTCCCAAATCTCCACCTACTTCTTTAGATGGGCACATAGAATGTTCTTTAGCTAATTCTTCAAATTTTTCACCTTTATCACAAAGATCTTTTAGTTCATTAGCTTTTTCTTCACTTTCAACCAAAATATGTTTTGCCTTAAAAGTATATTTACTCTTAAAAATATTTTTATTTTCTTCATAATACTCTTTTATTTCTTCATCAGTAGCATGAATATTTTCAAATAATTCATTTAAAAAATGTTTTGCTAAAATTGAACGTTTAATTTCATTAATTTCTTTAACAAATGCTTCACTTTCATCTAACTTCCTATTATAACAATCTTGAATTATAAGTTCTTGTTTAACTAATTCTTCACATAATTGTTTTCTACCTTCAGGATTATTATATGGCATTGCTCTATTTCCCATTAATTCTATAAATCTGTCAATATCACTTTCTAAAATTTCAACTCCGTTTACAATTGCCATTACTTTACTTTCCATAATTATTTCCCCCTTAAATTAATTTAATTCCATTTCCTTCAAATTGAATTTTTTTATTTTTTAATAATCTTCCTACGGCTTTCTTAAAAGATGATTTACTCATACCACAAATTTCCTTAATTTTTTCTGGTTCACTTTTGTCATTCAAATCCAAAAAACCACCTCTATCTTTAATAATATTAAAAAGTATTTCAGCATTATCATTTATTTCAACATAAGATAAATTTTTTAAAACTAAATTCAAACGACCATCTTTTTTTACTTTTGAAATCCTAAAATTAATAGGTTCTCCAATTTCTAACACGCCAATAATATCTTTATTTTCAATCATAGCATCATATTTTTTATCTACAGCAACGAAAGCGCCATAGTCTTTATGGATTGAATAAACAATTCCTTCAACCCACTCACCTTCCTTATAAGGAGAATCTGATGTCAAATAATCTCTTATTTTCATTGTTGCACAAAGTCTTTCTGATTTATCTATGTATAATGCAACTAAATATTTCCTTCCTTTTTCGAGTTTCATAGTTTGCTCTTTAAAAGGCAAAAACAATTCTTTTTCAAGACCCCAATCCAAAAAAGCGCCAATTTTTGAAATATCCATTACTTCTAAAGTTTCTAATTTTCCTAAAGATATTTTTGTCTTTTTCCTTGTAGCAACAAACCTAGACTGATTGTCTTTATAAACAAAAACTTCAATTTCATCATCAACTTTATCTGTTTCTAAAACTTCTTTCTTAGGTAACAATATATCAAGTTTTTCATTTTTTACATCTTTTAGTCCTATATAAGCTCCGTTATTTTTAAAACGCTTTATAATCAACTTCTGAAATTCACCTAAATTATACATATTTTCTCCTCTTATAACTAAACCATTTTTTTAAATATCTCTATTTATCTTTATCAATGTTATACTGTGCTGACATTACAATAGTTTTACTATCTAGCTAAAAGCTATAGTAATTATACCATATTAGGTTAATTTTTGTAACCATATAATAATAAAAATTTAAAATTCATTTTGAAATATTATAAAAATGTTGTATAATAAATATATTAATATTACTAATTAAGGAGTAAAAAATGTTTCATATAAGAAAGAGATTTGTTTTTATTTTATTATCTATTTTTATACTATCATCTTGTAGTAAAACTGGTACCAAAAATGTAGATAAAGTAAATAATGAAATAAAGAACTCAACATCCCAATTTTCTCTAACAGCTGAGGAAATTACTGTATTAGAAAAACCTTATGGGGATTTTTCAGATGATGATAAAAAAATTTTTAATAAAATTTTAGAAAAGTATAATAAGTTTAAAAATGACTCTTCAAAGGATATCACATTTGAAAGAAAAATATTATCAAAACTTGAAGAAATAGAAAATTTTTATGGTAAGAAATATATAAATTTTAAAAATGAATCTTCAAGTAATGTAAAAGTTGAAGAAAAATTATTAAATCAAAATTCTAAGACTGAACTTAATAAAAAAGATTTTTCATATGATAATTATTTAGTAAAACTCACAGGAAAAGGAATTTTTAAGTACTATGTAGATAACAAAATAATTTTAGAAGAAACTTTGAATGATAATGAAAAGCCAAGATATGTACGTATAAAAGTTCTAAATAATTCTAACATTGAATTTGATGGAAATGTAATAGGGATTATTTTTAAAGATAATATAAAATATGATACATTTAAAAACTTATCCAGTGGAATATTTACAATTGAAGATGATTTAAAACAAGGTCATTACAAATTATCGAATACTACTAAAGATACAATTATTAAGATTATATCAAAAGAAAACAAAGTAACAGTTATAAATTTACAAGAATCTCATGAACTAAAGTTAGAAAAAGGAATGAAACTAATAATTTCAGGAGTAGATTATATAACATTAGAAAAGATAGATTAAAAAAGGAGACACAATTGTCTCCTTTTTTAAATTATTTTTAACAACAAACTCTCATCATTCCAATTAATGTAAATTTTATTGAAATTACAAATCTATTATTTTAATGATTTAGGTTTTCCAATAATTTCAGAATAGAGAATAGCTTTTGATAGGCTTTCTTTACCTTTAATGACAAATTTTTTGGTTTTTCTTTCTATTAATTCATCAAAATGTTGAATATCATTTCGCAAGGCTACTCTTTCTGTTTTGCGAGAATTGTACATTTGACCTTGACCCTCCATTGAAGTATTCATAATACTTTTACCTTCAATAGAAGTAGTCATAACTGTTTTACCTTCATAAGAAACATTTTCTAAAGTAGAACCCTCTATACTAGAAGTCATTACACTAGAGCCCTCAGGACTTTCGTAATTATCAAAATTATTAATTCTATAATTTGGATTTTTATTACTTTTACTAGCGTTCTTATTTTTCTTGTTTTTAGGTTTGCTAGAAGCTTTTAAAGTACTATTCTTGTTTTCATTACCTACTTCATCTATTTGAGCTTTTATATCATTAATCTCTGATTTTAAATCCTCAATAAAAGATAGAAAACTCTTATTTTTTTTCATAGGAACTCACCTCTATTCTGAAAGTGATTCTCTCATTTTAGTATCTGATTTGATATTTTTAAGTTTTTCATATTCTAAAACTGAAATATTTCCATCTTCAAACGCCTTTGCAATCGCAAGCGGAATTTTACTTTCAGATTCAACAACCTTAGCTTTCATTTCTTCAATCTTAGCTTTATTTTCTTGTTCAACTGCAACTGCCATTGCACGTCTTTCTTCTGCTTTGGCTTGAGCTATTTTCTTATCTGCTTCTGCTTGATCAGCTTGTAATTGAGCACCTATATTTCTACCAATATCAACATCAGCAATATCAATAGATAAAATTTCGAAAGCAGTTCCTAAATCTAAACCTTTTTTCAAAACTGTTTCTGAAATTGCATCAGGATTTTCGAGCACTAAACTATGTCTTTCAGCACTACCTACAGTAGTAACAATACCTTCTCCTACTCTGGCTATAATAGTTTCTTCACCAGCTCCTCCGATAAGTCTTGAAATATCTGCTCTAACAGTAACTTTTGCGATAACTATTACTTCAATACCATTCATTGCAACCGCTGCAATTTTTGGAGTATTGATAACTTTAGGATTTACACTAACTTGAACAGCTTCCAATACATCACGTCCGGCAAGGTCAATCGCTGTTGCCATTTCAAAAGTCAATTCGATGTTAGCCTTTTGAGCAGCAATTAAAGCATCAACAACATTATTTACATTTCCTCCTGCCAAATAATGTGCTTCTAATTCAGAAATGTTAATTTTAACATTAGCTTTCGTTGCTTTAATTAATGGATAAATTATTTTTGACGCTCTAACTCTTCTAAGTTTCATTCCTATTAAATTAGAAATTTTAACTTTAACACCACTGAATAAAGCAGTAATCCAAAGCCCTACAGGAACAAAATAAAAGAAACCAAACACCAAAACTACAACTAAAATAATAATTATACTATTTGTTGGCATTAAACTTTTCATAACTGTTTGTGGTAACAATCTCATAATTAAACCCTCCTTTATTAATTTACACTATTGTGTATGATAATATTATATCACTTTCTGCAAAAAATTCAACAAAAAAGAAACCAATTTTAAATTGATTTCTATATATCATTTCCCTCACATTTTATTTTTGCAGTAATTTCATTATTATTAATTTCGAGTTCGTCTACTAAATGTTTTACAATCCTAAGACCTCTACCAGAGGTTGTCGTATTAATATCTCTATTTTCATTAAAGATATAGTTTATTCCATCTCCCTCATCTTTAACATTTATATGTATACAGTCCATATTAACACAGACTTTTAAATTTATTCCCTTTTCTTTATTGCATTTATTACCATGTTCATAGCTATTTATCACTATTTCATTTATAACAATTCTAATATTGAACATTAGTTCTTCATCTCTAATAACACTTGATAACTTTTCTAAAACAAAAGAAACCGCTTCATCAATATCATCTAAATCACTTTTTATAACCTTAATATATTCAAAGTCCATACTTATCTCCTAATTTCTAGTAACAAATATATACCCAATCAAAAATAATTGTTAACATTTTTTATATTTTATTTGCATATTTGAAGAATTTTTAATATAATATATACGTTATGAGGTGATTAATATGTTTTTTAAGAATAAAAATTTATATAAAATTGACTTATTTATACTAATTTCTTTAATTTTAATTATATTAATAGGGTTAGTAAATTTATATAGTGCAACAATAAGTTTGAAAAGAAACTTTATGTTATCACAAATAATTGCTACAATATTAGGTTTTATCTTAATGTTTGTATTGATAGCAGTAAATATTAAATTTTTGAAAAGATTGTATTTGCCAATATATATAATTTCAATTATACTTTTAGTATTAGTACTTATAATTGGTACTGGGGATTCTGTTGGTGCAAGAAGTTGGATTAAATTTGGTCCTATTTCATTCCAACCTTCTGAATTTGTAAAACTTGGAATGATTATTTGTTTAGCAACGGTTATTGAAAAAAATAGTTCCAAATTGAATGAACCAAAAACTCTAATAAAAGTTTTGATTTTTGCTTTTATTCCTGTTGGATTAGTTTTAATGCAACCAGACTTTGGAACTGCATTTGTTTTTATATTAGTAATTGGATCAATGCTATTTGTAGCTGGAATAAGCTTAAGACTAGTAGTATATACTTTACTAGCAGCTATAGCCAGTTTACCTATTTTTTATTTTAACCTATCTCAATATCAAAAAAATAGGATTTTAAATTTTTTACATCCTGAAAGAGACATAACAAACACTGGATATCAAGCTGTTCAAGGCAAAATCGCAGCAGGATCAGGAAAATTTATAGGAAGAGGATTATTTAAAGGCCCTCAAAATCAATTTAACTTTATTCCTGAAAAACAAACAGACTATATATTTCCAGTTTTTGTTGAAGAAATGGGATTTGTTGGAGGAACAATTTTGATTGGATTATATACAATAATGTTATATAGATTTGTAAGACTTTCTAAGAAGACAGCAAATAAATTTAATCAAATGTTAATTATAGGAATATGTGCAATGTTTCTAGCTCATATTTTTGAGAATATTGGAATGACTATTGGTCTTATGCCTATAACTGGTATTCCACTTCCATTTTTAAGTTATGGAGGTACTTTCCAATTAGTAAACTTAATTGCTATGGGGATTGTGTTATCCATATCTTGTGAAAAAACACCTCTAGATTTTATGTAAATACTTATTACATATATTATTTACTTTTTATATTATATTTAAAAGCTCAGTGCTATAATGCACTGAGCTTTTATAATTCGTAGTAATTTTTTTCAGTTGATAGATAATCAACAACTCTTACAACTTTATCGCCTTCAAGATAAACTCTTGGAATCCTCATATTTATTCGACATATTAAATCATAAACATTTGTATTAGCTATTTTTGCTATTTCAAAAATATCAAGTCTCATATCCTTATATTCCCCATAGAGCAAAACAGTATCTCCGATTTTTACATCATCAATATCAGAAATATCTATCATCGTTTGATCCATACAAACTTTTCCTAAAATGTTAGCTTTTTTATTATTTATCATAACATAACCTTTATTACTTAACTCATAAGGATAGCCGTCTGCATAACCTACGGAAATTGTGGCAACCTTAATAGTTTTATCAGCACAGAAAGTTCTTCCATATCCAACAGTATCTCCTTTATGAATATATTTAATATTACTTACTGTACTTACAAAACTAACAACTGTATCCATCTTTATTTTAGAATTATCTTTAACATATTCTGATGGATAATGACCATAAATTCCAATTCCAACTC
Source organism: uncultured Parvimonas sp. (assembly GCF_963524015.1). NCBI lineage: Bacteria > Bacillati > Bacillota > Tissierellia > Tissierellales > Peptoniphilaceae > Parvimonas > uncultured Parvimonas sp. Next base: position 60,206 of record NZ_CAURDT010000001.1, on the reverse strand, counting down.
TTACCATATCGTAATAATAATTATGAAGCAAAACCCCACCATCATTTGCAATATGTAACATTGGCATTTTTAGATTTTCTTCTTCAAGAATTTTCTTAACTTTCTCAAATTTTTCAACTTGTAGTTTAGTAAAAGAAAAGTCATCAATATCTGAAACACATAAATGCGAGAACATTCCTTTTACAATAATATGTTTCATAGAATAAATTTCTTTTAAATACCCCTTTAATTTATCATCAATTAAAAACCCAAGTCTATTCATCCCTGTATCAATTTTAATATGAATTTTACATTTTTTTCTACATTTTGCAGAGATTTCATTTAATTCTCTTATCATTTCAATATTATATACAGTTAATTCAACATTATTTTTTATCAGTTTTTCAAATAAAGCATTAGGAACATAACCTAATATCAAGATAGGTAGTTTAATTCTCTTTTTTCTAAGTTCCATGGCTTCTGAAAAATTTGCAACACAAAAATAATCTGCACCTTGTTTTTGTAAAAATTCAGCAACAGTACAAGCACCAAGTCCATAAGCATTAGCCTTTAGAACTATCCCAACTTTTGCACCATTAGTCTTTTCTTTTATTTTAAAAAAATTATTCTTTAATTTATCTAAATCAACAAAAATCAATGATTGATTTTCATACATAATATCACTCCCTAATATATTTAATTGCATTTGGTAAAAACATTATTATATCAGATGCTACTAAAGAATCTTCACCTAAAGACTCTTTAGCAAAATCTCCAGCTAATCCATGCATAAAAACTCCAAGTTTTGCAGAATTAAAAGCATCTAGTCCTTGTCCAACCAAAGATAGAATAATACCTGTTAAACAATCACCACTTCCGGCAGTTGCCATTCCAGAATTTCCAGTGGTATTAACATAAAGCTTCTTATCTGACTTAACTATTGTATTTTTACCTTTCAAAACTAGTGTATATTTTAAATTTTTTTCAAAAAATTTATTTACAACTTCCAATCTATTTTCTTTAATTACTTTTAAATCATAAGATGAAAATCGAGAAAATTCAACTTCATGTGGTGTTATAATAATATTTTCTCTATTTAATATATCTGATTTAATATTTCTCAAGAAAAAAATAGCATCCGCATCAATTACAATTGGTCCTTGAAAATTCTTTATTATCATTTTAATAATTTTAGTGTTATCTTCATTTCTTCCTAATCCACAACCAATAGCTATAGCATCTAAGTGTTTTATTTTTTCAATAATTTCATCTATATACTTATAAATAAAACAACCATTATCATCATCAGAAATCGGAAGAATTATATTTTCAATTGCTTTAATTTGTAAAATATTAGAAATAGATTTAGGGCATATATTATATACTAATCCACTTCCACTTCGAAGAGCAGATCTAGCACATAAGTCAACACTACCACACATTCCCAAACTTCCACCAATTATTCCAACTTTTCCAAAATCACCTTTATTGCCATCATCTTTTCTATTTAACATTAATTTTTTCATATCTGAAACTTTTTGTAAATCTACTTTTATGCTTAAAAAAGTAACATCAACAACAGCAATTGCGAAATCAGAATCATGAGAAATAGAGCAAGATATACTTCCTATTTTTTTATAAATATCATTATGAATAATTATATCAGGTTTGCCAGAAAAACTATGTATCACTTCTACATCAATAGGTGAAATATTTCCAAATCCAGTACCAATTGCCTTCACAAAAGCTTCCTTCAATGAAAAAATACCTGCAATTGTCTCTTCCCTGTTACCTGTATTTATAATATAAGTAATTTCTTCATTTGTAAAATATTTTTTTAAAAATCTTTCCAAATTTTTCATATTTTTAAATCTGGAAATGCTGCATATATCAATTCCAATCATTATTCAAATTCATCCACTTCTTTTTTTACAAAATCATTTTCTAAAGAATTATATAAATCTTCATAATTCAAAGCCAGTATTTCTTCTGGTTTTTCAACATTTTTCAAGAAATTTCTTATTTTATTTTCAATATCCTTCATACTTTTGAAAGTAATAATGTTAGTAGAATATGAATTACAAATAAATTCCATAACAACATATGAAATATCCCATTTTAATTTTGACTTATCCTCATTTGAAATATTTAATTCATCAACAGCACGTTTTACTCTCTTAACTACAGCAAATACTATAAATTCAGAAAATAAAACAAATTCTTCACAAAAATCATTTTCTTCAATATCTTGAATAACTGAAAAAATCAAATTCCATTTAAAATCTTTATTTACTAATTCTAATAATCCAGTTCCAAATTTTTTGCACAAATCATTTTTAAATTCGATTGTATCACAAATTTCAAAAGTTTCTCCTATAACAATAGTTCTATTATTCGCACTACTAAGTCTATTTAATAATCTAACAAAATAGTCTTCATAACGCATAGAATTATGAAATTTATTTTTAGAAAATATATAATCTACAATTATATTTGCACAATCTTTAAAATCTACAACAAATCCTGTACTCTCTTTAATTTTTACAGAATATAAATCGTGAACCATCTTTGAAACAATAGTTTTTAAATGAATTTTTGAAGAATCATAATTACTTTTATCTTCAACATTTTTTAAATGATTATATACACTTTGTAGTTGATTATCTATCATAGTTAAATTAGCTTTAATTGAGAACATTATAGAACGAATAAAATCCTCAGTAATCATATAATTGAAATTTTTATATAATACACTATGATCAATTTCACCCCAAAATATATTTACTAATGACTTGATTTGTAATTCAAAATTTACAAAATAATCTCCTTCAACTACATATCTCCCATCAATTTTGTATATTTCAAAACCATTTTTTTGAAATGTAGGCTGCTTTTCACTCAGTTTTAATTCTATATTAGAATTTAGTTCACTCCTGTAAAAACCATTTTCCAACTCAATAGTAAAATTTTTAGATATTTCATCAAAAATTTTCTTTTCATCATCAATAAATCTACATTCAACTCTAATTCCTATTAAATCTGGTAAATTTTCTATTGCAACTTTATGATTAGGATATTTATAATAATAATTATTTCTTAACAATTTTTCTCTAATACTATCTTCACTTTTTATTCTAGCAGTTGTATTTATGAAAAAATCACAATTCAAAAATATATCATTAAAAAACTTTTTTAATGAATCAGCTGAATTAGAAATAAAATCCATATTATTATCCATATGTTCAATTGATTTTTCTAAAAACTGAAAAATTTCAAGTTTCAAAAAAACACCTCCAATCACAAAATTATTTTACCATAGATTACAAATATTTACAATGTAAATAGCTTTAAAAGATATTAATAATTTTCGGAATAATTCTATGTTATTTTTATAAATTAAATAAATAGATTCTTTTGAATTTATAATAAGAACCCCCACCTTTCCATCTGGAGGAGCGTCTGGGAATCTTGTTATTTCACAATAAAAAAAGACAGTGAATTAAATCACTGCCTTTAAACTTTTTTATAATCCCATTTGTTTTGCAACTTCTTCAGCAAAGTTTTCTTCTTTCTTTTCTAATCCTTCACCTACTTCGAATCTAGTGTATTCTACTATTTCAATATTTCCACCTAACTCTTTTGCTTTATCATTCACAGCTTCTAAAACTGTTTTACTATCATCTAATACATATTGTTGACTGAATAAAGCATATTGTTGATCAATTAATGTATTGTCTTGAATAAATCTTTCGATTTGTCCAGGTAAAATTTTATCCCAAATTTTTTCAGGTTTTCCTTGTTTCTTCAATTCTTCTTTTAATAATTCTTCTTCAGCTCTTAAAACTTCATCAGTTATTTGAGACATTGAAGCAAACTTTGGAATTCTCTTTAATTGTTTTCCAAGTCTAACTAATTCTTCATTTTCTTTTTCAATTGATCCTTTAAGAGCTAAATATTCTTTTTCAACAAAATCAGCATCTAAATCTTTATAACTCAAGTATTGTGGCTTCATTGCTGAAATATGCATACAAATGTTTTGTAATAAATCTTTTGCACCTTTCTTTGTAGCTTCGCTATCACAATTAGCTTTAAGAATAACACCAACTTTTTTATTAAAGTGAACATATCCACATACTATACTATTTTCACAACATGCTTTTGCAAATGCCAATCTTCTAACTACAATATTTTCTCCAATTGAAGAAATTTGTAATTTCAAGAATTCTTCAAAATTAGTTCCATCTATATTTGATGCATTTAATTCCTCAATATTCTTTATTTCATTATTAAATACATGTTCAGTAACTTTTTTAGTTAATGCGACGAAATTTTCATTTTTAGCAACAAAATCTGTTTGTGAATTTACTTCAGTAAGAGCAGCTTTAGTGTTGTTTTCATCAAGTACTAAAGTAATTAAACCTTCAGCAGCAACCTTATTTGCTTTTTTAGCAGCTTTAGCTAAACCCTTTTCTCTTAAAAATTCAATAGCTTTTTCCATATCTCCACTAACTTCTTGTAATGCTTTCTTACATTCCATCATTCCAGCTCCAGTGGCTTCTCTTAAATCTTTTACCAATTTTGCAGTAATTTCCATAAAATCCTCCTATTATTAATATAATCTATAAAAATAAGGTAAGGATAAATATTATAAATTTAAATCCTTACCCCTTAAAGTTCTACTTGCTTATTATTCAGCTACTTCCTCAGAAACTTCTTCAATTTCCACTACTTCTTCTACTACAGTTTCTGTTTCTTCTGCCTCAACTTGTTCTCCTTGCTTAGCTTCTACAATAGCATTAGCAATAGTACCTGTTAATAATTTTACGGCTCTAATAGCATCATCATTTCCTGGAATAGCGATATCAACTTCATCAGGATCACAGTTAGTATCAACAACACCAATAACTGGAATACCTAATATTCTTGCTTCATTTACAGCAATTTTTTCATTCTTTGGATCTATTACAAAAAGAACATTAGGAAGTTTATCCATTTCTTTAATTCCACCTAAGAATTTTTCTAATTTTTCAGCTTCTCTTCTTAATTTAATAACTTCTTTCTTAGGTAATCTTTGGAAAGTACCATCTTCTTCCATAAGTTCTAATTTTTTTAATCTTTCAATTCTTTTTCTAATAGTCTTATAGTTAGTCAACATTCCACCTAACCATCTATGACTAACATAGAATTGTCCACTTCTCTTTGCTTCTGTTTCAACAGCTTCTTGAGCTTGTTTTTTAGTTCCAACAAATAGAACTCTACCACCATCTGCAACAATTTCTCTTACAAAATCATATGCTTGTTCAATTTGTTTTACAGTCTTTTGTAAATCAATAATATAGATTCCATTTCTTTCTGTAAAAATAAATTTTGACATTTTTGGATTCCATCTTCTAGTTTGATGACCAAAATGTACTCCTGCTTCTAATAAGTTTTTCATTAAAATTACTTGTGACATTTTTATTACCTCCTGTTTTTAGCCACCCATATTCATCAACTTGACAAGAACCACATGGGCAACACTTGTTCAATCAGAATATGTGATTATTCACCAAATTATTATAACATAATACATTTTATTTTTCAACATAAATCATTAAAATTTTGAAAAAAAAATCAGACACTAAGTCTGATTTTTTTATTAGCATTCAAAAATTATTTATTTACTATTTCTTTTAATGATTTTCCAGCTTTGAATACTGGAGCTTTTGATGCTGGGATTTTAATAACTTCTTTAGGGTTTCTAGGATTTCTACCATTTCTTGCTTTTCTTTCTCTAGCTTCGAAAGTTCCAAATCCAACTAATTGAACTTTTTCCCCTTTAACAAGTGTTTCTTCAACAGTTTGAATAAACGCATTTAATGCTCTTTCAGCATCTACTTTTGTGATTTTTCCTTTTTCGGCCATGCTAGCCAATAATTCAGATTTGTTCATTAAAATTTCCTCCTAAATACACTATTATATTTAATAATTGCCTATAAAATGGTCACTTAACCATTGTGCAATATTATTATATATCAATTTTTAAAAAATATCAAGTAATTTAACTGATTTATTTAAAATTTTTAATTGGTAGGTATCCAACTTCCTTTTGAATACTTTCAAATTCAGTTTTAAACTTTTCAGATAATATTTTTTGTTTCAATTTTTGACTTATAAGTTTCTTGCTTTCATCTGTAAATTGACTATAATCTTCAACAATTTCATTCAATTTGATTATATGGTACCCAAATTTTGTCTTTACTGGTTCACTAATTTCTCCAACTTTTAATTTTACTGCTGCATCATAAAACTCTTGAACCATTATTCCTTTAGTAAATGTTCCTAAAACACCTTTATTATTTTTAACTGAAGGATCTTTTGAAACTTCGGTTGCAACATCTTCAAATTTTTCACCAGCATCTAAACGACTTTTTACTTTCTTTGCATCTTCTTCTGTTTCCACTAAAATATGACTTGCATTAATTTGTGGACCATCAAAATCACTTCCCTTATATTTTTCTGCAACTTCTTCATCTGTTGGTGTATAATTTTCTGCGAACCAAGTTTGAAATTTAGAAGAATATAAATTATCTTCAATTTTATATTTTAATTCGTCTTCAGTAAGTTTTGCTTTTTCAAGTTCTTCATTAAATTTATCACCTAACTGTTCTTTAACTTTACTTAGACTTTCATTAACTTCTTCTTCGGTTACTGTTACCTTAGCTATATCTTCTTCAGATTTTCCTTCGTCTTTATACTCTTTTTCTAACTTAGCAAATTTTTGCTTTACAACCTCAATATTAGAAAACATTTCTAAAATATTTTGTTTCAAAGTTAAAGAAGCAGTTTTTCCCTCTTCAGTTGATTCATCATATTTTTCTTTTTGTTCATCAGTATATGATGAAATAACTCTATCATATTCTTTTTGTACTTGTTCTTCAGTAATATACTTATCCCCAATTTTTACCATTGCACCTTTTGGAGCCGATGCACATGCTGTTAAAAGCATTGCTGACAGTACAATGGCACTTGTAAATTTTATAAATCTATTTTTCATATTTCTCTCCCTTTCGACTAATATTCTAATCTTTTGATATTATACATTATTTTTTTAGGAATGTCAAAGTTTTTTTAATTTTTTTGATTTAAAAATAGCAAATTTTCAACAAAATTAATACTTTCTGGCAATTTGTCCTTATCATAATTAAATATTAACTCAGCATTTTCATTCAAATTAAATTCTATTTTTCTAAATAATTCATCAGTTAAGCTACCTATTAGCTGTAAAATCTTCTTATTTGATTGATCAAAATTAAATACAACTGACTTTCCTCTTTCTATTATTTTTATAAAATTTAATTCTGATGAAATTCTCTTCAAGTATGAAACATTCATAACATTTAAAACTGTAGCAGGTACTTCTCCAAATCTATCAGTTAATTCTTCATAAATTTCATTAAAATCTTCCTTAGAGGAAATCGCAGCAATTTTTCTATACATATCAATCTTTTGATTACTATCTCCTATATAATTTGAAGGAATATATGCATCAACAGATAATTCAATAGTAGTTTGACTTTTTATATTAATGTTTTCGCCCTTAATAGTTTTTATGCTTTCTTCCAACATTCTAACGTACATTTCATATCCAATAGTCTCTATATGTCCAGATTGGCATTCTCCTAAAATATTTCCAGCACCTCTAAGCTCCAAATCTCTCATAGCTATTTTAAAACCAGAACCAAATTCCGAAAAATCTCTTATTGCCATAAGTCTCTTCTCTGAAATTTCAGTAAGCGCTTTATCCTTCTCATATGTAAAATATGCATATGCTCTCCTAGTAGATCGTCCTATTCTTCCTTTTAGCTGATAAAGTTGTGACAATCCCATTTTATCTGCATCATATATAATCATAGTATTACAATTTTTAATATCCATTCCCGTTTCAATAATTGTAGTGCATAATAATATATCATATTCTCCCTCTTGAAAATCATACATTATATTCTCTAACTCTTTGTTAGACAATTTACTATGCGCCATTGCAATTCTAGCATCAGGAATTAGTTTCGATAATTCAACATACATTTTTTCCATATCATGAATCCTATTATAGACAAAATAAACTTGTCCACCTCTATCCAACTCCTTGTATATTGCTTCCCGAATTACTGAATCATTATATTCTAAAACAAAAGTAGCAATAGTAACTCTTTCTTCTGGTGGATCATCTAAAACACTCATATCTCTAATTCCGACTAAACTCATTTGCATAGTCCTAGGAATAGGTGTTGCAGATAGTGATAATACATCAATGTTTTCTTTTATTTTTTTTAATGCCTCTTTATGTTTAACTCCAAATCTTTGTTCTTCGTCTATTATTAAAAGTCCTAAATCTTTAAATTCTAAATTATTTGATAATAGTTTGTGTGTCCCTATAAGTAAATTTACTTTACCATTTTTTACATTTTTTAGAATTTCTTTTTGTTTAGCAGGACTTCTAAATCTACTAAGCATTTCAATTTCTAAAGGAAAATCCCCTATTCTATCATTAGCAGTATTAAAATGCTGTTGAGCTAGAATAGTTGTTGGAACTAAGAATGCAACTTGTTTATCGTCCATCATGGCCTTAAAAGCAGCTCTTAATGCTACTTCGGTTTTTCCATACCCAACATCTCCACAAAGCAATCTATCCATCGGCTTAAATTGTTCCATATCTTTTTTTATTTCATTAATGGCTCTAAGCTGTGAATAAGTTTCTTCGTAAATAAAACTATCTTCAAATTCTTTTTGCCAAGTTGTATCCTCTGAAAAAGCAAAACCCTTTATTTTATCTCTCTTCGCATAGAGTTGAACTAAGTCTAATGCTATCTCATCTAAAACTTTTTTAGCACGATTTTTCGTTTTTATCCAATCACTAGAACCTAATTTATTTAATTTTGGTCGATATCCATCTTTTCCAATATATTTTTGAATTAAATTCATTTGGTCAGTTGGTATATATAATTTGTCATTTCCTTTATATAATATTAAAATATGGTCTTTTACAATTCCATCAACTTCTATTTGTTCAATCCCTCTATATTCCCCAATTCCATGATTCTCATGGACTACGAAATCTCCAACATTTAAATCAGTATAATCAAGTAAATTTTCTTTACTTTTCTTCTTTGCTTTTTTAGAAGCCTTTTTTACAGTCCCATAAATTTCTTTGTGTGTTAAAAAAAGTACTTTTTGAACTGGATACTCAAAACCTGATTCTAAATTTAATGTAGAAATTCCTAAAATGGAACTTTTTAATTCAAATTCTAATCCTTCAATTATATTAGAATTTATATTCTCAGCAAATAAAATCTCCTTCAAATTATTGGCCTTTTCTAATGAACCTGCAAAGATAACAATTTTATACCCTCTTTGTAATTTAGATTTCAAATTCTGAAATAATAAATCAAATTTTCTGTTAAACATTTCAGCTTCAATTGTTTTTAAATTTACAATACTTTTAGGATTAATAATTTTTGTCCTTTTTAAAAGTTGTGTAAAGTTAATTATACTAAATTCTTTTATTCTTCTTAAAATTTGTTCAAAAGGAATTAAAATATCTTTATGTGAGTCTAAAATTTCTGCATTTTCGATAGAAAATACTACATTTTCATGAAATAAATTTTCTATTTCTAAATTTCTATCATAAATTTTTAAAATATCTTCAGTGCATATTATTGAATCTTTCTCTAAATAATCTAAAAGAGTTGAATAGCTTCCTTTTTTTATATATGGTGAAATTAAATCCATATTTGAAATATGATAATTCTCCTTTAAATCATTGAAAATTTGATAAAATTTTTCTGTAGCTTTTTCAATATCTTTTCCAAATAATTTTAACTTTTGTAATTTTTCAATATCTTTATTCAGTCCATTTAAAATATTTTCCACATCATCTTTTGATAATACCATTTCTTTAGCAGGTATTATTTCTACTTTATTCAACTTTTCAACAGATCTTTGACTATTAATATCAAATAGACGTATTGAGTCTACATTATCACCAAATAATTCTATTCTTATTGGATTTTCAAAATTTACTGGGAATATATCAAATATAGATCCCCTTATTGAAAATTGTCCTTTTGCTTCAACAAAATCTACTCTATCATAATGCATTTTTATTAACTTTTCAGTTAATTCATTTAAATTTATTTCAGAATTTTCATCAATGTAAATATAATGAGATTTAAAAAAATTTGGAGTGCTAATTTTTTTTGATAAAGCACTTGCAGTAGTTATTATTATGAATTTTTCATTGGAAAGAAGTCTATTCATTATTCCTATTCTTATATTTTCTAGATTAGTTTCCAAACTATTTATATTATGAAATCTTATTTCAAAATTAGGATAAACAACAACCTTATCTCCAACTAAATTTTTTAATTCATCGCAAAGTTCATTAGCTCTATTATCGTTTTCAACTAATAAAACTAAATTTTTATCAGGCAAATCATTGAAAATAGAATATATCAAATGGAATAAACTCTCTTTTATAAGTCCGTTACAATATATCGGAACATTATTTAATTTTAAATTTGAAATCATATCCAAATATGACTCATTATTTTTTAAAAAATCAATTAAAAAATTCATAATTAACTCCTGTTCATAAAAAATATAGAGGAATATTATTCCTCTATACACATTCCATTATATTTACACATTGTTTTGTCAACATCACTTTTTATTATCTCTTCAACGGCATCTGCTGCAATTTCTAATTCTTTTTTCAAAATTTTTTCTTCAGTTGATGAAAATTTACTTAAAACAAAATCTTTTAAATCCATATAATCAGGACATTTCCCAACACTTATTCTAACTCTAGGAAAATCTTCTGTTTCTAAATGATAAATAATTGACCTTAAACCATTATGTGTTCCTGCACTTCCTTTTTTCTTAATTCTAACAGTTCCAAAAGGAATATCTATATCATCTAATACAACTATAATATTTTCAGGTTTTATTTTAAAATAATTTACTGCATCTATAACTGCTTCTCCTGACAAATTCATATAAGTAAGTGGCTTTAAAAAAATACATTTTTTTCTAAACATATTTATTTGACCATAGAAAGATTTAAATTTTTCTTTCTTCATATTGATACTATACTTATCAGCTAAAATATCAATAACTCCATATCCTACATTATGTCTAGTTTCTACATAATTTTTACCAGGATTTCCAAGGCCTACTATTAAATAAATATTATCTTCCATCAAAAAGCATGCTCACTGGTCTATTGTTATTTATTCTATCAATAGCCTTTGCAAAATATTGAGCTACTGAAACAACTTCAATTTTACCACCTAAATTCTTTTCTTGAGGAATAGTATCAGTTACAACACATTTTTCAACTTTTGAATTAGCTATATTTTCTATTGCCTTTCCAGAAAATACTCCATGACTTGCAGTGATATAAACTTTTTTTGCTCCCTTAGCTATTAAAGCATTTGCAGCATTTGTAATAGTTCCAGCAGTATCTATAATATCATCTACAATTATACAAGTTTTTCCTTCAATATCTCCTATAACATTCATTACTTCAGAAACATTTGGACGAGGTCTCCTCTTTTCTAAGATAGCAATAGGCAAATCCAAATAATTAGAGAAATTTCTAGATCTAGTAACTCCACCTAAATCAGGAGAAACTACAACCATATCTTTTTTGTCTTCATCTTTTAACTCATCCTTGAAGAAATCAGCAAGAGGTTTAATAGCGGATAAATGATCTACAGGAATATCAAAATATCCTTGAATTTGTCCTGCATGTAAATCCATAGTTATAACTCTATCAGCCCCTGATTTTTCAATCAAATTAGCAACTAGTTTTGCTGTAATTGGTTCTCTAGCTTTTGTTTTTCTGTCTTGCCTTGCATATCCATAATATGGAATAACTACGTTAATTCTTCCAGCAGAAGCCCTCTTGAAAGCATCAACCATAATTAATACTTCCATTAAATTATCATTAGTTGGATTGCAAGTTGGTTGAATAATGTAAACATCATAACCTCTTACAGTTTCCTCAACTGAAAGATTAATTTCACCGTCACTAAATTTCCCGATATTAATTTCCCCCAATGGCATATCAAGACATTTACAAATATCTTCTGCAAACTTTCTATTTGCAGTTCCTGAAAAAATTTTCATAGGTCCAGTATAAGCTAACATAATTCCTCCTAAAATATTACTTTTTTATTTTTAAATTCTTTTTATAAACCCAATTTTCTTTTTCAAAAGTTTCACTACGTCCAATTATTAAAGAACCTTCATTTTCCACATCTGAAACAACAGTAGTTCCAGCGGCAATAAAAGTATCATTTGCAATTTTTACTGGAGAAACTATATTAGAATTACTACCTACAAAACAGCCATCTCCAATTTCAGAAATGTGTTTATTTTTACCATCGTAATTTACTAAAATAGACCCACAACCCATATTTACATCTTTTCCTACAATTGCATCTCCAATATATGATAAATGTCCAGCTTTAGTATTTTCTCCAACTGTTGAATTCTTAACTTCAACAAAATTTCCTATATGAACTTCATTTTTTAAAATACTATTTGGTCTAAGATGAGCGAAAGGTCCCATAGTTACAGAATCTCCAACAGTACTATCTTCTATATAAGAACTTCTAATTACAACATCATTTCCTATTACAGAATTTTCTATAAAAGAATCTCCTGTTATATATACATTTTCTCCTATGCTCGTATTTCCAAAAATTCTGGCACCACTTCCAATAAATGTATCTATTCCTATACTTATTCCCTTTTCAATCACAGTATTTTCTGGATTTTCCATTACTACACCATTTTTCATATATTCTGAATTTATCCTATAACGCATAATTTTTTCAGCTTCAAATAATTGTAGCTTAGAATTTATACCATAAATTTCTTCAATGTCATCAAGTTTATAAGTTGAAACATTCTCTCCATCTTGAACTAAAACTTTAATTGCATCTGTAAGATATAATTCGTTTTGAACATTATTTTGATCTATCTTTGTTATTGAATTTTTTAATGCTTTCCCATTAAAAACATAAATTCCTGAATTTATTTCTTTTACTCTCTTTTCTTCAATAGTAGCATCCTTATCTTCAACTATTTTTAAAAATTTACCATTATTGTCTTTTATAATATGACCATATCCTGTAGTATCATCAATAAATGCTGTAAGAACAGTTGCTTTTGAATTCATAGCAATATGTTCTTCTAACAATTTTTGCAAAGTTTCTCCTTTTATTAAAGGAGTATCCCCACTCAAAATTAAAACATTATCGTCATCACTGATTTCATCTACAGCAAGTTGAACAGCATAACCTGTTCCATAAGGATATTCTTTACCGATTTTTTGTTCTTTATATGATACCTTATCTCCAAACTTATCTTCAACTTCAACTTTATTTTTCCCTACAATAATTATAGTTTTATCACTACCTGCATCACAACTAGCATCATAAACATAATCAATCAAAGTTCGATTAACTATTTTATGTAAAACCTTTGATTTCTTACTTTTCATTCTAGTTCCTTCACCTGCAGCTAATATGATTGTAATATTCATACTCTAACTCCTAACTATATAAAATATATATCACAAATTATAATATTCAATTAAATTAGTATTATTTCTTCAAATCAAGTTTTATGATATGGCATAAATTTTTTAATTATACCACAGTTCCTTTATAACTACTTTTTTACGGTAATTACGATGAAATTAATATAGTTTTATCACAAGGCATAAAACTATATTAATTATAACACATATGCTCAAAAAAAACAAAAGAGATATACGTAAATATATCCCTTTTAATCTAAATTTTTTTCAAATTTTTAAATTTTTTTGAAATGTTTTTTCAATATTTTATTTCCAATTACAACACCAAGTCCACCTAGTATAAATACAATCAAAAGGTTAATTGCTCCATATGTTCCAGTTGAAAATTTTATCATCTCATTTATTGCACTCTCTGTAACTCCGTTTTTTCCTACCCAAGTTTTCTTAAATGATTCTAAGAAGAAATTTACTGGTATTATTTGTCCGCATTCACTTCCTACTTGAATCAATCCAAAAGCTATAAATTGAGCAATTTTATTTTGATATCCTGTATATGATAGTATAATTTCTCCAATAATAAAGGCAACCGTGTATGAAATAATCCACGGAAGATAGAAACCTGTACCAGCCATCGCAATCAAATAAACACCTGAAAAGAGCAAGAAACTACCTTTTTTCCCAACTTTATTACACATAAACACAAAAACTGTACCTGCAAACAATCCTGCAATTCCAGGACTTATACAATGAGCATATGGTCCCAATGGAAATAATGCAAATGTTACAATCATTGAAACAACTAAATTTAAAGCTCCTAAAATAGCAACCAAAACTAAATCTTTAATTTTCATTTTCTTTTCCTCCTTTTATCTTTTGAAAAATATTAGTTAGTTGATTTTTTTCTTTTAAAATAAAATCCTCTGTGATTTTTCCATCTTCAAGAAATATAACTCTATCTACAACTCTTGACAATAATTCATAGTCATGAGAAATTAATATTATTGCTTTGTCTTTTGATAATTTTTTTATAATATCAGAAATAATAATCATATTATTAAAATCCAAACCACTAGTTGGTTCATCTAAAATCAAAATGTCTGAATTGCTTTTTGCACAAATTCCCATAAGCAGTCTTTGTTTTTCTCCCCCAGAAAGTGAAAATGGATGACAATTTTTTTTTTCATAAAGATTAATGGCTTTTAGCATTTCCAAAACTTCGTCATCAGTCAAGTCTTTATTTGATAAGAAAAACTCTGAAAATACACTTTCTGAAAATAATTGGTAATCCACATCTTGCATCAAAACAAAAGGTAAACTTTTACTTAAAATTTGTCCAGAAGTTTTCTTATTTATTCCAGAAATCAACTTAGAAATTGTAGATTTTCCAACGCCGTTTTTCCCTACCAATCCAACTATTTCACCTCTATAAACATCAAAAGAAATATCTTTTATAATATCTTTAAATTTAAGATTTCTTATTTCTAATATTTTCTCTTCTCTGCTACATTTATTAATTATCGTTAATTCTCTATCAAATGGATTTAAGCTTCTCAAATCTTCTGCACTATAATTTAAAGCATCTTTTCTATCTAAATTTACAATAAGTTTCCCTTTATTTATATGAATTAACCTATCAAAAATTTCTTTTAAATAAAAAATTCTATGTTCAACAACGACAATAGTATATCCATTTTTCTTTAATTTTAGAAAAATTTCTTTCAACAGCTCAATTCCCAAGTAATCCAAATTTGCAGAAGGCTCATCAAATATTAAAGTTTTTGCATCTAATATTGAAACGCATGCAATAGAGATTTTTTGCTTTTCGCCCCCAGAAATTTCTAAAACATTTTTATTTAAGATATTTGAAATACCAAAGAAATTT
Source organism: uncultured Parvimonas sp. (assembly GCF_963524015.1). Taxonomy (NCBI): domain Bacteria; kingdom Bacillati; phylum Bacillota; class Tissierellia; order Tissierellales; family Peptoniphilaceae; genus Parvimonas; species uncultured Parvimonas sp. Next base: position 44,754 of record NZ_CAURDT010000001.1, on the reverse strand, counting down.
GAAATATTTTTTATTTTTTTTACAATTTCTTTAACTTCATATCCCAAATTTTCCAAAGTAAATGCCAATTCAGAAGTGGTATTATCAGTAAAAAATTGTCCTCTTGGATTTTGAGAAACCGAACCTATTATTTTGCACAGCTCATAATTCTCACAATCCTTCGTATTTTTATCATCAATAAAAATATTTCCTAAAAGTTCACCGTCATAAATATGTGGAATTAGTCCATTTATACATTTGTATATCGTAGATTTACCGGAACCGGAAGCTCCTGTTATTAACACCAACTCTCCTTTATTTATTTCAAAACTTATATCTTCTAAGGCTTTTTTATCAGAATCTTCATAAGTAAAACTTACATTTTCAAATTTTATCAATAAATCCACCTCCCCAAGAAGCAACTAGTAAAATCAACATAACAATAAGAATAAAATCTACTATATCAAACTTTTTATAGTATATTGAATTCATATTATCAGTACACATCGCACATCTTGTATATGCTGACTCCGTCATTTCATTTGCAATATTCGATGCTCTAAAAAGAGTCGGTACAATATAATATTCAAATCGTTTAATAGGTTTGGTAAATGAAACATCTATTCCTCTAAGTTTTAAAGCATTTTTTATAATTCTTTTTTCTGCAAAATAAATAGGAATAAATTTTAAAGTAATCGTACATGCAAATCTGATTTTTTTACCAAATCCCAATTTTCCTAAAACATAAATCAATTCACTTGTTCTTATATCTAAAACAATAAAACTCGCTATCATGTATGTTGGACACATCTTTACATTTGAATAACTGATAAAACCTATGAAGGAGAAAAATGAATCATCAGGCAACTTTATATAAAAAACTATATACAAACAAATAAGATAAAAAATTAGAAATTTTATAAATCTTTTAGTCTTTCCACTATAAATTAAAATTAAAGAACAAATACAAAAATAAATCATATCTAATTTGAAATTATTCCACACTAAAATCAACGTTCCAAAAATCAAATTCATAAAAATTAAGACAAATAAATTTATTCTACGTTGCTCTATCAAATAAATTCCCCCAATCGATTAAAAATTAATAAGAACCCCACCCTTCCTCGATGCTTTGCATCGGGTGGGTACCCGGGAACCTTGTTGTTTCACAATATAAAGCGCTGTAAAAACAGCGTTCATATATTAATAACTATAATTTTCAGCTAAACTAGAATTTTTAACCATAGTATTATAAACTTTAGATTTTTCTAAAAGTTCATTGTGATTACCTTGAGATTCTATTTTTCCATTTTCCATTACTATTATTTTATTTGCATTTTCTATAGACTTCATTCTATGTGAAATTACTAATACAGTTTTATTTTTAATAAGTTTATTTAAACTTTCTTGTATTTTCATTTCATTTTCAACATCAAGACTTGCACTAATTTCATCAAGTAAAATTATTGGAGCATTCTTTAAAAAAGCACGTGCAATCGAAATTCTCTGCCTTTCGCCTCCTGATAACTTACTTCCATTTTCTCCGATTAAGGTATTATATTTCTCAGGTAATTTTTCAATAAATTCTTCACAATTAGCAAGTCTTGCAGCTTCTTTAACTTGGTCATCAGTTGCATTTTTATTTCCAAATCTGATATTTTCTAAAATTGAAGTATTAAACAATGTAACTTCTTGAAAAACTATTGAAATATTTTCAAAAAGACTCTCTGTTTCAATACCCTTTATATCATTTCCATCTATAATTATCTTTCCGCTATCATAGTCATACAATCTTGACATCAATCTCAGAACTGTTGTTTTTCCACAACCTGAAGGTCCAACTAATGCGGTAACTTCACCTTGTTTTGCAACAAATGAAATATCATTAATTACTTTGTTTTCTCCATATCCAAACTCAACATTTTTGAATTCTATATCAAAATTATGAAGTTCCTTAGCTTCTCCAGTTTGGATTTTGGTACTTCTTAATTCTCTAATTCTTTGTAAATTTCCATCCAAATACATAAGTTCCGCAAAATTTGAAAGCATACCATTTACAGCATCAATAATCTTTGAAGCACACATTATATAACCGATTAGATAAAGAATAGACGCCTCACCCTTTAAATATAAAGCTGTTCCAAATAAAATCGTAGCTCCTAAAGTTAAATTTTGTATATTTGTTGAAATACTCAATGGAAGCACCATTTTTCCTTCAGCACTTATATGAATTTTTTCTGAATAGTCAATATCATCATATATTTTTTTAGTAATTTTATCTACTTGTCCATAACTTTTTATCTCTTGTTGTAATTCAATTGATTCTTGGAAATCTTCTGAAATACCTCTCATAACATTATAATATTTTTTATTTCCGTTAACTTGTATTCTTTTTGTAATTAATATGAACCCAGTTGCCAAAATAATAGGAATTAAAATACAAAGAGCAAGTTTGAAATTATAAATTAATAACATTATTACTATTATTATTAAATAAAATATAAGTCCTATAGCCTTTGGAATAGCATGACTTATTGCATGTTCAATAACTGAAACATCTTTCATAATTGTTTGAGACAAATCTGAAACATCATGCTTTGAAAAAAAAGAAAGTGGTAATTTTCTTAAAATCTCTGCTATTTCTATTCTAATATTTGCACTTTCTTTATATGTTTCGTTATACAAACAGTCATATTCTATTGACATAAGAATATACATTATAAGTAGCATAATTAATATTCCTATTACAAAGAAAGAAATAGTATTTTCTTTCCCTTCAATAACATTTTGAATAAAAAACATAAGTAAAATCATAGGAATCATTAAACTACAATATGAAAAGAATGATGCTATTGATGCCTTTATGATTCCGGCAGTTCCCTTATCAGTTAATTGAAACATTCTTTTAAGCATTTTCATAATTATATCCTCCATTCATTTGCTTGAGAGAATAAATCTTGTAAAAATTTATATCTTCCATCAATTTCCATAAGCTCTTTATCTGTTCCTCTTTCAATAATTTTTCCGTTATCAACAACCAATATTTCATCAACATTTCTAATTGAACTCAATCTATGCGCAATCATAATTACAGTTTTATCTTTCATTAAATTAGAAAAAGCTAATTGTATTTCATGTTCATTTTCCGGATCAGATGCTGCTGAAGCCTCATCTAAAATTATAATCTTAGCATCTTTTAAAATTGCTCTGGCAATTGCAATTCTCTGAATTTCTCCACCTGAAAGATGAACTCCCTTTGATCCTATTACAGTATTTTCTCGAGTTTCAAATTTATCTAAAATATCTCCACATCTTGCTAATTTTAAAGCATTCATGACTTCTTCATAACTAGCATTTTCATTTCCGATCTTTACATTTTCAAAAATTGTCGTCTTAAAAAGTTTTGAATTTTGAAAAACAAATGAGATATTATTCATAAGAGCTTCCCTTGAATAAGTAGAAATATTTTTCCCTCCAATTAAAATTGCTCCCTCATCAATATTATAAAAACCGGAAATTAATTTTGCGATGGTTGACTTACCACCACCTGATGAACCAACCAAAGCATAAGTTTTGTTTTCTTCAAGTCTAAAACTTAAATTTTCCAAAATATTAGCAGTATCATATTTAAAACTAACATTCCTAAATTCTATATCATAACCAGAAAATTCTTTATTATTTCCAAACTTAATATCATTTGCTTCCATTTCTGTAAAAAGATTTTCTAATTTTTCTACTGCTTGCGTTGCCATATATTGATGCATTCCAACATACATAATTCTCATAAGACAACTAAACAAAGTTCCAATAAAACATGTGAAAAAAATTAATTTAATCATTATTACTACATTATTTTCTGTACCCTTTGAAAACATGATTGCAAATGGAATTATAAAAGCAGCTGCGCCAAGTAAAACAATTTGAAACATAACATAAGGCTGTTTACAGCTTTTACTATACTCATAAGCAGTTTTAGAGTAGTCAACGATAGAATCATAAAATGATTTAAAAGAAAATATTGAAGCTTTAAATATCTTTAACACTTGCATACCTCTAACATATTCAACTGCCTCACTATTAACTCTTTCAAGTGCTTTATTATATTTTTCCATAAACTTAATATCTCCATACATAAGTTTAGTAAAAATAGCAGATAAAATAGTTAAAATAACAGTAGCTATACCTAAATAAATATCTACAGAAAACATTATTACAAATAAAAGTATAGGCGTTACTACCGCAACAGTAATATCAGGAATTAAATGTGCAACTATCATATGAGTATCACTGGCATTATCATCTATTATTTTTCTGATTCTCCCTGATTCATTAACATCAAAAAAAGAAAATGAAGCTTTCATTAAATGACTTATTCCTGCTTTTCTAAGATTTGTTTCTAATCTAAAAGCAAATAGATGAGTAAATCCTACTGAAATAAAATAAATTAAAGATTGTACAATCATAATAATAAAAATGGTAATCGCATAATTTTTAGCTTGAGTAAAATCTTTTTTTAACAAAAATTCATTCAAAAATTTATACAAATACCAATACGGTAAAATTGAAAGTGCTGAAGAAATAACACTCATAAAAATAGCTATATATACGAGAAATTTTTTATCAGGCACATATTTGAATAATTTCTTATAAATATCCATTAAATCCTCCTATTTTATTAAATATTCAATATATTACAAATCAATGCTATAAATAAATTGAATAAGTATTTATATTTAAACGACGTAGTCGTCGTTTAAATATATTATAGCATTTTTAATATTGCTTTTCAATATCTTTAAGATTGATTTTTATTATAAATAAAAAAAGATTATCTTTAAATAACAGATAATCTTTTAAAAATTTATTTAAAAATAAGAACCCCACCCTTCCATGATGCTTCGCTTCAGGTGGGTACCCGAGAACCTTGTTGTTTCACAATAAAAAAGACACCTTATGGTGTCTAAATTATTAATTATTCTCCTAATTTAGTAGAAGCTAATTTTATTCCAGGTCCCATTGTAGTTGCAATAGAAACTGATTTTAAATATTTTCCTTTAGCTGCTGATGGTTTAGCTTTTATAATAGCAGTAATTATAGTTCTTAAATTTTCTTCTATTTTTTCAGCTCCAAAAGAAACTTTTCCTACTGGACAGTGAACAATATTAGCTTTATCAACTCTGTATTCAACCTTACCAGCTTTAATTTCTTTAACTGCGTTAGCAATGTCAAATGTAACTGTTCCTGATTTAGGGTTTGGCATTAAACCTTTAGGTCCTAAAACTTTACCAATTCTACCAACAACACCCATCATATCTGGAGTTGCTACTATTACATCAAAATCAAACCAGTTTTCAGTTTGAATTTTTTGAATAAGATCATCTGCTCCAACATAATCTGCCCCAGCATCTTTAGCTTCTTGAACTTTATTTTCTTTACATAAAACTAAAACTCTTAAAGTTTTACCAGTTCCATGAGGTAATACTACTGTACCTCTAACTTGTTGATCAGCGTGTCTTGAATCAACACCTAATTTAACATGTAATTCAACTGTTTCATCAAATTTTGCAGTTGAAGTTTTTACAGCTAACTCACATGCTTCTTTTAAATCATATAAGTTTGTTTTATCTATTAATTTTAAACTTTCTAAATATTTTCTACCTTTTTTCATTTATATCCTCCTTGTGGTGTTCGCTTTTTGCTCCCACGTAATATTACTCTTCTACAGTTATTCCCATACTTCTAGCAGTACCTTTAACCATGCTTATAGCCGCTTCAATAGTGGCAGCATTCAAGTCAGGCATTTTCATTTCTGCAATTTCTCTAACTTGTTCTTTAGTTAAATTACCAACTTTAGTTTTGTTTGGTACTTTTGATCCTGATTCGATACCTAATTTTTTCTTAATTAATACTGGTACCGGTGGAGTCTTTGTAATGAATGTAAATGATCTATCTTGGTAAACAGTCAATACAACTGGAATAATTAATCCAGCTTGGTCAGCTGTCTTTGCGTTAAATTCTTTTGTAAATTGCATTATATTTACACCATGAGGTCCAAGTGCAGTACCTACTGGTGGAGCAGGAGTCGCCTTTCCTGCTGGAATTTGTAATTTTACTAATGCTTGTACTTTTTTAGCCATTTTATAGTTCCTCCTTAAAAACTAATGTGGTTTTCGGGTGCTAAAACCCTCCCACTCTCGTATATCTCTGTTTTGAATGTTTTTCAAATTATTTTCAAATTTAATTTTTTATTACGTCACTAAAATCCAATTCAGCAAGCGTATCTCTTCCAAATAAAGAAACGAAAGCTTTTAATTTACCATTTTCGTGAGATACTTCTATTACTTTTGCTGTTAAGTCCTTAAATGCTCCATCTATAATTGTAATAGAATCTCCTTCATTAATTTCCACATCATTATATGGTTTTGCAGAAACACCTAATGTTTCTACTTCTTTTTCAGATAGTGGTACAGGCTTATTACCTGACCCTACAAATCCAGTTACCCCTCTAGTATTTCTAACTAAATACCATGAGATATCTGTTATTATCATTTTAACTAAAACATATCCAGGAAATAATTGTCTTTCTTTAATTTTTCCGGTTTCTGTTTCTTCTTTAACCGTTGGAACAACAACTTCAAATATATCAATGTCATTTCCACGATTTACAACTAACTTTTCGATATTAGCCTTTACTTTGTTTTCATGCCCTGAATATGTATGTACTACATACCATTTAGCTTCTTTTTCTTTAATATCCTTTAATTCTTCTGTTGTCATATAAGCGGACTAAAGTCCTTCCCTCCTTCATAATTAATGGATAATTAAACCTAACAATTTTTTTAATACATTATCCAATCCCCAAATTATAGCTGAACTAATTATAGAAATTGTAACTACTGCAAGGCTATAATAAAAAACACTTTTTTTAGAAGGCCATACTATTTTCTTAAATTCATGACGAACTCCACGCATAAAGCTAGTTTTCTTTTGTTTTTGATCAGTAGTTTTTGTTGTCATACTACTCTCCTCCAATCTCTAACTATTTTGTTTCTCTGTGAAGAGTGTGTTTTTTACAAAACTTACAATACTTATTCAATTCAATTCTGTTAGTTGTAACTTTTTTGTTCTTTTTAGTATTGTAATTTCTATTTTTACATTCTGTACATGCCAACACAACTTTATCTCTCATAGAAACACCTCCTTGAAAGCTAAATTTGAACATAATTATACATTATATTACTCATAAGATAATAACACAAAGTAAATCAATTGTCAAGCAATTTAGAGCATTTATTATTAACTTTATTTTTTAAAAATAAGTAAATTCTTAAATTTATAAAGTCTATCTATATTATCTATTATCTCTATCTTTTTTAATAAGATTTCTAAGAGCAAGTATTGCTGTTTTTATTGCTCTATCGGTATCTTCTATTACATTATTAGAAAGATTTTGTTTAACTCTTTCTTGATTGTTTACAACCAAAAATATTGAACCTGCTCTAGTATTCAAATAACTTGATACTATAAATAGTGCTGCTGATTCCATTTCACTTGCCTTTGTATGAAGTCTTTTCCAAGCTTCCCATTTATTTAATAATTCATAGCTTACCGGTTTAGTTTCAGGTTGATGTTGTCCATAGAATGCATCTTTACATTGCACCACTCCAACATGATATTTTTGATTTGTTTCAATACAAGCATTTGAAAGTTCATTTACGATATTAAAATCAGCAACTGCAGGAAATTCTATTGGTGCATATTCTTTTGAAGTTCCTTCCATTCTTATTGCTCCTGTTGCTACTACTAAATCTCCTGCTTCAACATCTAATTCTATTCCACCACAAGTACCAACTCTTATAAATGTATCTGCGCCGATTTTATGCAATTCTTCAACAGCTATTGATGTACTTGCTCCACCAATTCCTGTACTTGTTACAGAAACTTTTTCTCCTTCTAAAAATCCTGTATATGTTACATATTCTCTATTATCTGCAACTAAAACCGCATCATCAAAATATTTTGCGATTAATTTACATCTTTTTGGATCTCCTGGTAAAATTACATATCTTCCAACATCTCCCGCTTTCATATCAATATGATATTGTTTTTCTTTTAATAATTGTTGTGACATTTATTTTTCCTCCTCATTTTCTAAATTCAATACTAATTCATACGCTTCATTTTTTGAAATATTATAATTATTTTTTAGCAATTTTACAATGTCCTTAGTGCTATATCCATCATATTTTAATTTTAATATCTCTTTTTTTATATCAATATCCACTCTCTCATCAGATATTTTTTCTATTATAAGAACTATCTCTCCTTTTACCCCTTTTTCAGAATAATATGAAATAATTTCTTCTAAATTTCCTCTTTTGTACTCTTCAAATAACTTTGTTAGTTCTCTACATACACATACATTTATATTTCCAAATAAAGAATATAAAAATTTTAACGTTTTTAAAAGTCTATGTGGACTTTCATAGAATATTCCTGTAACTTTCATATTTTTAAAACTTTGAAAATATTTTTTACGTTCCGAATCCGTTTTAGGAACAAATCCCATATATACAAAACTTGTCGCATCAAATCCGCTACCACAAATTCCATTTATCAACGCACATGCTCCGGGTAAAATTTCATAAGATATATCTCTTTTTATAACTTCCTGTAAAATCACAAAGCCAGGATCATTTATTATCGGCATTCCTGCATCTGAAATTACAGAAACAATTTTTCCATCTTCTATATTATTTATTATTTCTTCAACTCTCTCGCTCTCATTAAATTTATGATATGATACTAATTTAGTATTTATATTATGAAATTTTAATAAGTTTGAGCTGTTTCTGGTATCTTCACAATAAATTATATCACTTTTCTCTAAAACTTCCAATGCTCTAAGTGTTATATCTTTCATATTACCAATAGGTGTTGAAACAAAATAAATATTAGAAATTCTGTCCATAATATATCTCCTTAATCTTATCAGTATATTCGCCACTTTTATTATAAATATAAATATTATCTTCAACAAATAAATTGCTATTACCATTTTTAACCAGTTCAACCATAAACAGATGTGGCTTTTTATCTATATTTGTAGAAATAAATTGAATTCTTTTAGGCTCTAATCTAAATTTTCTCGATTCACTTAAAACATCAACCAAACGTTCCATACTGTAAATCAAAAAAACTTTTCCTGAAGATTTTAGTTTTTTATATGAAAAATCTAAAATATCTTCAAGTTTAAGTGCATATTCATATCTTGAAATCAAAAAATTCTCATCTTCATTTAATATTCCAGTATTCATTTTTTTATATGGAGGATTTGAGACAATATAATCAACAGATGAATTTTCAAAATCGTTATAACATTCTTTTAAATCTTTATTTAAAAGGACAACATTTTTTAGTTTATTTTCAACAATACTATGCTCAATAAGCTTTGCATTTTCATTTTGTATTTCTATAAGATATACAGTTTTTAAATTATTTAAAAAATTAATTCTAAAGCCTACTATTCCAGTTCCTGCTCCGATATCAATTAATATCTTATCTTTTTTCACTTTTGAAAAATAGGATAGCAAAATTGAATCAATGTTGAAAGAAAATTTATTCTTATTTGTAAATATAACACCTTTGGTGTTAGGAATATAATGTTTGTCCATATAATAACCTCCGTCCTATATTTTACCATAAATATGCTTTAAAAGGAATTATTTTTATGATAGAATATACTAAGGTGATTATATGAATTTTACGAATCAACAAGTTGATGCCATTAAACATTTTGAAGGTCCTGCTCTAATTTTAGCAGTCCCGGGTTCAGGCAAGACAACTGTATTATTAAATAGAATTTTAAATTTGATTAACAATCATAATATAGATCCAAGTGAAATAATTTCGATAACTTTCAGCAAATCTCAAGGAATTGATATGGAAAAGAGATTTTTAGCTCAAAATCCTGAATTCAGAGGAAAAATTACCTTTAAAACAATTCACGCTTTTTGCTATGAGATAGTTAGAAATTATATGAAATTAAAAAATATCAAAAAAACTTTAATTGAAGGAAATAACGAATTCAATAGAATTTTAATTTTAAAAAGATTGTATTACCAAAAAAATTATAAAAAGCTATCTGACGAAGAAATAAATGACTTCTTTTCAATTTATGACTTTACAAAAAATAAAATGTATGATTTTGAAGGATATTTAAGAAAAAATCATTTTATTTCAAATCGTTCTTTAATGTTAAAATTGTATAATTTGTATGATGAAATAAAAATTCAAAATAATTTTATGGATTTTAATGATTTACTAATTTTGGCTAATGAATATGTTTCAACGGATAAAAAACTTTTAAAAGCTTTAAAAAATAGATATAAGTTTTTCCAAATTGATGAAGGACAAGATACTTCAACTTTACAATTTGAAATAATAAGAAAGATAGTATTTCCAGAAAATAATGTATTCATAGTAGCAGATGATGACCAGTCAATCTATAGTTTTAGAGGTGCAAGTCCTGAAAATCTATTAAATTTTAAAGATATTTATCCAAATTCTAAAATATTTTTTATGGATAAAAATTTTCGTTCTACTAAAAATATAATAAAAATAAGCAATAAAATAATTCAAGGAAATAAAATTAGATATGAAAAAACTTCTAAACATACAACTGAAGAAAGTTCACAAATAATGCTATTTAAAGTCAAAAATTCGATTATTCAAGCCAGAGAATTGCTAAAAAGAATTTCTGAAATAAATCCTAATGAAACAATTGGAGTTTTGTATCGAAACAATGTATCTTCTCTATATGTAGCAGACATATTAAAAAATAATGATATTGATTTTTTTGTAAAAGAAAATAAATTCGACTTTTATTCAAACAGAATATTAAATGATGTAAAAAATATACTTTCGTTTTCTGAAGATACTTCTGACTTGGAAGTTTTTAAAAGAATTTATTTTAAACTTAATGCCTATATAAAAAAGGACTTCATTGCTAAATTGGAATATAAACCATATAATCAATGTGTTTTGGAAAGTTTGCTGGACTTGGATGAGTTAAATGATTTTTATCTAAACAAATTTACATCTTTAAGAAATGATTTTAAAAGATTAAAAAAAATGAAAATGGAAGATAAAATTGATTGTATTCTCTATGAGATAGGATACGGAGATTACTTAGATAATTTCAACGATTTTTCCAATCTAAACTACAATCTTATTTTCGACTTGATAAAATATTTATCTAAAGATTTAAAAACTTTTGATGAATTTATAGAAAAACTAGATAAATTAAAAGAATTTCTGAAAAATGCATCAAGTTCAAAATCTAATATTTCAATTTCAACAATACATTCTGCAAAAGGTTTAGAATATGATAATGTATTTATTATTGATTTAATTGATGGAGAATTTCCACAAAAGAGTGTGTTAAACTCTTTTGACGAAAAATTATTAGAAGAAGAGAGAAGATTATTCTATGTTGCAATGACAAGAGCGAGAAAAAGATTATTTCTGTTTACTATAAAAGAAAGAAACAACTTACCTGTTGAATCTTCAATTTTCTACAATGAATTAAAGAAGAAGACCCCCACCCTTCCATGATGCTTCGCATCAAGTGGGTACCCAGGAACCTTGTTGTTTCACAAAAAAAATTAAAAAAGGAGCTTTGCTCCTTTTTTGTGTATAAATTATTTGTTTTTTGCTGCATTAGTTCCTGCTATGATTCCAAAAACCGTAATATCTGCTATTGAGACGGAACCAAGTCTGTTATTACCATGAATTCCACCGGTTGTCTCTCCTGCAGCGTATAATCCCTTTATAATATTTCCATTTTTATCCAACACACTTGCATCTTTATTTATCTTAAGACCACCCATTGTGTGATGAACTGCAGGAACGGCTTTTAAACAGTAGAAAGGTGCTTTATCTATTTTAAAGCCTAATCTTCTAAGATTGAATAATGTATCTTTTCCATTTTTTGAATCTTCATTAAATTTATTTATTGTTGCTTTTAAATTTTCCTTACCTATTCCAAAGAAGTCAGCCATTTCATCAATCGAATTCACTTTGCAAAGTTTTTTACCCTCTATCAAATTATTATATTCGACTTCATGAGTAGGTAAAATATTTGATTTTTTCATTGACTCTTCATCCCAAATTTGATATGCAACACTATCCGTTTGAGCCTTAATTCCCATTGAAATTTCTCTTCTAGTACCCAACTCTTCAACAAATCTTTTTCCTTCTTTGTTTACGAGTATTGCTCCACCAACAAGTCTTGTATCTCCAGTATATAAAAGTTTACCTGTCTCAACATCACAAACAGGATATAGCTGAATTTTATCTAAATCTACAACATCAGCTCCAATAGCTTGTGCCATTTTTATCCCATCGCCTGTTGATCCTGGAGAATTTGTTGAAAGAATTTTATCATCAATTTCTTTATCATTATCATAAAGCATTTTTTTGTTTGCTCCAAAACCACCCGTTGTCAAAACAACGGATTTCGCATTAACAATCAATTCCCCAGTCTTTATTTTAGCTTTAACTCCAGTAACTACATTATCTTTCGTGATAAGTTCATAGGCATTAGTCTCTGTTAAAATTTCTATTCCTAATTCCTCAGCTTTAGCATGTAATTTGTTTATCAATTCTTTTCCGGATTGTCCTTTAGGAATTAAAGATCTCTTAACTGAATGACCTCCAAAAAACATAAGTTCGTCAGTCCACTCAACATTAACATCATCTCTTAACCATTTTGCACCGTCAAGTGCATTATTAGCTAACACATATATAAGTTCTTTATCTCCTCCTGCTTTTTCAACATCTTTTTTGAATAAGTCAATACTATCCTTTATATTTTCCTTTTCTTGTAACCAATTCATCGGAGCAGCATATTCAGCACCTGAAATTAAAGTATTTCCCCCTATTATTGGTAACTTTTCTAAAATTACGACATTAGCTCCAGATTCTTTGGCTTTAATTGCCGCAATTAATCCCGCACCACCTGAACCGACAACAACTACATCAACATTCATTTCCTTCGTTTCAAATTTTTCATTAGTAGTAGGGTTGTTTTTAAGAATTTTTTTATAATCGAGTCCGGATTTGTTTATAGCATCTGCAAGAGCGTTTATAAAAGCTTTTGAAGAATAAGTTGCACCTGTTATTTCATCTAAATTTAGATCTCCTGAATTAACTTTTTCAATCAATTTTTCAATAGCAAGTTTCCCTACATCTTCAGTTTCAACACTTTCCTTTAATGATACTTTTTTTATTTTATTATTTTCAAAACTTACATCAATAACAACATCTCCATTATGTCCTCTAGCTTTTCCCTCGTATGTTCCATTTACTGCAGATTTACAAGAATTTAAAAATAATACAAAAACAAGTAAAAATGATAAGGCTTTAAATAATTTTTTCATAATATCCTCCAAATCTTACAAAATTATTATACTGAGATTAAATTTCTCCTTATGTTTATTATGTATATTGTAATTGTAATCCTAATTAAAATTATTTTTATATTCATTTAATACATCAAAAATTTCGTTAATATCAGTTAAAGTATTTATAGTATTTTTCACCTTGTTTGAATCTTTAAAACCTTTTAAATACCATAAAATATTTTTTCTCATTTCTCTTATTGCTATTCTTTCCAGTTTAAATTCCAACTCCAGTTTATAATGCCTTTTTATAGTATCAATAACTTCTTCCAAAGTTGGAGATGAGTATTTTTTTGTTAAATTATAATCCTTAATTTGTTTAAAAATAAATGGATTCCCAAGAGAATGCCTTCCAATTGCAACTGCATCAGCTCCAGTTTCTTCTTTCATTCTTACATAATCTTCAACGCTACAAACATCTCCATTTCCAACTACTTTTATAGGAACATGATTTTTCAAAGTTTTTATAGCATTCCAATCAGCCTTTCCTGAATAAAACATTTCTCTTGTTCTTGCATGTAATGTAATCATATAAGCTCCAGCTTCAACAATAGCATCAGCAACTTCTAAAAAGTTTTTGTTTTTTTCATCAAAACCCAATCTAATTTTAACACTTACGGGAACTTTAGAATTTTTCACCATAGTTGAAACAATACTTTTAACCTTTTTGGGTTCTTTCATCAAGTAACTTCCCTCATGATTTTTAACAATTTTTGGAGCAGGGCATCCTAAATTCAAATCAAGTTGATAAATATCATCTCTTTTATTAAACCTATTTTGGATTATTTCTGCCATAATATTTTCATCACTTCCAAATACTTGTAATCCAACAGGTCCTTCTCTTTTGTCAATATAAGTTATAATTGAAGTTTTGTCATTATCATAATATAATCCTTTTATAGAAACCATCTCAGTAAAAGTTAAACTCGCTCCCATTTCACTAGCTAAAATTCTATATGCAACATCGCTAACTCCTGCAAGTGGAGCTAAAAAAATATCTCCATCAAGCATACTATAACCCCTTTTTCATCTTATAGATTTCAAGCATTCCATCAAGAGTAAGTTTCTTATCTATAATATTAATCTTATCTATATCTTTGGTAATTAAGCTGGAATATCCACCTGTTGCAACAACTTTTAACTTAGAAACATCAAAATTCATCTCTTTTACAATTTCATCAATCAACTTTTCAATAAGTCCAATATATCCAATTACCATACCAACTCTAATATTATCCATTGTATTTTTAGCTACAATTCTTTCAGGTTTATAAAGTTCTACTCTTGGAAGTTTTGCAGTTTTTAAAAAAAGTGCTTCTGATGAAATTCCAATTCCTGGAATTATAGCTCCACCTTGATAAACTGAATTTTCATCAACTACATCAAAAGTAATAGCTGTTCCAATATCTATAATTATCAAAGGAACTCCATATTTTTTAATTCCTGCAACTGAATTTACTATTCTATCTGCTCCAATTGTTTTTGGATTATCGTGATTTATTTTTATTCCCAAATCACAATTATCATCAATAATTATTGGTTTTAAATTAAAATATTTTTTTATAGCATTTTCAATTGAATGCATAACATCAGGAACAACTGATGCTACAACAACATCGTCAATTTCAGATTTTTTAATATCGTTAGCATGTAATATTTCTGTAATTGACATTGCATATTCATCACTTGTTTTATTTTTTATCGTATTAAGTCTAAAATCACAAATTAGTGAATATCCTTCATAAACACCTAATACGATATTTGTATTACCAACATCTATAACTAATAACATATTTTTCTCCAAATCATTAATAATTTTTTTCAATTACTTATTTCATTCTAATTTTAACATTTTTTATATTTTATTACAATTATTTTATATATAAATTTTCAATTCCTGGTCTATTTCAACAAAAAAACGATTAAGAAGAAATCTTAATCGTCAAAATCTTATAAAATAAATATTAAATTACAATCCACGTTTGAAGAATTTACGGAATTCAGAAACTTCAGCAACACTTTGTGAAATTGATACTTTATATTTTGCACCGTTTACAAATCCTGGCTCAAATGTTATAGGTTCAAATTGATAATGTACATTTTCTTTATCAGCAACACAATAACCTACAAATGTTTTTATTGTTGCTCCATTTTCTTTATTAAAGAATTCTGGTTCTCCATATTCTGATAATGTAGCATTTACATCAATTATAACAACTTCTCCCTCTTTATATCCTACAATAAAATTACTATGTTTTGTAACTTTTACAACAACAGCATTAGTCTCATTTTGCATATGACAGTAAATTAACTTATATTCGTCGCCGTTTTCTACACAAGAATTGAAAATTTCACGCATCCTTGCCTTATTTTTTTTGTTATCCTCATCACTTGCTCCTGTTATAGCTTTTTTAACAATATCAAATAATCCCACTATTATTTCCTCCTATATTAATATCATTATTAAAAATTTTTTCACTAAAATTATATCATTTTACAAAACACATGTCTATATCAGCATATAAAAAAGTAAGGAACAAATATAAATCTGTTTCTTACTTAATATTAACTACTTATTTTTATTTTTTATAGATGCCTTTATAAATCCGTCAAATAATGGATGAACTTTATTTGGTCTTGATTTGAATTCAGGATGGAATTGACAAGCTACAAAATAATCGCTACTAGTGTATTCTATAATTTCTACTAAATCAAGTTCAGGATTTATCCCGGAGAAAATAACTCCAGCCTTTTCCAGTTCTTTTCTATATTTATTGTTAAATTCGTATCTGTGTCTATGTCTTTCTTGAATTATTTCAGAATTATAAAGTTCTCTAGATTTAGTGTTCTTAAAAAGTTTACAATCATAATTACCAAGTCTTAAAGTTCCACCTATATTTTCAACATCAAATTGATTTTCCATCAAATCTATAACTGGGTATTTGGTAGTATCATCTTTTTCAGTTGAATCTGCTCCTTCAAGATTTGCGACATTTCTTGCTATATCTATAATTGCAATTTGCATTCCAAGACATATTCCAAAATAAGGAATATTATTTTCTCTTGCATATTTACTTGTAGCAATCATTCCTTCAATTCCTCTGCCACCAAAACCGCCCGGAACTATAATTCCATCAATTCCTTTAAATACTTCTTTAGCCGTTTCTTCAGTAACTTCTTCAGAATTTATCCAATGAATATTAATCTTATGAGCATTTTTATATCCTGCATCTATTAACGCTTGAGAGACTGAAAGATAAGCATCATGAAGTTGAACATATTTGCCAACAAGTCCAATTTCTAATTCAGATTTTACCTCTTTATATGAATCAATCATTTCTTTCCAATTATTTTTTACAATTGGCTTTCCTTCAAGGCAAAGTTTATGCAAAACATAATCATCTAAACCTTGTTCATGTAATCTAACAGGAACTTCATATATAAAATCAACATTTTCTGATTGAACAATTGCACTTTTTGGAACATCACAGAAAAGACTAATTTTATTTTTTATTTCATCAGAAATTTTTTCAGGGCTTCTAACAACTATTATATTAGTCTTTATTCCTTGACTCATAAGTTCCTTAAAAGAATGTTGGGTTGGTTTAGTTTTTAATTCATCTGAGCCTGGTATAGTAGGAACTAAAGTAGTATGAATAAATAAAACATCTTCTTTTTTATTTTCCGCATGAATTTGTCTAATTGCTTCAATAAAAGGTAGTGATTCAATATCTCCAACTGTACCACCAATTTCAGTTATAATTATATCAGCTTTACTTTCCTCAGCAGCCTTATAAACATATCCCTTTATTCTATCAGTAATATGTGGAATAACTTGAACTGTTGAACCGTTATAATCTCCTCTACGTTCCTTTTGAATTACTTCACTATAAATTCTTCCAGTGGTAACATTACTTCTTTGAGTAAGTTCCTCATCAATAAATCTTTCATAATGACCTAAGTCCAAATCTGTTTCTGCTCCATCTTTTGTTACAAAAACTTCTCCATGTTGATATGGACTCATTGTTCCCGGGTCAACATTTATATATGGATCAAATTTTTGCATAAAAACACTAAATCCTCTATCTTTTAAAAGCCTTCCCAAACTTGCTCCACATATTCCTTTACCTATTCCAGAAACAACTCCTCCGGTAATGAAAATAAATTTGCTCATAATATCCTCCTAATTTAATACTCTAAACATTTCCTCATAAGTTGGTATTTTCCAATTTTCTCTTGAAACATTTGATTCAATTTCATCACTTATTTTCCTAATTTCTTCTATTTTTCTAGGAACGAATTTATGTAAACTTATTACTTCTTCAATTCCATTTTTATTTTTTATTGTTTTTTCAAATTCATTAAATTCATCAAGTTTAACAAATAATCCCTCAAGCAAATTATTTAGTTTGTTAATTCTCTCATTTAGTTTAACATTTTTTACTCTTTCATTCAAATTTATTTCAAAATTAAGTTCTTGTATACAAGATGGAATGACATCTTTATTAATCATATTAATTAATGTTTTCATCTCTAGCAAATAAGTATTCTTTATGTCTTCAATGCAAACATCATAAACTGCACCTAATTCTAAATAATTTAAAATACCATTTTTCAAAAGAACATCATACTCTTTTGATTCTTTTGCACTTAATATTGCTTCTAAATATGTTCTATTATTTTTAAGTCCTCTTCTTTCTGCTTCTTCAATCCATTCTTTTGAGTAATTATCGCCAGAAAATAAAATTCTTTCACTTTCAACAAAGATTTCTTTTAGAATATTTTTGCAAGCCACAATTCTTTCAGACTTATCATTAATATTTTCAACTTTCTGTAAAATATTTTTAAGCTCTGAAGCAACTATTGTATTTAAAATTATGTTACAATCTGCTGCACTTTGCATTGAACCTAACATTCTAAACTCAAATTTTCCATCAGTATAAGCAAAAGGTGATGTTCTATTTCTATCATCAGTATCTCTTGGTGCAAATTCCAGATTACTAATATTAAAATCATTTAATTTTATTGGATTTTTAACTTCCATATCTAAAATATCACATAATACATTTTCAATTTCATTTCCTAAATAAACAGATACTATTGATGGTGGAGCTTCATCTCCTCCAAGTCTTAAATCATTTCTAACGCTTGAAGATGAAACTCTAAGTAATGAAGAATATTTATTTACAGCTGAGACTGTAGAAATCATAAATATAGCAAAAAGTAGTCTCTCTACTTCATCATCTTTTTTTGGTAGTTTAAATAAATTTTTACCATAATTTGTAACCAAAGACCAATTATTATGTTTTCCACTTCCATTTACATTTTTAAATGGCTTTTCATGTAATAAACAGACAAGATCATGCTCATAAGCTATTTTTCTTAAAACTTCCATAACAATTTGATTATTATCAACAGAAACATTTACTGTATCATATAGAATTGCAACTTCAAACTGACCAGGAGCAACTTCATTATGTTCAGTTTTAGAATTAATACCTAAATCCTCTAATTTCTTATTTATACTATTATAGTAATTCATAACTCTTTTTGGAATTGAACCAAAATAATGCTGTAATAACTCTTGATCCTTAGGTGGCATTTCACCGATTAATGTTCTTCCAGTATTTATAAGGTCAACTCTCTGTTCATAGAATTTCCTGTCAATCAAGAAAAATTCTTGTTCTAAGCCAACTTTTATTCTAACTCTAAAAATCTTTTCATCTGAAAATAAATTATATAAAGCAGTAGCTTGTTTTGATAAAAAGTCCATACTTTTTAAAAGTGGAGCTTTTTTATCCAAACTTATACCATCAAAAGAAACAAATATTGATGGAATATATAAAATATTATCCATAATAAAAGCATTTGCAGTACAATCCCAATATGTATAACCTCTAGCTTCAAAAGTTGATCTCATTCCTCCATTTGGAAAAGATGAAGCATCTGGCTCACTCTTTAAAAGTTCCTCTCCTGAAAATCTAACTATAGGTAAATTTTCACTTGATTTACTTATAAAACTCTCATGTTTTTTTGCAGTATTACCATTCAACGGTTGAAACCAATGACAATAATGTGTTGCTCCCTTTTCTATAGCCCACTCTTTCATTGCATGCGCAATTATATCGGCACTGTCTTTATCCAAAAGTTCTTCTTTTCTGATAGCATTCTTCCATTTTAAATATACAGGATACGGCAGTTTTCTTTTCATTGCACTTTTATTAAAAGTAAATTTTCCAAAATCATCAATTCTGCTCATAAATTCCTCCTATAAAAAAATTGGTCTTCTTTTTACCTCTAAATAGAGAAAAAAAAAACCAATTTACAAAATTTTTTATTTATTAAACTATATTATTACTTAACTTATAGTAATATAATAAAATATTTTTTTGATTATGTCAAGTACCTAAATAGAATAATTTTTTAAATTCTAGATCTTAACTTTAATATCTTATAAAGTCTTAAAACTGAATAAATATAAGAAGCAAGTCTCATTGTTACATCATATTTATCTTTTATCTTCATTATTTCATTATAAGCAAGTAGCATTTTATACTCTACTTTATTTAAAACATCATCTTCTGTCATATCCATTCCCGAAATATTTTGTACCCATTCATAGTAAGAAGCTATAACACCGCCTGAATTTGCTAAAATATCTGGAATTACTTCAATATTTTTTTGACTTAATATTCTATCGGCAAGATAATTAACAGGGCCATTAGCCCCTTCAACAATTAATTTAGCTCTTATTTTTTGAGCTTCTTCTTCTGTAATTGAATTTTCTAAAGCACAAGGTATAAGAACATCTACATCTAAAGAATAAAATTGATCTATTGAAATATGTTTAGAACCCTTAAAATCATATAATGTATGATTTTTTGAAAAATAATCAATTAGTTCAAAAACATTAAATCCATTCTCATTATATATGGTGTAAACACCATGTTCATTATCAAATTCTGAAACTGCTAAAATATTTCCACCCATTCTTGCTAAATGTTTCGCAGTATTAGAACCTACATTTCCGAAACCTTGAATTGCAATTTTTGAATCTCTTATATTAATACCTAATTTATTTAAGGATTCTCTAGTCATAACGGCAACTCCAACTCCTGTTGCCTCTTTTCTTCCAAAAGATCCCCCAAAGCCTAACGCTTTTCCGGTAAAAGTTGCAAGAGTATTATTACCGGTTAATTTTATATACTCATCTAACATCCAAGCCATAATTTTTTCGTTTGTATTTACATCAGGTGCTGGAATATCAAATCTATCTCCAATATATTTGTAAAGCTCTTTAACATATCCTCTTGATAGTTTTTCAAGCTCATTTTCAGATAATTCATTTACATCTACTATTATTCCTCCTTTTCCACCGCCAAAAGGCAAATGAGTAGCTGAACATTTTAAACTCATCCAAATAGATAAAGCTTTAACTTCATCCCCATTTACACTTTGATGAAATCTGATACCTCCTTTATATGGACCCATAACATCGCAATGTTGAGAACGATAACCTTTGAAAATTCTAAATTTTCCATTATCCATTTTTACAGGTATATTTATTTCTATGGTTCTTTCTGGTTCCTTTAAAAGATTATAAACACTTTCATCTAAATCTAAAACTTCACAAGATTTTTTTAAAATCATTTGAACATTTTCTAACGGATTAACACTATTCATACTATTCTCCTACAAGTAATTTTCCCATTCTAAATATAAATTTTCCTTTTCTTCTATCAATTCAGACAAATCTTTACTAAGTTTTAAAAATTTATCTTTATCATTAAAAATTTCTGGATTTTGAATATCTCTATTACAAGTTTCAATTTTGTCTTCTATTTCAAAAATTTTATCTTCAATTTCCTTCAATTTTTGTTTTTTAGCTTTTTCTTGTCTTTCTAATTCTCTTTTCTTCTTTTTTTCTTTCTCAATTTCTGTCTTTGAGATTATCTTTTCTTCTATTTCATTTTTTTCATTTAACTTTTCTAAAAAGTAATCATAATTCCCATAATATTCTGTTATTTTACTATCCTCTAATAGCCAAATTTTATTTACAACTTTATTTAAAAAATATCTATCATGCGAAATAGTGAGAACTGTTCCAGAATAATCTACAATTGCTTTTTCTAAAACCTCTTTACTTTCAATATCTAAATGATTCGTTGGTTCATCAAGAAGTAAAAAGTTAGATTTCGACAACATTAGTTTTAAAAGTTCAAGCCTTGCTCTTTCTCCACCACTTAATTCTCCAACAGATTTAAATAAATCTTCATCAAAAAAGTTGAACTTTGCAAGATGACTTCTAACTTCAAAATTATTCATTTTTGGATAGGCATCCCAAAATTCATCCATAACTGTATTTTGATTACTTAAAGTTTTTTGCTCCTGATCGTAATACCCAATTGATACTCTAGCACCTAAATCACATTTTCCTTTTAAAGCCTCAAGATTATTACAAATTATTTTGAATAAAGTTGTTTTACCAACTCCATTCTTTCCAACAAGACCAATTTTATCTCCTTTATAGATATTTAAATTTATATTATTAAATAAAATTTTATCATTAAATCCCATTGTCAAATCTGAAATATCCAAAACATCTTTCCCAGACTCAACTTCTGGAACTAGTTTTAATCTCATTGAATTTTTATAAATTTCTGGATTTTCAATCAAATCCATTTTATCAAGAAGTCTGCGTCTTGAACTTGCCTGCTTTATAAATCTATTATTTCCATAATTTTCAAATCTTTGAATAATTTCTTTCTGCCTAGAAATCTCTTTTTGTTGTTTTTCATAAAGATGTCTATTAATTTCAAAATCTTTTTCACGTCTTAAAATATATTCATCATATCCACAATTAAAAACCTTTAATTTCTTATTCTCTATTGAAAAAATCCTGTTACAAACAGCATTTAAAAAATACCTATCATGGGAAACAATAAGGCAGCTTCCTTTATATTCTCTTAGATAAGACTCTAAAAACTGAATAGATTCTATATCTAAGTGATTTGTTGGTTCATCAAGTAAAATCAAATTTGACGGTTTAAGTAAAATTTTTGCTAAATGTAATCTACTTTTTTGCCCACCACTCAAATTATTAACTGATTTAGAAAAGTCTTCCTCTAAAAAACCAAGTCCAAACAAAACTCCTCTAACTTTCGAATTATAAGAATATCCATTATTTTCTTCAAAATAATGTCTTTTACTTTCATATATATCAAAAAGTTTATGAATTTCTTCTTCACTTAAATCCTTATTACCCATTTCAATCTCTAATTCTCTTATCTCTTTTTCAAGAAAAATAATATCTTCAAAAACTTCTAGGCATTCTTCATAAACTGATTTATCACTAGTATAAGAAATATTTTGTTTTAAAATAGATAGATTTACATTTTTTGCAAAATTTACTTCTCCACTATCAGCAGATAAATCTTTAATCAAAAGGTTAAATAATGTAGTTTTGCCACTTCCATTATCTCCTACTATTCCAACTTTATCTCTGTTAGAAATTGAAAAAGTCACATTTTCTAATATATTTTCACTTAAAAACGACTTAGTTAAGCCATTAACACTTAAAACAATCATAAAACACCTTTTTAGAAAATAAATTTAGATTCAAAGTTACTAACTTTTCCAACTGCTAGTAATACACTAAAATAAATATAAGCAGTTTGATGCCATAGGATTGTAACATCCAACATTCCATGCAAAATAACTACAACAGTTAAAGCTATTATGAGTCTAAATAAATTTCTTTTTCTTATACTATATACTTGCTTAACTATTCCTACGAAAAGAGGTGCAATTACCAAAATACCGACAATACCAAAATTAATTAACACATCTAAAGCTATGTTATGAGCATGGTTTGCCGGGTGAGTTACCCAAGTTGCATTTTGATAAGCCATTGGACCACTACCAAACAAGAAAGTTTGTTTAAATAGTTTAATAGCATTATCCCAAATTTCTTTCCTTGTTCCAAGAGAATTTCCTATAAATTCATATCTTGGAAAAATCCTATTAGAAAAAATCATAAGTATTACTATGACCACTGTAAAAATTCCAAGAAAAGCAAAAACTTTTTTATTATTTTTCGTTAAAGAAAGCACCAAAGTTGCAATCAAAATTGTTGGTAATGCAGTTCTATTTTCTGTCAAAAACAGAACTATAAATGCAAGTGTACTTACACACAAAAAATACAGTCTATTATTTTTATTTTTATTTGATAAAAAATAATACATTGCTATTATAATTATGAATTCACAAATAGTAGCATAGTAATTCGTATTAAAAAATGACGATACTGGTCTATGCAAAGCCATATATTCTATAAATTCATACATCTTTAAATCCATACTAAACTTACTATATAGTACTGAAAGAATTGTCAAAATAAAACAAAATATTGAAACAATCATATACAGATTAATAATCCTTGAAAATAACTTTCTATTTATAATAGATCTATAGTACATAAAAAACATAGCAAATTCAAATATAATTATTGATACTCCAATACCATATAAATTATGTTTAAACACTGAAACTACGAATATTAGTAGAGTAAATGCTAAAACATTTTTAACATATGGCGTTCCTTTTAATATAGGAATAATTTTACCACTAACTATTAAATAGAAAAATAGAGCATTAAAAGCGAATATTAAAAAATAAAATGGTAAAAACACTGTAAATGAAACTATTAATATTAATAGTTCATCTAAATTTAGCCCATATTTTTCTAAAATACCATCAATATAATTCATATATCTTAAGCCTTTCATAAGCCATTTTATCAATATTATTAAATTGAAATACCTTATAACTTAACTAATTATAAAAGTTAAAGATATAAATAAATTAATATTATTTCAAAAAAATTTTAAATTTATTGTATTATAGCCTCAGCATTAAAATACAATATAATTATTCTTTGCAATTAAGATTTAAAAAAGAGAAATTTTAAAGATTATTTTTAATATATAAATTGTCGCAAAAACAATCTTTTAATGACTATTCCCTCAAATAAAACTTATTTCAATTATAGCATAAAACAAAAAAAAATAAAACTCTTAAAAAAGAGTTTTATTGTATACCCATAAAAAATCAAGGTTTTTGAACACACCTTGATATAATATAGTTCTATCTTACTCCTGGATAATCCTTTAAACTATTCATATAGTAAGTAAGAGTTAATAAACTTCCATCTAAATGAACATTTTCAAGCACAACATTTCTTGGTAATTTCAAATCAATTGGTGCAAAATTCCAAATTCCTTTTATACCACAAGCAACTAGTTTATCAGTTATTTCTTGTGCAGGTCTTGCAGGAATCGCTAAAATTGCAATATCAACTTTTTCTCTAGTTACAACTTCTTCTAATTCTGAAATATCTTTAACAACAACATCATTTTGTTTACTTCCAATAATATCTGATGAGTTATCAAAAATTCCTACAACCTTAAAGCCTTTTTTTCTAAATCCACTATAGTTTAACAATGCACTACCAATATTACCAAAACCAATAATAACTACATTATAAGGCTTATCAACACCCATAATTTTTTCCAATTCAATTTTTAACTCTTCTACATTGTATCCATAGCCTTGTTGACCGAATGCACCAAAGTGATTCAAATCTTGTCTAATTTGTGATGCAGTTAAACCTGTAATTTTACTTAATTCTTGAGAAGATACTCTAATTATTCCCTTATCTCCAATAAGTTCAAGGTATCTATAATATTTAGGTAAACGTTTTATAACTGCAACAGAAATTTTATCGTCTAACATAATAAACCTCCTACCATTTTTGTTTTCATTTAATTTTATTAATATGTAAAATCTAAAACGTACTCTCGTTTTAAGTATTATAACACCTATTCAAATTTATTGCAATATTTTTTACAATGTTTTTTAGAATGTATAACTATTTTTTTCAAACTTTGTCAGTTTATAGCAACCATATTAAATAATTATTAATAAATTATAAACAAAATATATTGAAAAATGTAAAAAAAAGTTCTAAAATATAATTAATAAATTTTAGGAGGTAAACTTGAATAACTTTGAAATAATAAAAGAATGTCCAATATTTAAGGACTTTTCAATAGATGAAATAATAGAAATATTTTCAGTAGTATCTTTTTATGAAAAAAATTATAAAAAAAATGATGTAATTCTAGCTGAAAATACAAAAGTAGAATATTTTGGAATAATTACAAATGGAAGAATTGCAGTTTCTAATTTCGATTATTTTGGAAATAGAAATATTTTAAATGTTTTTGAAAAAGGAGATTCATTTGGCGAAGCCTTAGTTTCATTAGAAATGAAAATTCCTCACGAAATAATTTCTCTAACAAGTTCTTCTGTAATTTGGATTGAGTATAGTAGTTTATCTAATTCTCAATATTACCAAAAAATTCTAAATAATTTTTTAACGATAATCTCTATGAAAAATTTAATTTTAAACAAAAAATTACAAATCTTGTCAAAAAGAACTACGAGAGAAAAAATATTAGAATATCTTTCAAATCAAAAAAAGCAACTATCATTAGATAGTAACTTTGAAATAAATCTAAATAGAAATGAAATGGCAGACTACCTCGCACTTGACAGAAGTAATCTTTCAAGAGAGCTTGGAAAATTAAAAAAAGAAGGAATAATAGACTTTGAAAAAAACAAATTTAAACTACTATAAAAACATTGTATATTAATAAATTAAAACTGACTTTAATAAATTTAAAATAATTTTTTGAAGGTCAGTTTTTAAATATAAAAATAATAGAAAAATTATTCTGTGAAAACATATAGGAAATAATGACTGTTATAAGTAAAAATGAATACTATAAAACTATATGTAAATGTGTTATAATGATAAAAACATTCTTTTAATTGTGTTTATTTAATTGATTGAGAATTGCTTATATGGTGGTGTATGATGAATAAAAAAGAAAAAATAATTCAACTATGGTTTGATATGTGGATAAAACAAAAAGATTTAGGAATAGATGAAATTTTTACAGAAGATGTTATTTACACAGAAAGTTGGAGCCCCAAATATGAAAATCGTGAAACAGTAAAATTATGGTTTAATGAATGGAATAATCGTGGAATGGTAATAGATTGGACAATTAAACAATTTTTTCATAAAGGTAATCAAACTATTGTAGAATGGTATTTTAAGAATAAAATGAATAATGGAAGTATCGAAGATTTTGACGGAATTTCTCTTATTGTATGGACTGATGATAATAAAATAAAAGAATTAAAAGAATTCGGCTGTAATCGAAACAACTATAATCCTTATCAAAATGGAAAAATACCAAAATTTAGGGATGAAAAAACAAATTGGTTTTAATCATTTCCGACTCAAATAATTAAGAATAATTTAAAAGGAATGTCTCCTATTAATTATGGATTACATTCCTTTAATAATTTTTGTATTTTTAAATCCAGTTCAATTAAATGACTGTATTTTTTTATTTTAAGTATCAAAAGCCTACATACTATAATTCTTTAACTTTTTCAATCCATTTATTAAAGTTTGTTTTAAATATTATTGCCTTACTATATGGAAGACATAGTTCTGCCTTCCCAATATATTCTTTAAGTGTGTTAAGAGTTGTCTTAACATTAGTAGATCCAGATGTTGAAAAAGGAACTACTTTTTTGTCATCTAAATTATATTTTTTTAAATAATCTAATACAATCATTGGTGGTTTACTAAACCAAATTGGATATCCCACTAAAACAACATCAATATCAGAAATATCTACAACTGGTGCTACATATTTAGCTGTTATATCCTTCTTTTTTTCATCTCTCGCTCTTCCAATAGCTTTAAAATATGAACCATAAGAAACTTCAGGTTCTATACTTATCATATCACAACCAAGATTTTCTTGGATTTTTGTTGCAACATCTTTAGTCTTACCACTATTTGAATAGTAGAAAATAATAGCTTTCATATTTTACCTCCTTATTTTCATTTTAACTTTAATTAATCATAGATATAATTTAAAAATTTCTATTTACTTTACTTATTTTTTAATACCTATTACTTTTATACCCTTTTTCTTATTTGCTTTAATCTCCATATTTTCAGTCGACACAAACTTAAGAAAAGCAATACCTTTTAATTTGTTTTATAGGAAATTCAAATATTCCTCTTTGTGATAGCACAACACTTATGAATAATCCTACAAATAAAAATTCAATCTTTCCCATAACTCCTGCATAAAATAAGCTTGAAATACAAAATAGTTTTTCAAGTAAAATATAGAATTTCCAATGCCAAAAATAAACATTTATCGAGTTTTTACCCATATTGCTTATCCACTTAATTTTTTTATTTGGTATTAAGATTATAAAAGAGCAAAGTATCAATAACGACAATATGTAACAAGATAGTCTTGCCAAAGCTCCATATCTTACTATTGGTTCATAAAACGCGTTTCTTCCGGTAAATAAATATCGTAAAATATAAAATTTATCTATTTTATAAAAACACAAAAATCCCCATATCAATAAAATCAATATCGAAACTATATAAAGTCCTTTATATTTATTTTTAATACTTATTATATCCTCACTTTTAAGCATTGTCCCTAACAAATAAAAAGGAAAAAACACAATAGCTCTTGATAAATACAAAAAATCTCCAATAGATTTGTCATATCCGGTAAAACAGGCCAAAACTACTGAAAAAACTAAAATATATTTTTTATTTTCATCTTTTATAACATAAGATATTATCGTATAAATTGCAAGAACAAACATAAACCATGATATTCCCCCATCAGATAAAAGGTTGAAGCTAACATTGCTATTCCCGCTTAATCTATCAAAAATTAAGGTTATTATTTTATACAAAAATCCAATACTACAATAAAAAATACACTTTTTTATAATATTTTTTTCGCTATGAAACAATCCTGAAATAAAAATAAATAGAGGCATATGAAAAGTATATATAAATAAAAATACACTTTTATACACATCTGATTTAGCTGTAAATTCATCAGCAAAATGTCCAATAACAACAAGTGTTATTAAAATAAATTTAAGATTATCCCATAGTACTATACGCTCTTTCATAATTCCTCCCAAAAAACAAACAATTTAATTGTTCCAATCTCCATTTATAATTTTTTTATAATTTTCCGGATCAGTATCTCCTTCTGTATTAATTAAAAGAATAACAGAATTTTCATCTATTTTCATTTTTTTCTTCATTTCTTCCATAGAAGATTCTGTCAAAACTCCAAGTAATGCACCCATTGTGGAAGCTCCTGATTCTCCAGAAATAATTTTTAAATCTTCTCCTTTATTAAAGGCGTAGGCTCTCATTCCATCAACTGCCATATCATCAGAACCGGAAATATAAAAATCAGTATAATTCCATATAATTGGCCAAATAAGACTACAAACAGAACCACAATTCAATCCTGCCATAATAGTTGTTGGAGCTCCACCTACAGAATAAGATTTCCCATCGCCTATCTCAGCAGAACGATAAATACAATCGGCAACATTTGACTCTACAATAGTAAATATAGGTTTGTTATTTTTATAATGTTCTACAAAATATGCAATCATTCCTCCAGCCATTGAGCCAACTCCTGCCTGTAAAAAAACATGTGTAGGAATTACATTTAAGTTTTCTAATTCTTCTGTAATTTCATAAGCCATTGTTAGATATCCTTGAATAATCCATGTTGGAATTTTCTCATATCCATCCCAAGAAGTATCTTGAATTAATATCCAACCATACTTTTTACTAATTTCTAAAGCATATTTAACAGTATCATCATAACTTAAATCTGTAATCTCTACTTTTGCAGGACCAACCTTTCGAATTGCTTCTGCTCGAACTTCCGCTGTTCCATAAGGCATATAGACATGGGCTTTACATCCAAATAATCCTGAAGCCCAAGACACACCTCTCCCATGATTTCCATCAGTACATGTTACAAACTCAATCTGTTCAAGTCTTTTTTTATATTTATCTGATAACAAATCATTTAAACTTGTAATATCCGGATTAAGATTTAATTCATCACATAAAATTCTAAACATCGCATAACTTCCACCAAGTCCTTTAAATGCATTTAGTGAAAAACGCTTTGATTCATCTTTTACATAAATTGCACCAATATTCAGCTTTGAAGCCAAATTAGGAAGACAAACAAGTGGAGTTTTCTTATATTCCTCAATCTGTTTATGAAATTTCAATACTGCTTTCGCCTGCTCTTCACCATATAATTTTATATCCAATTCCTTTTTTGTATTTGAACTTTCAAGAACTTTTATCTTTTTAAATTTACTATTCATTGTAAAATAACTCCTTTTTTGTCAAAACATGCCATATAGTTTTGTTTTCAAAACCACATTTTAAATATAAATTTTCAGGATTACTTTTATTATTTATTTTCCCAGAAACCGTAACAAAATCTGCTTTTTTCTTTAATCTATACAATAATTCATTTACAATAACTGTTCCAAATCCTTTTTTTCTATAATCTTTTGAAACTTGAATCCAATCCAAATATCCCTCTTTTATTTCATCATCAAATTCAGCAATTCCTGTAGCAACTATTTTTTTATTATATTTATCAAAAATACAAATCCACAATTCCTCATCATATACTATACGATCTTTATAAGCCTCTAATTCTTTAATTGTTATTCCCTCATCATCATAACAACTATTTATATGAATGGCAAATTCTTCAATACTACATTTGTAAAAAATAAAATTCTCAGGAAGATTACATAAAATAATATTATTTAAGTTGTGAACTAATTTAAAATAAATATCATCATTAAAATCTTTTAATAGCTCTTTTGAAAAATACTTATCATTAATTATTTTCATATTATCTGGAACTTTGAATTTTTTACTTTTCCAGTATGACAAAGCAGAGTGTTCAGTTGGGTTTTCTAAATATTTTTTCTCACTCATTTTACCTCCTATAAAAATATTAATGTATACATAGTATTATTCCTATTCTTATACCTTCTCAATCTCCACAACAACTTCACAATGTGCAGTTTTACTAAACATATCGCATAGTTTTACTTTCTTTAATTCAAATCCACCGTCGATAAAATATTTTAAATCCCTTGTAAGTGTCGCTCCGTTACAACTTATATAGACAACTTTTCTAATATTACTTTTGATAATAGTATCTACAACCTTTTTATCAAGTCCTTTTCGTGGAGGATCTACGGATATTATATCTATATTATTATTTTTTAGTATTTCTTCAATTTTTTCTTCGCTCTTACCATATAAAAACTCGACATTTTTTACATCATTTAGTTTTAAATTTTCTATAGCGTCTTTTACTGCATCTTTTACAACTTCTACACCGATTACTTTTTTAAAATTGTCTGAAAAATATATACTAGTAGTTCCTATTCCGGAATATAAATCCAACAAATTCTTATCTTTATTTTCTCCTAAAAATTCTTTAGCTATTTTATATAAATTTTCAGTTTGAAATCTATTTACTTGGAAAAAGCTCTTTGGGGAAATATTAAATTCATATTTTCCGATTTTATCTGTAAAATTCTTCTTTGAAAATATTAATTTACTTTCTTGTCCCATAATTATACTTGCTTTTTTAGGGTTTATATTTATATATCCACTTACTAATTTTTCATATTCATTTAAACTTTTTACAAAATTTTGAGCTTCTACTATATTTTCTTTTACAACAACTGTAATCATAATTTCAGAATTGTAATTTGACCTTATGCTGATATTTTTTAAAATTCCATCATCAGTATTCACATCATAGGACTTAACCTTAAATTCTTTTAATTTTTCTTGTAAAAACGGAAGAAATTTATTTATACTCTCATCACTTAATGGACAATTTTCAAGTTTTATTTTGCTTTCTCCATTATCCACACAGTAACAAAGTTCAAAGTTTTCATTTGTCTTTAATTCAATTTTATTTCTATAATTTAAGTTATTTTTATTCTCTAAAATTTCTACATCTTCTAATTCTATACCTGTATTTTTTCTAAGTCTATCTAAAAACATCTTTTTCTTTAATTCAAGCTCTTTTTCATATTTCAAATTTATAAAATGATAGATATCTGTTAGTTTTTCATCGTATAGATTTTCTCTGTATTCACTATATTTCAAATATTTTTTAACATATCCGTTAGAAAATTTTTTCTTCTTTTGAGTTATTTCAACATCAACAATATCTCCAACAAGTCCACCTTTTACAAAAACTATTCCCTCTTCACTTTTTGCAACTCCAAGTCCCTCATTAGTATTGTCAATTATTTCTAAATTTCTTAATTCCATTATTTTCCTCTTTGTCTTGTAATTTCATATAATCCAAGTTTTGTAAATCCATGAAAATTCCAAATCTTATTATCAAAAATTTGTATTTCCTTAATTTTTTCTTCCAAAATTTCTTTTTCTTTTGTTTTCATATTTATAAAATCTACAATTATTATTCCTGAAATATCTCTAAAAGAAATCTGTCTAATTATTTCTTCAATTGCTATTAAATTTACACTTAAAGCATTTTTACTTTTATTTATTTCACTTGTTTTTTTCATTGAATTTACATCTATTACTGTAAGGGCTTCCGTTTTTTCTATAACTATATTTATATCTTCAACTTCAATTGTTTTTTTATTTAATCCCTCAAGATATACTCCAATATTGTAGTCATATCTTGGAGAATATTCATCATTGTATTTTAATTCATTTTTCAAAAATTTATTATCTTTAAAACTCTTATATAGCTCTTTATCATTTAATATACAGGAATATTTTTCATTTTCAAATAAAAAGTCCTCTAAAAAATTCTCCTTTTTGTAGATTAATTTCGGAACAGGTAAATTATTTAAACTATCGACTATTTCTTGCATTTTTTCTACATTTTTTCTTATATCATTCAATAAAGTATATTCATCACAATCGATACTTTTTGTTCTCAATTTTACTGAAAAATTTGATTTTATATTTTTTATCTGCTCCAAGTCAAAATTATATTCTTTTAATTTTTTTGAAATCAAAATATCTTCTCTATTTTTGTAAGATATAACTGAAAACATTGAAGAAACAGAAAAATTCATTGAAACATTAGGTGCTTTTTCTCCTGCATTAATTTTGTAAATTTCAACAAATATTACATCTCCAACTTTTACTTCTCCAATAGTATCTTTGAAGTCTAAAAATCCATTTTTTCCATTTTTAAGTTCTACAAAAAAACATTGTAATGCATCAACTTTTTTTACAACTCTTACTCTATATATGTCTCCAATTTCAAAATCACTAAATTTTTTTACATAATAGGATTTTAATTTTGAATTTAAAACTTTTCCATATTCTATTTTTTCTTCATTTTTGTATATAAATAAATAATCTTTCAAAACTTTCTCCTATTCAACATATTCAAAATTATTCTTTTTATATAAAATTTTTTTCATCAACCCACAAAAATACACACAAAAAATATAATTAAGCTGTGCAAGGTTATAATTATACTCTAAAATTAAATTTCTATCTTCTCTTATATTTTTTTCTTCACTTAAAATTTTCAATTTTTTTAAAATCTTATTAAATTGATAATAATAAAAACTTTGATGTATCACTAAAATAGAAATACTAATTAAAAACATAATATAAAAAATAATTTAATCATAAAAACTCCATAAAAAAAGAACTTGGTTAATCCAAGTTCTATTTTACCATAAATTTATCTATAAGTTAACTACTTTCTACATATATCCCATTCCAGGATTCATTCCGCCAGGCATTTGTCCCATTGGTTCATCTTTAGTTACATCAGCAACAGCAGCTTCTGTTGTTAAAACCATAGATGCAACACTTGATGCATTTTGAAGTGCTGATCTAGTAACTTTTGTAGGATCAACAATTCCATTTTCAAGCATATTTACATATTTTTCACTTAAAGCATCAAAACCAATTCCAACTTCAGCATTCTTAACATTTTCAACGATAACTGAACCTTCTAAACCTGCATTGATTGCAATTTGTCTAACTGGTTCTTCAAGTGCTTTAACAATTATATTAACACCTGTTCTTTCGTCTCCATTAGTTTCTTCAAGAAGTGCTTTAACTTTTGGAA
The DNA here is from genome assembly GCF_963524015.1 of uncultured Parvimonas sp. NCBI lineage: Bacteria > Bacillati > Bacillota > Tissierellia > Tissierellales > Peptoniphilaceae > Parvimonas > uncultured Parvimonas sp. The sequence goes on along the minus strand of NZ_CAURDT010000001.1, from coordinate 11,186 downwards.
TTACATTTAACAATACAGTTCCACCGCCAGGAACAATACCTTCTTCTACCGCTGCTCTTGTAGCTGCAAGTGCATCTTCTATTCTTAACTTTCTTTCTTTAAGTTCTGTTTCAGTAGCTGCACCAACTTGAATTACTGCAACTCCTCCAGCAAGTTTAGCAAGTCTTTCTTGTAATTTATCTCTATCATATTCAGAATCGCTTATTTCTATTTGATTTCTAATTAAAGCAACTCTTTCTTCTATAGCTGATTGTTCACCTGCTCCATTTACGATAACAGTAAGTTCTTTTCCAACAGTTACCCTTCTTGCTTTACCTAACATTTCAATAGAAGTTTCTTTTAATTCATATCCTAAATCTTCTGAAATAACTGTACCACCTGTTAAAATTGCAATATCTTGTAGCATATCTTTTCTTCTATCACCAAAAGCAGGTGCTTTTACAGCTACACAGTTAAATGTTCCTCTTAATTTATTAACAACAAGAGTTGCCATTGCTTCGCCTTCTACATCGTCAGCAATAATTAAAAGTGGTTTTCCTTGTTGAACAATTTGTTCTAAAACAGGTAAAACTTCTTGAATATTAGTAATCTTTTTATCAGTAATTAAAATATATGGATCTTCAAGTTCAGCTTCCATTTTTTCAGTATTAGTTACCATATATGGAGAAACATATCCTCTATCAAATTGCATACCTTCAACAACTTCTAAAGTTGTTCCCATACTTTTGGATTCTTCAACAGTGATAACACCGTCTTTTCCAACTTTTTCCATTGCATCAGAAATTAATTTTCCAACTTCTTCATCAGCTGCAGAAATTGATGCTACTTGAGCAATACTTTCTTTTGTTTCAACAGGTTTTGAGAATTCTTTAATTCCTTCAACTGCTTTTTCAACTGCTTTTTTAATTCCCTTTTGGATTATCATTGGATTTGCCCCTGCTGCAACATTCTTTAAACCTTCTCTGATAATTGCTTGTGCTAAAAGTGTTGCTGTAGTTGTACCATCACCTGCAACATCATTTGTCTTAGTTGCAACTTCTTTAACAAGTTGTGCTCCCATATTTTCATAAGGATCTTCCAATTCAATTTCTCTTGCAATAGTAACACCGTCATTTGTAATAAGTGGTGAACCGAATTTTTTATCTAAAACTACATTTCTTCCTTTTGGTCCAAGAGTAACTTTAACTGTATTTGAAAGTTTATTAATACCAGCTTCCATTCCTTTTCTTGCTTCTTCATTAAATTTAATTTCTTTAGCCATTTAAAAACCTCCTAATCTTCAACAACTGCTAAAACATCAGCAATTTTTACAACAATATATTCTTTTTTATCAAGTTTAACTTCAGTTCCTGCATATTTTGAGAATATTATTTTATCCCCAACTTTAATTAAATCTTTTTTATCTTCATCCTTTAAAATTTCATCACCAATTGCTAAAACTTTTGCTACACTTGGTGCTTCTTTAGCAGAAGTAGGAAGAACTATTCCAGAACTTGTCTTTTCTTCCACCTCAACCATTTCTATAACTAATTTATCTCCTATTGGTTTTAATTTCATAACATACCTCCTATTAAAGTTATTAGCAGTCTATTAACTTGAGTGCTAATTAATTACAAATATATTATACCACATAAAACATAATTTATAAACATTTTTATAAAAAATTTTATTTAAAATATAATTATTCATTTGCAAAAAATCACTCAATACAGATTTTAATCTGTGATTGAGTGATTTTAAATTTAGAAAATTTATTAAATTATAAAACTAATTATTTTTATTTTCCTTTTCCTTATTCTTTTCTTCAGATTTTATTGGTTTATCTGTTTTTGTTTTTTCTACATCCTTATTATCATCAACTTTTTTATCTTCAGTCTTTGGAACAGAATTATTTTTTTCTGCAGATTTTTCTTCAACTATTTTTTCTTTAGATTCTTCACTATTTTTTTTAGTTATTTTATTTTTCTCTTCTTCATAACCTGAATAATCTTTTGTATCTTCTTCATCCACATAATCTTCATTATCTTTTTTAGCTTTTTTTGGTGCTTCTGGTAGTTTCTTTTTATATCTAATTTCTCCATTTACCTTTTCAAAATCTGCTAAACTGAATGTTAAAGTTTCATCATTTATATAAACATAAGCAATATCTCCAATAATATTTACATCCATTCTGTCTTTTAGATTATAAACTTTCATAAGATATTTTACTACTTCTTCTCTATCAACAGTTACTTTTGATTCAATTTCTTTATCAGGATTTTGAATTATATATTTTAAAGCAGCTACAATTTCTCTTGCTGTACAATCACCATATTGACCTGCTTTTGCATTTTGAATAATTTGTTTTATAGTTATTGCATGGTAGTGACCTCCATGTAACCAGTAAAATATTCCTTTTTTCACTCCATTTGAACCATAAACAGGTAATGTTGTATTTAAATCTCCATAATGTCTCATTGCTCTAAGATTACTATCAAGATATGGAATTACTTTATCTTTTATTTCTGCTTTTACACTTTCATAAGTAAATAATTCATTTTCATCTACACCAATATCTGAGTGATCGCTTCCTTCTTTAATATATTCAGCATCAGGATAACGGCTTCTAGGATTTTCGTGAACTACTCCGACCTCTTTATCTCCAACATATAAATGCCAATGATCTCCATGATCTATAATTTTTGTAACCCCTTTTGGCCATTCAAATGGTTTATTTGAATTTTCTCCATGATTTCCTTGATATTCTCCAAATTCAGCTTCTGGATAAAGTGATCTTGGATTAGTATAAGTGATTCCTTCATTTCCTTTTGAATCATAAATATGATAATGATCTCCATGTTTTAAAATTTTTACTATATTATATCTGTCAACAGGATCTTTTCCCAAAACATTTACTATATTTAAATTCTTTCTAGCTTCATATAATTTTTCACTAGCACTTGGAACATTTGGTCTTTCATTTTCAGTATTATCTTGTGAATCTCCATGATTTCCTTGATACTCTCCGACTTCTGCATCAGGATATTTTGAAGTAGGATCAGTATAACTAATATATTCTTTACCACTTGCAGTATAGATATGCCAATGATCTCCATGTTTTAAAATTTTTACAACTCTATCTTTTTTCTCTTCAATAATATTTGCATGTGAATAGTTATTTGAATTTCTCCTATTTCTGTGTGAACCATGTGAACCCACATAAGTTCCTACAGTAATATTTGGAAACATACTTGATGGATTTTCATAAGTTAAATATTCATTCCCATCAGCTGTATAAACATGCCAATGATCTCCATGTTTTAATATTGATGTTACATTTAATCCTCTTAACTTACTCTTTGAAACAACGCTAACAAGAGAAAGTGAATTTCCATCTCCTAATTTTGAAGGGTCTGTATAAGTGATATGTTCTTTACCATCTTTAGTAAACACATGCCAGTGATCCCCGTGCTTATAAGATCTTACAATATCACTCTTTTTTATTTCAGCATCAATTAAAACTTCTGTAGTTTCATCTTTTTTATAATTTGTCTCTTTTTCAACAAATTCAAAATTTTTACTAGAAGTTTTTTCCTTTTCTTCCTGTTTTTTTGAACAACTTGCAAGTAAAACTGCACTACAAACTAAAATCAAGTTCATTTTATAAATTTTATTCTTTAAATTTTTACTCATATTTCCCTCCTATTCATTAAAAGATTTAACCAAAGCATTTAAATTTAATTCCATTAATTTTAAATATCCCATTTCAATTTCTTCGTCTGTCAAATTTTCCATTGTATATAAAGTATCTGTTTTTGTATTTGTGTTTTTAGCAAGAGTTTCAGCAACTTTTGGAGTTGCCTTTCCTTCAAAGAAAATTGTATTTATCTTGTATTTCTTAACAAAGTCTGCAATTTTTTGAAGTTGCTTTGCTGATGGTTCATCTTCCGGTGATATACCTGTTACTGCAACTTGTTTTAAGCCATAATCATTTGCTAAATAGTTAAAAGCAGCATGACTTACAACAAAATATTTTTGTTTACTCTTAACCTTTGAAAGCTCTGTTTCAAATTTTTTGTCTAAAGCTCTAAATTCATCTTGTGCTTTTTTTAGATTTTCTTTGTAATAGGCTTCATTTTCAGGATCTATAGAAGAAACTTTTTTATAAATAGTATCAAGTTGAATAATTGCATTTTTTACGCTAAGCCAAGTATGTGGATTTGTTTTATCATGCTCATGTTTATCTTCTTTTTCATCACCATGATCATGTTCTTCTTCCAATCCATCTCCACTTTCAAGCAAAGTCAATCCTTGTGATAGATTTAAGAACTTATTTTTATCCTTAACAGTATCTTCAATAGCAGAAATAAAAGACTCCATATTTGCACCATTATAAATAATCAAGTCTGCTTTTATAATTTCTTGCATATCTCCAGCTTTAAGTTCAAAGGAATGAGGCTCTTGATTCCCTTTTATTATTGTTTTAACCTCCATTTTATCCCCAACAATTCTCTTTGTAAGATCTGTTACTGGAAAAAATGTTGTATAAATAACTTTCTTATTTTCTTTTTGCTCTGTAGTTTTTTGCTCTTTATTATTTTCATCCTTACTAGATGAACAAGCAACTAAAAACATACAGCTAATCATCATAATTGAAATAATTTTTTTCAATCTTTTATTCATAAATAATCCCCCTTAAATTTTCTTTAATGCAAATAATTCTTATTTGTGTTAATATTATACTACTAATTTTTTACTTTTTCAATAGTTAAAATCAAAATTTTTACAAAAAAAATACTTAATTGAAAAATCAATTAAGTATTTTTTATATTTTATAAATCATCTAAATCATCATCTATTACACTTGATTTTGAATAAGCTGAAGGTTTTGCTTCAAAGAAATCTGTCTTTATTGCATTTGGATCTGAATACTCACTAACCCATTTCATACTTTCTGGTTCTTCATCATAACCATCATAAAGTTTACCAAAGTTTAAAGCAGTACTTCTTAAGTTTCCAAGATATTTTATATAATCTTCAACCATTTGCATTGTAAGTCCAGGAATATTTTCTCCCAACACGTATTTTCCCCAAGCAATTTCTTGTTCTACACCTGTTTTAATCATATCTTTATATACAGCAACTTTTTCTTCTGTAAATAATTCCGGTTCTTCATTTTGTAATTCTAAAAGCATTTTTTTGAATAACCAAAGATGTGTATTTTCATCTCTATTTATATATCTGATTTCTTGTACAGATCCAGGCATTTTTCCATTTCTTCCTAAATTATAGAAGAACATAAATCCTGAATAGAAGTAAACTCCTTCAAGAATATAATTTGCAACCATTGTCTTTACTAGACTGTATGGATCTTTATTTTCTTGAAACTCATTATATAAGTCTCCAATGAATTTATTTCTTGCAAGTAGATGTTCGTCATCTCTCCATTGATATAGAATATTTGTTCTTTCTTCAGGAGAACATATACTATCTAACATATATCCATAACTTTGTGAATGGATAGCTTCTTGATAAGCTTGGATAGTAAGACAAAGGTTGATTTCATTTGCTGTTATATACTCTCCAATATATGGAAGATTTGCAGTTTGAATACTGTCTAAAAATATTAGAAAACTTAAAACTTTATCAAAAGCAGTTTTTTCATATTCATCTAATATTTTATAATCTTTTAAATCTTGAAATAAATTTATTTCTTCCGGAATCCAGAAATTATTCATGGCATTTCTGTACCATTCTGTTGTCCAAGTATATTTTACATTGTTAAAATCATTTAAATTTGTAGTATTTCCATTTATCATTTTTCTTTTTGACAATTCTATATCTCCATTTTCATTAAATAGAGCTTTTTTATTTAATTCCATAATATCTCCTTCCTATGCAGAACAACTATCGCATTCTTCAATATCTAAACTCTTACTTCTTATATAATAAATACTCTTTAAACCAACTTCACAAGATAAAATCAAAAGATTTAAAATTTGACTCATCTTATAATCTGTTGTGATATAAAGATTTAAACTTTGTCCTTGATCAATATGTCTTTGTCTAACTCCACCAGCTTTTATAGACCAAGTTTGATCTACTTCATGAGCATTTTCATAAAGCCAAAATGTTTCAGGAGTTAAATCAGGAGCAACTCTCGGAATAATTGAACCTTTTTTCTCTTCAAGGAAATATCTCATCATAACAGGATCTACTCCAGCTGTAGTTCCTGCGATAATAGAAGTTGAACCTGTCGGAGCAACAGCTAAAAGATAAGCATTTCTAAGTCCGTTTTTAGCAACTTTTTCTTTAAGTTCAATCCATTCTTTAGAATTATATTCTCTTTTTTCAAAATATTTTCCGTTTTGCCATTCTGAACCTTCAAAATATTTATAGCTTCCTTTTTCTTCGGCAATCTTTGAACTTTCTTTAATAGCAAAATAATTTATTTTTTCATAAACCTTATCCATAAATTCTAGATGTTCTTCAGTTTGCCACATAATTTTATTTTTTACAAGAGCATGATGATATCCACTTGTTCCAAGACCAATTGCTCTATATTTTGAATTTGTTATTTTAGCAAAAGGTGTTGGGTAGTAGTTTAAATCAATTACATTATCCAATGCTCTTATCATTGTAGAAACTACAAATTCCATTTCTTCATCATTTTTTAGATCAATATTTCCAAGAACTAAACTTGCAAGATTACAAACTACAAAATCTCCAGCTTTAACATCAGTTACAACATGATCTTCTCCATCTATTTGTAAAATTTTATCTTCAACATCTAAAATTTCTTTCATATTTTGCATTATTTCAGTACAAAGATTTGAAGAGTAAATCATTCCCTTATGTGAATTTGGATTTGCATTATTTGCATTATCTCTATTAAAAATAAAAGGTGTGCCAGTTTCAACTTGACTCTTTAAAATTAATTTAACTAAATCTTTTACAGTTAAAACTCTTTTATCAAGTCTTGGCTCTTTAATACAAAGTCTGTATTTTTCTTCCCACTCTTCTCCATAAAAATCTTCCAAGCAGAATCCCATTACATCTTTTACTTCATGTGGACAGAATAAATACCAATTAGAATTTATATTTTCCTTTGCTAAACGCCAGAATAAATTAGGGAAACAAATTGCAGGGAAAACATCATGAGCTTTCATTCTGTCATCACCATTATTAGTTCTAAGATTTAAAAACTCGGGAATATCTCTATGCCAAACATCTAAATAAACAGCACAAGAGCCTTGTCTAACCCCTAGTTGATCAACTGCAACTGCTGTATCATTAGCAAGTTTTATCCATCTGATAACTCCACCTGCAACACCTTTAAATCCACGAATATCAGAACCACTTGCACGAACCTTTCCAAAATATAGTCCCATTCCACCACCATGTTTTGAAACTTGAGCAAAATTATCTATACTTCTATAAATTCCTTTTAAAGTATCAGGAACTGTATCTATGAAACAAGAAGAAAGTTGATGGAATGGCTTTCTCGCATTTGACATTGTAGGAGTTGCAACAGTTGCCTTTAAATTACTAAGAACGTCATAAACTTTTTTAGCAAAAGAAACTCTATCTTTTTCAGGAATTGCGAGATGCATAGCAATACCCATAAACATTTCTTGCATTGTTTCAATTACTTTTTTATGTGAATCACAAATTAAATATCTCTTATATACTAAATCTAAAGATGAATAAGTAAATAACTCATCTCTACTGTCATCTATATACTTTTCAAGCTCATCAATATCATCACTTGAATAGTTTTCTAATATATATTCCCCATATAAATTAGCTTTTGTCAAAGCTTGTATCTTTGATTTAAAATCGACAATATGCCATTCTTTCTCATAATTTGAAATCTCTTTATGAATTTTATAAGCATAAATTCTAGCAGAAATATATTCCCAATTTGGATTTTCTTTCGAAGTCAATTCAGAAGATGCCTTTATTAAAAGCTCAACTTTTTCGTTCAAAGTAGAACTTGGTTTAACAAAAGACAAGAACTTTCTACATAATCTGTCAAGCTCATAACCTTCTGTTGAAAAATCTTTTTGAATTTTTGCAAGCACTTCAATTAAAGATTCATCTTCAATATATTCTCTAAAAGAATTTAATTCCTTTCTTAAAGAATTTCTTTTTTCTCTATATAAAATATAGCTTTTTAAAGTTTCATAATGATTATTCTTAGTTAAAGTTTTTTCAACATAATCTTGAATTTCTTCAACACTTATACTTGAATTTTCATCCTTATTTTGTAAAATATTTTCAAAAACCTCTTGTGCCAATTGTTTTGAAAGTACCTTTTTATCTTCATCACCAACACTAATAAATGCTTTATAAATTGCATTTTCTATTTTAGAAATATCAAATGATACCTCTGATAAATCTCTCTTTATAATCCTCAATAAAATCACCTCCGCAAATTTATACCCATTATAAAACAAAATATATATAGAAATCAAGTTTTATTTTTTACTATATATAGTATGTTTTGTAGTATTTTTAAAAATATTTTGGTGGATATAAAAATATTACTATTAGTAGTAAAAAAATTTTTTAATTTTTTTATAAAATATATATAAAATAGAAAAATATGATATAATATTTGTAACGATAAAAAATTTTTATGAAAGGAAAATTATGAGACTTAGAAAAAAATGGTGGGCAGTTCCTGAAATGAAAGAAAATGCTCAAGTAATATTCAATGCAGAAAACTTAAAAGGAAAATGGAACGAAGAATTTAAAAATAACAATCCTATAAATCTTGAACTTGGTTGTGGAAAAGGAAAATTTATAAGCGAAATTGCTGATATTAACAAGGACATTAATTACTGTATATTGGACTTGGACACAAATGCAATTGTATATGCAACAAGAAAAATTAGGGATTTAGAATTGTTAAATGTTCGAGCAATTCCTACAAATATAGAAAAAATAGATGAGATATTTAACGAAAACTCTATATCTAGAATTTACATAAATTTCTGTAATCCTTGGCCAAAGAAAAGACATCATAAAAGAAGACTTACTCATCCTAATTTTTTAGCAAAATACAATAAATTACTTGTAGAAGAGGGAGAAATACATTTTAAAACTGATGATGATGATTTATTCGAAGCAAGTTTGGAATACTTTAATGAAAACGGATTTGAAGTAATACTAATTACATATGACTTAGCGAACTTTGAATATCCAAAAAACATAGAAACAGAATACGAAAATAAATTCAAATCATTAGGAATAAAAATAAAATTCTTAATAGCCAAGAAGAAATAAGAGCTTTGTCTTCCGAACGTCTCTCAACACGTCATCTTGAACGTAGTTGAGTAAAGTGAAACGAAGTTAATCTAGCTCTAACTTTGTTTACTTGTAAACAATAGTAATTTTGAGAGAATAATTGTGTAATAGTGAAATAATTCACGTCTTTTTACTATTCAAAGAATATCTTCCCCAACACGTCATCTCGAGCGAAGTCGAGAGATCTCCTAAAGCCCCATATGATTGAATTTTGAAAATTTTAATTAAAAACAACAAAAAGACAACAATTCAAACAAATTGTTGTCTTTTTAATTTATACCTATCTCAATTATAAAGTTTTTAATTTTTCAATTAAGTCTTCAAAACTTCCCTTTTCACAATTTATTTCACAATCTGGAGCTGAATTAAGATTATCTGTTACCAAATAACAATTCATTCCGATAGAACTAGCAGCAAAAATATCTTCTTTTTCATCATTTCCAATCATTAAACAGTCCTTTGGTTCAAGACCAAATTTTTCACATAAATCTAAATAATATTTAGGATTTGGCTTTGAAAAAGAACTATTACTATAATGACTAACATAATCAAAGTCATCAACATCAAGTCCTGTCCATTTCAATCTAACTAAAGCATCTTCAGGAAATACCGGATTAGTAGCAAGAATCACCTTTCTCCCATTCTTCTTTGCAATTTCAACAGCAACCTTTGCCAAACTATTTTCAGTTGAAGACTTCTTAACCTTATTATAAAATTGATTTGCATAAAACTCTGCTAATAATCCCTTAACACTTGATACATCAGTATCTATACAGCTTTCAAATCTATCCCAAAATACTTCTTCATTCGTCTTCTTTCCATCATTCTTAATCATATCTCCTGTTGCAGTCCAGATTGTTTCAACAAGTTTCTTACTTTCAATATTATAAGCAGAAAATACTTTTGACAATTCTGTAAAATAAATATCAACAAATAATTTCTCATCCAAAGGAAGCAAAGTTCCATCCAAATCAAATAATATAGCTTTCATTTTTCCTCCTTAAATATTATTAATTACATCATAAATTATGTAAAAAATAACATTAATTTAAAACTTAAAATCTTTTAAGTAATACATATATTATAACGATTTGTATAAAATTTTGCAAATGAAATGTATTCATATTTTAGATAAGTATAATATTTATTTTACATTACAGTATGTTTCTATTTAAACGAAAATGAAATATAAATGCGATTATAAACTTGAAAAATTTACATTACAGTATGTTTTTATTTAAACCAAGCAAACTAATGGATTTACTACAAAAATTCCCATTTACATTACAGTATATTTCTATTTAAACTTACAAGGCAGAAGACACTCAGTAATGCGATACGATTTACATTACAGTATGTTTTTATTTTAACTTATGTGTAACAAGTGTGCCAACCAGCTTCAAACCAAATTTACATTACAGTATGTTTCTATTTAAACGAGTTAGGACATCATGAAACATTAAAAGGAAATGCACAATTACATTACAGTATGTTTCTATTTAAACTAATCTTGATGAAAAACTTGTAAGAGAAAAAATAAATTTACATTACAGTATGTTTCTATTTAAACAAAAAGTAAAGATAAATTTCCAAAAGTTTTACTTTGATTTGCATTACAGTATGTTTCTATTTAAACGGATTACATATTGTAACAGCGGTCTATCCTCCAAAACTATTTACATTACACCCTTGTGTCAAGTATTGGATACATATTTTTTCAAATTTTCAATCCATTTTTTACTTCTATTTTAACTTCAACACCGGATTTTTCAATAGATTATTGATAAGGTCAGTATAAATCATCTGATCGACTACTTCCGTTATACTTGTGATTCTCTGACCTGCATCTTTGGAAGACGCTCCGCAATGATAGATTCGCTGATGTTCGGTATTCC